>DATKBW010000162.1:0-44550 GCA_035513575.1 Longimicrobiales bacterium | reverse complement strand
GCCGGCGCGAGACGTGGGACGACCTGATACGCCACGAGCTGCCCGCCCCGGCGGCCACGACGTCGACCCGGGCCCCGGCATCCCGCGAGGCATGACGGACCGCATCCTGATCCTGGACTACGGCTCGCAGTTCACGCAGCTCATCGCGCGGCGGATCCGCGAGGAGCGCGTCTACTGCGAGATCCACCCCCCGACCGTGACCGTGGACGAGATCCGGCGCTGGGAGCCGCGAGGGATCATCCTCTCCGGGGGGCCGGCGTCGGTCTACGGGGACGATGTCCCCGGCGCGGACCCGGCGATGCTCGAGCTGGGCGTGCCGATCTTCGGCATCTGCTACGGGATGCAGCTCCTGGCGCACCTGGAGGGGGCCGAGGTCGAGGGCGGCAGGCGGGAATACGGCCGGGCCGAGATGCACATCGTCGACGGTGACGAGCTCTTCGCCGGCTTCGAGAACGGCGAGCGGATGACCGTGTGGATGAGCCACGGCGACCACGTGACGACGCCGCCCGCGGGCTACGATGTCCTGGCCACCACACCGAGCCTGCCGGTGGCGGCGTTCCGCAACCGCGAGCGGCGGACCTACGGGGTTCAGTTCCACCCCGAGGTCGCCCATACGCCGCGCGGGGACGAGGTGATCTCCAACTTCGTCTTCCGGATCTGCGGGTGCGAGCCCACCTGGACCCCGGGCTCCTTCATCGACGAGGCGGTCGAGCGGATCCGTGCCCGGGTCGGACGGGAGCAGGTGATCTGCGGCCTCTCCGGCGGGGTCGACTCCTCGGTGGCGGCCGCGCTGGTCCACCGCGCCATCGGGGACCAGCTGACGTGCATCTTCGTGGACACCGGACTGCTGCGGAAGGCGGAGGGGGAAGGCGTCGAGCGGACGTTCCGGCGCCACCTGGGGATCCGGCTGGAGGTGGTGCACGCCGCGGCCGAGTTCCTGGGCCACCTGGACGGGATCGTGGACCCCGAGGAGAAGCGGAAGGTGATCGGGGAGCGGTTCATCCGCGTCTTCGAGCGGGCGGCCACGGAGCACGGGCAGGGCGCCCGGTTCCTGGTCCAGGGCACGCTCTACCCGGATGTCATCGAGTCCCAGTCGGTGCGCGGCCCGTCGGCCGTGATCAAGACGCACCACAACGTCGGCGGGCTGCCGAAGGACCTCAAGTTCGAGCTGGTGGAGCCGCTCCGGGAGCTGTTCAAGGACGAGGTCCGGAACGTCGGTCGCGAGTTGGGTCTGCCGGAGGAGCTCGTGGCCCGCCACCCGTTCCCCGGCCCCGGCCTGGCCGTCCGCATCCTCGGCGAGATCACCACGGATCGACTCGCCGTCCTCCGCGAGGCCGACGCCATCTACCTGGAGGAGATCCGCGCCGCCGGCCTCTACGACGACATCTGGCAGGCCTTCGCGGTGCTGCTCCCGGTCCGGACCGTGGGCGTCATGGGCGATTACCGCACCTACGACAGCGTGGTGGCGCTCCGGGCCGTAACCAGCCGGGACGGCATGACGGCCGACTGGTTTCCCTTCCCGCCGGATGTCCTCGGCCGCATCTCCAACCGGATCATCAACGAAGTCGCCGGCGTGAACCGCGTCTGCTACGACGTCAGCTCGAAGCCGCCGGCGACGATTGAATGGGAATGACCTGAGTCAGGAGGGGCCTTTCCGGGCCGATCTCTCCTGAGCCGGGACATCGAGCGGGGGTGGTTCCCGGGCGCCCCCGCTTCACGCCTGACTTCATGCGCGGAGGGAAGGACCCCCAGTCCCCCGATCGGGTTGTTCGTGCCTGGCCGGTGAGCAAGAAGAAGGGTCGGCGTCGGAGTGGCCCGCGCACGACACCCACTCGTCTGAGCCGGAGGCGAAGACCGGCCGGCGGAGCCGGCCTAAGCGACGTCGCGGTCTTCCCTCTGCGCCAGCCCTTCGGCGGTCAGGCGCCGCAGGTAGATCCCCGCGTAGTTCTCGTCGATCGCGGACAGCCGGTTCTCCGGTGTCGCGCGGAACGCGGCCTGGCACCGCTCGCACGAGATCTGCCGCCCCGCGCCGGTCCCCACCAGTCGCCAGTTCCCCGTGCAGCGTCCGTCGGTGTGCTCTAGCGCCATGTGTATTCCCTCAACGACTGCGTCGCATTTCGCCTGTCCGGGAATACAACAGTGCAACGTCCGTACCCCGGGGACGGCCATCAGAGGGTGTCCTCGGGCACCGGCCTGCGCAGCCGGTTGGAGATCTCCTCCCACACGTCGGCGAGCATCCGCACGTCATGGCGGGGATCCGCCACGAACGCCCGGATCTCCTCTTCCGACGTGCGATGCCGTTCGAGGATCTCCGCCTTCCGCCGGGCGAAAACCTCCATCGCGCTGTCCGTCTCCAGCGCATCACGCTCGGCTTCCCGCAGCTCCACGATCACGTCCGCGAACGCCTCGGGCGTCAGCCGCCCGGACGCCGTGGCGTCCTCCCGTTCGCACCCCGCGAACGTGGCCGCGATCAGCAGGCCCAGAACGGCCCGCCTCCGTCGGCGCAGGGCGACGCGGACAGCGGTCGTGGCGGTGGGGTCGAGGGGTTCGGTCACGGTCCTCCCTGTTGGCAATCGCGCGGTGTGAGGCTCGCCCCCGCCGGAGCGGGTGTCAAGCGGGTCCGGGAGTCTCTGCCGGATCGGCAGGGCGGGGCGGCATGCAATGTGACACCCGGGCGGGGCGGGCGGGCGCACATCATACGGCGAGGACAGGGGCGCGATGCTGAATTCGGAGCGGCTGACGATCAAGGCGGGGGAGGCGCTGCAGGAGGCGGCGGCCGACGCCCAGCGGCGGGGCAACCCGTCGCTGGAAGACCTGCATCTGCTGGCGGCGCTGCTGACGCAGGAGCATACGGTGGTCGTGCCGATCCTCCACAAGGTGGGGGCGAACGCGGCGCGGGTGCGGGAGCGGGTCGGGGCGGCGCTGGAGCGGCTGCCGAAGCAGACGGGGGGCTCGAGGCCGACGCTGTCGCGGGAGCTGAACCAGATCCTGGCCCGCTCGGAGGAGGAAGCGCGGGAACTGAAGGACGAGTACGTGAGCACGGAGCACATGCTGCTCGGGCTGGCGTGGCAGAAGGGGAGCGACACGAAGGAGCTGCTGGCGGGGGAGGGGGCGACGTACGAGTCGCTGAAGCAGGCGCTGGGGGTGGTGCGGGGTCCGCACCGTGTGAGCACGCAGGACCCGGAACAGCAGTACCGCGCGGTGGAGCGGTTCAGCCGGGACCTGACGGCCGCGGCGCGGCAGGGGAAGCTGGACCCCGTGATCGGGCGGGACGAGGAGATCCGGCGGGTCGTCCAGGTGCTGAGCCGCCGGACGAAGAACAACCCGGTGCTGATCGGGGAGCCGGGGGTGGGGAAGACGGCGATCGTGGAGGGGCTGGCGCAGCGGATCGTGAGCGGCGACGTGGCGGAGTCGCTGAAGAACAAGACGGTCGTCGCGCTGGACATCGGCAGCATGGTGGCGGGCGCGAAGTACCGGGGCGAGTTCGAGGAGCGGTTCAAGGCGGTGCTGAAGGAGCTGGTGGAGGCGGAAGGCCGCTATGTCGTGTTCATCGACGAGCTGCACACGATCGTGGGCGCGGGCGCGGCAGAGGGCGCGGTGGACGCCGGGAACATGATCAAGCCGCCGCTGGCCCGGGGTGAGCTGCACGTGGTCGGGGCCACCACGCTGGACGAGTATCGCAAGCACATCGAGAAGGACGCAGCGCTGGAGCGCCGCTTCCAGCCGGTGTTCGTGGGCGAGCCGAGCGTGGAGGACGCGATCGCCATCCTGCGCGGGCTCAAGGAGCGCTACGAGGTCCATCACGGCGTCCGGATCCGGGACGACGCCCTGATCGCGGCCGCCCGCCTGTCCGACCGCTACATCGGCGGGCGCTTCCTCCCGGACAAGGCGATCGACCTGATCGATGAGGCCGGCAGCCGGCTGCGGATCGAGATCGACAGCCTGCCCCAGGAGATCGACGAGGTGGAGCGTAGAGTGGTGCAGCTGGAAATCGAGAAGCAGGCGATGCGGCGGGAGGAGGAGGAGGAGGCCGTGCGGCGCCGGCAGGCCATCGAGCAGGAACTGGCGGAGCTGAAGGAGCGCGCCAGCGGGATGAAGGCGAAATGGCAGAGCGAGAAGGACCAGATCCAGCGGATCCGGGAGCTGAAGCAGCGGATCGATGACCTCAGGGTGGAGGCGGAGCGTGTGACCCGCACGGCCGACCTGAGCCGGGCGGCGGAGATCCAGTACGGTGAGATCCCGGCTGCGCAGCAGGAGCTGGGCGAGGCCGAGGCGCGGCTCCACCAGCTGCAGGAGGGCGGCCCGTTCCTCAAGGAGGAGGTGGACGCGGAGGACGTGGCCGAGGTGGTCTCGCGCTGGACGGGGATCCCCGTCAGCCGGATGCTCGAGACCGAGCGGGAACGGCTCCGCCACCTGGAAACGCTCCTGGCCGCCCGCGTGGTGGGGCAGCGGGAGGCGGTGGAGGCCGTGGCCAACGCGGTGCGACGGAGCAGGGCGGGGCTCCAGGACCCGAACCGGCCCATCGGCAGCTTCATCTTTCTCGGGCCGACCGGCGTCGGAAAGACCGAGACCGCGCGTGCCCTCGCCGAGTTCCTGTTCGACGACGAGGACGCCATGGTCCGCATCGACATGTCCGAATACATGGAAAAGCACGCCGTCGCCCGCCTGATCGGCGCGCCGCCGGGCTACGTAGGCTACGAGGAAGGGGGTCAGCTCACGGAGCAGGTCCGGCGGCGGCCCTACAGCGTGGTCCTCTTCGATGAGATCGAAAAGGCGCACCCGGACGTGTTCAACGTCCTGCTCCAGATCCTCGATGACGGTCGGCTCACCGACAGCCAGGGGCGGACCGTGGACTTCCGGAACGTCGTGATCATCATGACGTCGAACATCGGCAGCCATTACATCCTGGAGCACGCGGGCGGTGACTTCGGAGAGGTGGAGACCCACGTGGAGGGGGAGCTGCGCCGCGCCTTCCGGCCGGAGTTCCTGAACCGCGTGGATGACATCATCGTGTTCCGGCCGCTGGGCGAGGCGGAGCTGAAGGAGATCGTGGAGCTCCAGCTGCGGCGGGTGGAAGCGCTGCTGGCCGAGCGTCGCATCGTGCTGGAGCTGACGGACGCGGCCCGCGCGCTGATCGCGCGGGAAGGGTACGACCCCGCGTTCGGGGCGCGGCCCCTGAAGCGGGCGGTGCAGCGGCTGATCCAGAACCCGCTGGCCATGAAGGTTCTCGAGGGAGAGGTCCCGGATGGCGCTCGGATCGTCGCGGATGTGGCGGAGGGGGGCGGCACTTTGGAGTTCCGCGCCGCGGCTTGACACCCCCGGGCGGAGCGGCGACGTTCCGGCAAACCACCGGAAGAAAAACCAGGGGAGACGCGCCATGAAGCCGAAGCACAGCCTGTCGTCCGTCGTGATCGCGGTGCTGGTCGGTGGCTGTGGTGGCGGGGCCGCGAGTGGTCCGGCCCCCATGCCCGCGGAAGGACCCGGGCCGCAGCTCGTCGTGGAGCGGTTCCTCCAGGCGGCGAACGCGAATGACCTCCCCACCATGACCACGCTGTTCGGGACGGCCGCACAGCGCATCGATCAGCTGGAGCCGGAGGCGGTGGCCCACCGGCGGATGTATGTGCTGGCGTCGCTGCTCCGTCACGAGGACTTCCGGATCGAAGGCCAGCGCGTGGTGCCCGGCCGCATGGACAACGCCACCGAAGTCATGGTGGTGATCCGCCAGGAACGACGGGAGGTCTCCGTTCCGCACCTCGTAGTGCGTCGGAACACGGGTGGGTGGATCATCGAGAAGATCGATGTGGAGAAGCTGACGAGGGGGGCGCGAACGCGCGGCTCGCGGGACTAGGGCTCGATCAGCTCGACGAGCACCCCGCCGGTGCTCCGGGGGTGCAGGAACGCGACCTTGTGGCCGTACGCGCCCGCTCGCGGTACGCGGTCGATCGGCTCGAGGCCGTGCTCCTCGGCCGCCCGCAGCGCTCGCGCGATGTCGGGGACGCGGTACGCCACGTGATGGAGCCCGGGGCCGCGCCGGGCGAGGAAGCGGCCGACCGGAGTGTCGGGAGCGAGCGGCTGGAGGAGCTCCAGCTTGCCATCACCCGCGCCGACGAAGCAGAGCTCGACACCCTGGGATTCCACCCGCTCCCGCGGGGAACCCCGGGCGCCCGTCAGGGCTTCGAAGGCCGGAAGGACGTCGTCAATGGACGCGACCGCGATGGCCACGTGGTCCAGCGGCAGCCCCACGAACGGGGGGGCGGTGCGGAGCGGGTCCGGGTGCAAGTGGGCCTCGGCCAAGAAATTGCGTAAGCTGCACGGCGGAAAAAGTAGGGCTGATATGCGTTCCGAACAACGGGCGCCAGCCATGAAACTGGAGGTCGAGAGATGGCGGAGAACGGCGGAAAGCCGATGGCGGTCAGCGACGCGAACTTCGGCAGCGAGATCGAAGAGAGCGATGGCCTGGCCATGGTGGATTTCTGGGCGGCCTGGTGCGGCCCGTGCCGCATGGTCGCTCCCGTGGTCGAGCAGCTCGCCACGGAGTACGAGGGGCGGCTGAAGGTCGGCAAGCTGGACGTCGATGCGAACCAGCAGACGGCCATGCGCTACAACATCCGGTCCATCCCGAGCATCCTGTTCTTCAAGGACGGGAAGCACGTGGACACGGTCGTGGGGGCCGTCCCCAAGCCGATGCTGGAACGGAAGATCGAGGAGCACCTGCGGTAGCCAGGGTCGCTCCGGAAGGCTAGATGACGGGGCAGGGGCATTTCGCCCCCTGCCCCGTTCGATTGAGTGGCGGACCGTGACGCGGCGGCGCCGAACGGAATGCCGTCGAGTGGCGTTCCGGCCGGTCGCCGCCGGGAGGGCAACGGCGAGGGCCAGGTGAGGGTGCGGGGAGCAGGCTGGCGCTCGCGCGCGTGAGGCGGCGATACCGTAAACACATGGCGCACCTGTATATTGTCAGCACACCCATCGGCAATCTCGGCGACCTCTCGCACCGCGCGGTGGAGGTGCTGCGCGGGGCGGATCGGATCCTGGCGGAGGACACGCGCCGGACGGGGATCCTGTGCCGGGCATACGGGATCGAGACGCCGCTCGTATCGGCGCACGAGCACAACGAGGCGGCGCGCGCAGAGCAGGCGGTGGGCTGGCTGGAGGCCGGGGAGACGCTGGCGCTGGTGACGGACGCGGGGACGCCGGTGCTGTCGGACCCGGGAGCGCGGCTTGTGGCGCGGGTGGTGGAAGCGGGGCACGTGGTGGTCCCGATCCCGGGGGCGTCGGCGCTGCTGGCGGCGCTGGTGGGCGCGGGGCTGGGAGCGGAGCCGTTCACGTTTTACGGGTTCCTGCCCCGGAGCGGCCGCATGCGGAAGGAGCGGCTGGCGGAGCTCGAAGGGCTGCCGCACACGGCGGTGGTGTACGAGAGTCCGGAGCGGCTGGTGTCGCTGCTGGACGAGCTGGCCGAGTCATCGGGTGCGGGGCGGCGGGTGGTGGTGGCGCGTGAGCTGACGAAAGTGCACGAGGAGTTCCGCCGGGGAACGCTGCGGGAGGTGGCGGACTACTACCGGGGCGGGGTAGTGAAGGGTGAGGTGGTGGTGGTGGTGGAGGGTAGTGCGCCCGGGTCTGTGGAAGTGGACGCGGAAGCGGCGGCGGCGCTGGCGGGGGCGCTGCTGGCGGCGGGGGGCCGGGCGAGCGCGGTGGCGCGGGACGTGGCGCGGCGGCTCGGCATCCCGCGCAACCGGGCGTACGAGATCGTCCAGAGACTCAAGGGAGAGGACCGAGCGACGTGAGAGTGGCAGTCGTCCTTCTTTCGGTGCTGGTGGCGGGGGCATGGTCATCCGCGGTCGTACGGCCGGAGCTGACCATCGCGCAGCTCCAGTACGACGGTGGCGGGGACTGGTACGCGAACCCGTCGGGAGTGCCGAACCTGCTGGCGTTCATCGGGGAGCGAACCGGGCTCCCGATGGCTTCGCGCCCGGCGCAGGTGCGGCTGACGGACCCCGCGCTACGGACGTATCCCTACCTCTATCTGACCGGCCACGGCAACCTGTCGTTCTCCGGCGCGGAGGTCGCCGCGCTGCGCGGCTACCTCGAGAGCGGGGGCTTCCTGCACGCCGACGACAACTACGGTCTGGACGAGAGCTTCCGGCGCGAGATCCGGAAGGTGTGGCCGGAGGCGGAGCTGGTGGAGGTGCCCCACGACCATCCCGTGTACCACATCTTCTACGAGTTCCCGGACGGCCTTCCGAAGATCCACCAGCATGACGGGAACCCGGCCCGGGGTCTCGGCGTGTTCCACCGGGGGCGGCTGGTGGTTTTCTACAGCTACGAGTCGGACCTGGGTGACGGCTGGGAGGACGCCGAGGTGCACGACAACGCGCCCGAACTACGAGAGGACGCGCTGCGGATGGGCCTGAACCTCTTCCTCTACGCGCTCAGCCAGGCGGTGACATGACGCCCACTGGTCAGACCCTCCGGGATACGGTGGAGGCCGCGGTGCGGCGCGTGCGGCGGGACGGGATCCTGGCCGCGGTGCTCGCCGTCGGAGCGGTCGTGCCGCTCGCGCTGCTGATCGCCTGGCTCTGGGGCCCCGGCGCTCGCGTGCTCCGGGGCGGCGGCCCGCTGTTCCTCCTGTTCCTCGCTCTGGCGGGCGGTGTGGCGCTGGCGGTGGGGCTGATTCGGCGGTGGGTGCGGGCGGTGGACGAGGCGGCGGTGGCGGCGGCCGCGGAGCGGCGTCGGGGTCTGCCCCAGGGGAGCCTGCAGGGTGTGCTGGAGCTGGGCCGGGACCTGCCGCCCGGCGCGTCGGCGGCGCTGGTCCGGCGCGGCGAGGCGGAGCTGTCCGGGAAGCTCGTCGGCGCGACCCCGCGGGACGTGGCGGGGGACGTGGGCGAGCGGGCGCTGCGGCGCCGCTGGCGTGTCGCGGGGGTCCTGGGTGGTCTCGTGACGTTGACGGTGATCGCGGCCTTTGGCGCGCCGGAGCGCGCGCGGGGTGCCTGGAGTCCCCTGCTCAGCCCGGTGACCTCGCTGTCGGGGCCGTCGCTGCCTGCGCTGGCGGTCCGTCCCGGCCACGCCGAGATCCCACGGGGGCGGGCGCTGGACGTGTACGTCGAAGCGCCATACCGCGACCAGGTGGTGCTGCGGTGGCGGGCGACCGGCGACGTCCCCCGTTCCCTGAGGCTGCCGCTGGAGGGAGGGCGCGGCTCGGCGTCGGTCGGGGCGGTGGACGCGCCGCTGGAGTACTGGGTGGAGGCGCCGGACGGTGCGGTCTCGGAGCGGTTCCGGGTGCGCCCAGTGGATCCGCTGCTGGTGAGCTCGCTGACCATCGACGTCGTCTATCCGGCTCACGTGGGGCGTGACCCGGACAGCTACGCGGGCGAGGCGCCGCCTCTGCGGATCCCGGCAGGGACGCGTCTTCGCGTGCGGGGCGCGGCGACGCGGCCGCTGGAGGCGGTCAGGCTGGTGCGGGAGGACGGGCGGGAGGTGCGGGGGGATGTCCGGGCCGCCGCGTTCGGTGTGGAATGGGCGCCGGGTGTGGAGGAATCCGGCCGCTGGGAATGGCACCTGACGGGATCCGGGGCGTCGCCGGATGTCACGCCCCCGGCGCCGCTGGACGTGACCGTCGTCGCGGACCTGCCTCCGGTCGTGCGGATCACGGTTCCCGGTCCCGACACGCTCATGCCGCCATCGCTGCGCCAGCAGGTGGTGGCGGACGCGTCCGACGATCACGGTGTGGCCGCAGCCGCCCTGGTGTTCCGGCGCGTTACCGCTGCCGGGCAGCGCGGGCCCGAGCGCGCGGTGGCCCTGCCCGTGGAGCCGGGTGCGGACCGGCTGCTGCTGCGGAGCGTTCTGGACGGGAGCGGGGAGTCTCTCGTGCCCGGCGACGCGATCCACTACCGGGTCGTGGTGCGGGACAATTCCCCGGCCCGGCAGGCCGGATCCTCGGCGGAGCACGTGCTGCGCCTCCCGAGCATGGCCGAGCTCCGGGACCGGGCCCGCGAAGACGCGGGGGCGGCGGTCGCGGAGGCCGAGCGGGTCGCGATTCGGACGCGGGACCTGCAGTCGACCACGCGGGACCTGAGCCGGCAGGCCGCGGGGCGCTCGTGGGATCGGCGGACCGGCTCGTCGTCGGGGCAGCCGTCGCAGGACAGCCGCCTGGGATTCGAGGAGGCGAGCCAGGCGCGGGAAGTCCTGGCGGAGCAGAGCGAGCTGCTGGAGCAGGTGGCGGCGCTGGAGCAGCGCATGGCGGAGCTCCAGAAGGCGGTGGACGAGGCAGGGCTCCGGGACCCGGAGCTGCAGCGTCGGCTGCAGGAGCTACGGGACCTCTACCGCGAGCTCGCGACGCCGGAGATGGCGGCGGACCTCGAAGCGCTGCGGGAGGCGCTGGACGCGCTGGATCCCGAGGCCGTGCGCCAGGCGCTGGAGCGGCTCGCGGAGCGCCAGGAGGAGCTGCGGCGGCAGATGGAGGAGAGCCTGGCGCTGATGCGCCGCGCCGCGGCCGAGCAGGAGATGGGCGCTCTGGCCCGTGAAGCGGAGGAGCTGTCCGCGCAGCAGGAGGCGCTCGCGGAGGCCATCCGGGAGGAGCTGCCCCCGGGGGAGAAGACGCCCGGAGGGGATCCCGGGCGGCCACAGGGCGGTGAGCAGCCCCGGGACAGCGCACAGCAGCAGAACGGGCAGCAGCGCGGGCAGCAGCAGGGCGCCGAGACGGAGGAAGGGAAGCCGCCGGAGGGCAGCCCGCAGCAGTCGGGCCGGCCGGAAGCGATGGGCCCCGATCAGCGGGCGAAGCAGCAGGAAGCGCTGGAGGAGCGAGCGGAGCGGCTGAACGAGTCGATGCGGTCGCTCCAGCAGAGGCTCCTGCAGATCGGGGAGCAGGAAGCGGCGCAGGAGACGGGGTCCGCGCAGCAGAAGGGGGAATCGGCCCGGGAATCGATGCAGCAGGCGTCGCAGCAGGCGCGTCAGCAGGAGGGTCAGCAGGCATCGCAGAGCGGCGCGCGGGCGGCAGCGCAGCTGGGGGAGGCGGCGCGGCAGCTGGAGGGAGCGCGGGAGTCGATGAAGGAGGGGTGGGAGCGTGAAGTCCAGCAGGCGGTGCAGCAGGCGACGCAGGAGGCGCTGAACCTCGCGCAGCGGGAGGAATCGCTGCGTCAGCAGATGGAGCAGGCGCAGCAGGGCGGGGGGCAGCAGGGCCAGATGATGCAGCAGATGCGGTCGGAACAGGCGGCGCTGCAGCAGGGGCTCGAGCAGCTGGGCCAGAACCTCTCGGAAGCGGGTCAGCGGTCCGGCATGGTGAGCCGGGAGGTGGCGCAGGCGCTCGCGCGGGCGATGCTGAACATGGATCAGACGCTGCGGGCGATGCAGGACCAGGGACAGATGCCGGTGCAGCAGGCGGGTCAGACGGTGGAGTCGTTGAACCAGCTGGCGATGTCGCTGCTCGAGAACGGCGCGCAGATGCAGCAGCAGGCCGGGAGCCCGATGGAGCAGGCGTTGCAGCAGCTCGCGCAGGCGGCGCGGGACCAGGCGGCGGTGAACGGCCAGGCGGGTGCGCTGGCGCCCATGGACCTGAGCCGGCAGGCGCTGCAGCAGCACATGCAGCAGATGGCCCAGCAGCAGCGGGGGGTCGCGCGCCGGGTCGGTACGGTGAGCGAGCAGCTGGGCGGGCGCGAGAACGTGCTGGGCCGGCTGGACCAGCTGGCCAGGGAAGCGGAGGCGATCGCCCGGGACCTCGAGGGGGGCCGGCTGGACCCGGCGGTCCGGGCGCGACAGGAGAAGCTGTTCCACCGGCTGCTGGATGCGGGGCGGAGCCTGGAACGGGAGGAGTACAGCGACGAGCGGGTGGGCGAAAGCGGGGCCGGCGCGGAGATCGCCGATCCGGCGGCGCTCGATCCCGCGCTCCTCGACCCGTCGCTCCGCTACCCGGCTCCGACGGCGGAGCGGCTGATGGCCCTCCCGCCCGCCTACCGGCGCTGGATCCTCGAGTACTTCGATCGGCTGAACCGGTCAGGCACGCCGGCGGCCGAGCCGCGCCCGGCGGCACCGGCGGGGGGCGGCGCGGGGTCATGAAGGGGAGGGGCGTGGCGGCGCAGGGTCTCGGCGCGGTGCTGCTGGCCGGCGCCCTCCTGGGCGGCTGCGCAGGGGGAGTCGCGGGACAGGAGAGCGCCAACGAGGTGGAGCTGCTCCGGGACGCGAGCGTCCGCGAGGCGGCGGGGGACCTGGCGGGCGCGGAGACGTCCCTGCGCGCGATCCTGGAGAGCCGCTCCGCCGCGGTCCCCGCGCTCCTGGCGCTGGAGCGGGTGCTGCGCGTGCAGGCGCGGCTGCGCGACCTGGCCCCACTGGTGGAAACGGCGCTGGCGGAGGAGCCCAGGTCGGCGCTGCTGAACCAGCTCCTGGTGCGGACGTACTCCGCGCTCGACCGCGTCCGTGATCTCGAGTTCGCGGCACGGCGCTGGATCGCCACCGTGCCGGACATCGAGATCCCGTACCGAGAGGTCGCGCAGGTCTGGGAGGCCCGGCGGGAATACGATCGCGCGCGTGCGGTCCTGGAGGAGGGCCGCCGTCGGATCGGCCGCGCGGACGCGCTGGCGCTGGAGCTGGGGGACCTCTACGCGACGCTGGGGGAGCCGCAGCGGGCGGTCCGGGAGTGGGAACGCGCCGTCGGTCCGGAGGCCCGGGGGCTGAGCCCGGTGCGGCGGCGGCTGAGGGCGCTCCCGGACGGTGGTGCCGGGGTGCTGCCGAGCCTCGTCGACCTCCTCATCGCGCAGCCGACTTCCCTGCCGCGCCAGCGGGCGGCGGTGGAGCTGGCGGTGGACGCGGGTCTGGGGCAGCGCGCCGAGGCGGTGGCCCGCGCGGTGCTGCCGGCATTGCCGCCCGCGGAGCGGCAGCCGTTCCTCATCGACGTGGCCAGGCGGGCGGACGGGGCCCGGCTGCCCCGGCTCGCCTACTGGGCCTATGGGGAGCTGGCTGTCGGCGAGGACCAGGAGGGTCGGCGCCTCGCGATCCGGAACCGCCTGGCGGAGCTGGCCCTCGAGCTCGGCGACACGGCCAGCGCGGCCGCGAACTACCAGGCGGTGGAAGCCGCCTACGATCAGGGCACGCCGCAGCGGCGGCAGGCCGCGGCGCTCCGGATCGAGCTCATGGCGCGGCAGGACGTGGCGGAGGCACGCGACGCGCTGCGCCTGTTCCGGCAGGAATACTTCGATGCGCCCGAGCTGGACCGGCTCGCCGCCGCCGTCGCGACGGCGCTGGTGGAGGGGGGGCGGAGCGAGGAAGCGGAGGACCTGCTGGCGGGTGTCCGCGGCCCCCGCTCCGGGCTGCTGCGGGGTGGCATCGCGCTGGCGCGAGGAGCGGTGGACGACGCGCGGCTGGCGTACATGGCCGCCGCGCCCGGTCTTCGCGGCGCGGAGGCGACGCGCACGCTGGAGCTGGTGACGCTCCTGGGCCGGGTCTCGGGGGACGCCGCGCGGGTCCTCGGGGAGGCCCTCCGGGGCGAGGAGGAGGGTGATCCCGGCGCCGCCGTGGATCGGCTGCTGGCGGGCCTCCCCGCCCTGCGGCGCGAGGACCGGCCCCCGCTCCTCGAGTTCGCCGCCGGCGTGGCGGACCGGGGAAGGCTGCCGGAGGACGCGCGGGAAGTGCGCCGCCGCCTCCTGGCGGACTTCCCACGCGCCACCGAGGCCCCGGCCGCGCTGCTGGCGCTGGCCCGTGGCCTGCGGGGCGAAGCCGGCGGGGAGGTGGAGGCGAGGGAGCTTCTGGAGCGGCTGATCATCGAGTACCCGCGGAGCGCGCTGGTCCCGCAGGCGAGGCGGGAGCTGCAGCAGTTGACGCGCGCGGGGGCAGGAACCGAAGGGAGCAGCGGATGAGAGCAGTAGTGGCGGCCGTTCTGGCGCTCGGTCTGGGCGCGGTTCCGGGGACTGGTCAGTACCTCCTGGTCCCCATGGACGGGGCACAGAGCAACCATCTGAAGGCGTACGGTCTCACGTACCACGTCCTCCAGAGCGGGCAGACCGCGGAGTGGCTCCTGAACTACCGGGCCGGCTCGTTCCTGCTCCCGGATCAGCCGACCGTCCGCCGCGAGGCGGCGCTGCGCGGCGTGACGGTCGTGGACGCGCGGCTGGCGGACGTGGCCGCGATCAAGGCCGAGATGGAGCGCGAGAACATGGAGGTGGTGGTACTGGAGAAGCCGCCGGAGATCGCCATCTATACGCCGGCCAACGTGTCGCCCTGGGATGACGCCGTGACGCTGGCCCTGACGTACGCCGACATCCCCTATGACGAGGTCTGGGATCCCGAGGTGCTCCAGGGGCGCCTCTCGGACTACGACTGGCTGCACCTCCACCACGAGGACTTCACCGGCCAGTACTCGAAGTTCTTCATCAACTTCGCCGGCACGCCGTGGCTACAGGAGGAGGTCGCCCGCAACGAGGCGGTGGCGCGGGAGTTCGGGGCCGCGGACGTGCCGGCCCTGAAGAAGCGCGTGGTGGAGGAGATCCGGAACTACGTGGCCGAAGGCGGCTTCCTCTTCGCCATGTGCACGGCCACGGAAACGCTGGACCTGGCGCTGGCGGCCGCGGGCGTGGACATCGCCGCGCCCTTCAGCGACGGCACCCCGGCGGACCCCCGCGCGACGGAGAAGATGGAGTGGGTCCGGGCGCTGGCGTTCCACGGCGCCGAGATCCAGACGAACCCGGCGGTGAACGCGTTCAGCGACATCGACGGCCACCAGGTGAACACCGCGTGGAAGCAGCCGCTGGGCTCGTTCACCCTGTTCGACTTCAGCGCGAAGTTCGACCCGGTGCCCTCCATGCTCGTCCAGAACCACGAGGGCGTCCTGCCCGATTTCTACGGCCTCACGACGTCGTTCCGGCGGGACCGTCTGAAGCCGGGCGTGATCGTGCTCGCGCAGGAGGAGGGGAGCCCGTGGGCGAAGTACATCCACGGGAGCTTCGGCGAGGGGACGTGGACCTTCCTCGGCGGGCACGACCCCGAGGACGCGCAGCACGAGATCGGCGACGAGGCGACGAACCTCGACATGCACCCGCACTCGCCCGGGTACCGGCTCATCCTGAACAACGTGCTGTTCCCGGCGGCGAAGAAGAAGACGCTGAAGACGGAGTGACGGGGGAAACCCTGCCCCCCGTCGCCGTTTCCGTTCCCCTACCGCACCACCTTCACCTCGCCACTCAGCCACGTCGACGGTCCGAAGCTGGGCTGACCGAAGGGCCCGGCGTCGACGGCGAGGGTGCCGCGCAGGGAGTAGTCCAGCGCCTGCCCGGCGAAGGCTCCGGCGATCTGATCGGCCAGCCCCGGCACATCGGCGAAGCTGATGGCCACGTCGATGGGGATGATCGTGTCCCCGGATGCCTGGAGGGGCAGTCCGAGGGGCAGGTCGACGTCGGCGGCGCGCTCCTGATCCAGGAAGACGTTCCCGGCCAGGCGGGTGAGCGTAAAGCCGAAGGCGTTCGGGTTCCGGACGTGTGCCCAGACGCGGACCTCGGCCCCGCCCAGCGGCCGCGCGATGGAAGGCCCGAGCAGCCGGATCTCGGAGCTGCGGCCATTCGCCATGGCGAATTCCGGGGGCTGGATCGCGTTCTGAAGGGTGGCGCAGGCGGCGGGCACGACGGCGAGCGCGGCGAGTGCGGCGAGGCCGATGATGCCGGTGAGGCGACGGTGGCTGTTCATGTCTGTCGGGTGTTTCTCGTCCATGGGGGCCGCGGCACGCGGTCGCTGTCGCGGGACCATGGTGCAACGGACGTGCCCGGTCAGAGGCCGAGGGCGCGTCGCTCGGCCGCGAGGGTGATCTCGAGTGCGTCGCGGAGGGGGCGTGGATCCCAGCCGATCTCGCGCCGGGCCCTGGCGTCATCGCCGAAATACGTGGAGCCCGCCGCGACCCGCAGCGTCTCCGGGTGGTACATGGGCGGCAGCGGGGCCACCGCGGCCACCGGCTTCATGACGGCGGAAGCCAGGCGAGCCACGGGGGCGGGGAGGACGAAGCGCGGCGCCCGGATCCCCGTGATCTCCTCGGCCAGGGCGAGGATGTCCTTCCACATGCGGGGCGGCCCGCCGATGATGTAGGTCGCGCCGGGGCGGCCGCGCTCCATGGCCAGCAGGTGAGCGCGGGCGGTGTCGTCGACCAGGCTCCAGCACCCGCCCTGGTCGGGGGTGGCCGGGAGGCGGCCGCGGAGGTAGTCCCGGAGCGCCGCTCCGACGTTGCTGTGGTCCCCGGGGCCGTGGACCAGCCCGGGCTGGAGGATGATGAGGGGCAGCCCGGCCTCGATCATGGGGAGCGCCACCTCGTAATGGGCCAGCCATTTGGTGCGGTCGTACTCGCTCAGCCACGGCCCGGCCATCCGGTAGCTCTCGTCCACCACCCGGCCCCCCGTGTCCCCGAAGACCGCGAGCGAGCTGGTGTAGACGACCCGGGGCACGCCCGCCCCGCGGGCCGCTTCCAGCACGTTCCGCGTTCCGTCCACGTTGATGGCCCGTGCCCGTCCCCGGTCCCGTGCGCCGAGCCGGTACCAGGCGGCGAGGTGAAACACGCCGTCCGCGCCGCGCATGGGCGACCGGAGGGTCTCCGTCTCGAGGATGTCCCCGGCGGCGAGCTCGACGCCGAGCGCGGCGAGATCGGCGGTCGCGGCGGGGTCGCGGACGAGAGCGACGACCTCGTGGCCGGCATCGCGCAGCTGCCGGGCGACGCGGCCGCCGATGAAGCCGGTGGCTCCGGTGAGGAAGTAGCGCATGCTTTCGCGGGCGCGGTCAGTCCCCTCCGAGGTAGGCGAGGACCAGGGCGGTCATGGCCTCGATGCCGACGGGGATCGCGCTGTCGTCGGCGGTGAAAGTGGGGGTGTGGAGCCCGCCGGAAGTGGTGCCGGGCTTCGTCGTGCCGAGACGGAAATAGAAGCCGGGGACCTCCTGCGCGAAGAAGGCGAAGTCCTCGGCGCCGGTGGTCGGCGGCAGGATGCGGAACGCGTCGGCGCCGGCGACGCGGCCGAGGGTCGGCATCAGGCGCTCGCCGAGGGCGATGTCGTTGAAGGTGACGGGCACGCCGCGGTCGTACTCGAGGGTGAAGGATCCGCCGCCAGCGCGGGTGACGCCATCGAGGATCTCGCGCATGCGCCGCTCCACCAGGTCCTGGACCGCCGGGTCGAACGTGCGGACCGTGCCCTCCAGCCGGACCTGGCCCGGGATGATGTTGTGCCGCTCGCCGCCCCGGATGATGCCGACGGTGACCAGGCCGTCATCGAGGGCGGACATGTTGCGGGAGCGGATGGTCTGCAGCGCCATCACGGCCTGCGCCGCCATCACCACCGGATCGATGGATTCCTGGGGCTGGGCGCCGTGCGCCTGCCGGCCGCGGATCTCGGCGCGCCAGGTGTCGGCGGCCGCCATGGCGGGACCGGGGGTGAAGCCGAGCTGGCCCACCTCGAGGGAGGGGATCGCGTGCAGGGCGAGGATCGCCTCCGGCCGGGGGTCCGCGAAGACGCCCTCCTTCAGCATCAGCGGCGCGCCCCCCTCCTCGCCGGCGGGCGGACCCTCCTCGGCCGGCTGGAAGACGAAGACGACGGTGCCGGGGAGCGAGGCGCGCCGCTCGGCCAGGACGCTGGCGACGCCGAGTCCGACGGCCACGTGGATGTCGTGACCGCACGCGTGCATCACCCCCACCTCCTGGCCGTTGAAGGTGGCGCGCTTCGTCGAGGCGAAGGGGAGGCCGGTCGCCTCGGTGACCGGCAGGGCATCCATGTCGGCGCGGACCGCCACCACCGGCCCGGGGCGGCCACCACGCAGGACCCCGACGACGCCGGTCCTGGCCACCCCCGTCCGCACTTCGAGACCGAGCTCCCGCAGGTGCTCCGCCACCAGGGCCGCGGTGGCGGTCTCCCGGTTGGAAAGCTCCGGGTTCTGGTGGATGGTGTGGCGGAGCCGGGTGATGGCGGGCGTGTGGCGGGCGATGGCGGGTCCCAGTCCCGCCCGGGCGCCGCCGCCCTGCGCCGTCGCGGGGGCCGGGGCCACGATGGCCGCGGTGGCCAGGGCGAGGGCGAGGGCCAGGAGCGGGGTCGTGGCCGGATCGGCCGCGGGACGGCGGTTGGTCCGGCCGGCTGGTGCGTCGGGCATCATGATGGCGTCTCGGTGCGAAGTGGGTGGAGGCTGACGTGCTCCAGGCGGAGCACGTCCCGGTCGTAGAGCAAGACGTAATCCTCGCCCGCGTCCAGGGGCCGCGCGCCGGGGGGGAGGCGGAGGCGGCCCAGGAGGCGGCCGTCGGGGTCGAGGATGGTCCAGCTGTCGGGCGTCCCGGCCTCGATGTCGAAGGCCTCGATCCAGAGGCGGCCGAGCCGGTCGGCGAAGAGGTCCCGGAATGCGGGGAGGCGGTCGGCGGCCGGGAGCTCCGCGAGACGACGACGCTCCTCGGCGAGCCGGTCCGCCGCAACCTCCTCGAGGTGCTGCTCGTCGTAGCGGGCGGTGTGCTCGTGGGTGACGGGCGCGGACGCATGATCGAGGCGGATGATGCGCAGGAGCGTGCCATCGGGAGCGTATACGCGGATCTCGCCCTTGCGGTCGTCCCCCAGGGCGATCCGACCGCCGCCCACCCCGACGTGCTCCTCTCGTCCGAACTTGGTGCCGCGCATCCAGAACGCGCCCTCACCCATACGGACGTAGCGCTCCGCGCCGGGGTACGGCCCGAGGGAATCCACGAGCGCGCCATCCCGGATCGCGAGGCGGAGCAGACGCACGGAGTCCTGCCGGAGCCCGCCGCCGGACCCGAACACGGACATCGGGTCGAACCCCCGGAGCAGGACGAAGGTGCCGTCCAGGACCCCGAGCAGCCGCGGCGCGAACTGGCCCACATCCGCGGCAGCGGTGACCACGCGGGCGAAGGATCCCGCGTCGTCGTAGACCGTCAGCCGCTTCGCCGTCCAGTCCCAGACGCCGAGGCTGTCTCCCGGCAGCCGGACGAGGCCCCACATGTCGCGGAACTCGCCCGGGCCCCCGCCCGTGCGGCCCACGGTTCGAAGGTGCAGCCCGTCCGCGCCGAAGAAACGGAGCTCCTCCGTCCCCTGGTTCGCGACGACGACCCGGCCATCGTCGAGCCGCAGCGCGTGCAGCGGCTGGTACAGCTCGTAGGCTTCGCCGGCGTCTATCGCGCCCAGGGCGATCGTCGTCTCACCCAGCGACCACTCCGGTGGCCTTTCCCCGGCCTCATGCTCGACGATGCCGATCCCGGCGCTGTCGCGCACGACGCCGTGCGCCGGCGGCGCGGCGTCGTCGCACGCAGCAGCCAGGCCGAAGAGCAGAGGGACCGTGGCGGGCAGACGTGTTCGCATGGCTCGGGGTGGGCGTGGCCGGTGGGGCAGGATAGCCCGCGGCGGCGGCGGCTACAAGGAGGGGCGCGAGGTTGCGGCCGGCCGGTCAGGCCTTGCGCCACTTCCGGGCCTGCGGCCGGCGGCGGCTTCCTCGCCTTTCCGGGGCCCATCGACTAGCTTGGTCTTCGGTTTCCCTTCGCCCCTGCTCGCAGCCGACACCATGCCCCGCGTCCTGCACCTCACGAAAGCCGCGACCGGCGCCATTCGCCAGGAGATCGAGCGGGCGAAGGGCAACGAGGTATGCTTCGTCGCCGAGGTGACGGAGAGCGGCGCGGTGAAGAAGCCGAGAGTGGTTGCGCGGGGGCACAGGACGGCGGTGCTGGCGGCGGCGCGGGAGGCGTCGTACGGGTCGGTGGTGATCCACAACCACCCGTCGGGCGAGCTGGAGCCGAGCGACCCGGACCTCCAGGTGGGGGCGGAGCTGTACGTCCAGGGGATCGGGCTGGCGATCTGCGACAACGAGGCCCGCGAGCTGTACGTGGTGGTGGAGCCGCCGCGGCGCAACGAGCTGGAGGCGCTGGACCCGGCGGAGATCGACGGGCTGCTGGCGCCGGGCGGGCCGGTGGCGCGGGCGCACGGCGCGTACGAGGACCGTCCGACGCAGCGGGACCTGGCGGTGGCGATCGCGTCGGCGTACAGCGAGGGCGGGATCCTGGTGGCGGAGGCGGGGACGGGGACGGGGAAGAGCATCGCGTACCTGATCCCGGCGGTGAAGTGGGCGTCGCGGAACCGGGAGCGGACGGTGGTGTCGACGAACACGATCAACCTGCAGGAGCAGCTGGTCACGAAGGACCTGCCGTTCCTGCGGAAGGCGCTGGACCTCCCGTTCCGGTACGCGCTGGTGAAGGGTCGGCGGAACTACATCTCGATCCGGCGGGCGAAGCTGGCCATGGACACGGGGCTCGCGCTGATCGACGGGCCGGCGGCGCGGGAGCTGGAGGCCATAGGGGAATGGCTGGACACGACGAAGGAGGGGTCGCTCCAGGACCTGCCGTTCGAGCCGTCGTCCGAAGTGTGGGACGAGGTGGAGAGCGACAGCGACGTGTGCCTGCGGGCCCGCTGCCCGCATTTCGAGGACTGCTTCTACCAGAAGTCGCGCCGGGACTCCGCGGGGGCGGACGTGCTGGTGGTGAACCATCACCTCCTCTTCAGCGACCTGGCGGTGCGCCGGACGCAGGGCAACTGGACCGCTCCGGCGGTGCTCCCGCCGTACCGCCGCGTCGTTCTGGACGAGGCCCACAACCTGGAGGACGCGGCGACCAGCCACCTGGGCGTGAGCGTCTCGAAGCGGGGCCTGTTCCGTCTGCTCGGCCGCGTGGACCGGCGGGGGAAGGGCGTGCTCCGGGGCGTCGAGGAGCGGCTGAAGCTCCTGGACCAGGCCGAGCTGCGGCGGGATGCGCTGCAGCGGATCGAGCGGGAGGTCCGGCCGGACGTCGTGAACGCGAAGCAGCGGGGCGCCGAGCTCTTCGCGCGTCTCGACGGCCCGGTCTCCCGGACCGCGGATGGGGTGCTCCGGCTGGAGGACGGGTTCGAGCGGGACCAGGGGTGGGAGGGCCAGATCGTGCCGGCGCTGCAGGACCTCCTGGTGGTGCTGGATCGCCTCGCGCGCGGGCTCGACGGCGTGCGCGAGGCGGTGCTGCGCGATCGCCGTGCGACGGAGAAGCTGGAAGAGAACCTGGTGGAGCTGAGCGGGCTGGCGGGGCGGATCCGGGCCCAGGCGGACGGGCTGAGGATGGCGCTGATCCCGGGCGAGGAGCCGGTGCCCATGGTGCGGTGGCTGGAGCGGCGGAGCGGCGGTCAGGCGCAGGAGCCCAACGTCACCGCGAAGGCGGCGCCCATCGAGCTGGGGAGCGTGCTGCGGGAAGCGCTCTGGGAGCCGGTGGACACGGCGGTCCTCACCTCGGCCACGCTGACCACCAGGGAGGGGTTCGCCTTTCTCCGGGACCGGCTCGGGCTCGACCGGGCCCCGCGGGTCTCGGAACGGACGTTCCCGAGCCCGTTCGACTTCGAGCGGCAGACGGTGGTCGCCATCCCCACGGACCTCCCCGGCTATGGCGACGACGACGCGACCGCCGCGGTCATCCGGGACCTGGCGGAGGTGAGCGGGGGCGGGATCTTCGGTCTGTTCACGTCCTACCGGTCGCTGCGCAACGTTGCCGCGTGGCTGCGCCGGAACGGCGTGGAGGGGCAGTGGCCACTCTTCGTGCAGGGAGAATCGCCGCGGGGCCAGCTGGTGCGGCGCTTCACCGATAGCGGTCGGGGGATCCTGCTGGGCGTGGCGTCGTTCTGGGAGGGGGTGGACGTGCCCGGCGACCCGCTCCGCGGGCTGGTCATCGCGAAGCTGCCGTTCCGCGTCCCCACCGAGCCCCTCACCGCCGCGCGGATGGAGGCGCTGGAGCGGGACGGAGGGAGCGGCTTCTTCCGCTACATGCTCCCCCACGCGGCGCTCCGGCTCAAGCAGGGCTTCGGCCGGCTCATCCGATCCACCACCGACCGCGGGGCCGTCATCCTCATGGATGACCGGGTGCTCAAGAAGGGCTACGGCGCCTACTTCCTCGATTCGCTGCCGCCGGCGCCGGTGCGGAAGGGGGCGTGGGCGGAGCTGAGGGGTGAGCTGCGGGCGTTCTATGCGACTTCGACTTCGACTTCTCCTTCGAAGCGGGTTGCGGGCGAGGTGGTGGAGGCGTCCGCGTGATGGGGTCGACGTCCGTGGGGCCCCCTTCGAAGATCGTCTGCGTGGGGCGCAACTACGTGGCGCACGCGCGGGAGCTGGGGAACGAGGTGCCGGAGCGGCCGCTGCTCTTCTTCAAGCCGCCGTCGTCGCTCATCGAGGATGGGGAACCGATCGTGCTCCCGCCGGAATCCGCGCGGGTCGAGCACGAGGGGGAGATCGGGGTGGTGATCGGGCGCCGCTGCCGGCGGGTCGCCGAGGCGGAGGCGCTGGACGTCATCGCCGGCTACGTGGCGCTGAACGACGTCACCGCGCGCGACCTCCAGAAAACCGATGGGCAGTGGGCGCGGGCGAAAGGATTCGACACGTTCTGCCCCGTCGGCCCCATGGCGGAAGCGGCGGCGGTGGACTGGCGGGCGCTGGAGGTGATCTGCCGGGTGAACGGGGAGACGCGGCAGCACGGCCACGCTCGTGACATGGCGTTCGGCATCCCGTTCCTCGTCCACTACATCAGCTCGATCTTCACGCTGGAGCCGGGGGACCTGATCGCCACCGGCACGCCGGAGGGCGTGGGGCCGCTCCTGCCCGGGGACGAGGTGGTGGTGGAGGTGCCCGGCGTGTCCACGGTCCGCTCCGGGGTGCGGGAAGGGCCGTAGCGCCGGGCCGGGCGGCGCGAGTGTCCGCGGGCGCGCGGCGAGTGTGCGGATCCGGACAGCCCGTGCGCCCCCCCCGGGCCGGTTGGCCGGTAGAAACGCAGGCGGCAGAGGGGCTCCGGCCACCTGACCGGTGCGGGCACGGCGCTTCCATGTCGCGGGAGACCGCCTTTGTCCCTGTCCTGCACACGCGAGAGACGACCCATGCTCCGACACCTGCGCATCGCGGCCCGGACGCTGCTCCGGCGCCCGTCGTTCGCGGCCATCGCCGTGGTGACCCTGGCGCTGGGGATCGGCGCGACGACGGCGATCTTCACGGTGGTGAACGCGGTGGTGCTGGAGCCGCTGCCGTACGCGGATTCGGATCGGCTGGTGCGGCTGGAGCACCCGGTCCCGCTGCTGAACCCGGAATGGAAGTGGGGGATGAGCGAGGCCGGGTTCTTCGCGGCGCGGGAGTCGAACCGGAGCTTCACGGACATCGCGGTCTACGAGGCGTCGAGCCTGGTGCTGGCCGGTGAGGACGTGGCGGAAGAGGTTCCCGCGACGGGGGTGAGCGCGAACCTCTTCGACGTTCTGGGCGGGAGGGCGGCGGTGGGGAGGCTGTTCCGCTGGGAGGACAACGATCCCGAGGCGTCGCTGGCGGTCGTGCTGTCGCACGAATTCTGGCGCACCCGCCTGGGCGCCGATCCGCGAATCGTGGGAACGACCCTGGAGCTGAACGGGGTGGCGGCGGAGGTCGTGGGGGTGGTGGAGCCCGGCCTGGACGTGCCGGAGCGGAACACCCACCTCTGGTACCCCGTCCGGATCAGCGCGTCGAAGACGCCGGTCAACTGGCATCGGTTCAACGCGGTGGCCCGGCTGGCACCGGGGGTGACGCCGGAGATGGCGGAGGGGGATGTCCGGCGCGTGATGGCGGACTGGCCGGAAACGCTGACGAACGCCTACGGCAGCGACTTCTACGAGCGGACGGGCTTCACGGCGGCGGTGGTCCCGCTCCGGGACCACGTGGTGGGAGATATCGGCGCGGCGCTGTGGGTGCTGCTCGGGGCGGTGGGGATCGTGCTGCTGATCGGGTGCGTGAACGTGGCCAACCTGTTCCTGGTGCGGCTGGAGGCCGGGCGCCGGGAAAGCGCGCTGCGGATGGCGCTCGGCGCATCCCGGGCGGACCTCGCGGCGAAGTGGCTGGCGGAGAGCGTGCTGCTGGGCGGGGCGGCGGGGGCGCTGGGGCTCATCCTGGCGGGGTGGGGGATCGCCGCCCTCGTCGCCGCCGGGCCGGACATCCCGCGGCTGGAGGAGATTTCCCCGGGCTGGCGGAGCGCGGCGTTCACCGCGGCCGTCTCCCTCGGCGCCGCGCTGGCGTTCGGGCTCCTGCCCGTGGTCCGGTCCGGGGTGCGCTTCGAGTGGCTGCGGGAGGGCCCGGGGCTGACCGCGTCGCGGCAGCGGAACGCCGCGCGCCGCGGCCTGGTGGTGTTCGAGATGGCGCTGGCGCTCGTGCTGCTGACCGGGGCGGGGCTGATGCTCCGGACGTTCCACAACCTGCGGTCCGTGGACCCCGGGCTCGACCCCGAGGGCGTGTTGACGATGGAGCTCTCGCTGCCGTCGGCGCACTATTTCGGCTACGAGGCCGTCGCGTCTTTTCATCGGAGCCTGTCGGAGCGGGTGGCCGCGCTCCCTGGCGTGGTCGCGGTGGGAGCCACGCAGGCGCTGCCGCTCGCGGCGCCGACCGGATGCTCGATCCTGTTCACGGCGGACGCGGCCGCGCGGCAGCGCATGTCGGAGTGTTTCGCGTCGACGATCCAGGCCACCCCCGGCTATTTCCGGGCGATGGGGATCGAGGTGGAAGGGGAGGCCCCCAGCTGGCGGGACGTGGAAGCGCGCCGCGGGGGCGTGGTCGTGACGCGGGCGTTCGCCGACCACGTCTGGCCAGGGCAGAGTGCCATCGGGCAGACCGTGCGGGGGAACGGCATGGGCGAGCCGTATTACCGCATCGTCGGGGTCACCGAGGACATTCGCGCGAACGGGCTGAATGACGCGCCCGTCCCGCAGGTGTTCTTCCCCATGCTCCCCCTCGAGGGCGCGCCGCTTTGGAGCCCGCCGCGGGCCATGGCGCTCGCGGTGCGCGTGGCGGGCGTGGCGCCGGCGACGCTGGCGGCGCCGATCCGGGCGCTCATCCGCGAGACGGACGCCGGGATCGCGGTGGGCACGGTGCGGCCGATGACCGAGGTCGTCGCGGCGTCGATGCGGCGCACCAGCTTCGCCATGCTGCTGCTGGGGATCGCGGCGGCGGTCGCGCTGGCCCTCGGGGTGATCGGCCTGTACGGTGTGATCGCCACCATCGTCGAGCAGCGGCGACCGGAGATCGGCATCCGGATGGCGCTGGGCGCCGGTCGGGGCGAGGTCCAGAGGATGGTGGTGGGGGAAGCCGCGGCGCTGGCGGGGGTGGGCGTGCTCGTCGGGGGAGCGGCGTCGCTGGTCACGAGCGGGGTCCTGGCCGCGCAGCTCTACGGTGTGGCGCCGAGGGACCCGGTCACGCTCGGGGCGGTGGCCGTGGTGCTCGTGGGGGTGGCCCTCGCGGCCGCCTACATCCCGGCCCGGCGCGCGGCCCGTGTCGAGCCGATGGGGGTGCTCCGGGGCGGGTAGGCCCCGGGCGTCGTCAGTCCCACGGGTCCCCCGGATCGCCGGGGACGGGCACGACTTCGAGCATCCGTCCGAACGCCGCGGCCATCCCGGAGAACTCGCCCGTGAGGAGCCCGAGCCAGCGGCCGTCGTGACGGACGAAGCTGGACACCTCCATCTGCGACATCGGCACGCCTTCGAACTGGAGCCGGCTGCGTGCGACCACGTGGGCGGTGTCCCCTTCCATGATATGGCCGATGACGTCGACCTCGGCGTTGCGGACGGCGTCGCGCATCGCGGGGTCCTGGGACAGGACGGCGCCGATGAAGCGGCCGAAGAGCTGGGCATCGGAGAGGCCGGAGACGCCCGTCGAGTCCGGTGCGCCGAAGAGCGCGTCCCGGAGCTGGCCACCCGCGGGGTGGCTGAGGATCGGCTCCACCATGGCGCGGAACGTCTCCAGGGCCGCCGGGTGCATCAGCGCAGCCATCCCCTCCCAGTCCGCCTCCTTCATGCGGTCGCTCATGGCGCGGGCCGCGGCCTCGGGGGACTCCAGGTCCTGGGCCGCGACGCCGGCGGGCGTGGCGATCAGCACGAGGAGCAGCAGGCGCGTCGTCTTCCGCATCGATATCTCCTGGACGGGTGCGCGGCAGGGCCGGCACGGTGCCCGGCGAAGTTGAGGGTGGCGCGGTGAGGGGGCAAGGCCGCCCTTGCCGGCCGGCGGGCGCGCGGTTCCATTGCGCGCGACAGCAGCGCAGCCACCACCCGAGCGATCCAGATGCCGCGCGTCCACCGCCGTTTCGAGGATTTCCCCGCCTACCCCTTGGCCGAGGTGCCGCGCATCCGGCGCGAGCTCCGGGCGCAGGGCGTGGACGTGATCGACCTCGGGGCGGGGGATGCGGACCTGGCGCCGCCACCGCGGGCCGTGGCGGCCCTCCGGGCCGCGGCGGAAGAGGTGGGGATGAGCCGGTACGGCTTCCAGCTGGGGCTGGTGGAGCTGCGGGAGTCCATCGCGGCGTGGATGCGAGGGCGGTTCGGCGTCTCGCTGGACGCCATGCGGGAGGTGCTGCCGCTGCTGGGTTCGAAGGAGGGGATCGCGCACCTGGCGTTCGGCTACGTCGGCCCGGGGGACGCGACGGTGATCCCGGACCCGGGGTACCAGCCGTACCGGGGCGGGACCCTCCTGGCGGGGGGGACGCCGCACCTCGTCCCGCTGCGACCGGAGAACGATTTCCTGGTGCCGTTCGGCGAGATCCCCGCCGCGGTGGCGGAGCGGACCCGGATCGTCTACCTGAACTACCCGAACAACCCCACCGCCGCCGCGGCGCCCACCGGCTACCTGGAGGAGGCGGTGACGTGGTGCCGGCAGCACGACGCCATCCTGTGCTACGACAACGCGTACAGCGAGATCGCCTTCGATGGGTATCGGCCGCCGAGCATCCTGGAGCTGGATGGGGCGCGGGACGTCGCCATCGAGTTCCACTCGTTCTCGAAGACGTACAACATGACCGGCTGGCGCATAGGGTGGGCCGCCGGCAAGGCGGAGATCATCGCGGCGCTCCAGCGGGTGAAGACCTTCACGGATACCGGACCGTTCCTCGCGGTGCAGGCGGGCGCGCGGGCGGCGCTGGAATCCTACGACGAATGGGTCCCGGGCAACGTAGAGACGTTCCGGCGGCGGCGCGACGCGGCCGCGTCGTCGCTGACCAGGGCCGGCTTCGCCGTGGAGGTCCCCACCGCCACGATATACCTCTGGGTGCCGGTGCCGGGCGGGGAACCCTCCGAGGCGTTCGCCCTCCGGGCGCTCCAGGATGAGGGCGTGGTGGTGATGCCGGGGGCCGCCATGGGGGCGGGCGGGGAAGGCTTCTTCCGCGTCGCGCTCACCGCCGCGGAGGGGCGGCTCGAGGAGGCGGCGGAGCGGTTGGGCCGCGTGATCTGATCCCGCGCACCGCCGGCGGGAGTCACGCCCGCGCCGCATCGGCTCGCCCCGGAACGGCCGTGGACGGGGGGGTTATCAGGAGTCGATGAGAGGACGAGGGGAGGACCACGTCGCCCGCAGCGGGCGCAGCACCGTCCGCGCGCGGACCGGGCGCGAGCGGCGGGTCCTGCGCATCGGGCTCGCTCTCTCCGTTGTGGTGCACGTCGTCGCGGTCGGGATCCTCGGCGGCCTCCTCCATCAGCCGCGCTCGGGCCGCCCCGCCCGCCCCGCCCCCCTGGTGGTGGAGCCGCCGACGGGAATGCGGGCCGTGAACCTGTCTCCTGCGCCCGCGCGCGTCGGCGCCGAGCCCGTCCCGGATCCGAGGCGCCCCGAGCGCGAGGAGATCGCCGTGGTGGCGCCCGCACCGGACCGGTCCACCCCCGAGCGCGCGGTCCCCGACGACCTGACGGCCGCCGACCGGCTCGCGCCGCGCCTGGTGGACCCGCGGATCTGGAGGCCGATGGTGCTGATCCCGCGGGAGCCGACCTTCGTGGACGTGCAGGCCCGCCTCGCCGCGGCGCTGGAGCTGCTGAGCGATTCCGCCCTGGCGGAGACGGAGCGCCGGGTCCGGGCCACCGACTGGACGGTGACGGACGCCGACGGCGGGCGCTGGGGGATCAGCCCCGGGGTGCTGCACCTGGGCAAGCTGAAGCTCCCTCTGCCCGTGTACGTGGAGGAATGGAATCCGGAGCGAGGCGAGTGGTACGACCTGGAGGCCCAGGTCGACCGCACCCGCTTCGTCGAGAGCTTCGAGGACCGCGTCCGTGCGATCCGGGAGCGGCGCGAGAGGGAGCGGCGAGAGCGCCGGCCGGAGGACGGCGGGGCGGTGGCCGGGAGCGGCGGGTCGAGGCGCTGAGTGGTGCACGACTTGCACCCTTCGGAGGCGAGTCGAACGTCGCAACCGCAGGAGGCTTTCGAGATGAAGAACGACCGTCGTACGCAGGCGATGCTCGCCCTTTTCGGCATTTCCGCGGGTGTGGCCGGGGGTGTGTGGCTGTGGCGCCGGAACGAAGCGGGCCGAAGGGAAGCGGTGCGCCGCTGGGGCCAGCCGCGGGGCTCGGCCCAGGACGTGGCCGAGGCGCTGCGCAGCGACGGCAAGCTGGGACGTCGGCAGCTCGAGGTGGACACGATCGCGGAGGGCGTCGTGGAGCTGAACGGTACGGTGCGCGACCGCTCGGAGGCGGAGCGGGCGGTGGGGATCGCGCAGCGGACCACCGGCGTGTATACGGTCGTGAACCGGCTGGTCGTGGACGCGGAGGAAGCGCAGCGGTCGGAGGCGCGCCGCCGCTGGAGCGAAGGCGCGCCGGAGCTGCGGGAGCGGCATCACTACGGCATGGGCGTGGGGATGGGGACGCGGCGGCAGTCGCCCGCCACGGACCCGGACCGCCCGAGCGACAAGCAGGCGATGCTGGACCGCGAGCTGAACGTGCACCGGGTGGAGGACGACGAGGAGGTCCCCGCGCGGGACCTGAACTCCCACGCCCGTGTCGAGTCGACGGGGGTGGAGCCGGGCGACGAGGGGACGATCGCGGACGCGGGGCTGGAACCGCGGCCCGACGTGCCGGAGGGGGAGGAAGAAGCGGAAGCCGAGCGCCCGGAGGGCGGGGGTCTCTAGGGAGACGCTCCGCGGCGAAAACGGGCGGCCCGGCCGGTAGCGGCTGGGCCGCTTTTCGTGTAAGGTAGGCGACCATGACCGAACCGCTGTCGAAGACCTACGATCCGCGCGCCATCGAGCGGCCGCTGTACGAGGAATGGGAGGCGAAGGGGTACTTCGGGGCTTCCGCGGAGGCCGTTCTGGAGGGCCGGCGGGATCCGTACGTGATCGTGATTCCGCCTCCGAACGTCACGGCCGTGCTGCACATGGGGCACGGCCTCAACAACACGCTCCAGGACCTTCTCATCCGCTGGCGGCGGATGAAGGGGCGGGAAGCGCTGTGGGTCCCCGGGACGGACCACGCGGGGATCGCGACGCAGAACGTCGTCGAGCGGCAGCTCGCGGCCGAAGGCCTCACGCGCGATGACCTGGGGCGGGAGGCGTTCGTGGAGCGGGTGTGGGATTTCGTCGACCGCACCGGCGGTACGATCGTCGAGCAGCTGAAGGCGATCGGCTGCTCGTTCGACCTGGGCCGCAGTCGCTTCACGCTGGACCCGGACCTGTCCGCCGCGGTCCGCGAGGTCTTCGTGCGGCTGTACGAGAAGGGGCTGATCTACCGGGGCCTCTACATCATCAACTGGTGTCCGCGCTGCCTCACGGCGCTGTCGAACGAGGAGGCGGAGGGGGAGGAGACCGCGGGGAAGCTGTACCACCTCCGCTACCCGTTCCCGGAGCATGCGGACGTGGACCACCTGCCCGAGCTCGCGGACGGGCGCCGCTATCTCGTCGTGGCCACGACCCGCCCCGAGACCATGCTGGGCGACGTGGCCGTGGCGGTTCACCCGGAGGACGAGCGCTACGCGAACCTGATCGGCCGGCTGGTCGTGCTGCCGCTCACGGGCCGGCAGATCCCCATCGTGGAGGACGCGTGGGTAGACCCGGAGTTCGGGAGCGGCGCGGTCAAGGTGACCCCCGCGCACGACCCCAACGACTTCGAGCTGGGCCGGAGGCACGGCCTGCCGGAGATCGACATCATGAACCCGAACGGGACGCTCAGCGACGCGGTCCCGGAGCCCTTCCGCGGACTCGACCGGTTCGAAGCGCGGCAGAAGGTGGTGGACGCCGTCGAGGCGGAGGGTCTCCTGGAGCGGATCGAGGAGCACACCCACACCGTCCCGCGCTGCTACCGCTGCGGCACCGTGGTGGAGCCGCGGCTGTCGGAGCAGTGGTTCGTCAAGATGAAGCCGCTGGCGGGGCCCGCGCTCGCGGCCAGCCGGACCGGGGAGGTGCGGTTCACGCCCGAGCGCTGGCAGAAGGTGTACGAGCACTGGCTCGAGAACATCCGGGACTGGTGCATCAGCCGGCAGCTGTGGTGGGGTCACCGGATCCCGGTCTGGTACTGCGATGCGGACGGCTGCAAGGAGGTCATCGTGGCGCGGGAGGACCCCGCCACGTGCCCGTCGTGCGGCGGGAGCGCGCTGCGCCAGGACCCGGACGTGCTGGACACCTGGTTCTCCAGCTGGCTGTGGCCGTTCTCGACCCTCGGCTGGCCGGACGAGACGGAGGACCTCGCGGCGTTCTACCCGACCCACACGCTGTCGACCGCCCCGGAGATCCTGTTCTTCTGGGTGGCGCGGATGATCATGGCGGGGCTGGAGTTCCGCGGGCGGGTGCCGTTCCGGGACGTCCTCCTGCACGCCACCGTCCGGGACCACCACGGGCGCAAGATGTCGAAGAGCATGGGCAACGGGATCGACCCCCTGGAGGTCGTCGAGCAGTTCGGCGCCGACGCGCTGCGCTACACGGTGATCGCCGGCGCGGCCATCGGCACCGACATCTACCTGAATTACGAGAACCTGGACGAGGCGTTCGCCCCCGGGCGAAATTTCGCCAACAAGCTGTGGAACGCCGGCCGCTTCGCCCTCATGAATCTCGGCGATGAGCCGGTGAGGGCGGTGGAGGAGGTGAGCGGTGACCTGGAGCTGGCGGACCGCTGGATCCTGTCCCGCCTGAGCCGGACCACCGGTCGCGTCGATGCGGCGCTGGAATCCTTCCGGGTTCACGAGGCCGCGGAAGCGATCCACGGCTTCTTCTGGGGCGAGGTCGCGGACTGGTACCTCGAGCTGATCAAGGGCCGCCTGGCCGGGGAGGCGGGGGACGCGAGCCGGGAAGCAGCCAAGGCGACGCTGGTCACGGCGCTGGACGGGGTGTTCCGCCTCCTGCACCCCATCATGCCCTTCGTGACGGAGACGCTGTGGCGGCGGCTGCCACGCCCCGACGGCGCGGAGCGGGCGGCGTCGCTCATGATCGCGGCCTGGCCGGCGCCGGACGCGGCACGCGAGGATGCGGAGGCGGAAGCGGCGATGGAGGCGCTCCAGGAGCTGATCGCAACCGTGCGCGCCATCCGGTCCGAGTACGACGTCCCGGTGAAGGCGGAGGTCCCCCTGGAGCTCGCCCATGTCCCCGCCCCGCTGGAGGTGGCCCTGGCCAGGGAGGAAGCGTCGGTCCGCCGCCTGGCGGGCGTGGGCTCCGTCGCGAGGTCCGATGGCGCCGCCGGGCAGGGAGGTGGCGCCCACGCGGTGCTGAAGTCCGGCGCGGAGCTGTTCGTGCCGCTGGCGGAGCTGATCGACCTCGAGCGGGAACGGGGTCGCCTCGGAGAGGAGCTGGAGCGGGTGGAGGGGCTCCTGCGGGGTGCCGAGCAGCGGCTCGGAAACGAGCAGTTCACGACCCGCGCCCCCGCGGAGGTCGTCGAGCGGGAGCGGGAGAAGGCCGCGAACCTCAGAGACCAGGCCGAGCGGCTGGACCGGAAGCTGGCGGCGCTGACGTGAGCCGGTGCCGCGCCGGCGCGCTCGTCGTGGTGGCGGCTGGGCTGGCGTGCGCGCAGCCGTCCAGCCCTCCGGGTGGGCAGCAGGACCGGGTCCCGCCCCGCGTCGTGTCCGTCTCGCCGGCCCCGCTCGCGACGCTGGGGGACCTCCGTTCCCCGGTCCGGATCGAGTTCGATGAGCGGCTCAGCATCCGGCTGGACGGGGTCCGGGACCTCGCGGATGCCGTCGTGGTCTCCCCGGCCACGGGCGCCGTCCGCGTGAAGCGGTCACGCCGCGCGCTGGAGATCTCCATCGCGGGCGGCTGGCGGCCGGGGCTCGTCTATCGCGTGGTGGTCCTGCCGGTGTTCCGCGACCTGTTCGGGAACCAGCGCGTGGAGCCGATCGAGCTGGTCTTCTCGACCGGCGCGCCCATCCTCCCCACCGCCGTGGCCGGTTTCGTGGAGGACCGGCTGACCGGCACACCGGTGGACGGAGCCCGCATCGAGGCGCTGCGACGGGCTGACTCTCTCGTCTACGTCGCGGTCTCCGACACGGGCGGGTTCTTCTCCCTGCGCAACCTGCCCGGAGGAGAGTACGACGTGCGGGCCTGGCTGGACACTGACCGGGACCGGGAGCCGGACTTCCGCGAGCCGCAGGAGACGGCCGGCCTCACCCTCGGGCAGGAGGATACGGTGGTGCTGTCCCTGGCCCTGCTGCCGATGGACACCACGCCCGCGCGCCTGCTCCGGGTCGAAGCGGTGGACTCCGTGCGGGTGCGACTTCATTTCGACGACTACTTCCCCCCCGGACCGGTCCCGAGCCGGGCGGCGCTCTTCGCGTTGCCGGACAGCACCATCGAGGGCGAGGGGATGCTGCTCCATCCCGCCGCGCTCGACTCGATCCTGGCCCGGGAGCGCGCGCTCGCCGATTCGCTCCGCATGGCGGAGGATCACGCCCGTCGGGCCGCGGCCGACACCGGCGCCGCGCCGCCGGGGGACACGACCGCCGCCGCGGCTCGGCGCCCTGCCGTGACGCGCGTGCCCCCGCCCGGGGGGGTGCCGGGACAGCCCCCTCGCGCGGCGGTCGGGCGGCGCGGGGCCGGGGCGGGTAGCGCGCCTCTGCCGAGCCAGCAGCTGATCCTGGTGCTCCCGGTGCCCATGCAGCCGGGCGTCACGTACGTGGTCGAGGCCTCGGGGCTCACCAATATCCGGGGGATCCCGGGAGGCGGCGGGACGGCGCGATTCGTGGCGCCGGCCCGGGCCGCACCCGCCCCGACGGTCCCGGGCGACACGACGGTCCCGGGCGACACGACGGCCCCGGCCGCGCCGCCGATCGGGCCATGACCGACCCGCGCCGGCGGATCCCGTCCGTGGACCAGCTCCTTGCGTCCGCCTCGCTGGAAGGGCTGATCGAGGAGTGGGGGCGGCCGCGGGTGACCGGTGCGCTGCGGAGCGTGCAGGCGAGCCTCCGGGATGCGCTGGACCGCGGAGAGGAGCACGCCGGCGACGTCGCAGACCCGGAATGGTACGCCGGCCGGGTACGGGCAGCCCTGCTCGCCGCGTCGACGCCGTCGCTGCGACGGGCGATCAACGCCACGGGGGTGGTCCTCCACACGAACCTGGGCCGCGCCCCCCTGGGCAGCGCCGCGCGGGCGGCCATCCAGGAGGCGGCGGGCTACGTCACGCTGGAAGTGGACCGGGAAACGGGGGGGCGCGGATCCCGCAGCGACCACTGCGTCCACCTGCTCGGGGAGCTGACCGGGGCGGAGGCCGCGCTCGTGGTGAACAACAACGCCGCGGCGCTGGTCCTCGTGGTGAACACGCTGGCCGCGGATCTCGATGTGGTCGTGAGCCGGGGCGAGCTGGTGGAGATCGGCGGCTCCTTCCGGATCGCCGAGCTGATCCAGGCCAGCGGAGGTCGGCTGCGGGAAGTCGGGGCGACGAACCGGACGCACCCCCGGGACTACGAGGCGGCCATCGGGGCGGACACGGGCCTCCTCCTGCGGGTCCACCGCTCGAACTTCCGGGTGGAGGGGTTCACCGCCGACGTGCCGGCCGACACCCTCGCGGGGATCGCCGCCGCCGCGGGCGTCCCCCTCGTCCACGACCTCGGCTCGGGACTCCTGATCGACCTGGCCCCCTTCGGCATCGCGGGGGAGCCGACCGCGCGCGAGGCGCTCGAGGAGGGGGCCGACCTGGTGACCATGAGCGGCGACAAGCTGCTCGGGGGGCCCCAGGCCGGGATCATCCTCGGGCGCGCCGCCCTCGTGGAGCGGCTGCGGGCCAACCCGCTGAGCCGCGCGCTGAGGCCCGACAAGCTCACGCTCGCCGGTCTGGAGGCGACCCTCGCCCTCTACCGGGATCCGGATCTGGCCCGCGCCGGGCTCCCCGCGCTGGCCATGCTCACGGCCCCGATCGAGGGGCTCCGGCGCCGGGCCGAAGGGCTCGCGGCGAGGCTCCGCGCCACGGGTGTGGAAGCAGACGTCCTGGAGGGGGCCGCGCCGGCGGGCGGCGGCGCACTCCCGGGCGCGGAGCTGGCGGCGGCCGTGGTCGCCGTCCGCCCCGGCGCGGATGGCCCCGATGCGGCGGCCCGGCGCCTGCGGCTGGGAGAGCCCGCCATCCTCGTCCGGGTGCGGGAGGGCCGGCTCCTCGTGGATCCGCGCACGGTCCACGCCGACGAGGAGGCGACGCTCCTGGAAGCCGTCGCCCGCGCGGTGGGCGCCGGGGGGGCCGGCGCGGCCGGGGAGCCCGGCGCGGACCACGATTCCGAGGCGACCGCGGCCGCGTCGCCGTCCAGGCGCCGGCGCGACGGCGTGGAGTGAACGGAGCCGCCGGCCGCCCCGCCGCGTTCCTGGATCGTGACGGCACCATCATCCACGAGCGCGCGTACCTCGCGGATCCTGAGGGGGTGGAGCTCCTGCCCGGTGCCGCGGAGGGGCTCCGGATGCTGCGCGACGAGGGGTACGTCCTCGTCACGGTGTCCAATCAGTCCGGGATCGCCCGGGGCCTCTACGACGAGGCGGCGTACGGCGAGGTCCAGGCCCGCTTCCTGGCGCTCCTGGCGGCGGAGGGGGTCGAGGTGGCCGCGAGCTACCACTGCCCGCACCACCCGGACTTCACCGGCCCCTGCCCCTGCCGCAAGCCGGCCACGGCCCTCTTCCGGGACGCGATCCGGGACCACGGGCTGGACCCGGTCCGGTCGGTGTTCATCGGGGACCGCCCCGGGGATGTCGCGCCCGCCCGGGAGCTGGGCGGACGGGCGTTCATGGTACGGACGGGCTATGGCGCGATGGAAGCGCGGAAGGCCGGACCGGACGTGGTCGTTTGTGACGATCTGGCGGCTGTGGCGAGGGCCGCGGGTCCGCCCCGCCCGCAGCGTTGACACCCGTCGCGGGCGGCGCTAGCGTAGGCGCGAAACCTGCGCCCCTCAACAGGGTACAGGGTGGCCGAGGAAAACGATCCAAGCAACACGATCGGGAGGAACCATGACCATTACGGTCACGCCCAATGCGATGGCGGAGGTTCAGAAGTTCATGGAGGAGCAGGGGGCGGCGGATACGGCGGGGCTGCGAGTGGCGGTCCTCCCGGGCGGCTGCTCCGGATTCCAGTACGGCCTGAACATCGAGGACGAGGCCCAGGAGGACGACGACGTGTTCGACCTCAGCGGGCTCCGCCTGTTCGTCGACCCGTTCAGCGGGCAGTACCTGGACGGCGTCGAAATCGATTACGTGACGACCATGATGGGCTCCGGGTTCACGTTCAAGAACCCGAATGCGTCCGGCGGCTGCGGCTGCGGGAGCTCGTTCACGGCCTGATCCCGGTCATGCCCCCGGCGACGGAAAGGGTCCCGGATCTCTCCGGGGCCCTTTGTTTTCGTTGACGGGGCCCGGCCAGTCCGGTAGTGTTCTACACCCCCCCTATCCGCTGTTATCGCCAACGCGAAACGGCTGTGCCGCCGGAGCTTGCTTGGGACCTTCATCCCGGACTCGCGAACAGGAGCACACCCAGCTGGATCAGCTGACGCTGCTCTACGCCATGGCGGACCACATCCAGCGGGCCCGCCACGTCGACCTCATCTACGAGGAGTCCGTGGAAGGGCTGCGGCGGGCCGTGGGCGCCGATCGGTCCGCGCTGCTGATCGCGGATGCGGCCGGCGTCATGCGGTTCAAGGCGTGGTCCGGGCTCTCGGAGCGCTACCGCCGGGCGGTGGACGGCCACTCCCCGTGGCCGCCGGGGACCCGCGACCCGCGGCCGGTGCTCATCGAGGACGCGGCGCTGGCGGAGGGACTCGGGGAACTGCAGGAGGTCGTGCTGACGGAGGGGATCCGGGCGCTGGCGTTCATCCCGCTCCTGCACCGTGGCCGCCTGCTGGGGAAGTTCATGCTGTATCGCGATCAGCCGCACGTCTTTGGCGAGTCGGAGCTGCGCCTGGCGGAGGTGATCGCGGGGCACCTGGCGTTCGCCCTCTGGCGGAGCCGCAGCGACGCGGACCAGGCGCACCTGCTCCGTCGCTTCGAGGCGGAGCGGTCGGTGCTGGAGTCGGTGGTGAAACAGATGCCGGCGGGGGTCATGCTCGCGGACATCCCGTCGGGTCGCATCATCATGACCAACCAGCAGGTCCCCGCGGCCTGGCGGCGGCCGGTCCGCCAGGCGGCCGAGGTGGCGGACTACGCGGCCTGGGGCGGCGTGGACGCGGCCGGTGAGCCGCTGCTGGCCGAGGACTGGCCCCTGGCCCGGACCGTGAAGCGGGCCGAGACGGTGCGGGGCGAGGAAATCCGGATCCGTCGCGGGGACGGCACGATGGGCGTGATCCGGATGAGCTCGGCGCCGGTGCTGGACGTTCAGGGCCGGCCGCTGGCGGCCGTGGCCACCCTCTACGACGTGACCGAGGAGAAGGAAGCGGAGGCCCACCGCGCGTTCCTGGAAGACGCGACCCGGGTCCTGAACGAGTCGCTGGAGCTCGAGCGCACGCTGAACGCGGTGGCGCAGCTCGTGGTGGGGCGGCACGCGGACTGGTGCGTGGTCTATCAGGTGCTGGAGACGGGGGTGGTCCGGCGGGTGAGCTCGCGGCACGCGGACCGGGCGAAGGAGGCGCTGGTCCGGCCCTTCGGCGATCCCGTCGCCAAGGTCGGGGAGGACACGCTCGTGGCGTGGGCGATCCGGGAGCGGAAGCCCCTGCTCGCCCCGGAGATGACCGATGGGATGGTGCTGGACGCGCACCCCGATGCGCCGGAGCTGCGGGAGGCGGTGCGGCGGATCAGACCCCGCTCGGTGATGATCCTCCCGCTGGAAGTGCGCGGCCGAGCCCTGGGCGCGATCGCGCTGGCGCGCGCGGAGGGGCAGTACGGGGAGGGGGACCTGTCGCTGATGACGGACCTGGCGGCGCGCGCGGCGCTGGCGGTGGAGAACGCGCTCCTCTACGAGCAGGCGCGGGCCGCGGACGCGGCGAAGGCGAACTTCCTGGCCGTGATGTCCCACGAGTTCCGCACCCCGCTGAGTGCGATCCTCGGGTACGCGGACATCCTGACCGCGGAGGTGCACGGGCAGCTCAACCCGAAGCAGGCGGGGCACCTGGATCGTGTGAAGGCCAGCGTCCGGCACCTCTCCCACCTCGTGGACGAGATCCTCTCCTACGCGAGCATGGAAGCGGGGCGCGAGAAGGTGCGCCTCGAGGGGACGGACATCGGGGAGCTGGCCCGGGACGTGGCCGGGATCATGGAGCCCATCGCGGAAGCGAGCGGGCTCCAGTTCCGCCTGCTGGCCCCCGACGGCGCCATCCAGGTCCGCACCGACCCCTCGAAGGTGCGGCAGATCCTGATCAACCTGGTCTCCAACGCGATCAAGTACACGCCGGAAGGCCTCGTCGAGATCGAGCTTCGACGGGATGCCACGGGGATCCTGTGCATCGTCACGGACACGGGCCCCGGCATCGCGCGGGAGCACCTGGAGAACGTGTTCGAGCCGTTCTGGCAGGTCGATCGCGGCGACGCCCGCCGCATCACGGGCACGGGGCTGGGGCTCGCGGTCGCGCGCCGGCTCGCCCGCCTGCTCGGTGGCGATGTGCGCGTCCGCAGCCGGGTCGGTGAGGGGAGCGTCTTCACGCTCGAGCTGCCCCTGGAGGTCGGTCCGGCGACCCCCGGCTCCTGAGTGGCCCGGGCCCCCCGCCCGTGATACGTTGCCCCCGACCCAACCCGGGAGCAGGGGGCGATGGCTGGACCGCTGACGATCCGCACCTTCACGTCGAACATCTTCGGCCAGAACGCGTACCTGGTCCGCTGCGACGCGGACCGCGCGTGGGTGGCCATCGATCCCGGCGGAGAAGCCGGGGCCATGGCCGCCGCATTGGAGGCGGCCGATGAGCCCCTCGCGGCCATCGTCCTGACCCATGCCCACATCGACCACCTCGAGGGCGTGGCCGAGCTGGCCGAACGGTTCCCGGCCCCCATTCACCTCCACCCGGGGGACCGCCCGCTCTACGACGCGGCGCCGCAGCAGGCCGCCATGTTCGGCCTGACCCTCCGGACCCCGCCGCCGCCGGATGCCGCCCTGGGGGAGGACGCGATCTTCCGCTTCGGCACGTGCGCGCTGGAGGTCCGGCACGTCCCCGGCCACTCGCCCGGCCACGTCCTCCTCTACAGCGCCCCGGCGGGCGCGGCGTTCGTCGGCGACGTGATATTCGCCGGCTCCATCGGCCGGACCGATCTTCCCGGCGGGGATCTCCAGCAGCTCATGCGGTCGATCCGGGAGCGCGTCCTCACGCTCCCGGACGAGACCGCGCTCTACAGCGGGCACGGCCCGGTGACCACGGTGGCGCGAGAGCGCGCGACGAACCCTTTCCTGGTGCCGCACTTCGGGGGGAGCCGGGCGTGAGCGTGCGGGTGGCGGTCTTCGCCTCCGGGGGCGGGACCAACCTGCAGGCGCTGCTGGACCATTTCCACGGCGGCCGCCGTGGCGCGGCCGTGGCCCTGGTGGTGAGCGACCGCGCGGACGCGGGGGCGCTGGAGCGCGCCGCGCGGGCGGGGGTGCCGGGTCGCGTGGTGCCGGTCGCCGGCCGCCCCGCGGCGGTGCTGGCGGCAGAGACGCTCGACGCGCTGGACGGCGCCGCCACGGAGCTGGTGGCGCTCGCGGGCTACACCCGGCTCGTGCCGGAGGACGTGGTTCGCCGCTTCGCGGGCCGCATCGTGAACGTGCACCCCGCGCTGTTGCCGGCGTTCGGTGGGAAGGGGATGTACGGAGCGCGGGTCCATCGGGCCGTCCTCGCCGCCGGCTGCGCGGTGACGGGCCCTACGGTGCACCTGGTGAACGAGCGCTATGACGAGGGGCGGATCCTCGCCCAGTGGCCGGTGCCGGTCCTCGAGGGCGACTCGCCGGCGAGCCTCGCGGCCCGTGTGCTCCGGGCGGAGCACGCCCTCTATCCCGCGACGGTCGAGTGGCTCGCCAGCGTGCTGTCGGAGGCGCCTCCCGACGCGGTCGCGGCGGTCGCCCGGGCGCTATCCCTCCGGTCGGTGCGGGAGGCGGCGTTCCGGTGGGCGGAGGAGGGGAGTGCGGACGAGACGGGGATTCGTCGCATGCTGGGACTGGACTGAGACGGGGGAGCGATGCCGAGGGCGATCCTGAGCGTATCGGACAAGACGGGGCTGGTGGAGCTGGCCCGGGGGCTGGCGGAGCGCGGCTGGGAGCTGGTGTCCACCGGTGGGACCGCCCGGGCGCTGCGCGCGGCGGGGCTGACCGTGGTGGACGTGAAGGAGGTCACCGGGCACCCGGAGATGATGGACGGCCGCGTGAAGACGCTGCACCCCGCCGTTCACGCCGGGATCCTGGCGCGGGCGGGGAACCCCGCGGATGACGCGGCGCTGGGCGAGCACGGCTATGCCCACGTGGACCTGGTGGCCGTGAACCTCTACCCCTTTCGCGAGACGGTGGCCCGGGGCGCGACCCTGGACGAGGCCATGGAGAAGGTGGACATCGGGGGCCCCACGATGATCCGGGCGGCGGCGAAGAACCACGCACGCGTCACCGTGGTCGTGGACCCGGCGGACTACGGGCGCGTGCTTGCCGCCGTGGACGCGGGCGGGCCGGACGCGGGGCTGAGGCGCGACCTCGCGCGCAAGGTGTTCGCCCACACCGCGGACTACGATGCGGCCGTGGCGGCCTACCTGGGCGGGGGCGGTGGCGCGCCGGGCGATGCGGCCGCGGCGGGCGAGGAGCGCGGCGCGGAGGAGTTCCCCGACCGCCTGGCCCTCCACCTCGTGAAGGTCCAGCCGCTGCGGTACGGCGAGAACCCGGACCAGCCGGCGGCGTTCTACGCGGAAACGGACGCGCCGGACGGCTCGCTGCCGCTCCTGCGCCAGCTCCAGGGGAAGGAGCTCTCCTTCAACAACCTGATCGACGTGGATGCGGCGATCATGGGGGCATCCGCGTGGCCGCCGGAGGAGGGGGCGGCGTGCTGCATCATCAAGCACACCACGCCATGCGGGCTGGCCCTCGGCGGAGACGCGGAGGATGCCTACCGGCGGGCGCTGGCGTGCGACCCGGTCTCGGCGTTCGGCGGGATCGTCGCCCTGAACGCGCCGCTCACCGCGGCGGCCGCGGCGGCGATGGCCGACCACTTCCTCGAGGTGATCGTCGCCCCCGGATTCGACGCGGGCGCCCTCGAGGTGCTGGAGCGGAAGAAGAACCTGCGGCTCATCGCGGTCCCGGTGGAGCCCGCACCGCCCGGCGAGCGGGACTACAAGCGGGTGCGGGGCGGACTCCTGGTGCAGGCTCGCATGTCGATGCGGTTCCCGGAGGACGCGTGGAAAGTCGTCACGCGGCGCGAGCCGACCGCGGACGAGTGGGCGGACCTCCGCTTCGCGTGGCGCGCGGCCGCCGTGGTCAAGTCGAACGCCATCGTGCTCGTCCGAGACCGCCGCACCATCGGGATCGGCGCGGGGCAGATGAGCCGTGTGGATTCCTCCCGGATCGCCGTCCTCAAGGCGCAGGACCAGGGGGCGGACCTCCGGGGCGCGGTGGTGGCTTCCGACGCCTTCTTCCCCTTCCGCGATGGCGTGGACGCCGCGGCCGGGGCCGGCGCCCGCGCCATCATCCAGCCCGGCGGGTCCGTTCGGGACGCCGAGGTGATCGGCGCCGCGGACGAGCACGGGGTCGCCATGGTCTTCACGGGGCGGCGCACGTTCCGTCACTAGCCGGAGGGAACCGGGGGGAGCGCGGGAACAACCCTCGCGGGACCGGTGTTCATACGCCGAGGCCGCGCCGCCCCGGCGCCTCTCACCGGCAGCCGAGAGGACATCCCATGCTCCACCCCCACGCCCGCCGCCCGCTCCTCCTGCTGGTACCGGCCCTCGTCCTGGCCGCCTGCGACGGCGGAACGGATCCGCAGCCGGAATACCGGCCGGAGGAGACGGTCGCCCGGCTCGACGCCGTGGTCGGACCGCTGCTGGACAGCGAGAACGCCTTCGCGGCCCTGGCCGCCGCCGGCGACGCCCTGGTGGCCTTTTCGGCGGAGCCGGCGGCCGCGCTCCTGCTGGCGGGACCCGCCGCGGAGCCGCGGACCGGGAGCGGCGCGCTCCGCCGGACCCGGCACCTGTGGAGCACCCGGATGGCGTTCCCGGCGGCCATCGTGGACCGGACGCTGGTCTGGAGCACGGCGGAAGGCCGCTACGTCGTTTCCGAGACGCGCACCGACGCCCCCGAGGGCGGGGTCCGCTTCGTCTACTATGCGATGAACCCGGCGACGGGCTTCCCCGTCGAGCCGCTGGTCGAGCTCGGTCACATCGACCTGACGGACGAGGACGTGGCGGACCAGGAGCGGCTCGGGATCCGGGTCGTGGACAGCGGGGCCGCGGACGTGGTGCTGCTGGACTACTACGTCGGGTTCAGCGGATACGCGCAGGCCTCGGAGGGCGACGTGACGTTCACGGCCGCGGGGGCCCTCTCCGATGGGACCACCACGGTCCAGTTCGACCTCCTGCAGTCCTTCCGGTGGAACGAGGCCCTGGACTCGGAATCCCTGTCGCTGGCGTACGAGTACGTCGCGGACGGGACCGTACGGTTCCTCATGGAGGCCACCGGTGCGTTCGAGGCGCCGCCGGAGCAGGTGGACCTGCTCGTCGAGGTCGTGGGCGGCGGCGAGACGGTGGCGTTCGAAGCCGCCATCACGGCTGGCGGGGCGCTGAGCGGGGGGATCCGGGTGAACGGAACGACCGTGATCGACATCGGTGGCGCGGACGGGAGCCCCATTTTCACCCGGACCGATGGGCGGTCGCTCACGCAGGAGGACCGTGCCGCCCTGCAGGAGCTCTGGTCCCTGGTGGTGGACCTGCTGGTGCTGACGGAGGGGCTGTTCTCGCCGGCGGCGCTGCTGCTGCTGAACGGCTGACGGGCTGCGAAGCTGACGGGCTGCGAAACGGAGAAGGGCGCCCCCGCGCGGGCGGCGCCCTTCCCGCCTCCTGCGGCGCCGTGGTCTACTGCAGCTCGAGTGCCTCGGCTGCATAGGGCCGCAGGCGGAGCCGATCCTCTTCCAGCCGGACACCTTCGCGAGGCGCGGGGCCGCGCCACCAGTAGAACACGTTCTCGTTCTGCTGGACGGCGAAATCCTGGATTCCCCCCTCGATCCCGACGACTACATCGGCCCCTGTCGGGCGTCGGACGCCTGCGGGTCCGTCCCCCTGCCTCACGACCAGCTGGTAGCGGCCCGGCCGGAGCCTGCGATATGTGCCGCTCATCCTGCCTCCTGCGACCGGGTTCCACATGCAACAGGCCCGCCGGGGGTTCCCCGCGGCGGGCCTTGGTGGCGGGGCTTGCCCCGCTCACGGTCGGTTGTCGTCGTGCCTCGAATCTTACCCGGGCCGAGCGTTCGCGTCAAGACTTTCAGCCGTTGGATTACACCGGACGCGGCCTTTTCCCGATGGCGGCCGCCAGCCCCCCGAACGCAGTGTGGGACTGGCGCGAAATGCCTCGAGCCGGGAGGATCGCATGCGCGCGGAAAGAAGACGGCTGATCGCCGACGCCGTGGTCTCGGGATTGATCGGCTACGCCCTGGTCGTGGCGTGCTTCCTCATCTGGAACCTGGCCTCCGGCCGGCCGCCGTTCCACACGGCGGCCCTGCTCGGGTCCGCCCTCTTCGGCGGGCTGCGGGACCCCGCCCTCCTCACCGTGGACGCGGGGATGGTGATCGCCTTCAATGGCGTCCATCTGCTCGTCTTCCTCGGCTTCAGTCTGTTCGCGGCGTGGCTCGTCTACGAGGCCGAGCGGCACCCGGAATTCTGGTACCTCGCCTTCTGCCTCTTCGTCGTGGGCGCGGTGGCCGGGTACGCGGCGATGCTGGCCATGTCTCTCCTCGTGGGAAGCCTCCTGTCGCCCTGGGCCATCGTGGCGGCGAGCCTCCTTTCGGCCGTGGGTATGGCCGGATACCTGGTCGGCTCGCACGGGGCGCTCATCCGGACGGTGCGGAGCGCTGGCGAACGGCTCGGCACGGTCGACTGACAGGCGAGATGGGCGGGCGGCCGCGGCACGCTGGCGGAACCGAGCGGGCCCGCTCCGGTATAGCCCAGCCATGAGCCCGCGACCCTCTCCGGCCGATCACCTTACGGCGTTCCGCCTGCTGGCGCTCCCGGTCCTCTGGGCCCTGGCCGTGACCGGGCGTGGGGTGGCCCTCGGGATCGGGCTGGCCCTGGCCGGCCTCACCGATGTGCTGGATGGTCCCGTGGCGCGGAGGACGGGGCGGAGCACGCGGTTCGGCAGTCAGCTGGATTCCATTGCGGACCTCCTCCTGATGGGCTCCACGGTTGTGTGGATGGCCCTGCTCCAGCCCGGGTTCTTCGCGGAGAATGCCAGGGCCCTGCTGGTCTGGGTCGGGATCGGAGCCGCGTCGGTCGTCGTCACCTGGGTCCGGCTCGGCCGGTTCGGGGACCTGCACCTCTATTCCGCCAAGGCGGCGGGAGTGGTGGGGTACGTGTTCGCCGTGTGGCTGTTCATCCTCGCCGATTACAGTCCGGCGTTCTGGACGGTCACCATCGGGCTGGCGATCCTGGCCGCCTCGGAAACGCTCCTGGCGGCGCTGCTCCGTCGCCCGGACGAGCCGTGGACCGGAACGATCCTCACCCGCCTGCGGTAGCGGCCTCGATCGCCGCGCGGATCCGCGGGCGGGCCTCCCGGCCCGCGTCGCGCCCCCGCTCGATCAGCTGCTCGCGCTGCCTCAGGTCCCAGTGGTTGTAGACCTCCAGCTTCGGCTCCACCAGGACATCCACGCCGGCCTTCAGGTCCAGACGCGTGGCCGTGTTGACGGCAATGAGGAACGCGTTCGTGAGCACGCCCACCAGGGTCCGCACCGGCTGGAAATCCAGCGCTTCCCCCAGCGTCGCGGCGACGATCACGTCCGCGCCCATCTCCTGGAGCGGGCGCACGGGCACGTTCTCGACGATGCCCCCGTCCACGAGCAGCCGCCCCCCGATGGGGACGGGCGCGTAGAGCCCGGGGATGGCCGCGCTGGCGCGGACCGCGTCGCCGAGGGGCCCGTCCCGGAGGAACACGGCCTCGCCCGTGTGGATGTCCGCGGCGATGATGGCCAGGGGCACGGGAGAGTCCCGGATGTCCACATCGCCCAGCTCCTCCGCGAGCATCCGTCCGATGGAGGCGTTGGAAAGGAGGCCGAGGGACGTCCGCGAGAAGTCTGAGACCTTCCGCCAGGTGAGCGGAACCAGGAGCTCCTGGATGCGGCGGGGCGCGGTGCCAAACGCGAAGAGCGCCGCGACGAGCGCGCCCGCGCTGGTGCCGCTGAGGAGATCGGGACGGATGCCGTCCTCCTCGAGCGCCTCCAGCAGGCCGAGGTGCGCGAATCCGAGGACGGCACCGCCGCCGAGTGCGAGGCCGAGCGCCGGTCTGGACATCGGGGCCTCCTCGCGAT
>DATKBW010000161.1:0-34285 GCA_035513575.1 Longimicrobiales bacterium | reverse complement strand
ACGGCCGCAAGAGACCGCCGCGCCCGACCACCGCGTCAAAGGAGGCCGCCAGCTCGCCGTCCAGCGCCCGGATGACCGCCGAGACCCGCATCTCGAGCTGCTCCAGCACCGGCCGCCCCCGAAACGCCGCCAGCTCCTGGTCGCCGTGGGGCACGGTGACCGTGAGGACCGCCTCCCCCTCCTCGTACACGCCCACCTTCGTCGACGTCGCCCCCGGATTCACCGCCAGGATCCGCATCACGCTCTCGCGGCCAGGATCGCCCCGAGCGCGATGGAATGCAGCTTGTCCTCCGCGCTCTCGACCCGCGACGGGATGAGCACCGGCGCGGCCGCGCCCACGATCACGTGCGCCGTGATGGACCCGCCCAGGTACTTCGCCGCCTTGCCCAGGATGTTGCCCGCCTCGATGGACGGCGCCACCAGGACGTCCGCGCGCCCGGCCACCGGCCCGCCGATCCCCTTCGCCTCCGCGGCCGACGGCAGCAGCGCGTTGTCCAGGGCCAGCGGCCCGGCGACGTCGCACGAGTCCAGCGACGACGCCGCCCACTCCGCCACGGCCCTGGCCCGCACCGTCGAGGGCACCGCCTCGCCCACGGCCTCTGTCGCGCTCAGCAGCGCGACCCGCGGGCGGGGGTGCCCCAGCGCCCGGAAGACCGCCACGGCGTTGGCGACGATGACGCGGAGCGCCGCCTCGTCCGGGGCGGGGTTGATCCCGCCGTCGGTGACGCCCACCAGCCGGGGGGCGCCGGCGTTGCTGTCCTCGTAGAGGAGGACGTCGGAGAGGAGGCGGCCGGTGCGAAGCCCCGAGTCGCGGTCGAGGACGGCCCGGAGCAGCTCGTCGGTGCGGAGCGACCCCTTCAGGAGCACCCGCGCCTCGCCCGCCCGGACCCGCGCCACCGCCTCCCTCGCCGCGGCCTCCCCGGTCCCCTCTACCCACACGGGCGTGGCGATGTCCCGGTCCGCGGCGAGGTCCATGGCGGCGCGGGCGGTGGCGCTGTCCGCGGCGGCCACGGCCACGGGGACGCGGAGGCCGGCGGCGGCGGCGAGGAGGGCGTCGAAGGTGGTGATCATCGTCGCATGATAGGCGCGGCGGGCGACGCCATCGAGAGGCGATCCTCCGGCTCCCCCCGTAGGGCTTTTCCCCCCCGCCCTTCCCGGAACAATCCCGATTGTAGCCCCTTCCGGCGCGGCCGTAGGCTCCATCACGGCCATCACTCGGACGGGAGGGGTACTCCAATGGGCCGCGTTCGGACGCTGATTCTCGGCGCAGCGGGACGGGACTTCCACAACTTCAATGTGCTGTTCCGGGAGGACCCGGGGACCGAGGTGGTGGGATTCACGGCCCAGCAGATCCCCCATATCGACAACCGCCGCTACCCCCCGGAGCTGGCCGGCCCGCTGTACCCCCAGGGGATCGGGATCCACCCCGAGGAACGGCTCGAGGAGCTGATCGCCGCCCTGCAGGTGCAGCGATGCCTCATGGCGTACTCCGACGTGTCCTACCAGGACGTCATGGGGCTCGCGGCCCGGTGCAACGCCGCGGGTGCGGATTTCCAGCTCGTCGGCGCCCGGCGCACCATGCTCCCTTCGGCGAAGCCGGTGGTGGCCGTCTGTGCCTCCCGCACCGGCGCGGGGAAGAGCCAGACCAGCCGGGCCATCGCGCGGCTGCTCCGGGCCGCCGGGAAGCGCGTGGTCGCGGTGCGCCATCCCATGCCCTACGGCGACCTCGCCGCCCAGCGGGTCCAGCGCTTCGCCAACGCCGACGACCTGGTGCGCCACCGGGTCACCATCGAGGAGCGCGAGGAGTACGAGCCTCACATCGACGCCGGCGGCGTGGTCTACGCGGGCGTGGACTACGAGGCGATCCTCAGGGAGGCCGAGCAGGAGGCCGACGTCATCCTGTGGGACGGCGGCAACAACGACGTGTCCTTCTACCGCCCCGACGTCTACGTCGTCGTGGTGGACCCGCACCGGGCGGGTCACGAGCTGTCGTACTACCCGGGGGAGGTCAACGTCCGGCTGGCCGATGCCGTGATCGTCAACAAGGTGGACACCGCGTCGCTGGACCAGGTGCTCCAGGTGGAGGCGAACGTGCGGCGGGTGAACCCCCGGGCGGCACTCCTCCAGGCCGCGTCCCCCCTCTTCCTCGACAATGCGGCCGCCCTCCGGGGGCGGCGCGTGCTCTGCATCGAGGATGGACCCACCCTCACCCACGGCGGCATGACCTACGGCGCCGCCCTGATCGCCGCCCGCCGGGCCGGCGCGGCCGAGATCGTCGATCCCCGACCCTTCGCGGTCGGGGAGATCGCCGACACGTTCCGGAAGTATCCCGGCATCGGACCGCTCCTCCCCGCCATGGGATACGGCGAACGGCAGGTCCGGGATCTGGAAGCCACGATCGCGAAGGCCGCGGAGGCGGGGGTCGAGGCGGTCGCCGTGGGGACGCCCATCGACCTCACGCGCCTGCTGGCGATCCCGGTCCCGTTCACCCGCGTCCGCTACGAGCTCCAGGTCATCGGAGCGCCCACGCTCGAGGACGTACTGGCACCCCTGCTCCGATCCGGCAAGATTCCGAGACGCGACATGGCCGGAGTCTAGACCGGCGGACCCGCGGGCGGGCCAGTCGGACATCACGAGAGGAAGGAGGACGCATGCGGTCCACATGGGTCGCCGCCGCCCTGGCGGTCGGGATCACCGCGGCCTGCGAGCCGGCACCGGAGCAGGCGCCCCGCGGTGAAGCGGACATCGTGGCCGAGGCCGGGGCCGTCTACGACCCCGCGGCCTACGACACCGTCGCCTGGACCAGCGACGAGGAGGCCATCGCGCGCGGGAGCGACATCTTCAAGTGGGCCTGCGCAGACTGTCACGGACCCGAAGGCCGCGGCGACGGCGGCCGCGTCATCGACGGAGACACCCTCCATCCCCCGTCGTTCCTCGCCGCCGACTGGGAGTACGCCGACGACCCCGACGCGCTCCACCGCAAGGTCTTCATCGGCAACACGCTGGGCATGCCACACTGGGGGCTCCGGCAGATGCGCCCGCGCGACATCGTGGCCGTGGAGCGATACATCCGCCAGGAGCTCCGCACACCCGCGTCCGAATAGACATGGGAGCCGGACTCCAGGCCACCCCGTCCGCGCGGACGGGCCCCTTCCGCTGGGGGAAGCTGATCGATCACGGCCAGTGCATCGGCTGTCACGCGTGCACGACCGCCTGCAAGTCGGAGAACGAGGTCCCGCTGTCGGTGACGCGGACCTACGTGAAGTACGTGGATGTGGGGGTTTTCCCGGAGACGCGGCGGGCGTTCCAGGTGACGCGCTGCAACCAGTGCGAGGACGCGCCGTGCGTGGCGGCGTGCCCGACGGCGGCGATGTACCGCCGTGTGGACGGGATCGTGGACTTCGACAAGGCGGCGTGCATCGGGTGCAAGGCGTGCATCGCCGCGTGTCCGTACGACGCGATCTTCATCAACCCCGAGGACCACTCCGCGGAGAAGTGCAACTTCTGCGCGCACCGTCTGGACGTGGGGCTGGAGCCGGCGTGCGTGACGGTGTGCCCGACGCAGGCGATCAAGGTGGGGGACCTGAACGATCCGGCGTCGGCCGTGGCGAAGGCGGTGAACCGGGATGTGGTTGCGGTGCGTCGTCCGGAGAAGGAGACGCGGCCGACGCTGTTCTACCGGGGCGCCCACCAGGCGACGCTGGACCCTCTGGCGGCGCGCCGGCCCGGGGGCGGGCTCTACATGTGGAGCGAGCAGGGGTCGCTGAAGCACCAGGTCCCGTCGGGGCACCCGGGGCGCGGGAACAGCTCGGCGGCGGCGGTGCTGAGCTACGACATCCCGCACCGGATGCCGTGGGACTGGCGCGTGAGCCTGTACACGTGGACGAAGGGGATCGCGGCGGGGGCGTACCTGGTGCCGCTGCTGCTGATCCTGCTGGCGCCTCTCCTGACCGGGTCGGCCGGGATCGGCGGCGGTGGGGCGGCGGGGAGCGCCGTGGCGTGGTCGCACCCCGCGTGGCTGTGGGCCGCCCCCGTCCTGGGCGGGGCCTTCCTCGGCATCACCGGGCTGCTCCTGATCTGGGACCTGGAGCACCCCGCCCGCTTCTGGTTCATCCTGGCGCGGCCGCAGTGGCGGAGCTGGCTGGCCCGTGGCGCGGTGTTCATCACGGTGTACGCCGCGGTGCTGGCGGCGCACTTCGGCGCGGCGCTGCTGGGCGCGGCCGGGGCGACGCGGTGGCTGGCCATCGTCGGTGCCCCGTTCGCGGCGGGGACGGCCCTGTACACGGCGTACCTGTTCGCCCAGTCGAAGGCGCGGGACCTGTGGCAGAACCCGCTGGCGCCCGGGCTCCTCTTCCTTCAGGCGCTGCTGCTCGGCGCCGGGGCGCTGGAAGTGCTGGGCGCGTTCGTGCCGGCCATCGCCGCCCCCGCCTATGGCTGGGTCGTCGCGGCCGCGGGCGCGGTCCACGTGCTGCTGGTGCTGCTGGAGCACGCGCAGGTCCACGCGACGGCCCACGCCCACCTGGCCGCCCGCGCCATGACACACGGGCGCTACGCCGCGTTCTTCTGGCCCGGGATGGCGCTGCTGGTGGTGGGCGCGGCGGCGCCGTGGCTGGGGGCGCCGGCGGCGGCGGCCGCGATGCTCGGGCTGCTGGCCTACGAACACGCGTACGTGCAGGCGGGGCAGTCCGTCCCGCTGGCCTAGGGGGATCCTCGCATGTCCAACGAGAAGCGGAACGAGCGGGTGAGCGCGGCGCGGGCGGAGACGGAAGCCCGGGGGGAGTCGTTCTATCCGGGAGCGAGCCGGATCCACCTGGCGGCCTTTCCCCCGAAGGAGCGGTGGGACGACTGGGTGGAGCTGGACTCCCGGGCGTGGCCCGAGCGGGTGGAAAAGCGGTACGCGCTGGTCCCCACCACGTGCTTCAACTGCGAGTCCGCCTGCGGGCTGCTGGCGTACGTGGACCGTGACACGCTCCAGGTGCGGAAGTTCGAGGGGAACCCCGAGCACCCCGGGTCCCGGGGCCGGAACTGCGCCAAGGGCCCGGCGACGATCAATCAGGTGACGGACCCCGACCGGATCCTGGTCCCGCTGAAGCGCGCGGGTGAGCGGGGCGCCGGGAAATGGGTCGAGGTCGGCTGGGACGAGGCGCTGGACGACCTCGCGGCGCGCCTCCGGTCGGCCATCCGGGAGGGCCGACGCGAGGAGATCATGTACCACGTCGGGCGGCCGGGCGAGGACGGGTACACGGAGCGGGTCATGGCGGCGTGGGGGCTGGACGGCCACAACTCCCACACCAACATCTGCTCCAGCGGCGGCCGCACCGGCTACGCGTTCTGGATGGGCTTCGACCGCCCCAGCCCGGACCACGCCAACGCCGACGTGATCCTGCTGGTGAGCAGCCACCTCGAGGCGGGGCACTATTTCAACCCCCACGCCCAGCGGGTGATGGAGGGGAAGTCGAACGGCGCAAAGCTGATCGTCTTCGATACGCGTCTGTCCAACACCGCCACCCACGCGGACTACTGGGTCTCGCCCTACCCCGGCTCCGAGGCCGCGATCTTCCTGGCCATCGCCGCCCACCTGGTGCGCACCCGCCGCTACGACCGCGCGTTCGTCCGGCGCTGGTGGAACTGGGAGGAGTACCTGGAGGCGGAGCGGGGCGTGGCCCCCGGCGGCGCCCGGTTCGAGGACTTCGAGGCCGCCCTCGAGGAGGCGTACGTCGCGTACACCTTCGACTTCGCCGCGCGGGAGTCGGGGGTGGACGCCGCCACCATCGCGGAGCTCGCGGATGTCGTCGCCGGGGCCGGCTCGCGGCTCTCCACCCACAACTGGCGCAGCGCGGCCGCCGGGAACCTCGGCGGCTGGCAGGTCTCTCGCACGCTGTTCATGCTGAACGCCCTCCTCGGCGCCATCGCCGTCCCGGGCGGGACCTACCCGAACGCGTGGAACAAGTACGTCCCGAAGCCCATCCACTCGCCGCCCCACCCCGACTGGTGGAACGAGCTCACGTGGCCGGGCGAGTACCCGCTGGCGATGTTCGAGATGTCCTTCCTCCTCCCCCACCTCATGCGCGAGCAGGACCGCCGGCTGGACGTCTACTTCACGCGCGTCTACAACCCCGTCTGGACCAATCCGGACGGCTTCTCCTGGGTCGAGATGCTGACGGACCCGGACCGGGTCGGCCTCCACGTGGCCCTCACCCCCACCTGGAACGAGACCGCCTTCTTCGCCGACTACGTACTCCCCATGGGCGTGGGCTCCGAGCGCCACGACATCCACTCCTACGAGCAGTACGACGGCCGCTGGATCGGCTTCCGCCAGCCCGTGCTCCGGGCCGCCCGCGAGCGCTTCGGCGAGACGGTCTCCGACACCCGCCAGGTCAACCCCGGCGACGTCTGGGAGGAGAACGAGTTCTGGATCGAGCTGTCCTGGCGCATCGACCCCGACGGCGCCATGGGGATCCGGCAGTACTTCGAGTCGAAGAGCCGCCCCGGTACGAAGCTCACGGTGGACGAGTACTACGCCTGGATCTTCGAGAACTCCGTGCCCGGGCTCCCGGAGAAGGCCGCGGCGGAGGGGCTGGCGCCCCTGGAGTACATGCGCCGCTACGGCGCGTTCGAGGTGGACCGTGGCGTGGGCCCCCTCCACGAGGAGGCCCTCCCCCAGGCCGAGCTCCAGGACGTGAAGGCCGACCGCCACGGCCGGGTCTACACCCGGGCGCCGAAGCCCGACTCCCCCAACGTCGTCCCCCACCCAGCCCCCGAGCCCGACGACGATGGGCGCCGCGCCGTCGGCGTGCTCCAGGACGGGCGCGTGGTGCGCGGCTTCCCCACGCCGAGCGGCCGGCTGGAGTTCTACTCGCGGACGCTCGCGGACTGGGGATGGCCGGAGTATGCGATCCCCACCTACATCCGCAGCCAGGTGCACCCGGACAACCTGGAGCCCGGCGAGATCCCGCTGATCTCGACGTTCCGCCTCCCCGTCCAGATCCACACCCGGAGCGGGAACGCCAAGTGGCTGGACGAGATCGCCCACACCAACCCCCTCTGGCTGCACCCCACCGACGCGGCCCGGCTGGGGGTGGAGACCGGCGACCCGGTGCGGGTCGAGTCGCGGATCGGGCACTTCGTGGTGAAGGCGTGGGTCACCGAGGGGATCCGTCCCGGCGTCGTCGCGTGCAGCCACCACATGGGCCGCTGGAAGCCGGCGGGCGAGAAGGGGCAGCGCCAGGCCATGGCCACCGTCCACCTGGACCGCGACGGCGACCGGTGGGCCATGCGGCGGGAGCGCGGCGTCGAGCCGTTCGCGTCGGCGGACCCGGACACGCTGCGGATCTGGTGGACCGACGTCGGCGTGCACCAGAACCTGGTCGCGGCCGTCCAGCCCGACCCCATCTCGGGAATGCACTGCTGGCACCAGCCCGTGCGCGTCCGGAAGGCCGAGCCGACGGACCGCCCCGGCGACATCGCCGTGGACACCGCGCGGTCCCGGGCGATCTTCCACGAGTGGCTCGGCCTGACCCGCTCCGCGGAACGTCACTCGCCCGACGGCACCCGCCGCCCCTTCTGGCTACTCCGGCCGCTGCGGCCGGACCGCCAGGCCTACCGGCTCCCGGGCGCCGGCGTGCCGATCCCGGCGGAAAGTCGAGACCGCTGATGGAGCTGCTGCGTACCCTCGGCGTCCTCGCGGAGGCCCCCGGTCCGGCGCAGGCGCGGCTCGCGGCGGCCGCCGGGCTCCCCGCGCCCCCGGACGACGCCGCCCACACGGAGCTCTTCCGCTTCCAGCTCCCGCCCTATGCGTCCATCTACCTCGGGTCCCGCGGCATGCTGGGCGGCGAGGCGCGGGACCGCATCGCCGGGTTCTGGCGCGCGCTCCAGGCGACGCCGCCCCCGGAGCCCGACCACCTCGCCACGCTCCTCGCCGCCCACGCCTCCCTGGTCGAGCGCGACGCCGCGGCCGGTGGCGCTTCCCCCTGGCGGGCCGCGCGCCACGCCTTCTTCTGGGAGCACCTGGCGAGCTGGCTGGTGCCGTACCTCGCCCGGATCGTCGAGCTGGGCGAGCCGTTCCACCGCGCCTGGGCCCGGGCGCTGGAGGCAGCGCTCGCCGCCGAGGCCGCACTCCTCGGCCCGCCGACGGCGCCCCCCGCTCACTTCGCCGCCGCGCCCCCCGTCGCCGCCGATTCGGCGGAGGCGCTGCTGGATGCCGTCCTGGCGCCGGCCCGGAGCGGTGTGATCCTCACCCGTCGCGACCTGCAGGCCGGGGCCCGGCGGCTCGAGGTGGGCCTGCGCCAGGGGGAGCGCCGGTTCGCCCTCACGTGGATGCTCCGGCAGGACCCGCGCGGGACGCTGGCGTGGCTCGCGGAGGAGGCCGCCCGTCAGGCGGCCGCCGGGTCACTGTCGTGGTCGCCGCCGGGGTTCATCACGGCGCACTGGCAGGATCGCGCGCGGGAGACGGCGCGGATCCTCGGCGGCGCCGCCCGCGAAGCCCCCTCACCCGATCAGGAGGTCGTCCATGCTTGAGACCCAGACGCTAACCGAGGAGCGGATCCGCCGGATCGTCCGCGAGGAGATCGAAGGGGCGCTGAAGAAGGACCCGGCGAAGAAGAAGGCGGCGATCATCGCGTCGAAGGGCACGCTGGACTGGGCCTACCCGCCGTTCATCCTCGCCACGGCCGCGGCGGCCGCCGGGATGGAGACCTCGGTTTTCTTCACGTTTTACGGGCTGAACGTGATCCGGAAGGGCTATCTGAAGAAGATCAAGGTGTCGCCGGTGGGCAATCCGGCGATGCCGATGCCCATCCCCATGCCCGACCTGCTGACGGTGATCCCCGGGATGCAGACCATGGCCACGTCCATGATGAAGGGGATGTTCCGGAAGAAGGGGGTCGCCGACCTCCAGGAGCTGATCGATACGGCCCTCGAGCTGGACGTGAAGCTGATCGCCTGCCAGATGACGATGGACGTCTTCGGCTACGAGCAGGACGAGTTCATCGATGGCGTGGTGTTCGGCGGCGCGGCGGCGTTCCTGTCCGAGGCGCGGAAGTGCCACGTCACCCTGTTCATCTGAGCCGGAGCGATGCCATGACCCCCATCACCGCAGCGCAAACCCTGGATGCCCGCGGGCTGCTCTGTCCCATGCCGGTCGTGAAGGCCGCCAAGGCCATCCGGACCATCGAGGTGGGCCAGGTCCTCCGGGTCCTGGCCACCGACCGCGGCGCCCTCGCCGATTTCCCCGCCTGGGCCGACGACACCGGCAACGAGCTCGTCGACATGCGGGAGGAGGACGGCGTGATCACCATCCACATCAAGCGGTTGCCGGAGGAGGACTGAAGCCATGATGTTCAAGCAGTTCCGCCACGAGCCGCTGGGGCAGGCCTCCTACCTGCTCGGCTGCACCCGCGCCAAGCAGGCGCTGGTGGTGGACCCCATCGCCGACCTCGGGCCGGACTTCTACGTCCTCGAGGCGGCGGACCTCACCCTCGAGATCGTCGGGGTGCTCGAGACCCACGTGCACGCCGACTTCATCTCCTGCGCCCGTGAGCTGGCCGCGATGACGGGGGCGCGGCACTACCTCCACGAGAGCGCGCCCGTGACCTATCCGTTCACGCCGCTGAAGGACGAAGACATCATCGACGTGGGGCAGGTGCGGGTCCGGGCCCTCCACACCCCCGGCCATACGCCGGAGCACACGGCCTACCTGGTGACGGACCGGGCTCGCTCGGAGGAGCCGTGGTTCGTCCTCACCGGCGACTCGCTCTTCGTGGGCGACGTCGGCCGTCCCGACCTCCTGGTGGGAGACCAGGCCCTGGACGTCATGGACCAGACCGAGCGCGCCCGCCGGCAGTTCCGGTCCATCCGCGAGAGGCTCTTCACGCTCCCCGACACCGTCGAGGTGTACCCCAACCACTACGGCGTATCGGCCTGCGGCGGGGTGAACATGAGCGGGAAGGTCAGCTCGACCATCGCCTTCGAGAAGAAGTTCAACCTGGCCATGCACCAGCCGGACGAGGAGGCGTTCGCCGCGTTCGTGGAGGAGACCGCCAAGCCGCTCCCCGCGGACTATCGGCGCATCAAGGCCCACAACCTGGGGCTGGTCGAGGAGGAGAAGTTGAAAGGGGTGCCCGCATGAACGCGCAGGAGATCCGCCAGGCCATCGACGACGGCGTCATCCCCCTCGACCTGCGCACGCCCCGGCCCTTCGCCGAGCGGCACCTGCCCGGCGCCGTGAACCTCCAGTTCAACCGCGCGGACCTGGCGGACCGGGCCGAGATGCTGCTGCCCCCGGGCCACCGCTACGTCGTGCACGCCGAGCCGGAGCCCATCGCCAGGATCGCGGCGAAGATCCTGGCCGACGCCGGATTCGAGGTGCTGGGCCATCTCGAGGGCGGGCTGGCCGCGTGGGAGGGTGCCGGTCTGCCCACGGAGAGCCTCGAGGTGCTCGACGTGGACGAGCTCCACCGTCGCACCGACGAGTTCCAGGTGGTGGACGTGCGCGAGGGCTTCGAGTTCCGCCACTCCCGCATCCCCGGGGCCGCGTCCGCACCGTGGACCGAGACGTGGGAGGCGAAGGACGGACTGTCTCGTGACCGGCCGCTCGCCATCGTCTGCGGGGACGAGGTGCGGAGCGCCGCCGCCGCGTCCATTCTCAAGCGGACCGGCTTCCGTCCCGCACTGGTGCTCGGAGGAATGATCGATTGGCTGGAGCGCGGCTACCCCATCGAGGGAAAGAAGGCCCCGGTCCGCGGCTGACCTCCGGCGACGTCGTCGCCGGGGTTACCATGGCGCTGGTCCTGATCCCGCAGTCCCTGGCGTACGCCCAGGTCGCGGGGCTGCCGGCGCATGTCGGGCTGTACGCCGCTGCGCTGCCGCCCCTCGCGGCCGCGTTCTTCGCGTCCTCCCCCTACCTCCAGACCGGCCCCGCGGCGGTGACCGCCATCCTGACCGCCGGGGCGCTGGCGCCGCTCGCGGCCGCCGGCAGCGCCGAGTACGTCCGGCTGGCCGCGCTCCTCGCCCTCGTCGTGGGCGTCATCCGCGTCGGCATCGGGCTGCTCCGGGCGGGCAAGGTCGTGTTCCTCATGTCCGAGCCCGTGCTCCGCGGGTTCACGACCGGGGCCGCCATCCTCATCCTCGCCTCGCAGGTGTCCGGCGCCGTCGGCCTCGCGCCGGAAGGATCCGGGCTGAGCGCGGCGTTCCGCGCCTTCGGGGAGTGGCGGGAGTGGCAGGGCCAGGCCCTTGCCGCGGCGGCCGCCACGATCCTCGTGGTCGTGAGCGTGCGCCGGCTCCACCCCCTGGCGCCCGGCGTGCTCATCGCCTCCGTCGGCGCCGTGGTCGTCAGCGCGCTGGCCGGGTACGACGCCCCGGTGCTCGGCGCCATCCCCGAAGGGCTGCCGCCCCTCTCCCTGGCGCTCCCCTTTTCTGCCGTGCCGTCCCTCGCCCTCGCCGGCGCGGTCATCGCCCTGGCCGGGTTCAGCGAGGCCGCGTCCATCGCCAGGACCTACGCCACCCGCGAGCGCCAGCGCTGGGACCCCGACCGCGAGTTCATCAGCCAGGGCGTGGCCAACCTCGCGGCGGGGATCAGCGGCGGCTTTCCCGTCGGCGGGTCCTTCTCCCGCAGCAGCATCGCCCACATGGCGGGGGCGAAGACCCGCTGGAGCGGCGCCGTGACGGGCGCGGCGGTGCTGGCGTTCCTCCCGTTTGCGAACGTCCTGGCGCCCCTCCCCATTGCCGTCCTCAGCGCGCTGGTCATGACGGCCGTCGTCGGCCTGATCCGGCCCGGCCAGGTCCTCGTCCTCTGGCGCCTGTCCCGCCCCCAGTTCCTGGTCGCCGCTACCACTCTCGTCCTCACCCTCGCCCTCGCCCCCCACATCGAGCAGGCCGTCGTGCTGGGGATCCTCCTGGCGGGCGCCATTCACCTGTGGCGCGAGTTCCACGTGCTGGTGGACCGCTGGACCGACGAGGGCGCCCTGCACCTGCGGCCCCACGGCGTCCTCTGGTTCGGGTCCGCCGAGGCGTTGAAGTCCGAGGTGCTGGATCTCCTCGCGGAGCACCAGGATGCGTCGGCGGTCGTCTTCCACGTGGAGCGCCTCGGGCGCGTCGACCTCACGGGCGCCCTCGTCCTCGAGCAGCTCGTGACCGACCTGCGCAGCGCCGGCGTCGCCGTCCGGGTGGAGGGGGTGCACCGGAGGACCGCCCGCGCCCTGCGCAGGGTCCTGGCGGTTTCCCGCCAGGGGAGGACCGCGGAGCCGGCGGAGCCGCCCGCGCCGACGCCCGTGGGCCGCCCGGAGGAAGGCCCCTGAGGGCGGCCCCTGACGGCGGTCGCTGACGGCGGCCTCAGACGGACGCGGGCTCCCGCTCCGGCTCGTCGGCGTGGATCTGTCGCTTCATCCGCCGCAGCTCCCGCTCTTTCACCCAGTCTTCCAGGCGCAGGTAGGTCCGCAGCGTGTGCCCCAGCGCGCTCCGGAGCGGCTCCGGCGGCCAGGGCAGCACGCGCCGGCGCACGAACGGGCCCCCGGTCAGCTCCGTTTCCCGCTCGAGGATGAGGTCGCGGAGGGTCTGCGCGTTGAGGTGGCTCATGGACACGCCGTGCCCGATGCACCCGAGGCTGTACACGGCGCGCTCGTCGCCCAGGTGGCCGAGCGCGGGATTCAGGTCCAGGGTCACGGAGAACGGGCCGCCCCACCGGTGGGTGAACCGGATCCGCTTGAGGTGCGGGAACGTCAGCCGCAGGTGCGACGCCTGTTCCCGCCACGCCGTCTCGGAGGCGTCGGCGTCCAGGCTGTTCCCCCACGTGAACCCCACCGGCCCGGCTCCGATGGCGATGCGATTGTCCGTCGTGAGCCGATAGAAGTGGATGAGGTTGCGCGCGTCCTCGATCCCCTCGCGACCCGCCCAGCCGATGGGCGCGAGCTGCTCGGGCGTCAGCGGCTCCGTCGCCTGCATGTAGGTGAACGCGGGCACCTGCTTCCGCCTCAGCCACGGGAACAGGTGCGAATACGCGTTCGTCGCGAACACGACCTTCGCCGCCGTGACGGTGCCCCCGGGCGTCTCGATCCGGAACTCCCGCCCCCGCCGCACCCGCGTGACCGGCGAGTTCTCGTAGACCCGCGCCCCGTAGCGGATCGCCAGCTCCTTCTCCGCCCGCACCAGCTTGAGCGGGTGGAGCAGCACCAGCCGGGGCTCCCACAGCGCACCCAGGTGCACCGGGGAGTCCACCCGCGACCGGGTCTCCCGCTCGTCCAGCCAGTGGATGTCGTCGAACCCCAGACCGTTCATGAGGACGACCTCCCGGCGCAGCTTCTTCGCATACGCCGCGGTCGTCGCCACCCGCAGGAACCCCGGCCGGATCCGCTCGCAGTCCAGGCGCTCGCGGCGGATCAGGTCGTCCAGCTCATCCACCGCCCGCATCATGTAGCGGTGGGCGCGCGCCAGGTAGTCGCGACCTCTCAGCATCGCCGTGGCCGAGAACCCGAGTCCCACCACCGTCATGGCGAACGAGCCGTTGCGCCCGCTGGAGCCGTACCCGATGTCCCGCGCCTCCAGCACCGCCACCGACAGGGCGGGATCCGCGCGGCGCAGCTCGTACGCGGTGGTCAGCCCCGTGAACCCGCCGCCGATCACCGCGACGTCCACGCGCTGGTCGCCCTCCAGCGACGGGCCGGGGGTGTAGGGGCCGTACGTCTCCCGCCACAGCGACTGCGGCGGATCGGGAAGGGGCAGCGACATCGTGCCAGCCTCCGTTCGGTGGATTTCGCGCGGGCAGGGCCTTCGCATCCGCATCATGCGCCACCGCGTCGCAGCCGGCAAGGCGAGGCCCGGGCCGGGGACGTCGACGCCCCCTCGCCCCTCTCCCCCTTCACCCTCGCGCGATGATGTCCAGGAACATGGCGCCATACCGCTCCAGCTTCTTCGGCCCCACCCCGCTGATGGCCATGAGCTCCGCCGCGCTGGATGGCCGCCGCTCCGCCATCTCCCGCAGCACCCGGTCGTTGAAGACGATGTAGGCGGGCACGCCCCGCTCGTCCGCGAGCTGCTTCCGCAGCGCCCGGAGCTTCTCGAAGAGCGGGTCGGCATCGGGATCGAACGCGGCCGGGGGCACCTCGTCCCACGGCGCCAGGTCCCCCGCCCGGCTCCGGCCGCGTCCCGCCCCGCCGGCCCCCGCGCCCGCCGGCCCGCGATCCCGGGCCGCGCCGGCGGGCGACCGCTTCACGCCGAAGCGGATCATGGCCTCCGCCGCCACGGCCTCGACCGAAACGCCCATGCACACGTCGCAGGCGTCGCCGCAGTCCTCCATGGCCTCATCGAAATGCGCCACGATGCCGCGGTGCCGGCAGCCGCCGCGCTCCACCAGCTCGAACAGCGACACGGTGCCGCGATGCTTGTCTTCCCGGAGCACCGGGTCCTCGATCTCCCGGAGGAACCGCTCGTGCAGCTTCACATCGGCCCAGGAATAGAAGAGGAAGCAGTCCGCATCCAGGCCGTCCCGCCCCGCCCGGCCGATCTCCTGGTACCAGCTCTCCGTGTCCTTCGGCATGTCGCGGTGGATCACGAACCGCACGTTGGACTTGTCGATCCCCATCCCGAACGCGATCGTCGCGACGATGACCTCGGCGTCATCCTTCTGGAACGCTTCCTGGTTCGCCGCCCGCTCGTCGTCCCCGAGCCCCGCGTGGTACGGGAGCGCGCGGATCCCGTGGCTCGACAGGTACTCCGCCGTCTGCTCCACCCCGCGGCGCGAGAGGCAGTAGACGATCCCGCTCCGCCCGGCCCGCTCCCGGACCAGCGCCAGGATCTCCCGCCTCGTGTTGCCTCCCTGCCCCTTCTTCCGCGCGTGGATCTTCAGGTTGCGCCGGAAGAAGGACCCCTTGTACCCCCTGGGCTTCTTCATCCCGAGCTGCCGGAGGATGTCCACGGCGACCTGTCGCGTCGCCGTCGCCGTCAGCGCCAGGACGGGCGCGCCGAGCTCGTCCCCGAGCCCGCGCAGGCGGCGGTACGATGGGCGGAAGTCGTGACCCCACTGCGAGATGCAGTGCGCCTCGTCCACCACCAGGAGCGACACCGGCCACCCCCGGATCGACGCCCGCAGGCCGCCGTCCAGCGCCTCCGGGGCCACGTAGACCAGCTCGTACTCGCCGCGCCGGATCCCGTCCATGCGACGCTGCCGCTCCCCCCATTCCATCGACGAATTCAGGGCCGTGGCCCGGAACCCGAGCTCCTCCAGCGCGTCCACCTGGTCCTTCATGAGGCTGATCAGCGGCGAGATCACCAGCACGGTCCCCGGCAGCAGCCGCGCCGGGATCTGGAACGTCAGCGACTTCCCCGCGCCCGTGGGCATCACCGCGATGCAGTCGTGGCCGCCCATGACGGCATCGATCACCGTCTCCTGTCCGGGGCGGAAGCTGTCGTACCCGAACACGTCCCGGAGCACCGAGCGCGGGTCGGCGGCGGGCTCGCGGGGAGCGGGCGCGGTCGAGAAGAGGTCCATGGCGTCGTCGCTGGTCACGAGGCTGCAAACTGTGGCCGGGTCCGGGCCGGGAACATAGCGCATCGGGACGCGCCTCTCAGCGCGCGCCCCCGTGAGTCTCCCGGCGCATCAGTACAGGACCCATTCCGCCATTCGCCCGGACACGCCGAGCACCGCCTCCACCTCGGCCGGGGCACAGTCGGGCCGGAGCGCGTACGCCGTGAGGCGGGAATGGCCCTCCAGGACGACGAGGGCCCCGGCCCGTGACGCGCCGACGAGAATCGGCGGCGGCGGCCGCAGCCCCTGGCAGAGGAGCTCGGCCAGCTGCGTGAACGTCGAGGTCGCGGGCCCGGGCACGGGCTGGACCCCGGCCCGGATCCGCTCGGCGGCCCGGAGCGGCGAGCGTGTGCCGCCGGAGAGCTCCATCCAGTACGGGTAGCGCGTATACCGTACTTCCAGGAGCTCCTCCGGGGTCAGCCCCACCCGCTCCCAGGCGACGTCCGCCGGAAACCCCTCCAGCAGCGGCGCCGGTCCGGACGGTCCGCGGTACGCCCACAGGAGGTCCCGGCGGAGCCGGGCCTGGGCGGCGTCGGCGGGGTCCCCGGCCTCGATCAGCGACCAGTCGCCCCCGAGGGCCTCCAGCGACGGCGCCAGCTTCGCCCGGAACCGCGGCGACCCGGCCTCGCCGCGCAGGAACTCCAGGACGGCTTCCGCCTCCGTGAGCGGCCCCAGCGTTCGCACCTGATCCTCCCCTTCGTGAGCGCCCACGGCTCGGGCTCGCCCGACGATAGCGCCCGTGGTCCGGAGCCGCAAAGAACACGGCCGCGAGAAACGACCGTCGCTGGTGCGCGCTCCCGGACGGTCTATCTTTGCCCGCCATGCCCCGCGTGCTCCTGGATTTCACCGGCCCCGACGGCCTGCGCGTCCACGCCGCCCTCGAGGACCCGGTGCGCGTGGTGACCGCCGCCAGCCCCGCCGATGTCCTCCCGGCTCTCTCCGCGGTCCAGGACGGCGTGGCCGCGGGGCTCACCGCCGCCGGCTTCCTCTCCTACGAGGCCGCGCCGGCGTTCGAGCCGCGCATGCGCGTGCACCCCGGAGCCCGCATGCCCCTCCTCTGGTTCGCCCTGTTCGACGGCGAGACGCCCCTCCCGCCGACGCGCGACGGCGAGGCGGCCCACCTCGACTGGCGCATCGAGATGGACCGCGCGGCCCACGCGGCCGCCATCGAAGCGGTCCGCGGCCACATCGCCGACGGCCGCACGTACCAGGTCAACCTCACCACCCGCCTCCGCGCCCCGTTCGCTGGCGACCCCGTCGACCTCTGGGACCGGATGCGGCGGGCGCAGGGCCCGGGCTACCATGCGCTCCTGGACCTCGGCCGCTTCGTCATCGCGTCCGCCTCCCCCGAGCTCTTCTTCCGCACGCGCGGACGCGAGATCACGACCCGACCCATGAAGGGCACCCGCCCCCGCGGACGCTGGACCGCCGAGGACCTCGCCCTCCGCGACGAGCTCGCCGACTCCGGGAAGGACCGCGCGGAGAACCTCATGATCGTGGACCTCCTGCGGAACGACCTGGGCCGTATCGCCCGCACCGGGTCGGTCCGCGTCCCACGCCTCCTGGAGGTGGAGCGCTACAGGACCGTCTGGCAGATGACCTCCACCATCGACGCCACCCTCCGCGACGACGTCGCCCTCGCCCACATCCTCGCCGCCCTCTTCCCCTGCGGCTCCGTCACCGGCGCGCCCAAGATCAGCACCATGCAGGTCATCGCCGCCCTGGAGCCCACGCCGCGGGAGGTGTACTGCGGCGCCATCGGGGTCATCCGCCCCGGCGCCGCCGGCGGGGACGCCACGTTCAGCGTCCCCATCCGCACCGCCTGGATCGACCGTGACGCGGGCGTGGCGGTGTACGGCGCCGGGGGCGGCGTCGTCTGGGACTCGACGCCCGCCGCCGAATACGACGAGCTCCTGGCCAAGGCCGTCGTCGTCCGGGAACCGTGGCCGGCGTTCCGCCTGGTGGAGACGCTCCGCCTGGAGGACGGATCGCTCGTCCGCCGTGACCGCCACCTCGCGCGCCTGCGGGACTCCGCCGCCTATTTCGGCTTCCCCTGCCCTGACGACGCCGCCGCCGCCGCCCTCGACGGCATCCGCCGCGCGCTCCCGGCCGGCGCCCACCGCGTCCGCCTGCTCCTGGACGAGGGCGGACGCGTCCGTGCCGGGGTGGAGCCGCTCGAGGAGCCGTGGGGACCGGACTGGCCCCCGATCACCGGGCCCGGCGTCACCGGGCCGGGCGTCTCCGAGCCGCCGTCCCGCGCACGGACCGTCGACCTCGGCCGCGTACCGGTCTCTTCCGCCGACCGGTTCCTCTTCCACAAGACCACCCGCCGGGAGACCTACGAGCAGGCACGGACCGACGCCCCGGCGGACGCGTGGGACGTCGTGCTCCGCAACGAGCGCGGCGAGCTGACGGAGCTCACGCGCGGCAACCTCGTCCTCGAGCTGGACGGCCGACTCCTCACCCCCGCCCTCGCCGCCGGACTCCTCCCCGGCTGCCTCCGCGCCGGGCTCCTGGAGGCCGGCGCCATCGCCGAAGCGACGCTCCGTCCCGCCGATCTCCGCCGCGCCACGCGCGCCTGGCTCGTGAACAGTCTCCGCGGGTGGGTCGAGATCCGGCCGCGGCCCTCGGAGTAGCGGCGGCCGGCCCGCTTCAGGGGTCAGCGGGCCGCACGTCTCCATGGCCGCCGGCGGGCTACCGCTCCGCCACCAGATCCTGGTATTCCGGATGCCGGTCGATGTACTCCGCGATGAACCGGCACGTCGGCACCACGTCCAGCGCTTCCCGGCGCGCGTGCTCCAGACCCTCCCGCGCCAGCGCCTCCCCCACACCCTTCCCCCGCAGCGCTTCCGGGACCTCCGTGTGCGTGAACTCGATCCGGTCCCCCGCACGCCGGTAGTCCGCCACGGCCACCTTCCCCTCCACCTCCGCCTCGAACCGCGACTTCCGCTCGTTGTTCACCACCTCCACGCTCCCCTCGCCCTCCACCGCTCCGTTCCCCATTGGCTCCTCGCTGCGCACTGGTCTCCCCTCTTGCCCTTCCCCGCCCGACCCTTGCACTACTCGTTCCTCTTGACAGCCTGAAGGAGACCGCGCATCCTCTTCTTCAGAACATCTAGAGGAAGGGACGTCATGGCCGATTCCAGCCTGCTCCAGGGGACGCTCGAGCTCCTGGTCCTCAAAACGCTTTCGCTCGAGCCCATGCACGGCTGGGGGCTGGCGCAGCGGATCCAGCAGATGTCACGGGACGTGTTCCAGGTGAACCAGGGGTCGCTTTACCCGGCGCTGCAGCGGATGAAGCGGAAGGGGTGGATCCGCTCGGAGTGGCGGGCGACGGAGAACAACCGGCGTGCACGCTACTACATGCTGACGGCGGCGGGGGCGAGGCAGCTCGGGGTGGAGCGGGCGGAGTGGGAGCGCTCGGCGGGTGCGGTGTTCCGGATCCTGGACTGGGCGGGGGTCGTGGCGTGAGCTGGCGCGCGGAGGTGGTGGAGCGGCTGCGGTCGTTGCTGTACCGGGGTCGGGAGGAGCGGGAGCTCGAGGAGGAGCTGCGCTTCCACCTGGAGATGGAGGAGGAGGCGAACGTGCGCCGGGGGCTGGAGGTGGGGGAGGCGCGTCGTCAGGCCCGGCTCAGTCTGGGGGGCGTGGAGCGGACGAAGGAGGAATTCCGGGATGCCCGGGGCGTGCGGCCGCTGGAGGACGCAGCGCGGGATGTCCGGCTCTCGTTCCGGTCGTTCGGCCGGAGCCCCGGCTTCACGGCGACGGCGGTGCTGGTGCTCGCGCTGGGGATCGGCGCGACGACGGCGATCTTTTCGGCGGTGCGGGCCGTGGTGCTGAAGCCGCTGCCGTTCAGCGAGCCGGACCGACTGTACATGCTGTGGGAGTCCAACCCGGAGATGGGGTGGGAGCAGGAGACGGCGGCGCCGGCCAACTTCCTGGACTGGAAGGAGCGTGTGTCGGCGTTCGAGGACGTCGAGGCGTACAACTGGTACCCGTTTCAGGCGACACTCACGGGGCTGGACGAGCCGCACGTCCTGAACGTCACGGAGGTGACGGGGGGTTTCTTCTCCATGGTCGGCGTGGAGCCCATGCTCGGCCGAACGTTCACGGAGGAGGAGACCTGGGCCACCGGGGAGACGCCGGTGCTCCTGAGCGCCCGGACGTGGCGCACGCTGTTCGGTGGAAAGCGGGAAGCCGTGGGGTCCCCGATCACCGTGAACGGCGCGGGGGCGCGGGTGGTCGGCGTCATGCCCGAGGGGTTCTCCTTCCCCACCCCTGACGTCGACCTCTGGGGCGCATTCGGCTGGGAGCGTGAGTCCCGCACGGAGGCGTGGTTCCGGCGGGCGCACTGGCTGCGGCCGGTGGCGCGGCTGGCCCGCGACGCCACGCCGGATCAGGCCGACGCGCAGCTCCAGGGGGTGGCGGCCCGGCTCCAGGAGGAGCACCCGGTTCTGAACCAGGCCATGGGCGCGGGCATGTCACCGCTCCACGGCTTCCTCCTGGGGGACACGCGGACGCCGCTCCTCGTGCTGCTGGGGGCCGTGGGGGTCCTCCTCCTGATCGCCTGCGCGAACGTGGGCAACCTGCTGCTCGTCCGGGCCGCCGGGCGACGGCGCGACCTGGCCGTGCGGGCGGCGCTGGGCGCGGGCCGCGGCCGTCTCGCGAGGCAGGTCCTGGCCGAGAGCTTCGCCCTCGCGGGTCTCGGCGGGGCGGCGGGGATCACGCTGGGAGTCGCGGGGACCCGGCTCCTGGAGCGGCTCCAGCCTGAGGGGTTGCTGCGGGTCTCTTCGTTCCCGGTGGACGCGGCGGTGGTGGGCTTCGCCGTGGCCATCACGGCGGCGACGGCGGTCCTCTTCAGCCTCTTTCCCACCCTCTTCGCCCGGCGGTCGGGGCCGGGTGAAGCGCTGCGGGAGGTCGGCCGGGGCGGGATCGCGGGCCGGGGGTCGCACCGCGTGGTCGGCGGCCTCGTCGTGGCCGAGGTGGCGCTGGCGCTGGTCCTGGTGCTCGGCGCGGGGCTCCTCGTCCGGAGCGTCCTGAGGCTCCAGCAGGTGGACCCCGGCTTCGACGCGCGGGGGGTAGCGTCGGTCACCCTGAACCTCCCCTCTTCCCGGTACGACTCGCCCGAGCGCATCACCGCCTTCTACGACGAGCTCCTCGCCCGAACCCGGGCCCTCACCGGCGTGGTTGCCGCCGGCGCCTCCACCACCATGCCGCTCCGGGACCGGGGCTTCACCAGCGACTTCTTCATCGCCGGCCGGGCCCCCGACGACTACGGCTCGAACACGGTCCGTCGGCGGGCGACGCCCGGCTATTTCGAGACCATGGGCGTGCCGCTGGTGCGCGGCCGTCTCTTCACGGAGGCCGACGCGGCGAGCGGCGAGCGGGTCGCCGTGATCAACGACGCCATGGCCCGGCAGTACTTCCCGGACCAGGATCCGATCGGTCAGCGGATCATCGGTGACCGGATCCCCGACTCGACGTCCGTCTGGCGTACCATCGTGGGCGTGGTGGGCGGCGAGCGGCAGTCCGCGCTCGCGACGCCGCCGCAGATCGAGATGATCGACCCCTTCCGGCAATACACGTCGCGACGGATGCACGTCTACTTCCGCGTCGCCTCGGGCGACCCGACCCGGCTCGTCCCGGCGGTCCGGTCCATCGTTCGGGAGCTCGACGACGATCTCCCACTCTACGACGCCGTCGACATGGCCGCCGTCCACGGGGACTCCATGGCCCGCGACCGCTTCCTCGCGCTCCTCCTCCTCACCTTCGCGGCGGTCGCCCTCGTCCTCGCACTCGTCGGCGTGTACGGGATCACCTCGCAGGCCGCCCGGCAGCGGCTCCCGGAGCTCGGACTCCGGATGGCCCTGGGTGCACGGGCGAGCGACATCGTTCGCCTCACGCTGGGCCGCAGCTTCGCCCTGGTCGCCACCGGCCTCGCCATCGGGATCGCCGCCGCCCTGCTCGCCACCCGTGCCATGGGCGGCATGCTTTACGGCGTGGCGCCCCACGACCCCGTCACCTTCGCCCTCCTCGCTGGGCTCCTCGCGGCCGCCGGCGTGGCCGCCTCCTGGCTTCCGGCGCGCCGCGCCGCCGGCGTGGACCCCGCGCGCACCCTCCGCGCGGAGTAGCCAGCCATCCTCGACGATCAGGGCTGCTGCACCGTGACCGTGCCCGTCATCCCCGTGTGCAGCTGGCACAGGTACGGGTACGACCCCGCCGTGTTGAACGTGTGTTCGAAGGTCTCACCCGATGCGCTCATCGACACGCTCGTCCACTCGCTGTGACCGTCCGGCGTGATCGTGTGCGCCACCGCACCACCGTTCCGCCACCGCACCATCGCGCCCGGCGCGATCGTCACCGAAGCCGGCGAGAAGCTCGCCGCGTCCAGCACCACCTCCGTCGTGCCCGGCGGCAGCACCGACACCAGGCTGAACGTCACCGTCGCGGTCGACCCCGCGCCCACCGTCACCGGCCGCCGCGCCTCCCCCTCGTCCAGCTCCAGGTTCGACGGCACCACCACTTCCACGTCGAACGTCCCCGCATCCAGACCGCTGAACGTCACCTGCCCGCTCCCGCTCGTCGTCGCCTCGTTCAGCGCCGTGCTGCCCCCGCTCGCATACAGCCGCACCGTGATCCCCGACGCCCCCACCCCGTCCGCCTGCACCGTCACCTGGATCCGCGTCGGATCCGTACCCACGACGTTCCCGTCCCCGCTGCACGCCGTGACCAGCCCGGCCGGCACGAGCACCGCCACGGTGATCAGGATCGCCCGAACGAATTGCAGCATGAACCCCTCCTGGCAGGATGCAATGTTGTGTCTGATCGTCGTCCTCCCGAAGCCGGAGACGACGATTCAATGGTACAACGTTCGTATTTGCGGGGTTATGACGCGCGCTGCTGCAATGCGGATATGGAATCGCCGGAACCCGACTGGAACTCCGGCTGCGCATGGGGTGCCGGCTCCGTCTGCTTCGCCGTGGACAGCACGATCGTGGTGCGGGTGGACGCCACGGGCTGGAGCGGCTGGATCTTCTGGTCCAGCAGCGCGCCGAGGGCCGCGGTGTCCTCCACGCGTAGCTTGAGGAGGAAGCAGTCCTCGCCCACGACGCGGTGGACCTCGAGGACCTCGGGGATGGCGGCGAGGAGGGCGGCCGTCTCGGCCGCCCGCGCGCCCTCGCCCGTCTGCACGGCGACGAAGGCGAGGAGCCCCTGGCCGAGGGCCGCGGGATCGAGGCGGGCGTGGTAGCCCTGGATGACGCCTTCGTTCTCCAGCTTGCGAATGCGCTGGAAGACGGCGGAGGAGCAGAGCCCGACGTCCCGGGCGATGGCGGCGTTGGCCATGCGGGCGTCGGCCTGCAGGAGCCGGAGTATCCGGATGTCGGTTGCGTCGAGCATCCCGAAACATGCGGCCACAGCCCCGCCCGATCAAGCCTTGCGCCGCCCGCGGCCGGCGCCCGGTGTCGCCGAAGGCCCCCGACGCGCCGCCGCCGGCACGGTCCTGGCCGACTCGACGCCATGGACGCAACCCCAGCCGCTGAGGAGACCATGGACCCCGTTCCCTGCGAGATCCGCGAGGAAGACGTCGACGTAGGGAAACGACGGCGCCCGGGCACGGAGGACCGGCTCCGCGCCCGGGCGCTGGGAATCGTCGCGGCTCTGTACCGGCCGGCTCAGCTCGCTCCGATCCCCGAGAGGTCGGTGAACTTCCGGTGCTTCAGCGGGAGCGGCCGGTTGAAGCGCTCGTTGTAGAGGTGCGCCCGCTCGATGGCGCAGCTGGAGAGCTTGATCTGCGTGCTGCCGCCGCCGGTGGGCTGTCCGATGTCGGTGAGGCCGGCGCCCAGGACGTTCACCGAACCGGTGAGCTTGTTCCCGACGCCGGTGGTGGAGATGCTCCCGTAGACGAACACCAGCCCGGTGAACTGGAAGTTGCCCGAGATGTGCAGGTTGCCATCGACGATGAGGATGCCCTGGCCGACGCCCGAGCCCAGGGTCATGTCGCCCGTGGCGTGGATGATGGGCCAATAGTAGTGGCACGCCCCCGCCGGGTTGTTGGGATCGCCCCAGTTGGGCATGACTGTCTTGTCACACGCGCCACTGCCGTCCACCACCGGGCCCATTCCGTTGTACGTGCCGGGCGGATACACCTTGTCCGCGATGACCTTCAGGTCGTCCAGGTTCATGTCCCCGTACTCGCTGAAGGCCGCCGAGTCCAGCGTCGCGTCCTGCTTCTTCTTCGGCGTGCCTTCGAGGGAGGATGCACCGACGATGTCGATCGCGGTCGAGTCCTTGGCGAGGACCGCGGTCTGGGACCCCAGGTCATCGCACTCGGTCCAGCCGGAGGGGATCGTGTCCACGCCGCTGATGCCGGACTGGCCGCGGAGCCGGATCGGCTCCTGCGTCACGAACGCGCGGTCCTTCGGCACGTACGTGTACGTGATCCGCATCATCTCGGCGAGCCGCCGCTTCGACCCCGCGTAACGGCCGCCGGAGAGCACCTCGCCCTCGGAGTCCACCTTGAACAGGCGGGTGTTCAGCCGCTGGACGTACAGTGTGTATTGCGCCTGCACGCCCTCGATCTCCACCGCCACGGGGCCGAGCGTGTCCGTCGTGCCGGGGACCCCCATCGTGTCCTGGAAATAGAGACGTGTCTTGGTGCCGAGCAGGTCCTCGAGACCCCGCTCCGCCGCCAGGAACGCGTGCTGGCCGAACTGCACGTTCGCGCTCGACCGGTCCTCCTCCATGGCGGCGTACACGCCGCCCGTGACCAGCGCCCCCACGATCACGAGGGCCAGCAGCGCGGCGGGGAGTGCGAACCCGCTCCTCTCGGTTGCCGTGTTCATGCGTGTTCCTCTCACGGCCTCAGCTGCCGCGCAGGTAGATGTCGGTGATCAGGGAGTCCGTGTAGGTCGTGCCCGGCGTGCCCGCGCGGCGGCGGGCCCGGATCTCGATCCGCATGCGGTGGACCCCCTCCCGGTCCGCCGCGCTCAGCGGGAAGGCCGTGAGGGCGATCCCGAGCGTATCGTAGTAGGAGACCTTGAAGCCGTTCGTGGCCGGCACCGGCCCGATGAGCGGCGTGATGGTGTCGCTCTGGACGCGCTGGACCCACGTCTCGCCGCTGATGGTCCCGGTGCGGTAGGTCAGCGTCTCGAAGGAGCGGACCGGCGCCCCGGCGAAGATCGAGTCGTAGCGGAGCGCGTTCCCGACCATCACTTCCACCATGTCCGAGGTGGGGAACAGGAGGGCCAGGTTGATGCCGAGGGTGGTGCCGCACAGCGTCGTCGAGGTCACGCTGGAGACGTAGGCGCGCTGCCAGATGTCGTCGGCCGCCTTGAGCGAATCCTGGTCCACGTAGACGAGGATGCTGTCCCCGACGCTCAAGTGCCCCACCCCCATCCGGGCGACGGTGAGCTTGTTGCCGGGCTTGTTCTTGGTGCACACCAGCCCGAACTTCCGCAGCGCCCGGATCCGCACGGAGTCCCCGGTGGCCATGAGCAGGTCGCCGCCGCCGCTGCTGAGCTCCCGGAGCTCCGAGGTGAGCAGGTCGATGCCGAGCCGCGCGTCATGCTGCGTCCCCGCCACGGCGTTCATGAGGCCGTAGGCATGCTCCTGCTTGATCATCGTGTCGTACACGGCGCCGAGCAGGATCATCCCCAGCAGGAGGATCATCAGCAGCTCGATGAACGTGAACCCTTCGCGTGTGGTCTTCATTTCACCGACCTCGCGATCCGGATGGTGAGCGTATCGGTGAGGGAAGACACGCGGTCGCCCCCCTGGAACCCGGGGCCCTCGCTGTAGATGTCGACCTCCTTGAGCGCCCAGCGCAGCGACGTCACGTCCCACCAGACCGAGTAGGCCCCGATGGTCGTGGCGTCCGCGGAGGCGCGCGTCTTCACGCTGTCGAAGTGGAGCGCGTGGAGCTGCTCCGTCGCCTGCTGGTAGGCCACGTTCCGCTCCGTCCGGATATCGGACGCCAGCAGCTGCATGCTCACGAATCCCGTGGACGCGGCGAGCGCCATGACGCCCATCACGAAGATGAGCATTCCTATCATCACTTCGATCAGCGAGAAGCCGCTGCGATTCATCGTGTCCTCCGTACCTGTCCGAGGGGCAGCACCTGCACCGTGGCGGTGTCCACCCCTCGCACGAAATTGACGGTCTGCGTTCCGCTGATGCTGGTGCACCCCGGCAGCGCGTACCCCCGCGCCGCATAGCAGATGGAGATGGTCGAGCCCGTGATGCTCACTCCGTCCGCGCCCGCATCCAGCGTGTGGATGGCGCTGTCCGACGCGGACCTGACGCGTACCTGGGCCAGGTCCGGCCGTATCCGCAGGTAGATCACCCGGCCGCTCCGCATCGCCTCCGAGCGCGCCCGGCTCGCCGTGTGGACCATGGCGTTGCTCGCGTTCCCCACCGCCCGCTGATTGGAGAGCTGCGAATACTGGCGCGTCCCGATGGCCAGGACGATCCCGCCGATGACCACGACGAACAGCATCTCCAGCATGGTGAAGCCGGCTCGTCGGATAGTCATTTGATGTACACTCCTCATTTTTCCCCATGCGAGGCCGCGCCCGGCGGCGTCCGTCAGGGTCACGGCCGTGGTAAGCAGTCAAGGTTCGTGCCCCGCCCCGGGTGCCGGCAGCACCGGCGTTTTCCCCGGCTGGGGCCGGTCACGAGGGCAACATATTTGCCAGCTTCCGCCAATCTTTACGCCGCCCTCCGTCCCCCGGGGCTGTCGCCGGCGCGCCCGAGCGGCCATCTTCGGGGCCGGCTCCCGCTCCGCACGTCCCCGGACCCATGACCGACCCAATCCCCGACCCCTCCACGGGCTCCCTGCCCGCCGCGGCCGCCGCTCCCGTCGCGGCCGGGCCGGAGGGGGTCGCGCCCGTCCCGGGCGGTGCCATCCCGGCGGCCGCGCAGGCCGCGCCAACGGGACACCGGGGCCGGCGCTTCGACCGCTCCCTGGTGGACGGTCCGCTGGGTCCCGCCGTGTGGAAGCTGGCCTGGCCCACCATGCTCCAGAACCTCATCGGGGGCATCCAGGGGATCGTGGACCACACGATGGTGGGGCACTACGTCGGCTACACCGGCAACGCCGCCATCGGCGTGAGCTGGCAGATCTTCCTGGTGGTGGTGGTGTTCATCTCCTCCCTCTTCACGGGGATGAGCATCCTGGTGGCCCGCTTCACCGGCGCCGATGACCACGAGAGGGTCAACCGCACCGTCTACCAGGCGTTCCTCACCGCCATCGGCCTCTCCCTCGGCATCCTCGCACCCCTCGGCTACGTCCTGGCGCCCGGGCTCCTCGACGTGGTCAACGCCGCCCCCGAGGTCCAGGCGGAAGCGCTGCCCTACCTCCGCATCATGTTCGTCTTCAGCTCCGGCATGCTGCTCTTCTTCATGCTCGGCGGCGCCCTCCGCTCCGCCGGCGACGCCCGGACCCCGCTCCGTCTCGGGATCGCCGTCACCGTGCTGAACGTCGTGCTGAACGTGATCCTGATCCGCGGCCTGGGCCCGATCCCCGCCTTCGGGACCGCCGGTGCGGCGATGGGGACCGTGATCGCGGCGGGGGCCGTGGGACTCTACGCCCTGGCGCGCCTCTGGGAGGGGAGGTGGATCGTCGCATTCCCCCGCCACGGCCCGATGCGCCCGGACTGGGACATCATCCGCTCCCTGTTCCGCTTCGGGCTGCCCACGGGGATCCAGGGCATCGCCATGAACGTCGGCGGCGTGATGCTGCTGGCATTCGTCGGCTCGCTCGCCCTGAGCGCCGAGGCGCAGGCCGCCTACGCCGTCTCCTATACCCAGCTGTTCTCCTTCATCACCTGGACGTCCGTCGGCCTCATGGGCGCCGCGGCCGCCGTGGCCGGACAGAGCCTGGGCGCCGGCAAGGCCGACCGGGCGATGGATGCGGTGCACGCGGCCGCCCGGATCGGCGTCTTCGGCGCCGCGTGCATCGGCGCCCTCTTCCTCCTGATCCCGCGCCAGCTCCTCGGGCTCTTCGGCATGGAGGAGCCGGCCGTGGTGGAGCTCGGCGTCCAGCTCCTGCGGTTCCTCAGCGTCTCCGGCCTCTTCGTGGCGGTCGCGCTGACGTACACCGGCGGGCTCCAGGGCACCGGCGACACTAGGAGCCCCCTCTACATCTCCATCATCTCCCAGATCGTGGTGCCCCTCGGCCTCTGCTTCGCCTTCCAGCGCATCGGCACCCTCGACCCCTGGGAGATCTGGCTCGCCATCCTGCTCGGGCACATCACCCGCTGCACCCTGAGCGTGCTCCGCTTCCGGCAGGGGGAGTGGCGGAACATCGTGGTGGACATCCGGCCGGCCCGCTGAGCCCCTCGAAGGCGCGAGCGTTCGCCTACCGCAGCGCCCCCAGCTCCGACTCGACCCGCTCCCAGTCCTCGAACAGCCCCGCGGCCTCCTCCTTCAGGCGCGTCCGCTCACGGTCCAGCGCCGCGACCTCGGCCGGGGGCGTGCGGTCGTAGTATCCCGGTGCGGCGAAGGTCCGATCGATCTCCGCGAGCCGGGACTCCGCCGCCTCGGCCGCAGCGGCCAGCTCCGCCGCCCGCTCCTCCAGCGCCTTCCTCGCCCTGGCGGGATCCTTCGAGGGCGGGCTGCCCCGGCCGCCGTTCCCCCGGCCGGATCCGGCGGGCTTCGCCGCGCCGGCGGCGGGCGCCCCCTTCCGCTTCCCGGACCGCTCCTTCTCGAGCACCGCGTCGGCGTCCAGGTGGTCGTCGCCGAGGGCGTGCACGTACTCCTCGTAGGAGCCGTGGTAGTCCCGGACCCCGGCGGTCGAGATCTCGACCACCCGTGTGGCCAGCTCGCCGACGAACCAGCGGTCGTGGCTGACCAGGATCAGCGTGCCGGCGAAGTCCCGGAGCCCCTCCACCAGCGCCTCGATGGACTCGAGGTCCAGATGGTTCGTGGGCTCGTCCAGCACGAGCACGTTCGGCTTCTCGAGCATCAGCTTGCTGAACACCAGCCGCGCCGCCTCGCCCCCCGAGAGCGCCGAGACCTGCTTCGACCCCTCTTCGCCGCTGAAGAGCATCATCCCCATCCAGCCGCGCACGAAGCCGCGGTCCCTGTCGGGGCAGAACTTCCACAGCCACTCCTCCGCCGTCACCGCCTCCCCCTCGAGCTGCTCGTGCTGGTCCTGCGCGAAGTAGCCGGGCTGCGCCTCGTACCCCCACGCCGCCTCGCCGGCGTCCGCCGCCAGCTCGCCCATGGCGATCTTCAGGAGCGTCGACTTGCCGATCCCGTTCGGCCCGATGATCGCCACCCGCTCGCCACGCCGGATCAGCAGGTCCACCCCGTGGAGCACCGCGTTGTCCCCGAACGACTTCTCCACCCCCTTCACCGTCAGCACGTCCCGCCCGCTCGGCCGCTGCTGTCCGAAGCGGAAGGCCGGGTAGCGCCGCGAGCTCCCCGGCAGCGCCTCCAGCGACGCGGCCTTCTTCTCGATCATCCGCAGCTTGCTCTGCGCCTGCCGCGCCTTGGTGTTCTTGGCCCGGAACCGGTCCACGAACTCCTGGTGGTGCGCGATCTCCTTCTCCCGGCTCTCGATCTCCTTCTCCCGCCGCTCGCGCTCCTCCCGCTTCTGCTCCAGGAAGTGGCTGTAGTTGCCGTGGTACAGCGTGACGGTCGCGTAGTCCACGTCCAGGATCTTCGATGCCACGTTGTCCAGGAACCGGTGGTCGTGGGAGATGACCACGACGGGGCCGCGGAACTCGTGCAGGAACTTCTCCAGCCAGCGGATGCTCAGGATGTCCAGGTGGTTGGTCGGCTCGTCCAGCAGCAGCACGTCCGGGGCGCTGGCCAGCACCTGCGCCAGCAGCACCCGCAGCTTGAACCCGCCCGACAGGGTCGACAGCGGACGACGATGGACCTCCGTCGGCAGCCCCAGCCCCTCCAGGATCGTCGCCGCCCGGGCTTCCGCCGTGTAGCCGTCGTGGCGCTGGACGGTCTCCTCCAGCTCGCCGAACCGGTCCGCGTCGAACGACTCGTGGGCATTGGCGAGGAGCTCCTCCTTCTCCACCATCGCGTGCCATAGCTCGCGATTGCCCATCATCGCCACGCCCAGCATCTGCTCGTCCTCGTAGAGGAACTGGTCCTGGCGCAGAACGCCCAGCCGGAGCGATTTCGGGATCGAGACCGTCCCCTCGCTCGCCTCCAGGTCGCCGCTCAGGATCCCCAGCAGCGTGGTCTTCCCCGACCCGTTCGCGCCCACGAGACCGTAGCGCTCCCCCGCGTTGAGCTGGAAGGACGCGCCCTCGAACAGCACGTGGTCGCCGAACGACTTTCCGAGATTGCTTGCCGAAATCATGGCCGGGAATCTAACGGCATCCGGCGCGGAGGCGGAGCCGGCCGGTCAGGTCCGCACGCGCAACCGCTCGACCAGCGAGCGCAGCGCGAAGCGACGGAGCGGCTGCACGTCCGCGCGCTTCATCCGGATGAAGGCCGCGGCGGCCTCGGCCTGCAGGGGTCGCGCGAAGAGGAAGCCCTGGACCTCGCTGGGGCGCAGGCCCCGGATGCGGTGCAGCTGACCGGGCGTCTCGACGCCCTCCACGATGCAGTGGATCCCCAGGTGGCGGGCGAGGGCCGTGATGGTGGCGACGAGCTGCAGGTCTCGAGGAGAGCGGTCCAGCCGCCCCACGAAGGAGCGGTCCACCTTGAGCGTGTCCAGGGGGAACCGTCGCAGGTGGGCCAGGGAAGCATAGCCGGTGCCGAAATCGTCGAGGCACAGGCGGATCCCCAGGTCCCGCAGCGCGTCCAGGCGGGCGGCGGCCTCCTTGGGGTCCTGCATCAGCGCCGTCTCGGTGACCTCCAGCATGATCCGGTCGGGCCGGACCCGCTCCTCGTCGAGGATGGTCGCGACGGCCTCCACCACGGCGGGATCCAGGAGCTGGCGGGGCGAGAGATTCGCCGACATCACGATGTCGCTCCTGGCCTGCCCCGCGTCCAGCCACCGCCGCAGCTGGCGCGCCGCCTCCCGTAGCACCCACAGGCCGAGCGGGACGATGAGCCCGGTCTCCTCCGCCAGCGGGATGAACTCATCGGGGAGCAGCGTTCCGCGTCGGGGGTGGTTCCAGCGCACCAGCGCTTCGAAGCCGGTGGTCCGCCCCGTGGTCATGGAGAGGATCGGCTGGTACAGGAGCACGAATTCCTCCCGCGCGAGACCCTGGCGAAGGTCGCTCTCCACCTCGAGCCGGGAAACCGCGGCCCGATGCATCGCCGGGTCGAACAGCACGTACCGCCCGCCCCCGTGCGACTTGGCGCGATACATGGCCTGGTCCGCCTCCCGGATCAGGTCCTCCGCGCTCCCGGCCCGCTCCGTCGGCCAGCTGATCCCGACGCTCGCCGTCGTGTAGAACTCCCGCCCGCTCAGCCGGTACGGCCGGTCGAGGAGCCGGAGCATCCGCTCGGCGATCTGGATCGCCCCCGCCACCGACTCGATCGCCTCGAGCAGCACCACGAACTCGTCCCCGCCCAGCCGCGCCACCGTGTCGCTCGCCCGGACGCACGACCGCAGCAGCCCCGCGGTGCGCCGCAGGACCTGGTCCCCGGCGTCGTGGCCGAGGGTGTCGTTCACCCCCTTGAACCGGTCCAGGTCCAGGAAGAGCAGCACGAACGACGGCTCCGGCTGCCGCGACCAGAGCCGCACCGCCTGCACCAGGCGGTCCATGAAGAGCGCCCGGTTCGGCAGCCCGGTCAGGCGGTCGTGCAGCGCGTCGTGCTCCAGGCGCAGCTCCGCCTGCTTCCGCTCCGTGACATCGTGGATGATCCCCTGCGATCCCCCCGACCCCCCCGACTCCCCCGCTCCCGCCGTCGCGGCCAGCAGACACCACAGCTCCCGCCCGACCCGGGTCCGCATCCGGACCTCCAGCTCCCGGACCGAGCCCGTCTCCGAGAGCTGCCGTTCCAGCGTCTCGTAGTCCGCCGGATCCGCGAACAGCTGCCGGACGTCACGACCCACCAGCTCGTCCGCGCTGTACCCGAACAGATCCATCGCCGCCCGGTTCAGCTCCACCAGCCGATGCGCCCCGTCCGCCAGGTAGACCGCGTCGCGGGATTGCTGGAACAGCGTCCGGTAGCGCTGCTCGCTCTCCCGCAGCGCCAGCTCCGTTCGGTTCCGCTCCACCGCATAGCGGATCGAGCGCACCACCGGCGTCGCGTAGAGCTGGTCCCGCGGGAGCTGGTCGTGCGCGCCCTGCTGCAGCGCCCGCAGCGGGACCGGGTCGTCCGCCCGCTCCGACAGCACCACCACCGGGGCCCCGCCCGCGTACGTGAGCAGGAGCGCGAGGGTCGGGAGACCCGCGCTGTCCCGCAGCGTAAGGTCCGCCAGCACCGCATCGAACGGCTCCTTCCGGAGCGCCGCGATGGCATCATCGAGCCGCGCCGTGCTCACCACATCGAACGCCGCGTCACCTTCCTCGGTCAGCAGCTTCCTGAGCGTCTTCGCCCGTCGCTGGTCCGCATCCGCGATGAGAACCCGGATCGCGTCCATGTCCATGGTGACTCCATGGCTGTGCGACGGCGGCGGGATGGCGCAGCGCACCCTGCGGGGATGACTTCTCGGGGAGGGTATCGCATCGCAGCAAGACCCGCGCCAGGATGCGTGGCTCGATCCGCCGCGCCCACCACCACCATTGACGAAAAGGATGTCGGCACGCATCCATTAATGCTCGGGCGTCGGCTGTTTCCGGCGTTCGAGTCGAACCCCATTGGAAAGAAGCATCATGCATATCCGGACCCTCGGGCTCGTTCTCCTGGCCGCCTCTCTCCCGGCCTGCGACGTGCCCACCGACCCCGCGGCTCCCGTGGCCACGGGCGAAGTGCTCGCCGCGCCGGCTTCCGGCGCCATCAGCCTCCCCGAGATCGGAGACCCGAGCGAATTCGACGAGAACCTCAACGGCGCGGTGTGCATGAAGACCGTCCCCGCGTCCGGTGCCGCGTCGGAGAATGCCGGTCAGCGCGTCATCTTCAAGGACGACGACGGCCATCGCGGCTGCCCGGGCGGATTCGAGCTCCTCGAGCTCGGACTGCCGCAGTAATCCCGGGAGCCGGGCTCCAGCCGGTCCCCGTCGCTCGCCCGTCACGGCGGTAACCCGCGGTCCCGCACTGGAATCGCGGGCGTCGCTCGATTAGATTGAAGGTCTGGCGGGCAGCGGTCCCGTCGGATCGAACCCGCGGCGCGCCCCCGCTGTGCGTGCCGCGGGTCTTCATCTTTCCGGGCGCAGAGGCCCGACGGAGTGTCTATGGCGAAGCAGGAAGCGATACAGGTGGAGGGAGTGGTCACCGACGTCCTCCCGGATCAGAACTTTCGGGTCCAGCTGGAGAACGGCCACACGATCCTGGCCTACGCCGCCGGGAAGATGTCGAAGTTCCGGATCCGGGTGCTCGTCGGGGACATGGTCACCGTCGACGTCTCGCCCTACGACTTCACGCGCGGCCGGATCACGTACCGGCAGAAGGTGGATTCGGCGGGACCGGGCCGCGGCCCCCGACGCGGGCGCCGGAGGTAGCGTAATGGCAACCCTCGCCAACACCAGCCGCCGGACGCCTCTCGCCAGCCTGCGGGTGACCGCCTCCGAGGAGCGCCCGGACTGGATCAGCGCGACGGACCGGCTCCCCGCGGTGGGCGAGCAGGTCTGGTGCACCGACGGCATGGCCCAGGTCGCCCGCCTCCTCGGCAAGACCAGCGACGGCAGCCGCCTCCTGGAGCTCGTCCTCCCGGAACGGCCGCGTCACCCCTTCTTCGCCGCGGCGTCCAACGTGCTGGTGGCCCCGGCCGCCTGACGGCCGCGCCGCTTCCGGCCGCCTCCGGCCGCTTCCGCCGCCTCCGGCCGGATTCAGGACCCGTCCAGCTCCAGCACGACGGCGCCGTGGGCGGCGAGATCCACCGTTTCGCCGCGCTGCCTTCCGCCCGTCAGCAGCTCCCGGGCGCCATCCACGGACAAGCCCCGCACCATCGCCCGGGCCGGTCGCGGCCGCGTGTTCACCAGCACGACCACGGCCCCGCGCCGGTACGCGATCACGTCCTGGGCCGCGTCCGTCCCCACCAGCTCCAGCCCGCCCCCCACGAGGGACGGGTGGGTCCGCGACAGATCGATGACCTTCCGGTAGAACGCACGGGCCTCGTCGGCGCGGGGCCGGTCCCATTCGATCGGCTCCCGGACGAAGAGCCCCAGCGACTGCGGGCTCTCCACCTCCTGACCGTTGTAGAGCAGCGGCGGCCCGGGGAGTAGCGCCATGGCCACGAACGCCGCCCGGGCCCCCGCGGCACCCCCGAACAGCGTGACCGGCGGCCTGTCCCATGCCGTCTCGTCGTGGTTCGTGGTCATCCGCATGCGCAGCCCCCCGGCCGGGATCCTCTCCAGCTCCGCCAGCTCCGCCTCCACGAAGCGCGCCGCCGGCCGGCCCGTCCACACCTCCTTCAGCCGGTGATACGATGACCACGGGTACGTGAGGTCGAAGCCCACCTCGTGCAGCCACGGCTCATCCCATTCCGCCAGCATCAGGAGCGGCTTCACCGCCCGCAGCCGCGCGATCGCCTCCCGGTAGAAAGCCGGCGGGATGAATCCGGCCACGTCCACCCGGAACCCGTCGATGCCGAACTCCTCGACCCAGTAGCGCATGGCCGCGGTCATCGCCGCCCGCAGCCCGGGGCTGTCGTAGTCCAGCTCGGCGACGTCGCTCCAGTCCGTCGGGTTCCCCCCCGGATCCCGCGGCACGGTCATCTCCCCCGCCTCGGTCCGCGCGTAGTACTCCGGGTGC
>DATKBW010000160.1:0-2554 GCA_035513575.1 Longimicrobiales bacterium | reverse complement strand
GTCGGGCGGACCGTCGGGCGCTACGAGATCCTGGAGCGGATCGGCGGCGGCGGCATGGGCGTGGTGTACCGGGCCCGCGACGGGTCGCTCGACCGGATGGTCGCGCTCAAGTTCCTGCCGCCCGACCGGGCCGGAGACGCCGCCGCCCGGGAGCGGCTGGTCGGCGAGGCCCGCGCCGCCTCCGCGCTGGACCACCCTCACATCGCCGTCGTCCACGAGATCGGCGTGGCGGAGGGGCGCCCCTTCATCGCCATGGCCTACTACCCGGGCGCAACGCTCGAGGCGAAGATCGTCGCCGGCCCGCTCCCGGTCGGCGACGCCGTCGACTTCGCCCTCCAGGCGGCCGACGGCCTCGCCCGGGCCCACGAGGCCGGCATCGTCCACCGCGACGTCAAACCCGCCAACCTGCTGGTGACCGATCGGGGGGAGCTGAAGATCCTGGACTTCGGGATCGCCCGCCTCGCCGGGGACGCCTCCGAGGCCGGGCGCCCCGGCACGGTCGCCTACATGAGCCCCGAGCAGACGCGCGGCGCGGCGGTGGACGCGCGGACCGACCTGTGGTCGCTCGGGGTGGTCCTCTACGAGACGCTGACCGGCGCCAGGCCCTTCGGCTACGACGCCCAAGGCGGGATCGTCCACGCCATCCAGCACGCGGAGCCCGCCGATCCGGTGTCGCTGAACCCGGAGGTCCCGCCCGAGCTCGCGAGCGTGGTGCGCCGGTGCCTGGAGAAGGACCCCGCGGCGCGTTACGGAAGCGCGGCGGGCCTGATCGCCCACCTGCGAGCGGTGGACCCGGGAGGTCGACGGGCCTTCGATCCCGCCCGGGAGTGGATCCTCGTCCTCCCGTTCGTCGCCGTAGGGCCGGACGTCCAGGAGTACGTCACCGACGGGCTGACCGAGGAGGTGATCGGACACCTGTCGCGGATCGGGCCGCTGGGGGTGATCTCGCGGACCTCGGCGATGCGCCTGAAGGGCGCCGACCCCGACGTCCGTGCGCTCCGCCGCGAGCTGGACGTCGACTACGTGCTCGAAGGGAGCGTGCGGAAGAGCGGCGACCACCTCCGGGTCGCCACACGGATGGTCGACGCCCGCCAAGACCGGCCCGTCTGGTCGGAGACCCACGAGGGAACGGTCGCCGAGCTGTTCGGCGTCCAGGAGCGCGTGGCTGGCTCCGTGGCTGGGGCGCTCAGGGGGACGCTGCGCCCGGCCGGGACGCGGGGCCGGGCGTCGGGTCTCGAGCATCCGGTGGCGCTGGAGTCGTACCTCCGGGCGCGGCACGAGATGTACGGCTTCTCCGCCGACGGCCTGGCGCGGGCCCGCCGGCACGTCGCCAACGCGCTGGACCTGGTCGGGGACGACGAGCTGTTGCTCGCCACGCTCGGCCAGATCCACGTGTGGGCGCTGCAGGCGGGGATCGACCCCGACCCCGCCCACCTCGACGAGGCCGACGCCTGCGCCCGGGCGATCTTCGAGCTGGATCCCGACTCCCGGCACGGCCACCGGCTGCGCGGAGTCGTGGCGTTCCAGCGCGGAAACCTCCGCGAAGCGCGCCCCCATCTCGAGACCTCCCTGGACGCCGACCCCGACGACCCCGACGCGCTGGGGTTCCTGGGGTACCTCTACTGCCTGGCGGGACGGGAGGAGTCCGGGCTCGCGCTTTTCGACCGGCTGCGGGCGCTCGATCCCCTGACGCCCCTGAACCACGGCATGCCGGGTTTCGCCGCGATCATGCAGGGCCGGTTCGAGGACGCCGTCGAGCCCTACCGGACGTTCCTGCGGATGGACGAGGACGGGGCGTTCGCGCTGATGAACCGGGTGTGGTCGCTGGGCCTGGTGGGCCGGATCGAGGAGGCCGAGCCCGCCGTTCGGAAGCTCGGCGAGCTCCACGCGGGCACCCCCCTCGCGGCGACGGGGCTGTCCCTCTTCCACGGTCTCCGCGGGGAGCCGGCCGCGGCGATGGAGGCGATCACGCCCGAGCTCGAGGAAGCCGCCCGCCAGACCGAGATGTTCTCGCGCTTCCTCGCCGAGTGCCACGCGCTGGCGGGCGAGGTGGAGGAGGCCCTGGATTGGCTGGAGCGCGCCGTGGAGATCGGGCTGGCGAACTACCCGTTCCTGGCCCGGGTCGATCCGCTGCTGGAGAACGTGCGCAGGGAGCCCCGGTTCCGAGCATTGCTGGAGAGGGTCGAGGCGGAGTGGCGGGCGTTTCGGGAGTAGAGCCGAATCTAACCGGCGCGGACGCCGAACAGCGTATCCCCGCGGCCCTGGATCATCTCCGTGTACCGCTCGTTCATGGGACCGCGCGCTCGCCACCGGTCCCACACCGCGTCCCAGCTGATCGGCTCGTCGAACAGCCACCGCTTGGCGTCGGGATCGAACTGACAGGGCAGCTCGTACTCGAGCACCCACTCGCCGCTCTCCTCGTCGAGGTGGGCGGGTACCTCGACCCCGACCTCGTCACAGAGCGGGACGACCGAGGCCATCCAGGTCTGGCGGAGCTCGTCGTTCGTCTTCCCCTTGAGCCGATACTCGAGCTGGCCCGAGTGATGCTTGAGCT
>DATKBW010000159.1:0-4615 GCA_035513575.1 Longimicrobiales bacterium | reverse complement strand
ATGCCGGGACTCCACACGTACCGCATCACGGACGACGGGCTGCAGGTCTTCCCGCGACTCGCGCTCTCGGTGGACGAACAAGAGCGGGCGACGCCGACCGGCCGCGCCTCCACCGGCGTCCCCGGGCTGGACGAGATGATGAACGGCGGGATCCCCACGGGCGATTCGGTGCTGGTCGCCGGCCCGTCGGGCTCGGGCAAATCGGTGCTCGCCACGCAGTTCATCGCCGAAGGGGGGAAGCGGGGCGAGGCGGGGGTGCTCGTCGTCTTCGAGGAGCACCCGAAGGAGTACCTCCACCGCGCGGACGGTCTCGGATTCCACCTGCGGGAGATGATCGAGGCCGGAACGCTGGAAGCCCTCTATCTGCGTCCGCTCGACCTCTCGCCGGACGAGACGCTGCACGAGATCCGCGAAGCGGTGAGGCGGGTGGGCGCCAGGCGCGTGGTCATCGATTCGATGTCGGGTTTCGAGCTCGCACTCGCCCCCACCTTCCGGGCGGATTTTCGCGAGTCGCTCTACCGGCTGGTGGGTGCCCTCACCGGCCTCGGGATCACCGTGCTGACCACCATGGAGATCACACAGGGGCAGGACGAGCTCCGCTTCACGCCCAACGTGATCTCCTTCCTCGCGGACGACCTCATCTCACTCCGCTACGTCGAGGTGGACAGGAAGCTCAAGAAGGTCGCGGCCGTGGTGAAGATGCGCGGGAGCCAGCACAGCAAGGTGTATCGGGAATACGAAATCACGGAGACCGGCTTCGTCGTCGGTGGAGATCTGGACGGATACACCGGCCGCATCAGCGGGGCCACCGTCCTCACCAGGCAGGGGGAATGATCTTCACCCCGGCCTGACCGGGTTGCCCATGCCCACCACCCCCAACGGTGGCCTCCGCGCGTACGCCCCGCGCGTGAAGTCCGGCACGTCCACCACCTGCCGGCTCGCGATGGACCGCTCCGATAACGCGGAGACCGCCGACCACGCCGCGCCGTCGTAGACGTCCATGTCCATGGGCGCGCCATCGCGGAGGCACTGGATGAGGCGGTAGTCCTCGATGTAGTCCATGCCGCCGTGGCCGCCGTCGCGGGACTCCTCCTCCAGCGCCCGCCAGATCGGATGGTCGTAGCGGTCCCGCCACCCGGCCAGGTCCTCCCACTGGTGGGCGGGGCTGGTGCCCTCGATGTGGATCTTCTGCTCGGGGTACTTCCGCACGACGCCGCGCGTCCCCTGGAGCAGGATCTTGCGCGAATACGGGCGAGGCGAGTTGGTGTCGTGGACGACCTGGATCGTCTCGCCGTTGGCGGTCCGGATCAGCGTGTTGACGGTGTCGCCGAGGGCGTAGCGCCGGCGGGCCGCGTCGCTGTCGGGGCCGATGTGCTGGGCGGCCCAGCGGTTGAGCCCGCGGGTCTTCGTCGCCACGCTCACCAGGTGGTCGAACCGGTTGCCGCGGTTGACGTTCATCCACTGCGCGACGGGGCCGAGGCCGTGCGTGGGGTAGAGGTCGCCGTTGCGGGCGATCGAGTGCTTCACCCGCCAGTCGCCCTCGTAGAAATCCGTCAGCTTCAGCGCGCGCAGGTCGTGGAGGTAGCCGCACTCGGCGTGGAGCAGCTCACCGAGGACGCCCTGCCGGACCATGTTCAGGATCATCATCTCGGTCCGGTCGTAGCAGCAGTTCTCCATCATCACGCAGTGACGACGCGTCCGCTCCGCCGTCTCGACCATCGCCCACAGCTCGTCCAGCCCGACCGCCATGGGCACCTCCGTCGCCGCGTGCTTCCCGTGCTCCATGGCCGCGATGCACACCGGCGCGTGCAGCGACCACGGCGTGGCCGTGAACACCAGGTCCAGCGCCTCCTCCGCCACCATCCGCCGGTAGTCCTCCGGGCCCGCCGTATACGACGACGGCGCCGCCCGCCCCGCGTCCGTCACCCACCCGCTCACCCGCGCCACCTTCTCCGGCACCAGGTCGCAGACCGCGACGACCTCCACGCCCGGGATCCGCAGGAAGTTGCGCACGTGCGCCGAGCCCTGGTGGCCCACGCCCACGAACCCCATCCGGACGGTCTCGATCGGCGGCGCGGTGAAAAGGGGGTGGAAGCCGGCGTGCGGGGAAGGAGCGACGCCCCGCCGGGGCGTCGCACCGACGCCCGGCATGCACCCCCCCACGGCGAGGGCGGCCCCCGTGGCGGCGGCGGTGCGGATGAAGTCGCGGCGGCGGATGTCGTCTGACATGGCTCGCTCGGTCCCGGAGGCCTACACGGCCGAACCTAGCCCTGGTCCGCCTCGTCCGGCTCCGCCTCGTCCGGCTCCGCCTCGTCCGAGTCCACCTCGTCCGCCTGCACGTCGATCGACCGGACTCGCCACTCCCCGTCGGCGTCGAGCGTCCACGTGGTGATGGAGGTCCCCGTGTTTACCACCGGGTCGGCGTCGGGCTCGGATATGGTGGCCGAAAACGTGGCCTCGGACCGCCAGTCGTCCCCCACCTGCTCCATGGATGTCTCCGTCAACTCGAGATCGGAGACCATGGGCACGCCCTGGAGCCACCCCGCTTCGATCTCGGCGCGGCCCTGGTAGGTGGTGTCGTCGACCGTGGCCACCGCATCCGTGGTGAAGAAAGGGGCCACAGCCGCCGGATCATCGCCGTTCCACGCGGCGATGAAGCGCTCGCTCGCGGACTCGAGCTCGGCCGACGGCGCCTCCATGGCCGCGGGTTCGACATCCGGTTCATCGGCCGCTGGCTCACAGCCGATGGCGAAGGGGAGGAGTACCGCAAAGGCGGTTGCGAGCAGGTTACGCGGTCGAATCAGCATGATGCCTCCTTTGTGCGAAGGGAAGGATACGCTGGGCAACGCTTCAGGCTACGCCGCGCCGTAGCAGAGGGCAAGCCGGCCGTTGCCGCGGTCGCCGGTGAACGTCAACTTCTTGACACGGAGCACTCGGAATCGGCGGAGGTGTCGGAGACAGCAGTGCAGGTCCAATGAGCGTCGAGTTTCCTGAAGCCGGGGTGCCCACTCCGGTTCCCTCCGACGCCCCCGAGCCCTCCGTGTCAAGCTGTTTCGAACGGTGGAATCGCCCCCGGCAGGAGTTGCGGAGCGCGAGAAGACCCTTGACGCCCGGCCTCTCACAATGTACATACCGACCGGTCTGTATGCGGGCGGCTCACCCTCACATTCTCTCAGAGGCTTCCATGCGGTACGCGTTTCGATCCCTCCTCAAGGCGCCGGGGTTTTCGTTCCTGGTGATCCTCACGCTCGCGCTGGGGATCGGCGCGACGACGGCGATCTTCAGCGTGTTCCGTGGCGTCCTGCTGCGGCCGCTGCCGCACGAGGAGGGGGACCGGATCGTGTACCTGCAGCAGTCCGCGGGACAGGCCGGTCTGGCGGACGTGAAGTTCTCGGTCCCGGAGATCATGGACTTCCGGGATGCGGTGCGGTCGCTGACGGGTTTCGCGGAGTTCTCGGCGATGCCGTTCACGCTGCTGGGGTGGGAGCGGCCGGTGCAGGTGCAGGCGGGGATCGTGAGCGCGAACTACTTCGAGGTGATGGGGCTGAGGCCGGTGCTGGGCCGTGGGCTGGCGCCGCAGGACGACGGCGCGGGGGCCGACCCGGTGATGATCCTGACGTACGGGTACTGGCAGCGGGCGTTCGGGGCGGATCCGGGGGTTCTGGGCCGGGTCTTCCGGATGAACGGCCGCTCGGTGACGGTGGTCGGGGTGATGGAGCCGGCGCCGCCGTTCCCGGGGGAGACGGACGTGTTCGTGAACATCGTGACGAGCCCGCACCACCTGGACGCGACGATGGTGCACGGCCGATCGCACCGGATGACGGATGTGTTCGCGCGGGTCGCGCCCGGCGCGACGCTGGACGGCGTGCGGGCGGAGCTCTCGGGCGTGGCCGAGCGGATGTACCGGGAGCACCCCCAGAACTACGACGCCGCGGCGGGCTACGCGGTGTCGGCGACGCCGCTGCGTGACGCATTGGTGTCGCAGGCGCGGCTCACGCTGTACCTGCTGATGGCGGCGGCGGGTCTTCTGCTGCTCACGACGTGCGCGAACGCGGCGAACCTGGTCCTGACGCGCAACATCCGCCGGGACCGGGAATTCGCGGTGCGCTGGGCCATGGGGGCGGACCGTGCGCGGCTGCGTCGCATCCTGCTGGCCGAGACGGGGATCCTGGCCGCGGTCGGGGCGGCGCTGGGCCTCGTCCTGGCCTACGCCGGGCTGGAGCTGCTGGTCGGGTTCACGGCCCGGTTCACCGCCCGGGCCAGCGAGATCAGCATGGACCCGGGGGTGCTGCTGTTCACGGTCGCGGTGGCCGGAGCGGCGGCGCTGGCGTTCGCGTTCACGCCCGGGCTCCGCTCCCAGGAGCTCGCGGGCGCGATGCTGACCCGGTCCGGCTCCCGGACGACGGGCGGCCGTCGTCACCTCCAACGGGGCCTGATCGTGGCGCAGGTGGCCGCGAGCGTCGTGGTGCTCAGCGCCGCCGGTCTGCTGGGGCGGACGCTCCTCGCGCTGGATGGGGTGGACCCGGGAGTGGACGTCGAGGAGACGCTGACGCTGGAAGCGCCGGCCACGCCCGGCGAGGGGACGCCGGCCGAAGTGGCCGCCCTCCAGCAGGAG
>DATKBW010000158.1:0-20756 GCA_035513575.1 Longimicrobiales bacterium | reverse complement strand
GGCGCTCTGGGCCGTGGCGGCGCGACTCGAGAAGGAGGGCCGGGCGGAGGAAGCCGTGCAACGCCTCGCCCTCGCGCTGCGCATGGTTCCCGGCAACTACGCGCTGCGGATGAGCTACGGCCAGGAGCTGTACGAGCTGCGCCGCTACGATGCGGCGGCCGCGCAGTTCGACACTGCCCGTCAGACCCTTGCCGCCCTCTCGCAGCCGCACATCCGGTTCCTGATGAGCCTCATCATGGCGGATCGCCAGGACGAGGCCGCCACCGCGGCGGCGGACGTGCTGCGGCGATTCCCGGAAAACACGGTTCTTCACCACCTCCACGCCCAGGCCCTGGCCCGCTCGGGTCGCTTCGAGGAGGCCAGGGCGCCGCGCCGGCGGGCGGCCGGGCTCGAGAGAGGGGAGTTCCGGTGGGCGCACTGGGCGAACCTCGCGGCGCTCGAGGTGGCCGCCGGGAACCGCGAGGCCGCCCTCGGCGCCCTTGCACGCGCGCGCGCTCACGCGCCCGCGGAGGTGGACCTACCCACTCTCGATCAGCTGGAGGATTGGCTGGCCCGGGGGGAGGTGGCGGCCATCCCACTCTGGTAATCTGCGAATTTCTCGCGCAATCCCATGGCAGAACGCCGTGGGCGGGGTTCGCCGCCGCGGCGCAACGAAAGGTGTAATACGTTGCGGCACACTATTTTACCTGTTGTTTAAGGGCCTGTGGCACGGACTGGAACGGCCGTTGCCTTATCCCCGGGCGGTCGATCTCCCCCATAGACCGGTTTTCCACAGCAGTACAATTCAACAAGGAGCAACGATGCTCAGGAACAGGGAAGGCTTCACTCTGATCGAGCTGCTGATCGTGGTCGTGATCATCGGCATCCTGGCGGCGATCGCGCTGCCGAAGTTCGGCCAGACCCGTGAGCGGGCGTACTTCTCCGCGATGCGTTCGGATCTGCGCAACCTGCAGACCGCGCAGGAGATGTACTACACGGACGTGTACCTCTACAAGCAGGCCGGCACGATCGTGTCCACCTCGGCCGACGCGGACCTGGAGTTCCAGGCGAGCTCGGGCGTGACGATCACGCTGAACACTGGCGGCGGTCTGACCGCCGGGCAGGGCTGGGGCGCCACGTCGTACCACGCCGCGATGGGCACGGGTGAGACGTGCTCGATCGTGGTCGGCGCCACCACCGGGTCGCAGGCGATTTCCTGCACCGACTGATCAGGTCAGCCATAGTTGAGAACGGGGGGCGCAGGGCCGAAGGCTCGGCGCCCCTCTTCTCTAAGGGCGGCCGTTCGGCCAAGGGAGAAACCAATGAAGAGGAACATGCAACCTGGAGGGGCGTCGACGCGGCCGGGGTTTACCCTGATCGAGCTCCTGATCGTGGTGGTGATCATCGGGATCCTTGCCTCGGTGGCAATGGCGAAGTATGGAAAGGTGCGGGAGGCGGCGTTCCTGTCCACGCTGAAGTCGGACATCGAGCTTCTCGCCAAGCACCAGGAGATCTACCACCTGCATCACCTGCAGTACGGTGATGAGGCGAACCTGACCGACTTCGAGGCGAGCCCAGGGGTGAACGTCGACATCGGCTATGCGGCGGGGGACGGCTGGGGCGGCTCGGCCACCCACAGCGCCCTGCCCGGCGTCACCTGCGGCATTCTGGTCGGAAACGCGACGGCCGGCAGCGGCGGCCCCGCAACGGTGCGGGACGTCCTTACCTGCAACTGACCCCTCCCACATCTCCGGGGGCCATGGCGGCCAATACGCTCAGGCGGGAGCTGATCGGAGCGTTCGCCGTGATTTCGGCGGGCGCGGTGATGGTGGCGGTCGTCGGGGCGGTGCTGCTCACCCCGACGTTCGATCGCCCCTCCCGCGCGGTGATCTATCTGCTGCTCCTGCTGGCGGGCGACCTGGCCGTGTTCTTCGTCTTCGGCCGGTGGCTGATCCGGACCCGGATCCTGTTTCCGCTGGACCGGATGCTGGAGGAAGCGGAGGCGATCGCGGCCGGGGACTACGGCCGGCGCCTGCCCCGGGTCGGCGCCGAGGAGCTGGACCGCCTCAGCGAGTCCCTCAACCGCATGGCGGAGCGGCTCATCACGCACCAGTTCGAGCTGGCCCGCAACGTCCAGTCCCTCGAGCACACGAACCGCGACCTGACCGAGGCACGGGACGAGCTGATCCGCGCAGAGAAGATGGCCTCCCTCGGGCAGATGGCTGCCGGGGTGGCCCACGAGGTCGGCAACCCGCTGGCGGCCATCGTGGGGAACCTGGACCTCCTCAAGCGACGCGCGGAGGGCCGCGCGCTCCAGCTGGTGGAATCCAGCGCCGAGCAGGCCCACCGGATCGACCGGATCGTGGGCAGCCTTCTCGACTACTCGCGGGTCCGCGAGGCGCGGGTCCGGCCCATCGATGTGAACGCCGTCGTCGCCAAGACGCTCGAGCTCGTGACGGCGCAGCGCCGGTTCGGCGGCGTGCGCGTGGAGACCGCCCTCGAGGAGCCGATTCCCGCGGTGGCGGCGGACCCCTACCAGCTCGAGCAGGTCCTGGTCAACCTCCTGCTCAATGCCGCGGACGCGATGGAGGGGCGCGACGAGCGGCAGGTCCTCATCGCCACGACGCACCGGGCCTTCGAGAGCCCGGCACACGTCCCGGCGCGCCGCGCGGACGACCCGCCGGGCATTGACTATTCGCACCGCCGGCGCTTCAATCGCCCCGAGCGCGTCCCCCGGACCAACCTGTTCGAGGCGGGGGCGCCCATCGTGGAGCTGATGGTGGCGGATTCCGGTCCGGGGATTCCCCCGGAGGTGATGGGACGTATCTTCGAGCCGTTCATGACGACGAAGGAGCCGGGGAAGGGGACCGGCCTCGGCCTCGCCGTTTCCGCCCGCCTGATCGACGGGATGGGCGGGACGATCCAGGCCACGAACGGGGAGGGCGGCGCGGTGTTCCGCGTGCTCCTCCCCGCATCCGAGCAACCCGCGGAGGCGCACCCATGAAGGTGCTGATCATCGACGACGAGCCGAGCCTGCGGCAGACCGTATCCATGATCCTCGACGAGGAGGGGTACGAGATCGTCGTCGCGGCGGACGGGAAGGAGGGTCTCGACAAGGCCCTCGAGATCGCCCCGGACGTGGTGCTGACGGACGTGCGCATGCCCGGGATGCCCGGCCTCGAGTTCCTGGAGCGGTACCGCGCCGAGGGCGGCGACGCGCTGGTGATCGTGATGACGGCCTACGGGAGCACCGAGCTCGCCATCGAGGCCATGAAGAAGGGCGCGTATGACTACATCCCGAAGCCCTTCAGCGCCGACCAGCTGGTCCTCACCCTGCGCAAGGCCCAGGAGCGGGAGGCCCTCCGCCGCGAGGTGTCCCGGCTGCGCGAAGAGGTAACGGTCGAGCGGCGCTTCAGCGGGATCATCGCGAAGGCCCCCGCCATGAAGCAGGCCATCGAGACCGCGACGAAGGTGGCCCGCTACCCGTCGCCGGTGCTCATCACGGGCGAGAGCGGCACCGGGAAGGAGCTCATCGCGCGACTGATCCACGACCAGAGCGATCGCTCCGAGGGGCCCTTCGTCGCCATCAACTGCGGGGCGATCCCCGAGAACCTGCTGGAGTCCGAGCTGTTCGGGTACGTCCGCGGCGCGTTCACCGGCGCCGACCGGGACAAGGTCGGGCTCTTCGAGGCCGCGTCGGGCGGCACCCTCTTGCTGGACGAGATCGGCGAGATGCCCGGCTCCCTCCAGGTGAAGCTGCTCCGGACGCTCCAGGAAGGCGAGGTCCGCCGGCTGGGCGAGAACCGCAGCCGCACCGTCGACGCCCGCATCGTCTCCGCGACGAACCGCTCCCTCGAGGACGAGGTGCGGACCGGCAACTTCCGCAAGGACCTCTTCTTCCGGATCGCCGTCGTGCCCATTCACCTCCCGCCCCTCCGGCAGCGGTCGGAGGAGATCCCGCTCCTGGCCAGGCACTTCCTGGACAAGTACAACCGTACCCTGGGGCTGGCGCTCGAGGGGATCGAGCCGGAGGCCATGAAGGTGCTCCTCGAGTACTCCTTCACGGGGAACGTGCGGGAGCTGGAGAACGTCATCGAGCGGGCCATGGTTCTGGCCGAAGGCCCGAAGCTCACGCTCGCCGACCTCCCCCACAACGTCCAGTCCCCCGTCAAGGCCCTCGAGGAAGTGGACCTCGGCGACGACGAGCTATCCGTGAAGAAGCACGGGGCCATCCTCGAGCGCCGCCTCATCCAGAAGGCCCTCCAGCGCACCGGCGGCAACCGGACCCGGGCCGCGGAGCTCCTGGAGCTGAGCTCCCGCGCACTCCTCTACAAGATCCGCGACTACGGGCTCGAATAGGCGCCACCGCCCCGCGGCATCCCGTCCCGTTCCGCCATGGGTGTGCCCCTCACCCGGGCGCACATTCCCCCCATGCGACCGCGGACGGGGACCTCCTTTCTCGAGCTGATCGTCGTGCTCGCGCTCCTGGGCGTCCTGCTCGGCCTCACCGCGCCGGCCACCCTCCGCTGGCGCGACGGCCTGGCCGTCCGCGCCGCACGCGACGACCTCGCCGCCGCCTTCGCCCTCGCACGCGCATCCGCCGCCGCGTCCGGCGGCGCAGTCCTGGTCCTGGACTCCGGCGCCGCCGTCTTCTGGGTCGCCGCCGGCGGATCCGAAGGCCGCGCCACCGACCTGGCCGCCCTCTACGGGGTCCGGATCGACGGGTCCGGCGCGCGCATCGAGTTCGCGTATGACGCCCTCGGGATCGGCCGGCTCGCCAGCCGCACCCTCCGACTCCGGCGGGGCGACGCGGAGGCGGGGCTCACCGTGAGCGCTTACGGGAGGGTGCGCCGATGGTGACGCGGTCCGGGCACTCCCTGGCCGAGCTCCTCGTCGCGCTGTCGTTCCTGGGCGCGACTCTCGGCGCCATCGCTTCGGGGACCGTCGTCGCCGCCCGGACGACAGCGGGGGCGGTGCACCGGCAGCACGGCCTTTCCGCCGCTGCCGCGGCCCTGGACTCGGTCCTGGCGGCTCCCGACCCCGCGAGCGCCGCGGACCGGCAGCCGGGGATCATCCTGGTCTGGACCGTGGCGCCGGAGCGCCACGGTCGAGTGGTCCGGGTCCGGGCACTCGACGCCGGGAGCGGCGCCGGGCTCGCGGACCTCGAGGGCTTCTGGATCGCCGCGCCGCCGACCCTTCCGGGAGGGGACACGTGACGCATCGAGGCGGGGCGGTATCGCTCCCCGAGCTGGTCCTCGTTTTCTGGGGCTTCGCCCTCGTGCTCCTCGCCCTCGCAGGCTTCGTCTCGGGGCAGGGCCGGATCGTCCGGCACCAGCAGGGGCTCGTTCGGGTCCAGGAGGCGCGTCGAGCGGTCGAGATCATCCTCGGTCGCGAGCTCCGCGCCGTGGCCCCGGCCGATGTCGGAGCCGCCGGGACGCACCAGCTGGATGTCCGGGCGGTCCGGGGGAGCGGGGCGCTCTGCGCCGTCACGGATCGGGAAGTGGAGATCGCGTATGTCGGGGCCCGGCGGCCGGACGCCGAAAAGGATTCCGTCGTGCTCGCCGGCGAGACGGTGGAGGAGGTGCTTCCCATCCTCTCCGTCGCCGGGGCCGGCTGCGGGGGGTCCGGCGTGACCCTCCTCGTCGACCGGGCGCCCTCCGTCCGGAGAGGCTTCGCGCTGGTGTTCGAGCCGGGGAGCTATCAGGCCGCGGACGCCGCCATCCGGTACCGGATCGGTCGCGGCGGGCGCCAGCCTCTCACCGAGGCGTTCTTCGCCGACGCGGCCTTCGAGCCGATGGACGGCGCCGCCGCGTGGCGCCTCGCGCTCCGCCCCGACCCCGATTCGCTGCCGCCGTCCGTCCTTTCACCCATCCGGCTGCGCATCCCGTCGCTGAACACCCCGGCATGGTGACCCCCGACCCCGCCGGCCCGCTGCGCGATGGGTTCGCCCTCGTGCTCTCCATGCTGATGGTCACCGCTCTCGCCGTGCTCTCCGCCGGGATGCTGATCGTCGCGGGGCAGGAGGCCTCCATCGCCGCCGCCGCCACCTCCACCGCCCGGGCCCGCGCCGCGGCGGAAGCCGATGTGCGCCGCACCCTCGCGACCTGGTCCACCCGCCGCGAGGCGGCGCTGCCCATCGGGTCGACGAGGTCCCTCGACCCGCAGGACGCGAAGGTCACCATCCGGCGCCTCGACTCCACCCTCTTCCTCGTCACCGCCCGCGCCACTTCCTCTTCCGGCACGGCCACTGTCGCGGCCGATGCGGGCGTTCTCGTCCGCACGCTCGACACCGCGCGGATCCACGCCGCCGCGGCCAGCGCCGCGGTCGTCGCCGACAGCGCCGCCGACCTCGTTGCCGGCGCCGCTTCCGGACTCGACGCGTGCGGCACGGCGCCGGCGCTCACGGGCGTGCTCGCCCCCGCGGTCCACGCGGGTGCCGCGACCCTCGAAGGCGCTCCACCCCTCGCCACCGCTACGCCTCCGCCGGACCCCCTCGCGGGCATTCCCCTCCACGCCGTCGCCGAGGTCGTCCCGGCCGCACCGCTCGGATCTCCCGCACCGGCGGCCCAGGGGGACGTCTGTGTCCCGGACCAATGGAACTGGGGCACGGCACGGCCAGGACACCCCTGTGCAGAGCCCGTCCTCATTCACAGCGCCGGCGACCTCACCGTCGCCGGCGGGGAGGGCTTCGGCGTCCTCGTCGTGGATGGGGATTTCACCGTCACCGGCGGGTTCGTGTTCCACGGCTTCATCCAGGTCCGCGGACGGCTCGTCCTCGTCGACGGCCACCTCTCCGGCGCCGTCCGCGCTCACCACCTCCACCTGCGCGGCGGAGACCTGCGCTACGACGCCTGCGCCCTCGCCCGGGCTTTCGACGCCCACCCCTTCGACCGGCCCTTCCGCTCGCCCGGGCGGTGGTGGGTGCCGGTCTTTTGACGCCCCTGAGGACAGAAAAAAACTAGCCGATCGCGAAATTAAGTGTGAACACAGCGATGCCCATCACGCGTAAGTCGTTTATTCACAAGAGGATGATATCAGGCATGGAAATCGTATCGGTCCCGGACAGTTCGGATCGTCAGGCAGCGGGTCCGCGCGAGGAATCCGGCCGGGGGCGGGAGTGGTTCGAAGGACCCCGTGCGGAGGGCCGTTCGCGTCGCGGGCCGCCCCCGGGATCCGGTGCGCAGGCGGAGGCAACGGCATTGACATCGCCCATCGGGCGAAGTAGTCTAACGCATTCCGCCACAACGGCCTCCCTTTAAAAACGTGGATCCTGGTGATGGGACTCTTCGGCCGAAGCAAGATCACGGCGGGCCTGGACATCGGCAGCGGCTTCGTGAAGCTCGTGGTGGTGGATCACTCCAAGGGTGATCCCGAGATCACGAAGATCGCGATAAGCCCGCTGGTCCCGGACGCGATCGTCGAGGGCGAGGTCATGGACCCCGTCCTGGTGGCGGAGACGATCCGATCCGTGGTGGATGCCGCCGGGCTCAAGAAGAAGGAGGTCGTGGCCGCCGTCGGGGGTCACGACGTGATCATCAAGAAGATCCAGATGGACCGGATGGATGAGGCGGAAGCCCGCGAGCTGATCCGCTGGGAGGCCCACCAGCACGTTCCCTTCGACATGGAAAGCGTTCAGCTGGACTTCCAGATTCTGGATCCGCAGGCGAACGGCGCCCAGATGTCGGTCCTGCTGGTCGCGGCGAAGCGCGAGCTCATCGAGAACCGGATGACGCTGCTCTCGGATGCCGGGCTCACGCCCATGGTCATCGACGTGGACGCCTTCGCGCTCCACAACGCCTTCGAGCAGAGCTACCCCGACAGCATGGCGGGAATGGTGGCGCTGGTGAACATCGGTCACGAGACCACGAACGTGAACATCATGGATGAGGGCGTTCCCATCGTCGTCCGCGACATCCCGTTCGGATCCCGGCGGATCCGGGAAGCCCTCCAGCGGGAGCGGGGTCTGACGGCGGACCAGGCGGAGGCGGTGATCCAGGGCCACGAAAAGGCCATGGACCTGGAATCGTTCGTGACCGAGCGGGTGGACGAGCTCGCCGTGGGGATCGAGCGGGCCATCGCCTTCATCACCGCCCAGTCCGGCGGCGAGGGTGTCGAGTACGTATTCCTGTCCGGCGGTGGGGCCCGCGTGCCCGGCGTGGTGGCGGCGCTGGGCGACCGGCTGGGAGTCCCCACCCAGATGGCGAATCCGCTGGAGCGCGTGGCGGTCCGGCCTGACGTGAACCTGGAGATCGCTCTGGATGAGGTGGCACCGATGCTGATGCTTCCGGTGGGCCTGGCCATGCGACGGTCCTGAGGGCGCGATGATCGAGATCAATCTCCACCCCGGCGGACCCAAGCGGAAGAAGCGCGCGGGCGGAGGCGGCGCTCCGAAGCTGCCCGGCCTGCCCACGTTCGACCGCATGACGATGTTCGTCGTGGCGGCCTGGATCATCGGCCCCGCGCTGGGCCTGTGGCTCTATTTCGGCGTGCAGGGCGACCGGTCCCGGACGCAGGTCGCCCTGGACCAGGCCGTCGCCGACTCGACCCGCTACGCGCGCCTGATCGCCACCCAGAACTCGCTCCGGGCGCGCCAGGACACCATCGCGCAGAAGCTGGCCATCATCCAGGAGATCGACGCCGGCCGCTACATCTGGCCGCACCTCATGGACGAGATCAGCGGGGCGCTGCCGCCCTACACCTGGCTCCACACCATCGACCAGGTGAGCCGTGGCACGCAGCCCCAGTTCCAGATCCAGGGGCGCACCGGCAGCCTGCCGGCGCTGACCCGCTTCATGGACGCGCTGGAGGCCTCGCCGTTCATCCGCAACGTGCAGCTGGTGGGGAGCGAGATGGCGCAGGTCGGCGGCGACCCGAACAAGGTCGTGAACAACTTCGTCCTGACCGGCGCCTACGAGATCCCGCCCCTGGAAGTCATCGAGACGGTGCCCCTGTTCGAGGGGATGGTCGCGGACAGCGCGGCGGTGGCGAGCGCGGAGGCGAGCAATGGCACTGGGACTCCCTAGCGATCCGGCACAGCAGAAGCGGCTCCTGATCGGTGCGCTGCCGATCCTCCTGCTGTTCGCCTACTGGTACTTCCTGCACGGGGACTACCGGCAGGAGGTCGTGACCATGCAGACGCGCCTCGAGACCCTCGAGACCCTGAACGCGACCGCCCGCCTGCGCTCGACCCAGAGCCGGGAGCTGGAGGAGCGGCTCGAGGTGTTCGAGCGTCATATCGACCGGCTCGAGGACCTCGTTCCCCGCAACGAGGAGGTCTCCCAGCTCCTGTTCCAGATCAACCAGCGGGCGGAGCAGATGGGCGTGGAGGTGGCGCGGTTCACCCCCGGTGCCACCGACGCGGGAGCCCATTACAACCGCCGCACCTTCGAGATGACGGTGCGGGGAACGTATCACAACGTCGCGCGCTTCCTGACCGAGGTCGGCTCCCTGCCCCGGATCATCACACCGACGGGGCTCACCATCGCACCGCACACCACGCGCAGCCGGGAGGGCGGACAGATGCTGAACGCTTCGTTCGAGCTCGTCACCTATGTGCTGCCCGAGCCGCGGCCGGCCGGTCCGCAGGGGGCCGCCGGTGCGTAGCCGGGCGGCGGGGCTCGCCATGGCCCTGGGGCTCCTGCTCGCCGCTTCCGGCGCCGCGGCCCAGGGAGCCCCGGCGCAGCGGCCCGGGGCCGGGGCGGCCGCGGAACTTCAGCTCGTCTACGACCGCGAGGTCTTCTCGTACCGCGGCGTGGCCCGGCGGGATCCGTTCCTCCCGCTCACGGACGAAAACGAGATGGGCCCTCGTTTCGAGACCTTGCAGCTGCAGGCGATCATCTACTCGACCGGGCCCCGCGCCAGCGTCGCCCTCCTGACGAGCGATGGCCGCGTGTTCCGGGCCCGCGTCGGTGATGTGATCGGGAATTCCAGGGTGGTGGAGATCGGACCGCTCCGGGTGGTGCTGGCGGTGGAGAACTTCGGCAGTGTCCGACAGGAAATGCTGGAGCTGAAAAAGAACCAAGGAGCCAACCGATGATCCCGATTCTGGCGCTCCGCGCCGTCGTGCTCGCCGCCCTTGCCGGTGTTCAGGCGCTCAGCGTCGTGCCGGCGGGCGACCATACGGCCGTCCTCATCGAGGTGGACGGGGAGGTCTCGTACCGGCACGAGATGCTGACGAGTCCGCCCCGGATCGTCGTCGACATCTCCGGCGCCGAGTTCCGGCTCCCACAGGGCCGGTTCCTGGACATCAACCGCGGCGGCGTCCTGGCGCTGCGGTCGAGCCAGTTCGAGGCCGGCGTCGTCCGGGTCGTCATCGACCTGGCCGAGTCCGTCCCGTACGAGGTGGAGCAGGCGGGCGGGATCATCCGCATTTCCTTCCAGAACCCTTCGGGCCCGTTCGACGCCTGGAGCAGCACGTCGGCGGCGCCGGCGGGCGCCCGGGTCCCGCCGGTCACGGGAGAGGGCATGCTGGGAAGGCCCGTCCCCGATGCCGACCGCCCGGGCACGCCCGTGCCGGTCACCCGGCCGCCGGCGGTGGAAGTGGTGCGTCAGGTCCCGCCGCCCCAGCAGCCGCCGGTCTGGGTGGAGTTCCGCAACACGCCCATCGCCGACGTGCTCAGCCATTTCGCCGACTTCTCCGGCCGCAGCATCATCCCGGGGCTGGGAGTGGGGACGCAGACGATCACGGCGTCGATCCAGGGGCAGCCGTGGGACGAGGCGCTGTCGGCGATCCTGCAGGGGCAGGGGCTCGTCGCCCGGGAGCTCCCCAGCGGGATCGTCATGGTGACATCGCGAACGAACATGCGGGAGCAGGAGGTGCAGGAAGAGACGGTCACGCGCACGTTCGACGTGAAGTACGTCTCGGCCGACTCCATCGCCCCGCAGGTCCGCAACCTTCTCGCCTCCGGCGGAGACGCGGCGGCCGTCGGGACCGTGGCCATCAACCGGTCGACGAACACGCTGATCGTCTCCGCGCGGGAATCGGTCGTCGACCGCATCGCGGCGCTCATCCCGATCCTGGACCGCCGCACGCCGCAGGTGACGATCCAGGCCCGGATCCTGTTCGTGAACCGGACGGCGATCGAGGGGCTGGGAGTCCGCTACGAGATCAAGGACGCCCAGACCCCGAGCACGCAGCTCAATCGCCTCGCGGACGGCTTCGGCCGGGACGGCCCGACCTCGGACGACGTGATCGACCTGACGGGCGCGAGCATCGCCGCGGTGGGGAACGCCACGGAGCGGATCCCGAATTCCACGTTCGAGGCCGTCGCGACGCTGCTCCTGGGTCGCCACTCCCTGATCACGTGGTTCGAGGCGGTGGAGCGGCTGAACCTGTCGGAGGTCCAGGCGGAGCCGGTCGTGACGGTCCTGGACCACCGGACCGCCCGGGTGCAGGTCGGTGAGCGGACGCCGATCCGCGTGGTCGACCAGGGTGCGGCGGGTGCCGATGGTCCGCAGGCGTCGGTGAGCACGGAGGAGACCGGTGTGATCCTCGAGGTGACGCCGCACGTGGTGGGCGATCAGGTCCTGCTCCAGCTGCACGCGGAGCGGTCGCTCGTCCTCGAGGCCTCGGTCGACCAGGGCTACCGGTTCGGCACGCAGCAGACCGATACGGAGATCCTGCTGGATGATGGCCAGACCGCCGTGATCAGCGGGCTGACCATCACGGATTTCCTCGAGGAGCGGGCGGGGATCCCGATCCTGATGAACCTCCCGTTGATCGGGCGCTTCTTCCGCCGGACCCTCGAACAGGAGGTCAAGCAGGACCTCCTGATCATGGTCACGCCGTATATCGAGCGGGCGGGCGGGATATAGAAGCCGGAGCGATCTTGCGCGGCACGGGCGACGGCACGCACGAGCGGAGCGGGGCGGGGCACCCGCTCCGCTTGTCGCGTTCGCACGGTCGCCAGCAGGAACCCCTCGTCGTGAAATGGGTGGAGCGGCTCCCGGGCCCGGCCGCCCATGCGCTCGCGGCCGTGCTCACCGGCACGGTGGCCGCCCTCGACTACAACACCGGGCCCGAGCTCTCCCTTTCCATCCTGTACCTGCTCCCCGTTTCGCTGGCGGCCTCTCGCCTCGGCGGGCGCGCCGGGATGGCGTGGGCGCTGGGCGCGGCCGCCGTCGGGCTCGGCGTGGACCTGGCATCGGGGAGTGGTCCCGGGCTCGCGCAGGAGTACTGGAACGCCGCCGTCCGCCTCGGGTTCTTCCTCATCGTCGCGGCCGCCCTCAGCCAGATCCGCCGGATGTGGCAGGCCGAGCGGCTTCAGGCTGGCATGGACCATCTCACGGGTGTCCTGAACGGCCGGGCGTTTCGCGAGATCATCGAGCTCGAGCGGAGCCGCGCGCTGCGCTACAACCGTCCGTTCACGCTGGCCTACCTGGACGTGGACGGATTCAAGCAGGTGAACGATGTCCATGGCCACAGCGCGGGGGATGACGCCCTGCAGCTGATCGCCACCACCATCCGGGAGAACATCCGGAGCATGGACGCGGTGGCGCGGCTCGGGGGTGACGAGTTCGGCCTCCTCTTCCCCGAGACGGGGACGGGCGCCGCCGAGACAGCGATCCGGAAGATCCAGGCGCGTCTGGCGGAGGCCACGGCGGCCGCGGGGCTCGACCTGACCTTCAGCGTGGGAGCCGTGATCTGCGTGGGTCCGCCGGACTCCGTCGATCAGCTGATCCACCGGGCGGACGCGCTGATGTACGAGGTGAAGCGCGGCGGCCGGAACGATCTCCGCACGGCCGTGCTGGACGAGAACTTCGGGATCGAGGCGATCCTGCGGCGCAGCTGAGCCGGCGGGATGGGCAGGCTGGCCGGTGCAGCCCCCGCATGCGGGGGCTTCGTCGTTTCGGTCGCCCGGCTCGCTTGCCAGCGTCGCATCGCGGGTGGTAAGGATACGCGGAAGCGGAACCCGGGGGAGCATGCATTTCACGTTCAGAACGGCGGGGGAATCTCACGGTCGCGGCCTGGTCGCCCTGGTGGAGGGTGTGCCGGCGGGTGTGCCCATCTCCGCGGAGGCCGATATCGACCCCGAGCTGCGGCGCCGCCAGGGGGGGTACGGCCGGGGCGGCCGCATGAAGATCGAGGAGGACCGCGCCGAGCTGCTCGCCGGCGTCCGCCTCGGGGAGACCATCGGCGCGCCGCTGGCGCTGCTCGTCTGGAACCGGGACTGGGAGAACTGGCAGACCGCCATGAGCCCCGACTCCCCCGCTCCGGACGTCCCCGCGGCCGACCTCCGCCGTGTACATCTCCCGCGACCCGGCCATGCCGACCTGGTGGGGGTCCTGAAGTACGGCCGGGACGACGCCCGCGACATCCTGGAGCGCGCCTCGGCCCGCGAGACCACCGCCCGCGTGGCCGCGGGGGCGGTCGCCAAGGCGCTCCTCCGCCAGCTCGGGGTCGCCATCGGCAGCCATATCGTCCGGCTCGGCGATGTCGAGGCGCGGCCACCCGCCGAGTGGCCCCCGGACCTGAACGCGGCCGTCGACGACTCGCCGCTACGGACGCTCGACCCCGAGGCCGAGGCCCGGATGATCGATGCCGTGGACGCCGCCCGCGAGCAGGGCGACACCCTCGGCGGCGTGTTCGAGGTCGTCGCGACCGGCGTGCCCGCCGGGCTCGGGAGCTACGTCGCCTGGGATCGCCGCCTGGACGGCCGCCTCGCCGGCGCCCTCATGTCCATCCAGGCGATGAAGGGCGTCGAGATCGGCCTTGGCTTCGAGGCCGCCCGCAGGAGAGGGTCGGCCGTCCACGACGAGATCGCCTTCGACCCGGACCGGAGCATCCGCCGGACGGGTGGGTACAAGCGCCTGTCCAACAACGCCGGCGGCCTGGAGGGGGGCATCACCACGGGGGCGCCCCTGGTGGCCCGGGTCGCCATGAAGCCCCTGTCCACCCTCATGCGCCCCCTCCGGAGCGTGGACCTGCGGACCAAGGAGAGGGCCGATGCCATCCGGGAGCGGAGCGACGTCGCCGCCCTCGCGGCGGCGGGAGTGGTGGGCGAGGCGATGGTGGCCATGGTGATCGCCGACGCCATGCTGGAGAAGTTCGGCGGGGACTCCCTCGCCGAGACCCGGCGGAACCTCGACGGGTACATGGACGACCTGGAGCGACGTGGCCGCGAGGTCCGGGACCGGGGGGAGGAGGCCCCGTACGAGTCAGGTGCCCTCTGAGCCATGGACACGTCCCGGCATCCGGCGGATCGTTCTCGTGGGATTCATGGCCGCCGGAAAGACCACGGTCGGCCGGATCCTCGCCGCGCGTCTCCGCTGGGAGTTCCTGGACTTCGACGAGGCCATCGTCGAGCGGGCCGGTCGCACCCCCGGCGAGATCATCCGCCAGGATGGCGAGTCGGCGTTCCGGGCGGTGGAGGCGGCGCTGACGGCCGAGCTGGCGGGGCGGGGCGGGGTGGTGCTGGCACCGGGAGGCGGATGGGGGGGCGATCCCGCGGTGGTGGCCTCCCTGGGAGAGGGAACGGTCCGGGTCTGGCTGAGGATCTCGCCGGAGGAGGCCGTCCGCAGGGCGGACCGCGATGCGACCGACCGGCCGCTGCTGGGAGCCGGGCCGGGGCGGTTGGAACGGGCCGCGGCGCTGCTGCGTGAGCGGGAGGACCGATACGGGAGGGCCGACATGGTGGTGGACGTGCAGGGAAGAGAGCCGGAACGGGTGGCGGACGAGATCGTCCGTCGTCTCGAGGCGCATTCGGGAGGACGATGAGCGAGAAGAAGAGCCTGGTGATCGTGGAGTCCCCTGCCAAGGCCCGTACCATCGGGAAATACCTCGGCAAGGGGTACCGCGTAATGGCGTCGGTCGGCCACGTCCGGGACCTGCCCGAGCGCGAGCTCGGGGTGGACGTGGAGGCCGGCTTCGAGCCCCGTTATGTCACGATTCGCGGCAAGGGCAAGGTCCTGCGGGACCTGCAGCGGGAGGCCAAGGGTGCCCATGAGGTGGTCCTCGCCACCGACCCGGACCGCGAAGGCGAGGCCATCGCGTTCCACGTCGCCGAGCAGCTCGGCTACGGCGGTGCCGAGGACGGCGCTGGCCGCTTCCGCCGCGTCCGCTTCCACGAGATCACCAGGGACGCCGTGCGCCGCGCGCTGGAGCATCCGGAGTCGCTCGACATGCGGAAGGTCGAAGCGCAGCAGGCGCGCCGGATCCTGGACCGCCTGGTCGGCTATCAGGTCAGCCCCTTGCTGTGGAAACCGATCCGCCCCGGCCTCAGCGCAGGACGCGTCCAGACCGTGGCGCTCCGGCTCATCACCGAGCGCGAGGACGCGATCCGCGCGTTCACGCCGCAGGAGTACTGGTCGATCACGGCCCGACTCCAGGCCGACCACCAGCCCTTCGAGGCCCGGCTCCACCAGATCGACGGCCGCAAGTTCCATCTCGGGGACGAGGGCGCGGCCGCCGGCGTGCTGACCGACATCGAGGGGGTGCCGTTCGTCGTCGACGAGGTCAAGCGGCGGGAGCGGGCGAAGAACCCGCCGCCCCCGTTCACCACCTCCACGCTGCAGCAGGAGGCGGCGAAGCGGCTGGGCTTCCCGGCCCGCAAGACCATGCGCGTGGCGCAGCAGCTCTACGAGGGCGTCGAGCTCGGTGAGGGCGCCACCGGTCTGATCACGTACATGCGGACCGACTCCACCAAGATCGCCGGCTCCGCGGCCGCCCAGGCCCGCGCCTGGCTCGAGTCCAGGTTCGGGTCCGACTACCTGCCGGGATCGCCCCGGCTCTGGGGCGGGAAGCAGCAGAAGGGCGCCCAGGAAGCCCACGAGGCGGTCCGCCCCACGGAGCCCGGCCACGCCCCCGACGACGTGAAGCGGTACCTGGACAAGGATCAGTTCCGGCTCTACGAGCTGATCTGGCTTCGCTTCATGGCCGGCCAGATGGAGCCCGCCCTCTACGACACCACGACGGTGGACTTCCCGCTCCGCGGCGGCTCCTGCACCTATCTGTTCCGGGCGACGGGCTCCGTGCTGAAGTTCGACGGCTTCACGCGGCTGTATCAGGAGGCGCGGGAGGAGGGCGATCACCGGACCCTGGACGACCTGGCGCCGCTCCCGGTCCTGGAGGAGAAGCAGCGGGTCGACCTGCTGGGGATCGATCCGGCGCAACACTTCACGCAGCCTCCGCCGCGCTACACGGAAGCGAGCCTGGTGAAGGAGCTGGAGAAGCGGGGGATCGGCCGCCCGTCGACGTACGCCCAGATCATCTCGACGATCCGGGACCGCGACTACGTGGACATGGACCAGAAGCGGTTCGTCCCCACGCCCCTGGGCGAGACGGTTGCGAAGGTGCTCGTCCGTATCTTCCCGGACCTCTTCGACATCGGCTTCACGAGCGAGATGGAAGAGGAGCTGGACCGGATCGAGGAGGGGGAGCTGAACTGGCGGGCCGTGCTGGGCGAGTTCTACGGGCCGTTCCAGCGGCAGCTCGAGGCCGGGGAGAAGAACAGCGAGGAGATCTTCCGCTCGCTGGTGGAGCTGGCCGACGAGGCCTGCCCCGAGTGCGGCAGGCCGCTCGCGGTCCGCTGGAACCGCTATGGCCGCTTCATCGGCTGCACGGGCTATCCCGAGTGCCGGCACACGAGCCCGCTGGACCGGGAGGAGCGGCCGGAGCCGGAGCCGACCGGGCGGCCGTGCCCGGAGTGCGGGGCCGACCTGGTGCAGCGCACCGGACGCTTCGGTCCCTTCATCGCGTGCAGCAACTATCCGGAGTGCAAGCACACGCAGCCCGTGACGATCCCCGGCCTCCGGTGCCCCACGTGCGGCGAAGGTGAGATCGGCGAGAAGCGAACGCGCCGCGGCAAACCGTTCTGGGGCTGCACCCGCTACCCCGACTGCGACTGGTCCGTCTGGGACCGGCCGGTTCCCATCCCCTGCCCGACCTGCCAGGCGCCGTTCCTCATCCAGAAGAGCACGAAGAGTCGCGGGGAGTTCTACAAATGCCTGGAATGCAAATCGGAGCTGGCTCCGGAGACCGTCCAGGCCGAGGCCGCGGTGGAGGACTGACGTGGCGGAGGTGACCGTCGTCGGGGGCGGGCTCGCGGGGTGCGAGGCCGCGTGGCAGCTCGCGGAGCGGGACCACGGCGTCACGCTCGTCGAGATGCGCCCGGTTCGGACCACGCCCGCGCACCAGACCGATCGGCTCGCCGAGCTGGTCTGCACCAACTCCTTCAAGACCGAGGACACCTCCAACGCCCACGGTCTGCTCAAGGCCGAGATGCGGACCCTGGGCTCGGTCCTGCTCGCGGCGGCGGACGCGGCCAGGGTGCCCGCGGGAGCCGCGCTGGCCGTGGACCGGGACGTCTTCTCCCGTCGCATGACGGAGACGATGGAGGCCCATCCGCGGATCACCCTCCAGCGACGCGAGATCACCACGCTCCCGGAAGGGCCCGCCGTCGTCGCGACGGGGCCTCTCACCTCCGACGCCCTGACCGCCGAGATCCGGGCCCTGCTCGGGGATCAGGGGCTCGCCTTCTACGACTCCATCGCCCCCATCCTCTCGTTCGAGTCGGTGGACATGGAAACCGCATGGTTCGCCTCGCGGTACGGCAAGGGCGAGGGGGACGACTACCTGAACTGCCCGCTCACGGGCGAGCAATACCACGCGTTCCTGGCGGCGCTGCGGGCGGCGGACGTCTACCCGGGCCACGACTGGGAGGGTATCCCCTATTTCGAGGGCTGCCTGCCCATCGAGGTGATGGCGGAGCGCGGCGATGATACCCTCCGGTTCGGGCCCATGAAGCCGGTCGGGCTCCCGGACCCCCGCACCGGCCGCGAGCCGTTCGCGGTCGTACAGCTGCGCCGCGAGGACCGCTCGGGACAGATGTGGAACATGGTCGGGTTCCAGACGCGGCTGCGGACGGGAGAGCAGCGACGGGTCTTCCGGATGATTCCGGGGCTCCAGGACGCCGAGTTCTTCCGCACCGGCTCGATCCACCGGAATACGTACCTGAACTTCCCCGAGCGGCTGAGCCCTCACGGCGCCCCCGCGGGCCGCCCCGACCTGGTCTTCGCCGGTCAGCTCACGGGGGTGGAAGGTTACACCGAATCGGCTGCGTCCGGCATCGTGGCCGGCATCAACCTGGACCGGGTGGTGCGCGGAGAGGAGCCCGCGCTGCCCCCTCCGACCACCATGATCGGGGCCCTGTACCGCTATCTGCGCGAGGCCGATCCGGGGAAGTTCCAGCCGATGAACTCCAACTTCGGGCTCGTCGACCCGCTCCAGGAGCGCGTGCGCAACAAGGTGCAGAAGCGGGAGCGCCTCGCGGCGCGGGCGCTGGCCGACCTGCGGGCGTGGGTCGCGGATACCCGCACGGCCGCCGTGGCCGCGCCGGCGGAAGCGGCCGTGTGACGGAGCGCCACCCGCTTCGCGACTACCTCCGCCATATCGAGGAGGGCCGTCAGCTCTCCCCCCATACGGTGGCCGCCTACCGGCGCGACCTCCAGCAGTTCCGCGACTGGATGGACACCCACCGCCCCGGCTGGGAGTGGCACGACGTGGGGCGCCTCGATCTCCGGGCCTACCTCGGACACATGGGCCGGCGCGGGCTCGCCCGGCGCAGCATCGCGCGCAAGCTCTCCGCCATTCGCACCTTCTTCCGCCACCTCCACCGCGAAGGCGTCGTGGACGCGAACCCCTCGCGGGCGGTGCGCTCGCCCAGGCTCGAGCGCCGGCTCCCCGCCTGGCTCACTCGCGGCGACGTGGACCGGCTGTTCGTCATCGCCGAGAACGGGGCGGCGGAGGGGACCTTCGCGGGGCTCCGCGATCTGGCCATGCTCGAGACCTTCTACGCCACGGGCATGCGGCTCGCCGAGCTCCAGGGCCTCTCGATCCGTGATGTCGACCTCGTGGGCGACCAGGTCAAGGTCCGCGGGAAGGGCAGGAAGGAGCGCATCGTGCCCCTGGGCAGCGCCGCCGCCCGGGCGCTCCGCCGGTACGAGCCCCGGCGCCGCGAGGTGCTGGCGCGGACCGACAGCGGCGAGAAGGAGGCCCTGTTCGTCTCGGACCGCGGCGCCCGCCTCTCGACCCGACGCATCCAGCACATCGTGGGCGCCTTCCTGGACGCGGTGGCGGACCGGGGCGAGCTCTCGACGCACTCCCTCCGCCACTCCTTCGCGACGCACCTCCTGGATGCCGGCGCGGACCTCATGGCGGTCAAGGAGCTCCTCGGCCACGCCTCGCTTTCGACCACCCGGATCTACACACATACTTCCAGGGAGCGGCTCCGGAAGGTCTACCGGGACGCGCACCCGCGAGCCTGAGCCGCGGAACCCGGAGCCCTCGCGGGGTACGACACACGACATGAACGCCACGCCCATGCAGTTCCACGCCACCACCATCGTCGCGGTCCGCCACGGGGGGCGCGTCGCTTTGGGGGGCGACGGGCAGGTCACGCTCGGCGACACCATCATGAAGGGGAGCGCCCGCAAGGTGCGCAAACTCCGCGACGGGAAGATCCTGGCCGGCTTCGCCGGCTCCGTCGCCGACGCGTTCACGCTGTTCGAGAAGTTCGAGGAGAAGCTCGAGCGCTACCCCGGGAACCTCCCCCGGGCCGCCGTCGAGCTGGCCAAGGACTGGCGCACGGACCGCTATCTGCGCCGCCTCGAGGCCCTCCTCGCCGTCGCCGATCAGGAACACCTGTTCCTCCTCAGCGGGGATGGCAACGTCATCGAGCCCGATGACGAGATCGTCGCCATCGGCAGCGGCGGCGCCTACGCCCTCGCGGCGGCGCGCGCCCTCAAGGAGCACGCCGACCTCCCCGCGGTGGACATCGTGCGCCGCGCCCTCGAGATCGCCGGCGACATCTGCATCTATACGAACCGGAACATCACCGTCCTCGAGCTGGACGACGGCGCAGAGGCATAATGGACGAAGAGGTCGCAGTGACGGAGCAGGCCCCGCCCACGGATGGCGGGGCACCCGAGACGCCGCCGCCCCTGTGGCTGGATGAGCTCACGCCACGGCAGATCGTGGCCGAGCTCGACCACTACATCGTGGGCCAGGATGCCGCCAAGCGCGCGGTGGCCATCGCCCTCCGCAATCGGTGGCGGCGCCAGCAGGCGCCGGAGGATCTCCGCGAGGAGATCATGCCGAACAACATCATCATGATCGGCCCGACGGGTGTCGGGAAGACCGAGATCGCCCGCCGCCTCGCCCGCCTTGCCGGTGCCCCGTTCGTCAAGGTGGAGGCGTCGAAGTTCACGGAGGTCGGCTACGTCGGCCGCGACGTGGAATCCATCGTCCGTGACCTGGTGGATGTCGCCGTGAACATGGTCCGGGAGGAACGGGAGGCGGACGTCGAGGAGCAGGCGCACGCGAACGTCGAGGAGCGGCTCCTGGACCTGCTGCTCCCCGCGCCCGAGCCGCCCCGGCGGGCGGGGGAGGGGGCCACCGGCCGCGCGTTCGTCGCGGGGCCGGCGGGCCCCGCATCCGAGCACACCCAGGACGAGGAGCAGCGGCGGGAGGAGCGACGGCAGCGGACCCGTGAGAAGCTCCGGGGCCTCCTCAAGGACGAGAAGCTGGAGGAGCGCACCGTCGACGTCGAGATCTCCCAGACCCCCTCCGTGGAGGGGATGATGCTGCCCATGGGCGCCGGGTTCGACGGCATGGACTTCAATTTCACCGAGATGCTCCAGGACCTGCTGCCGAAGAAGAAGAAGCGGCGGACGGTCAGCGTGGCCGAAGCGCGACGCATCCTCCTGCAGGACGAGCTGGACCGGATGGTGGACATGGACGACGTCGTCAACGAGGCCATGGACCGCACCGAGGACATGGG
>DATKBW010000157.1:0-112213 GCA_035513575.1 Longimicrobiales bacterium | reverse complement strand
CCGGGGGGTGTGCGCCACCTCGGGGTGGAACTGCACGCCATAGACGCGGCGCGCCGCATTCCGGAACGCGGCCACTGGCAGCGCCGGTGTGGTGGCCAGGACCTCGTAGCCCGGGGGCGGCGTCGTCACGTGATCGCCATGGCTCATCCAGACGGTCATCCGCTCGCCGGGCTCGAAGCCGTCGAACAGCTCATCGGCCTCGACGATGTTCATCTCGGCGCGGCCGTATTCCCGCTTGCCGCCCGTGACCTCGGCGCCATCCAGCCTGGCCAGGAGCTGCATCCCGTAGCAGATCCCGAAGACGGGAGCGCCAAGCTCCAGGAGGGCGGGATCCGCGTCGGGGACGTCTTCATCGTAGACGGACGCGGGGCCGCCGGAGAGGATGATCCCCCGGGGCTGCCACGCCCGGATCTCTTCCGTGGTCGTGGTGGGCGGGTGGATCTCGCAGTACACTCGCTCCTCGCGGATGCGCCGCGCTATGAGCTGCGTGAACTGCGAGCCGTAGTCCAGGATCAGGATGCGGTTCTCGGTCGCGCTCATTCGATCAGCAGGTCCTCTTCCCCTCGCACGAGGTCGTCATGGTTTTCGCGGCGCCGGATCAGACGGGCCCCGTCCCCCTCCACCAGCACCTCCGCCGGGCGTGGCCGGGCGTTGTACGTGGAGGCCATGGAAAACCCGTACGCCCCCGTGGTGTGGATCGCCAGGAGCTCGCCCGGCTCGGGCAGCGGCATGTCGCGGTCGAGCGCCAGGAAATCGCCCGACTCGCAGATGGGCCCGACCACGTCCAGCCGCCGGGTTTCCCGCCCTTCCACGCGACGCGCCGGCTCCACGCGGTGGTAGCTCGAGTAGTGGCTGGGGCGCAGCAGGTCGTTCATTCCCGCGTCCGTGATGACGAAGATCTTGCTCCCCGTCCGCTTCACGTACAGCACCCGCGTGAGCAGCACGCCGGCGTGGCCGATCACGTACCGGCCCGGCTCCAGGATGAGCCGGAGCCCGCTCGCGGCCAGGTACGGCACGATCCGCTCGGCGAAGAGCTCGGGCGCCGGGTCCGATTCCGCGTCGTACGCCACGCCGAAGCCGCCGCCCAGGTCCAGCATGCGGAGCGCGATGCCCTCTCCCCGCAGGTCGTCCACCACCTCCAGGAGGTGGAGCAGCGACTCCCGATAGGGCTCCGGCTCCAGGATCTGGCTCCCGATGTGCGCGTCGATCCCCACCGGCTCGACCCCATCGAGATCCGCGGCCACCCGGTACAGCCCCGGCGCCTCTTCCGTCGCGATCCCGAACTTCGTCGCCCGGTGACCGGTCCGGGTGTACGCGTGCGGGGTCGGCGACTCGATGTCGGGGTTGATGCGCAGCGCCACCGGTGCGGCCTGGCCCGCCGCACGCCCCCGTTCCGCGAGCAGCCGGAGCTCCCCCTCGCTCTCGACGTTGAAGCAGAGGATCCCCGCCGCCAGGCCCGCGTCCAGCTCGGCCGCCGTCTTCCCCACGCCGCTGAAGACGATCCGGTCCGCGGGGATCCCGGCTTTCAGCGCCCTGTACAGCTCGCCGCCGCTCACGATGTCGGCGCCGCACCCCTCCCGCCCCAGGAGCCTCAGCACCGACAGGTTGCCGTTCGCCTTGACGCTGTAGGCGATCAGCCGGTCCAGCGGCTCGAACGCCGCATCCAGCCGCCGCACCCGCTCGACGATGCTGCGCCGGCTGTACGCGTACAGCGGCGTCCCGTGCTCCGCCGCCAGCGCCTCCAGCGCGACCCCCTCGCAGTGGAGCCGCCCGTCCCGGTACCCGAAGTTCCCCGGCACCGTCCCGTCAGTACGCCCGGGCCCAGACGGCCTCATGCACCGCCTCGCCCTCGCACACGAGACACCGCTCCGGCGGCGTCTCCGACCGGAACTCCTCCCCCGGCAGGAGCCGGATCGTCGCCTTGGTCTGCTCCTTCACCTTCTGCTCGCAGGCGGCGGAGCCGCACCAGCCGGCGAAGAAGAAGCCGCCCTCCTGGTCGAGCATCCGGCCGAACTCGCCGTAGTCCGAGACGCGATGGGTGTTCTCCGCCTGCCGGCGGCGGGCGTTCTCGAGCAGCGTCCGTTGCAGGTCCGCCAGCCGCTCCGGAATCGCCACCAGCGCCGCGGTCTCGCTCAGGAACTCCTTCCGGTCCGATCCCTCCCGAGTCACCCGCCCGGCCAGCACGAGCTGCTGCTTTTCCACGTCCTTCGGCCCGATCTCCACCCGCAGCGGCACGCCCTTCCGCTCCCAGTCCCAGAACTTCGCTCCGGGCGACATGTTGTCGCGCGTGTCCACGTGCACGCGCACGCCCTGCCCCCGGAGCGTGTTGGAGACGAACTCGGCCTTCTCCAGCACCAGCGTCTTCTGGTCGTCGTTCTTCCAGATCGGCGTGACCACCACCTGGTACGGGGCGAGCTTCGGCGGGAGGACGACGCCGGCGTCGTCGCCGTGGGTCATGATGAGACCGCCCACCAGGCGCGTGGAGACCCCCCACGACGTGTTCCAGGCGTACTCCCAATCCCCGCTCTCCGCCTGGAACTTGAGGTCGAACTGCCTCGCGAAGTTCTGCCCCAGCATGTGGCTGGTCCCCGCCTGGAGCGCCCGGTTGTCCTGCATCAGCGCTTCCAGCGCGTAGGTCCGGTCCGCGCCGGGGAACCGCTCGCTCTCGCTCTTCTCCCCCGTGATCACCGGCATCGCCATCCAGTCCTCCATGAAGGACCGGTACACGCCAAGGATCGTCAGCGCCTCCTGCTCCGCCTCCTCCCGCGTGGCGTGGGCGGTGTGCCCCTCCTGCCACAGGAACTCCGAGGTCCGCAGGAACAGCCTGGTCCGCATCTCCCACCGCACCACGTTCGCCCACTGGTTGAGCAGGATCGGCAGGTCCCGGTAGCTCTGCACCCAGCGGGAGTACGCGTCGTAGATGATCGTCTCGGACGTCGGCCGGACCACCAGCGGCTCCTCCAGCCTGGACGCGGGGTCCGGGATGAGCCCCCCGCCGTCCGGGTCCGCGATCAGGCGCGTGTGCGTCACGAGCGCCATCTCCTTCGCGAACCCCGCCACGTGCTTCGCCTCGCGCGCGATGAAGCTCAGCGGAATGAAGAGGGGGAAGTAGGCGTTCTGGTGCCCCGTCGCCTTGAACTTGTCATCCAGGGCGCGCTGCATGTTCTCCCAGACCGCGTACCCCCACGGTCGGATCACCATGCTGCCCCGCACGGGCGAGTGCTCCGCCATCTCCGCCCGCAGCACCACCTCGTTGTACCAGTTGGAGAAATCTTCCGCCCGCGGCGTCAGCTTCCTGTCATCCGCCATTCCGGATCCGCCCCTCCCTCAACGTTCCGCATCCCCGCGCCGGCCGTTCCGGCGCCCTGTCAGCCGCATCCCGACGTGCACCAGCGCCGGCGCCGCGATGAGGATCACGGCGGCGAGCAGCCAGAGCGCGCCGAACGAGAGCCCGCCGAGGCCGCGAAAGATCCATGCGAGGAGCGCGCCTCCGCCGACCGCCAGCAGCAGCGCCGCGCCCCAGAGCCCCCAGGTGAGTAGGCTGATCCGCCGGATGATCCGGCGCCGCTCCGCATCGAAGTCCCGGTGATCGGTCAAGGGGCCAGCTCGGCGAGCCCCATGCGCCGCTCCGCCCCCGTGTCCATCCCCCGTACCACCGCGACCCCGGCCGCCACCTCGTCAGGCCCCAGCACGATGGCCTCGCGGGCGCCCCGGGCGTTCCCGTCCTTGAACTGCTTCCCCACGGCGACCTGCCGGAGCGTGTAGGAGACCGAGTGCCCGCGCCGCCGGAGCGACCCGGCGATCCGACGCATCAGCGGCCGCTCGCCCTCGGTGATGGTGATGATGCAGTAGTCCGGTCCCGGCGGCGCCGTCGGCAGCAGCTGACGCTCCCGCAGCAGCTCGCCCAGAACGACATCCCCCATCCCGAACCCCACCGCCGGCAGCCGCAGGTCGCTCACCGCCGAGAGCAGGTCATCGTAGCGGCCGCCCCCGCAGATCGCCCGCAGCTCACCCCTGCGGTCGAAGATCTCGAATACCGTTCCGGTATAGTAGGCGAGCCCGCGGACGATCCGCGGATCGAACTGGACGTGCGCGCTCCAGCCCATCTCGTCGAGCAGGGTGAAATACCGCTCGAGCCGGTCCAGCTCCGCCGCGACGGCGGGGTCCTCCGCGTGCGCGGCCCTCAGCCCCGCGAGGTCGTGCTCGAACAGCGCCAGCACGCGCTCGACCACGGGCCCATCCAGCCCGGCGTCCTGCCGCAGCCGGTCGCGGGTCCGGTCCGCGCCCTCCCGGCTCATCTTGTCGATGGCCGCGTACGCGCCGCCCAGCGACTCCCGCGCCACGCCCGCCCGCAGCAGCAGCGCCTCCAGCAGCCGTCGGTCGTTCACCCGCGCCACGATGTCCTCGGTCCCGAGTCCCAGCGCGGAGAGGCCATCCAGCGCGACCGCCAGGACCTCCGCGTCCGCCGCGATGTCCTCTTCGCCGATGATGTCGACGTTCCACTGGAAGTGTTCCCGGAGACGCCCGCGCTGCGTCCGCTCGTACCGGAAGAGCTGCGGCATGCTGAACCAGCGGATGGGCTTCGGGAGGGAGCGGCCGTGCTCGCCCACCATGCGCGCCAGCGTAGGGGTCATTTCCGGCCGGAGCGCGACCTGTCTCCCGCCCTTGTCCTCGAACGCGTACAGCTGCTCGACGATCTCGTCCCCGCTCTTCTCGACGTAGAGCTCCAGGGACTCCAGGGGCGGGCCGTCGTATTCCTCGAACGCGTACCGCTGGGCGGTGAGCCGCCAGGCCAGCTGGATGTGCCGCCACGCCGCGTGGTCGGCAGGGAAGAAATCGCGGAAGCCCGGCAGACTCTGAAACTTCATCGACCGATTCTACGGGGGTCCTTCCTGGGGCTGCAACCCCGGTTCGTCCGGGAACGGCGCGATCCCCAGCTCCAGCAGCGCATCGCCCACGGTGTGCACGGAGCCCGTGCACAGGACGGTCCCCCTGGCGCCCGCGGTCGCCGCTTCCCTCACGGCGGCCGGGAACGGCCGGACCACCCGCCCGCGTTCCCCCGCGCCCAGGGCGTCCAGCACCGCCTCGGGCTTCCACCGCCGCTCCGCCGGCGCCGAGGGCGGCTCCGCGAGAATGACCTCGTCGGCCAGCGCGAACAGGGGAGGGAGCATCCGGCCCCAGTCCTTGTCGCCGAGCACACCCACCAGTGCGACCAGGGGACGGGCCAGGCGCAGGTCCGGAAGCGCCGCCACGAGCGATTCCACACCCGCCGCGTTGTGCGCCACGTCCAGCACCCAGTCCGCGTCGCCGACCCGTGCCACCTGCAGGCGACCCGGCCACCTCGTCGTTGCGAGCCCCTCCTCCACGCTGGCCCTGTCCGGCCGGAGCCCCGCCGGGAGCAGCTCCAGGACCCGAACGGCCAGCGCGAGGTTGGCCGCCTGGTGCCGGCCGGCCAGCGGCACGCGCAGCGCCAGCGGGCCCCATGCGGTGTCCAGGTCCACCCCGGTCCCGCGCCGGTCCACGCGCGCGGCCGGCGGGGCAACCACGTGGAGGGGCGCGCCCGCGGCGGAGCAGCGCGCCCGCAACACCCCGAGCACCCCGGGATCCGTCTCCGCCGTGACCAGCGGCACGCCCGGCTTCGCGATCCCCGCCTTCTCCCCGGCGATCGTCGCCAGGTCGCCGCCCAGGTACTGGGCGTGGTCCCATGCCACGTTCGTGATCGCCGTCACCACCGGCGCCACGACGTTCGTCGCGTCCAGCCGGCCGCCCATCCCGACTTCCGTGACCACGATGTCCGCCCCCGCCCGCGCGAGGGCCAGGAACGCGATGACGGTGGTGGCCTCGAAGAACGATGGCGCCTCCTCCTCGATCGCCGGCCAGAGCAGGCGGGCGGCATCGAGCAGCGCCGCTTCCGCGATGGGACGGCCGCCGATCTGGATCCGCTCGCGGAAATCCACCAGGTGTGGCGAAGTATACAGCCCGGTCCGCGCACCGGCGCGCCGCAGGGCGGCCTCCGTCATGGCCGCCACCGAGCCCTTCCCGTTGGTGCCGCCGATGTGGATCGTGGGGTACTGCAGGTGGGGGTCGCCGGCAATGGCGAGAAGGCGACGCGTCCGCTCCAACCCCCAGCGGATCCCGCCGGTCAGCCGGGGGAAGAGCCGGTCCACCAGCGCGTCGTAGGAGAGCTCGGTCAAGCCGTGTCCGCGGCCTCCGAGCGCGGGAGCCCCATCATGTGCCGAATGTATCCGGCCACACGGGTCTTCATCGCACGCCGGTCGACGATCGCGTCCACCATGCCGTGCTCCAGGAGGAACTCCGAGCGCTGGAACCCGTCGGGCAGCTCCTGCTTGATCGTCTGCTCGATCACCCGCGGACCGGCGAACCCGATCAGCGCGCCCGGCTCCGCCAGGTTCACGTCCCCGAGCATCGCGTAGGAGGCGGTCACGCCCCCGGTCGTCGGGTTGGTCAGGATCGAGATGTACGGCAGCGCCGCCTCATGGAGCTGCGCCAGCGCGACCGAGGTCTTCGCCATCTGCATGAGCGACAGGATCCCCTCCATCATGCGGGCCCCGCCCGACGCGCTCACCACGATCAGCGCCTCCTCCTCCACCAGCGCCCGCCGGGCCGCGCGGGCGATCTTCTCGCCCACCACCGACCCCATGCTCCCACCGATGAAGGCAAAGTCCATGACCGCAAGGTTCACGGCGAGGCCGTCCAGGGGGCCGTACCCGGTGATCACCGCGTCGCCCCGACCGGCCTTCCGCTCCGCCGCCTTCAGACGCTCCGGGTACGGCTTCAGATCGCGGAACTTCAGCGGGTCACCGCTCCGCATCTCCGCGTCCGTCTCCGTGAATTCATCGGCGTCCATCAGCAGGCTGACGTACGCCTCCGCCTCGATCCGGTGGTGGTGCCCGCACGCCGGACAGACCCACAGGTTCTGCTCCAGCCGGTTCCGGTAGAGGATCTCGCCGCACTCCGGACACTTCTCGAAGACGTCGCTCGGCAGCTCTCGCTTGTCCGCCGCCGTCAGCTTCTGCTTTTCCTTGCGGAACCAGGCCATCAGAGCATCCTCGCCTGCTCGGCCGCGATCCGCTGCGCCATGCCAAGGGCCAGGAAGCTGGCCAGCAGGAACGATCCGCCGTAACTCAGGAATGGCAGCGGGATCCCCGTCACGGGCATCACGCCGACGGTCATCCCGATATTCACGACGATGTGGGCGAACCAGGCCCCGAAGACACCGAACACCACGATACCGGCAAAGGGATCGGCCACCCGCTCCGCGATCCGCACCAGTCGCCACAGGATCAGGCCGAACGCCACGAGGACGAGCGTGGTCCCGACGAACCCCCACTCCTCCCCGATCACGCTGAAGATGAAGTCCGTGTGCTGCTCCGGCAGGAACGCGAGCCGCTTCTGCGTCCCCTGCGTATAGCCCTTCCCGAACAGGCCGCCGCTGCCGATGGCCACCCGGGACTGGATCACGTTCCACCCCGCTCCGCGCGGGTCCACCATCGGGTCCAGGAACACCTGCAGCCGCGCCTTCTGGTAGGGCTCGAGGGAGTTCCAGAGCGGCAGGGCGATCGTTCCCGCGGCCAGGTTCGCCGCCACCACCAGCGTGCCCTCCCACAGGTACACGCGGTAGAAGTACAGGAACACGATCAGGCCGATCATGTAGGCGCTGAACATCCACGACTGGATGGCCAGGAACAGCGCCAGGATCGGACTCAGCAGCATGAACAGGACCCCCGCCGGGGTGCCGGCCCAGTAGAGCGTAGCCAGGAGCACGGCCCCGAAGACCATCGCGGTCCCGAGGTCCGGCTGCGCGAGCACGAGCAGCAGCGGAACGACGACGACGGCGATCGGCTTCCAGAGCGCCGACAGCGACTGCGGCGTCTCCCGCCACGCGCCCATGAGGCGGCCGAGCATGAGGATGGTGGCCAGGTTCGCGAACTGCGACGGCTGCACGCTGAACGCCCCGAACCGGAGCCAGCTCTTCACGCCCTGCGCCGTCCCCGCGCCGGTGCCGATGAAGAGCGTCAGGACCAGCGTGGCGAGGGCGATGAAGTAGAGCGGCGCCGCGGCCCACTCGAACCACTTCACCTCGACCCGCATGACCAGCGCGAGGGCGACGACGGAGATCCCGAGCCACGTGAGCTGCCGGCGCCAGGCGCCGAGGACCACCGGGTCCGGGACATCCAGCTGCCCGGCCGAGTAGACCATCGCCACACCGAAGGCGGACAGGCCCAGCACCAGGAGGAAGAGCAGCGGGTCGCCGAAGACCACCCGGATCCGATCCGTCAGCGCCATTGCGCCCACCTCGCCGGACGGCCCGCGAGCCAGTGCTCCCGCAACGTCTGTATCGTGTCGATCGGCATCCCGTGCGCCCTTCGCAAGTAGTAGTCCGCGACTTTCGCAGCCACCTGCGCCACATCCGAGCCGTGCTCGCCCGCCTCGATGATGGCCGAGACCACCACCTCCGGCGCGCCATCCGGCGGACCCGCTATGCCCACGAACCAGCCGTGGTCCGGACCGTGAGGGTTCTCCGCCGTTCCGGTCTTCCCCATCCAGCTCCAGTGTTCCAGCGACGACCCGTGCGCCGTCCCCCCCGGTGCGGTCACCTGCCGCAGCCCCTCCCGCAGCCACTCGAGGCTCGCCGCCGAGACCCGCAGGTCCAGCGGCTCTCCCGCCGTTGCCCCCTCCGCCGCGACCCGGGGCGCCGGCGCCCGCCCGTCCGTCGCCAGCGCCGCGTAGAACTGCGCCATCTTCAGCGCCGTCTGGTCGTTCGGCCCCTGCCCGATGGCGAGGCTCAGCACTTCCGCTTCGGTCGGCGCCCGGCCGAAGCGGCGCCGGAACCACGCCGGGTCCGGCGGGAAATGGCCGGCTCGCTCGCCGGGAAGGTCCACGCCCGTGGCACGGCCGAACCCCAGCCGGGTCCCTTCCGCGGCGAGCCGCTCCAGGCCGATCTGCAGCCCGACCTGATAGAAGTAGACATCGCACGACTGCGCGACCGCTTCCGCGAGCTTCAGGTAGCCGTGACCCTTCGACTCCCAGCACCGGAAGTAGCGGTTCCCGTACTGCATCCCTCCGCGGCATGCCATCGGCAGCGTCGCCGTCGGGTCGACGATGCCCAGCTCGAGCGCGATCGCCGCGGTCGCCAGCTTCCACGTCGACGCCGGCGGATAGATCCCCGCGATGCTCCGGTTCAGCAGCCGCCGCGCGCTATCCTCACGCAGCTCCCGCCACCGCGTGTGGGAGACGTTCCCCACGAACTCGTTCGGATCGAACGGTGGCGAAGAATACAGCGCGAGCACGGCCGCGGTCTGCGGTTGCAGCACCACCACCGCGCCCCGCCGCTCCCCGGGAACCACCCGCGCGATCCATTCCTGCAGCTCCACGTCGATGTTGAGGCGCATCGGAGCCCCCGGCGTGGCCGGGTGTAGCCGCGCCTGCCGGTGCACACCGACGATCCGGCCCAGGGCGTCCACCTCCACGTAGCGCACGCCCGCGCGCCCCGCCAGCACCCGCTCGTACTGCCGCTCCACACCCGCCTTCCCCACCAGCGTCCCCGCGCGGTATCCCTCGAAGGCGTCCGCCTCCAGCTCCTCTTCGCTGATCTCCCCGACGTAGCCGACCAGATGGGCCGCGGCCACGCCCGCCGGGTAGTTCCGCTTCGGCTGCATCTCGATGAGCACCTGCGTGAACAGCGGCCGGCGTTCCTCGATCGCCGCGATCTGGTCGAACGGGAGGTCCGTCGACACCACCAGCGGCTGCTCGGGGTGCCGCTGCCGCCGCGCCATCAGGGCCGCGATCCCTCCCTCCGTCAGGCCCAGATACGGCGCGAGCCGCACCAGCGTCCTCCGCACCGAGTCCCCCGGAGCGGGGAGCAGCGAGAGCGCGTAGCCGGGGACGTTGTCGGCCACGATCCGCCCCGCCCGGTCCACGATGGTTCCCCGCGGCGCGGGAACGGTCAGCGGACGCAGCCGGTTCCGGTCCGACTGCATCGCGTATGCCGGATTGCGCAGGACCTGCGTCTGGAAGAAGGCGAGCGACAGGCAGCCGAGGAGCACCCACACGGCCCCCAGGGCGCCATGCGCCCGCCGCTGCCTTGCGTGCAGGTGGAAGATGTCCATGCCGTGCCTGGAAGGGAGTGCGACCCGGTCTCAGCGCAAGCGGGTCAGGGAGCGGTAGGCGATGATCGCCACGACACCGGCGGCCGCAGCGTAGAGCCCCGCCACCGGCGCGCGCAACAGCAGCGCCCCGACGGCGTCTCCGCGCCGTACGACCTCCGCCACCCCGTAGTATAGCGCATCCCGGGCCCATTTACCGAGGAAAAGGTAGGCGGCCAGGAACAGCAGGCTGTCCCCCACGAAGAAGTCGCGGCTGCGCGCTCCCAGGTATCCGATCACGGTCTGCACCACCGCGGCGGCGCCGAACGCGCTGAGGGACACGGCGTCCTCGAGCAGGCCGAGGGCGAAGCCGAACGCCGCTGCACGCCCGCCGTGGAGCTGACGCGCCGCGAGGAGCACCGCCACCGTGAGCAGGTCCGGCGCCGACGCGCCCAGGCCGAAGCTGAGGTGCAGCGCGAAATGCAGCACCACCAGGACCGCCATGAGCAGCCAGAACGACCACCCCGTCCTCATGGCGCCCTCGCCGTGTCCACGGGCGCGGTGCCGCTCCAGAGCGGCGAGAGGTCCTCGTACCCTCGCTCGTTGGGAACCCCCACCAGCACGTGCGTCACGGACTCCGGCCGCACCGCCGGCCGGAGCAGGTAGCTCTTCCGCCACCCCGTGTCCGCTTCCTCGATTCCCAGGACGGTACCCAGCAGGATCCCGCGCGGATGCACCCCGCCCCGGCCGGAGGTCACCACCCGCGTGCCCGGTGCCACGTCCACGTGGAACGGCGCGCCCACCAGCGCGAGCTGATCCTCCTCACGATACCGGCCCCGACGGGACTCCACGATGCCGTACGCGGTGCCGTCCGCCGTCATGGCGCTCGCGCGGAAGTCGGCGTGGGTCCAGTCGATGGCGTGCGCGGACGAGCGACCGATCTCCCACACGACGCCGAGCATCCCCCCCGACGCGATCACGGGGCTCCCCACCCGCACCCCCTCCTCGGTCCCGACGTTCAGGAGAAAAGTGCTCTCGCCCCCCGCGGTCCCGATGCGCACCAGCTCGGCCGGCACGAAGTTCCGGGGCGCGCGGTTGCGCAGCCCCATCAGCTGGCGCAGCCGGCGGTTCTCCTCCGCCAGGCTCGCCTGCGCCGCGACCACCGCGGCCAGCGAGTCCCGCTCGGCGCGCAGGGACGTCACATCCACCTGCGCGCCCCGGGTCACCAGCTCGGACTGGACGACCAGGAACGGCCGCAGCACGGTCCCGCGCACGGCCGAGCGGATCGGCGTCTGGTACTCCGGCGGGAGGAAGAACAGGAAGAGCGCGACCACGAGGACCGCGATCGCCGCCCCCACTTTGCGCCAGCGCCCCCGGCGTGGACCTTCGAAGTATTCGACCACCCTGCCTCAGCCGTGCGTCACGTGGACAGGACGCTCCGGTAGCGCGGCAGGTCGTCCAGGATCCGTCCCGCGCCCCGCACCACGCACGTGAGTGGCTCCTCGTCCACGTGGATCGGCAGGTTGGTCTCGTGGGCCAGCAGCTGGTCCAGCCCCCGGATGAGCGAGCCACCCCCCGTCATCACGATACCCCGGTCCACGATGTCCGAGGCCAGCTCCGGTGGCGTGATCTCCAGCGCCCGGCGCACCGCGTCCACGATCTGCTGGACCGGCTCCTGGATACACTCCCTGATCTCCTGCGAGTGCACCCGGACCGTCTTCGGGATCCCGCTCACCAGATCGCGCCCCTTCACTTCCATCTCCCGTTCCTCGCCGCTCGTGAACGCCGAGCCGATCTGGATCTTGATCGCCTCCGCTGTGGGCTCGCCGATCAGCAGGTTGTAGTTCTTGCGCAGGAACGTCACGATGGCGCTGTCGATCTCGTCCCCACCCACCCGGATCGAGGTGTCGCTCACGATCCCGTTCAACGCGATCACCGCAATTTCCGTGGTACCGCCGCCGATGTCGATCACCATGTTGCCGGTCGGCGTGTCCACCGGGAGGCCGACGCCGATCGCCGCCGCCATGGGCTCGGCGACCATGTAGACCTCCTTGGCACCGGCCGCGGCGGCGCTCGAGCGCACGGCTCGCCGCTCCAGCTCGGTGATCCCGGACGGGACGCCGACCACCACGCGAGGCTTGATGCGGAAGATCCGCTTCGACGTCACCTGACGCAGGAAATGCCGCAGCATGATCTCCGTGATGTCCACGTCCGCGATCACGCCATCCTTCAGGGGTCGCACCGCCACGATCCCCTCGGGCGTGCGCCCGAGCATCCGCTTCGCTTCGAGGCCGATCCCCTTGATCCTCTGCGAGCCTCGCTCCACCGCGACCACCGACGGCTCGTTGAGGACGATCCCCTCGCCCTTCACGTACACCAGCGTGTTCGCCGTGCCGAGATCGACCGCGATGTCGTTCACCGGGAGCAGCCCGGACTGAAGCCAGCTAGGCAGTGGATCGTCTCCCCACCGGCGCGTGGCCGGTCCTGAAAGTTCCTATGAATGCGCCCCGGGAGAAAGCCGGGGCGGGCGTGCGCAAAGTAGGGGCCGCTAAGTGCATGGGCAAGCGAGTTTTCACCGTCAGCGCCCCGTGCTCCCGAACCCCCCGCTCCCCCGCTCCGTTGCAGGCAGCGCCTCCACCGGCTCCCAGTGGATCCGAACCACGGGGGCCAGGAGCATCTGCGCCACGCGCTCCCCGTGCGCCAGCGTCTGCGGCTCCGGGTCGTGGTTGATCAGGGGAACCCTGATCTCGCCCCGGTAGTCGCTGTCGATCGTCCCGGGGGCGTTCACCATGCCAATGCCCTGCCGGATGGCGAGCCCCGAGCGCGGCCGGACCTGCGCCTCCAGCCCCTCAGGGACCGCCAGGGCGAGACCGGTGGGCACCAGCGCCCGCCCCCCGGGCGGCAGCGTCAGCGCCGGGCCGGCGTTGCGCAGGTCCAGGGCCGCGGAGCCCGGCGTCGCGTACGTCGGGAGTTCCCACTCGGCCGGATAATTCTCCAGCCGGCGCACGAGCACCCGCGCCTCCGCCGTCACGATGGTCGCCGTCGGGTCATTTCTCGACCGGGCCGCTAGGCGCCGGACGCCGCCCCGGCCTCGAAGACCGACTCGACCGGCGTACACTCCAGGTCGAAGGCCTCGGCCACGCCCGGGTAGGTCACCCGGCCATCCGCGACGTTGACCCCCAGCGCCAGCGCACGGTCCTCCCGGCACGCCCGCTCCCACCCCTTGTTCGCCAGCGTCAGGGCATACGGGAACGTGGCGTTGGTGAGCGCCAGCGTGGACGTACGCGCCACGCCGCCCGGCATGTTCGCGACGCCGTAATGGATCACGCCGTCGATCGTGTAGATGGGATCCTCGTGCGTCGTCGGCTTGATCGTCTCCACGCAGCCACCCTGGTCTACCGCCACATCCACGATCACCGACCCGTCCTTCATCCGGCGCAGGTCCTCGCGCCGGAGCAGCTTCGGGGCCCGGGCGCCCGGAAGCAGCACGGCGCCGATCAGGAGGTCCGCCCGCTCCGCCCAGGTCAGGATGTTGTGCCGGTTCGAGTACAGCAGCAGCACGTTCGCCGGCATCACGTCCGAGAGGTAGCGCAGCCGGTTCAGCGAGATGTCCAGCAGCACGACCTGCGCGCCCAGGCCGGCCGCCATCTTCGCCGCGTTCGTCCCGACGATCCCGCCGCCGAGGATCACCACGGTCCCGGACTCGACGCCGGGCACCCCGCCCAGCAGCACGCCCCGGCCGCCGTAGTACTTCTCCAGGTACTTGGCGCCTTCCTGCACCGCCATTCGCCCGGCTACCTCGCTCATGGGCGTGAGCAGCGGCAGCTCGCCGTTGGGCAGCTGCACCGTCTCGTACGCGATCGCCACGGCCCCGGACTCCATCACCGCGCTGGTGAGCGGCTCCGATGCGGCGAAGTGGAAGTAGGTGAAGAGCACCTGGCCCCGGCGCATTCGCGGCCACTCCTCCTCGATCGGCTCCTTCACCTTCAGGATCATCTCCGCCCGGTCCCACACCTCCTCGGCCCCGTCCACCAGCGTGGCGCCGGTCGCCTCGTACGCGTCGTCCGTGAACCCGGCCCCGAGCCCGGCTCCCCGCTCCACCAGGACGGTGTGACCGGCGTGCACCAGCGCCTCCGACCCGGCAGGCACCAGCGCGATCCGGTTCTCGTTCGTCTTGATCTCCCTCGGAACCCCGATGATCATCGCCTTCGCTCCTCGTCAGCGGGCCGGACCGAGCCGGACCGTGAGCCACCGCTCCGGATCCAGGAACTCGCCCGCCACCTCGCCGATCTCGTCCATGGTCACCGCATCAATGCGCGCCGTCAGCTCGTCCACGCCGCGGTACGGCTCGCCATAGAGCTCCTGGAGCGCCAGCCGATACAGCCGGCCGCCGGGCGACTCCAGCCCCAGCACCATCTGGCCCTTCACCTGGCCCTTGGCGTCCTCCAGCTCCTCCGCTGGAAGCCCTTCCGCCGCTACCCGGCCCAGCTCCTCACGGATCACCGCCACCGCCCGGTCCGCCCACTCCGGCCGGGTTCCCACGTAGACCCCGAGCGAGCCCGCGGTGCGATAGAAGGACTGGAAGGTATAGATCGCGTAGGCAAGGCCCAGGTCCTCCCGGACCCGCTGGAACAGCCGCGAGCTCATCCCGCCGCCCAGCGCGCTCGACAGGAGGACCAGGGGGAACCGGCGCGGGTCCGCGTGGGGCACGGTCCTCCCCCCCAGCACGATGTGCGTCTGTGCGCCCGGGCGCTCCACGACCCGCTCTCCCATCGGCGCCGGCGGCGGCTCCGGCACCGACGGCGGCGCGCCCCCGTTCGGCACGCCCCCGAGCAGCCGGCCCACCGACTGGACGATGCGGTCGTGATCGATGTTCCCGGTCGCCGCCACCACCAGGCCCGGCCGCCGGTACCCGGCCCGGTGGGCCCGCCGCAGGTCCTCCGATCCCAGCGACCCGACCGTGGCCCGCGTCCCCAGGATGCTGTGGCCGTAGCAATGGTCCGGCCAGAGGGCCTCCGTGTGGAGCTCGAAGACCATGTCGTCCGGCGTGTCCTCGACCGTGGAGATCTCCTCGAGGACCACTTCCCGCTCCAGCTCCAGGTCCTCGTCCCGGAGCAGCGGGTCCGCGACCAGGTCCGTCACCACCTCCAGCGCCGTATCCAGGTCTGCATCCAGCACCCGCGCCTGGTACGACGTGTGCTCCCGCGACGTGTACGCGTCCAGCGACCCGCCCAGCCGCTCCAGCACCACCGCGATGTCCCGGGCCGACCGGCCGCCGGTGCCCTTGAACACCATGTGCTCCAGCAGGTGGGCCACCCCCAGCTCGCCGGGGCCTTCGTGGGCCGATCCGTAGCGCACCCAGATGCCGACGGAGGCCGAGCGCACCCCCTGAACCGGCTGGCTCAGGACGCTCAGGCCCCCGTCGAGCTCCGTGCGGCGAATGCCGTCCTCGCTCAAGCCTCCGTCTCGGCCAGCGCCGCCTTTCGCGACAGCCGGAGTCGGCCCTTCTCGTCGATGCTGAGCAGCTTGACCTTCGTGACATCCCCCACCTTCAGGACATCCTCGGTCTTCTCCGTCCGCGCCTCCTGCAGCTCCGAGATGTGGCACAGCCCCTCCGTGCCCGGGAGGATCTCCACGAACGCGCCGAAGGTCGTCGTGCCCTTCACCACGCCCTCGTAGACCCGGCCGACCTCCGGTTCCTCCGTGATCGCCGCGATCATCTCCCGCGCCCGCTCACCACCCTCGCCCCCGGGGCTCGAGATCCGCACCGTGCCGTCGTCATCGATGTCGATCTTGGCACCGGTCTCCTCCTGGATCCCGCGGATCGTCTTCCCCTTCGGCCCGATCACGTCACCGATCTTCTCGGGGTTGATGTGGATCGTCAGGATCCGCGGCGCGTACTCGCTCAGCTCCGCACGGCCCTCGGAGATCGTGCCCTCCATCACGTCCAGGATGTGCAGACGCGCCCGGTTCGCCCGCGACAGCGCCTCGTTCATGATCTCCACGGTCAGCCCCTCGATCTTGATGTCCATCTGGATCGAGGTCACCCCCTCCCGCGTTCCCGCCACCTTGAAGTCCATGTCGCCCAGCGCGTCCTCGACCCCCAGGATGTCCGTCAGCACGGCGACGTCCTCGCCCTCCTTGATCAGCCCCATGGCGATCCCCGCGCACGACGCCTTCAGCGGCACGCCCGCGTCCATCAGCGCGAGCGACGCGGCGCACACGCTCGCCATCGACGACGAGCCGTTCGACTCCAGGATCTCCGACACCACCCGGAGCGTGTACGGGAAGTCGTCGTAGGCCGGCAGCAGTGGCTGGATGGCCCGCTCCGCCAGGTTCCCGTGACCGACCTCCCGCCGGCTCGTCCCCCGGATCGGCCGCGCCTCGCCCGTGGAGAACGGGGGGAAGTTGTAGTGCAGCATGAACGACTTCGACATCTCCGCCGGCGTGTCCACCGTATCCACCCGCTGCTCATCCGCGGCCGTCCCCAGCGTCACCACCGCCAGCGCCTGCGTCTGCCCTCGCGTGAAGAGCGCCGACCCGTGCACCCGCGGCAGGACCGTGACGTCCGCGCTGATGTCGCGGATGTCGTCCACGCCCCGCCCGTCGATCCGCTTCCCGCTCGCGAGGATCTGTCGTCGCATCACCTTCTTCTCGGTGGCCCGGAGGTGCTCCTTGATCGCCGTCGTCTGGTCGACCTCGGGGAACTCCTCCTCCAGCGCCGCCAGGACCTCGTCCCGGACCGACAGGAGCGCCTCCGCCCGCTCCGCCTTGTCCCCGATGCCCAGCGCGTCCTGGACCCGCGCCAGCGCCAGCTCGTCGACCCGGTCCTTCAGCGGCTCCGTCACGTCCACCGTCGGCACCCACGGCATCTCCGCCGGGATCTCCAGCTCCGCCAGGATCTCCTTCTGGATCCCGATCAGCTCCTTGATCCCCCCGTGCGCCGCCTCCAGCGCCTCCACCATGTCCGCCTCCGGCACCTCCAGCGCGCCGCCCTCCACCATCAGGATGGCGTTCTCCGTGCCCGCGACGATCATGTCCACGTCGCTGTACGCGAGCTGCTCGAACGTCGGGTTCAGCACCCACTGGCCCGACAACCGGCCCACCCGCACCCCCGCGATCGGCGTCCGGAACGGGATCTTCGACATGTTCAGCGCCAGCGAGGCCCCGAACATCGCCGGCATGTCCCCGTTGTTCTGCTGGTCCGCCGAGACCACGTAGATCACGATCTGCGTTTCGTGCTGGAACCCGTCGGGGAACATCGGACGGATCGGGCGGTCCAGGATCCGGCAGGTCAGGATCTCCGTTTCGCTCGGCCGACCCTCCCGCTTGATGAACCCGCCCGGGTACTTCCCCGCCGCGTACATCTTCTCGCGGTACTCGACCGTCATGGGGAAGAAGGGAAGATGCGTCGGATTGTCCTGCACGGTGACCGCGCAGATGATCGTCGTCTCCCCGTACTGCACCAGACAGGAACCGTGCGCCTGGCGCGCCATCCGCCCCGTCTCCACTACCAGCTTTCGGCCGGCGAACTCCCGCTCCACTCTCTTCACGTGCGTGCTTGCCTTTCTCTTGCCGCAATCCGCACCCGGCGCCCCAGCGGGCCCCGGGTCTCCTCTCCTCGCCGCCGGCCTAGTGCCGCAGCCCGAGGTCCTCGATCAGCTCCCGATACCGCTCCACGTCCGTCCGCCGCAGGTAGTCCAGCAGGCGACGCCGCTGGCCCACCATCTTCAGCAGCCCCTGGCGGCTGTGATGGTCCTTGATGTGCTTCCGGAAATGTTCGGTGAGGTCGTTGATGCGCGCCGTGAGGATCGCGATCTGGACCGGCGCGCTCCCACGGTCCGTGGGATGAAGCTGGTACTTCGTGATGACTGCGTGCTTGTCGATGCTCATTCGGATTGCCTCCCCCGGAGTCTGCGCTGCCGGGTAAGCGGGTCGCGTTTTACGAAACAGTCGTCAAGTATAGGGCAGGCGCGTCCGTAGAACAACCGCCCCCACCGGGGCTATTCCGCCCCACCGGGGCTATTCCGCCCCCACCGCGTTCCTGTCAGCGCTCGGGCGGCTGACGACAGGCGGTGGATCCCTCCCGAAACAGCTGGACCGCCTGGTCGCAGTCGTCGCGGATCGCCTCGGTCAGCGCGTCCACGGTGGCGAAGCGGTGGATGTCACGCAGCCAGGCGCAGAAATCGACGCGGACCTCCTCCCCGTACACGTCGCGGTCGAACTCGAAGAGGTGCAGCTCGACGGAGGGTGGCGAGCCGCGGAAGGTCGGTCGCGGCCCGAGGTGGAGCACGCCCCGGTGCGTACCGGAGCGGAGCGTCCCGGTCACGGCATAGACGCCCTCGCGGGGGAGGAGCTTGTCCGCGTTCGGGACCTGGATGTTGGCCGTGGGGAACCCGAGCGCGTGGCCGCGCCCGTCGCCCCGCACCACCGGGCCCCGTAGCGAGTACGGCCGCCCGAGGGCACGGGCGGCGTCGGTGACGCGGCCCTGCTGGAGCGCCGCACGGATCCGCGACGAGGAGATCGCCTCTCCCTCCGTCTGAAGCGCCTCCACCACCTCGACGGTGAAGCCGCGGCGCCCGCCGATCCCGCGCAGGGTATCCACGTCGCCCGAGCGGCCCCGTCCGAAGCCGTGGTCGTACCCGATCACCAGGTGCCGCATCCGCAGCCTGCCGATCAGGATCTCCTCGACGAAGCGCTCCGGCGGGTACCCGCGGAGCACGTCCGTGAAGGGGATGAACACCACGTAGTCCAGCCCGGACTCGGCGAGGATCTCCTTCTTCTCGAGGGGGGTGGTCAGGAGCTGCGGGGCGTGGGCGGGGCGCACCACCCGGAGGGGGTGGGGGTGGAACGTCGCCAGCACCGCGGGCAGACCCGCCTCGTCGGCGCGGGCGCGGAGCCGCGCCAGCACCTCCCAGTGCCCCCGATGGACGCCATCGAACGTCCCCACCGTCACGACCGTCCCCGGCCGCGCCGGCAGCCCGGGCGGCAGCCGCTGGTCGATCGCGTCGGTCACGCGAAGACCTTGCGGGGACGGAGCAGGTCGCCGTCCCGCTCGGCCACGGCCACGAGCTCCCCTCCGCTCGCCAGGGCCACCAGGCCGCCGCCGGGCCCCGCCGGCCCGCGCCCCGGCCATGGCACCGCCTGGCCGGTCCGGACGCGTCGGGCCGCGTCCGCATCGAGCGTGGCGGCCGGAAGGTGGCGGAGCGCTTCCAGCGGGCTGATCAGGGCGCTCGTCGCGGCGACGCGATCGTCCAGGCGGTCCGTCTGGAGCGCATCCTCGACCCGGAAGGTCCCGATCGCCGTCCGCCGGAGCTGGGTCAGGTGCGCCCCCACGCCGAGCCGCTCCCCCGCATCCCGGGCCACCGCCCGGACGTAGGTGCCGCTGGAGCACTCCAGGGTGAACCGGACGAGCGGCCCGTCGACCTCCAGGACCTCGAGGGAGTGGACGGTCACCTCGACGGGGTCCGGGTGCACCGCCTCCCCCTCACGAGCGAGCTCATGGGCCCGACGGCCGCCCACCTTCTTCGCCGAATACGCGGGCGGCTGCTGGAGATGCGTGCCGCGCTCCGCTTCGAAGGCCTCCCCGATCGACTCCGGTGCCAGGGCGCGCCACGCGTCATTGCGGGCGAGGACCGCGCCCGTCGAATCGAGGGTGTCGGTACGGACGCCGAGGCGGGCGTTGGCCTCGTAGCGCTTCGGGAGCCCGGTCAGGTACTCGGACAGCCGGGTCGCGGGGCCGAGGCAGAGGAGGAGCAGCCCCGTGGCGAAGGGGTCCAGCGTCCCCGTGTGGCCGATCCGGCGCAGGCCGAGCGCCCGCCGGGCCGCCGCGACCACGTCGTGCGAGGTGGGTCCGGCGGGCTTGTCCACGGGCACCACGCCGTTCATCCGCCGCCGCCATCACCGGTCTCCTCCGCATCGCGCGGCCGGGTCGCCTCCTCGCCGGCCGGCTCCGCGGGCTTCAGCTCCGACAGGAGGCGCTCGATGCGCATCGCGTGCTCCAGCGACTCGTCGACCTCGAACCGCAGCTCCGGTACGCGCCGGAGCCGCAGGCGCCGGGCCACCTCCGACCGGATGAAGCTCCCCGCCGCGTCCAGCCCCGCCAGCGTCTCCCGTCGCTCCTCGGCGGATCCCAGCGGCCGCACGAAGATCCGGGCCAGCGTCAGGTCCGGCGCCGCCGAGACGCCCGTCACCGTCACCGGTCCGATCCGGGGGTCCTTCACCTCGCCCAGCAGGATCTCCGAGATCTCCCGCTTGAGCTGCTCGTTGACCCGCTTGATCCGTAAACCCGCCATGCCGATAGCACACGGCGGCGGCCGCTCCGCGCGCCCGCCGCCCTAGTAGAAGGTCCGGTAACTGTCGATGATCCGGCCCAGCGCCTCCGCCTCCACCAGGCGGTCCGCCGCGTCCAGCATGGCCTCCGCACCCCGGCGGTCCGTGGCCACGACGCACACCGTGAGCTCCGCGCGCTGCCAGAGGTCCTGGCTGCCCGTCTCCGCCACCGAGAGGTTGAGCCGCCGGAGCCGGTCCTTCAGGCTCTTCACCACCGCCCGCTTTTCCTTCAGGGACCGGGCCTCGTAGACCTGGATGTCCCACCCCATCACGCCGACGACCACGGCCGGGCGGCCCCGTCGGGCCTCAGCCCTGCTCCCCGGCGGCCCCGGCCAACGTCCGGGCGACCTCCTCGATGGTGAAGCACTCCACCACGTCGCCCGCCTTGACGTCGTTGAACCCCTCGATGCTGAGGCCGCACTCGAAGCCCTCCCGCACCTCACGCACATCGTCCTTGAAGCGCTTCAGGCTCCCCAGCTGCCCCTGGTAGACCTGGATGCCGTCCCGGACCAGCCGCACCTTCTCGCCACGCCGGATCACGCCCTCGGTCACGTAGCACCCCGCCACCGTCCCGGCACGCGGGACCTTGAACAGCTGCCGCACCTCGGCAGCGCCCAGCAGGACTTCCTTCTCGTCCGGCGTCAGCATCCCCTCGAGCGCGGCCCGCACGTCCTCGATGGCCTCGTAGATCACGTCGTAGACCCGGACGTCCACGTCCTCCTGCTCCGCGATGTTGCGGGCGTCCGCGTCCGGACGGACGTGGAAGCCGATGATGATCGCACCCGCCGTCGCGGCCAGCAGCGCGTCGGACCGGTTGATCGCGCCCACGCCACGGTGGATCACCTCCACTGCAACCTCGTCGGTGGACAGCTGCTCCAGCGAGTCCGCCAGCGCCTGGACCGACCCGTCCACGTCACCCTTGATCACCACGTTCAGCTGGGCCGTCTCGCCCTCGGCCAGGAGCCGGCTGATGTCCGTCAGCTTCACGCCTCGGCTCTGGATGCGGAGCTTCTTCTCCCGATCCAGCCGCTGCCGCGTCTGCACGATCTCCGTGGCCCGCTCCGCCTCCATGGCCACCAGCTTGTCTCCCGCCTGCGGCACGCCGTTGATCCCCAGCACCTGCACGGGGATCGCCGGGCCGGCATCATGCACCGGGTTGCCGCGCTCGTCGAGCAGCGCCCGCACGCGCCCGCCGTGCGAGCCGCAGACGAAGTCGTCGCCCACGCGCAGCGTCCCGTTCGTGACCAGCACCGTGGCCACCGGGCCCTTCCCCACGTCGATCTGGGCCTCGATCACGATGCCCTGCGCCTCGCGGTCGGGGTTCGCCTTGACCTCCAGCAGCTCGGCCTGTAGCAGCACCTTCTCCAGGAGCTCGTCGATGCCCTCCCCCGTCTTGGCGCTCACCGCCTGCGCCAGCACCTCGCCGCCATACTCCTCCACGACCACGTTGTGCTCGAGCAGCCCCTGCTTGACCTTCTCCGCGTTCGCCCCCGGCAGATCCACCTTGTTGATCGCCACGATCATCGGCACGCCGGCGTTGCGGGCGTGGCTGATGGCCTCCACCGTCTGCGGCATCACCGCGTCATCCGCCGCCACCACGAGGATCACCACGTCCGTCACGTCCGCGCCCCTGGCCCGCATGGCCGTGAAGGCCGCGTGGCCGGGCGTATCCAGGAAGCTCAGCGAGCGCCCGTCCTCCAGCGAGACGTGGTAGGCGCCGATGTGCTGCGTGATCCCCCCGGACTCCCCCGCGATCACGTTCGTCTTGCGGATGTAGTCCAGCAGCGACGTCTTTCCGTGGTCCACGTGGCCCATGACCGTGACCACCGGCGGGCGCGGCTTGAGATCCTCCGGCGCGTCCTGGACCTCTTCCTCTTCCGACAGCTCGGCGTACTCCTCCTCCCGGACCGCCTTGAAGCCGAACTCGTCCAGCAGCAGCTCGATCTGGTCGAAGTCCAGCCGCTGGTTCATCGTCACCATCATGCCGAGGTTCTTGAACGCCGCGGCGATCAGCTGCGTCGCTTCCTCGTCCATCAGCTCGGCCAGCTCCGCGACCGTCAGGAACTCGTTGACCCGGACCGTCTTCGCTTCCTCCTCCGCCTGCCGCTCCCGCTCCTCAGCCTCCTGCGCACGCGACTCCGCGTCCTGCCGCGTACGGCGGCGCTTCCGGCCCCCGGTGCCGCCCTTCAGCTCCGCCATCACGCGCTGCACGTTCTCCTGCACCGCGCCCTGGTCCACCCGCGCCCGCCGCTTCTTCTTCTTGTCCGCACGCTTCCGCTGACCGTCCGGCGTGTAGCCTTCCGCCTGGATCCGCACCTTTCCGCTCGGACCCGCGCTCGCCGCCGGGGCAAGGCCCGGCAGCGACTCGCTCACCCGACGCGGCCGCCGCTTCGGCTTTTCCTTCCGGTCCTCCTCCTCCGGCTCGCCCGGCGCCTCACCGGCTTCGGCCGCCACGGCCGGCGCTTCGGGCTCCTCCTCGGCCTCCTCGGCCTCCTCGACCTCCTCCAGCTCCTCTTCCTCCCCTTCCGTCTCCGCCCGCGCCTCGACGGCGGCCTCGATCTCCGCCGGCTCCTCCTCCTCCTCCTCCGCGTCCTCCTCCTCCACCGCCGGACGGGCGCGGCGCCCCGGCCGGGCCGCTACGACGACCTCCTCCTCCTCGTCCTCGGCCGCCGCGGGCTCGACCTCGACCTCCTCCGCCCCGGCCTCGATCCCCGACTCGGCTTCGGCCGCCTCCGGCACCTCCGCTTCGTCGCTCTTGCGCCGGCGGCGCCGACGACGACTCGCCGGCTGCGTGTCCTCGAGAGCCGCCTCAACGACCTCCCCTGTCTCCGCCGCGCCCGTTCGGCGCTGCCGCTCGAACCGCGCGCGGAGCTTCGCCACCGCAGCGTCGTCCACCCGGGACGCTTCCGAGCGCACGTTCTGACCCATCTCCCGCAGGAGCTGGATCAGGCTGTCGGCCGGTACGTTGAATTCCTTCGCTACCTCGAAAACGCGCATCGTCGTGCCACAACCTCCAGAGACATCAATGGGCGCCACCCGAACCATCGAGCAGCGCCTTCAACCGGTCCGCGAACCCGCGGTCCGTCACCGCCACCGCGGCCAGGGGGCTCCGCCCCACCGCGCCGCCGAGCTCCGCTCTCGTGTACCGGATCACATGCGGTACACCCCGGCTCTCCACCACCGGGACCACCTTGTCAAACCCCGTCGCCGTCAGGTCCTCCGCGATGAGGACCAGCCGCGCTTCACCGGCACGGACGGCTTCCCGCACCCGCGCCGTCCCCGGGACCGCCGCGCCGGCCCGCGTCGCCAGCCCGAGGAGCCGGAGCGCCGCGTCAGGCGACGTCTTCCTTCTCCTCTTCCCCTGCGGCCGCGGCCTCCTCCGCCTTCCCCTCCGCGGGCGGTTCCTTGGACCCGCTCAGGGTGGCCACATCGACGCCGAGGATCTCGGCCGCGACCTGGCGGACCTCCTCCATTTCCTCGGCGGACGGCCCCTCATCCTCGGCGGATGCGTCATCGACGACGGTCAGCTCCTCGATCACCTTGAGGAGCGTTTCCGTCTGCTCGTCGCTCACGCCCTCGATGGCCGAGAAATCGTCACGCTCGAGGTCGATAATATCGAAAAAGGTAGTATATCCGGCGGCCTGGAGAGCCGCCAGAGTCTCCGGCTGGAGGTCGAGCTCGCCCAGCGGGAAGTCCGCGACCTCGTAATCCTCCTCCGGGGTGCCGAAGAGCGCCGCGTCGGCGCCCTTCTCCAGCCACTCACGGCTGCCGTAGAGGTCGATCTGCCAGCCGATCAGCTGGCTGGCGAGCCGGACGTTCTGGCCGTTGCGGCCGATGGCCAGCGAGAGCTGGTCCTCGTCCACGATGGCGGTGATCACGCCACGGCCGGAGTCGCTCAGCACCTTGGCGACGCGGGCCGGCGCCAGCGCCCGGCGGGCGTAGACCTCGGGATCCGGGTGCCAGGGCACGATGTCGATGCGCTCGCCGCCGAGCTCGCCCACGACCGCCTGGACGCGGGAGCCCTTCAGCCCCACGCACGCGCCGACCGGGTCGATGGATTCGTCGCGGGACGAGACCGCCACCTTGGTCCGGCCGCCGACCTCCCGGGCCAGCCCCTTGATCTCGACGATCCCCTGATAGATCTCGGGTACCTCGAGCTTGAACAGCGCCGCGACGAACAGCGGATCCGCCCGCGAGAGGATCAGCCGGGGGCCTTTCGAGGTCTCCTCGACCTTCTTCAGCACGGCCCGGATCGGCTCGCCCTGCCGGAAGCGCTCGCGCGGATTCTGTTCCTTCCACGGGATGATGGCATCGGCGTCCCGGGCGGCGTTCATCATGACGACGAGCTTGCCCCGCTCCACCTGCTGCACCTCGCCGGAAAGCAGCTCGCCGACACGGTCCTCGAACTCGTCCCGGATCCGCTGCCGCTCCCCCTCGCGCACTCGCTGGATGATCCGCTGCTTCGCGGCCATGACGGCGTTCCGACCGAACTCCGCGAACGAGACGGGGATCTCCAGGACGTCGCCGACCTCGAAATCGGCGTCGTCCCACTGGGCTTCCTCCAGCGAGATCTCCCGGGACGGGTCCTCGACCTCGGCTACGACCTGCTTCAGGACGGTGATCTGGATCCCGCCGCCCTGCTCGTCGATCGCGATCTCGGCCTCGACGTTCGGCCCGTACCGCTTGGCCAGCGCCGCCATGATCCCGTCACGGATGAGGTCGTGGAGCTCCAGATCCGAGAGATTCTTGTTGTTCGTCATCTCCCGTAACGCTGCCAGAACCTGCATCCCTTCGTTCGCCATAGTCTCCCTCAACCCTTCCAGCGGAACACGAGATGGGCCCGTGCGATCCCTTCGCGCGGAACCACCACCTCTTCACCGTCCTCCAGCCGCAGCCGGACCTGCTCGCCCTGCGGGCCGTCCTGGACGCCGAGCAGTTCCCCCTGCAGCCGCCTGCCCCGGCCGGCCAGGGGAGCATACCCCCGCAGCGCCACCTCGTGCCCCCGGAATCGCTCGTAGTCGCGCCGCCGCACCAGGGGACGCTCCACACCCGGGGACGACACCTCCAGCACGTAATTCGGCGCCAGGCCGGGCAGCGCGTCGAGGTACTCCTCCAGTGCCCGGCTCACGCGGGTACAGTCGGCCACCGACACGCCCTTCCCGGGCTCCGCGTCCGGGCGATCGACCCGGACCCGGAGCACGGGGCGGGCCTTCGAGCCCGCCCGCTCGAGCTCCACCAGCTCGAACCCCAGCGCCGCCGTGCGCTCTTCGAGCGCCTCTTCCAGTGACTGCTCGCCCATGGACCGCGTCAATAAAAAAGTGGGGGTGTGCCCCCCACTCCATAGCGGCTCCCGCCGGGGGCCGCGCACCCTCGCATGATAACCGGGAAACCCGGCTCGTGCAACCCTGTAAACCACCGCCCGGGGCGGGGCTGAACCCCTTCGGGACGGGCGGTTTCCAGGGCCTGAGCTCAGTCGTCCCGGCTCCCCTTCATCTCCCAACGCTCCCCCGCCTCGTCCACCTGCGCGTGCCAGGTCACCTCGATGGCTCCCTTCAGGCTCAGCGCCGTCGGGCAGCGGGCGGCGTGGCGGGCGAGCGCACGCTCCACCTCCGCGCGGCTTCCGGCCGGTGTGCGGAGCGAATAGCTGACGTGAATGCGGACGAGCACCGGGACGCGGTCCCTGATCTCGTTCGTGCCGGAGGCCCGCCCGCGAATCGCCTCCGGATGCAGCCTGATCTCGCGCGCTTCCAGCGCGCCGGTGAGGGTCCCCAGCAGTCAGGCGCCCGCCGCCCCCACGACGAAGTCCACGGGCAGCGGGCGGTCCGGCTCCCCGTGCAGCCCGTAGTGCTCCCTGATGGCCCCATGGACGCCGACGTCGAAGGCGACCCCGGTGGACAGCGTGACGCGCCGGTGCACGCCTGCCACCCTGCGGATCTCCGCTTCGGCCGTGTAAAACGGTTCCGTCATTCTTCTTCCTCCGATCGAGTGTCATCCGCTCCGGCTCTCGCCGGCGTTCCGGCCGCGTGTCCGCTACAGCGCAGCACCGGGAGCGCCGGGTAGCGAGGGAACGCCGGGTCCTGGCGCGACAGGGCGCAGTGATAGAAGCGCGAGCCGCGGCGGGTGTCGATGATCCGCGCGTGTACGCACCGTCCGCACAGCCCTGGCGGGATCACGGCCGTATCCCGAGCACCCCCATCTGCCGACCGCTGTCCCCGCCGCGGTGGGAGAAGAACCCGCTCCCGCACCGGGTGCAGTGGTCGGATACGGTGACGTGCTCCGGGGGCACGCCCGCGTCCACCGCCTGGCGGGCCTGGACCGCCCGCACGTCCACCGGGGTCTTCGCGTGCGGGACCGGCAGCCCGAGCGCCTCGTGAACTTCCGGACCCACCTCGTAGCACAGGCCGCAGATGGCCGGTCCGAGGTGGACATGCAGGCGGTCGGGCGCGCCCTCCCCCAGGAGCTCGAGGCCCCGCCCAACGATCCCGGCCGCGGTGCCGCGCCAGCCCCCGTGGAGCAGCGCGACCCGGCGCCGCTCGGGGTCGACCACGAACACGGGGACGCAGTCGGCGACGGAGACCGCGAGGAGGAGTCCGGGCCGGCCGGTGATGTGGCCGTCGACGCCCTCGGTCACGAGCAGTCCGTCCGGGGCAGCGTCATCGTGACGCCGGATCTCCACGCCGTGAACCTGGCGGGCGTGGACGGCGCCACGGGCGCCGAGGGCCTCGCGCACGCGGCGCCAGCGGGCCATGGCCCGTCCGACGGGTACGTCGCCGAAGAGGCCCAGATCGAAGGGATCTCCGGGATCGCCCCGACCGGTCGTCGCCTGCATCAGCCACGGGAAGCGGACCTGCCAGTCCGGGTGTACGCGAAGCGGGACCGGGCCCGCGCCTTCCGGCTCCCGGACCTGGCGCACCTCTGCGGGGAGTGCCGGCCCCGCCGGCGCGGCGCGGCGGGTTCCCTCGCCGCTCAAGACTCGGTGATCGGGATCTCGCCGGCGGCGCCACTGCCGCCCTGGCCGTCGCTCCGCTCGACCCGCCGACGGAGCTCGGCCACCTCGGCCCGGAGCGCCTCGAACTCCCGGCGCGGGACGAAATCGAGGCGGGTCCGCGCCTCATCGAATGCCGACTGCGCCCGGTCCATGGTCGTGCGCACGGCCTCCCGGGCCCGCTCGGGCGAGAGCTCGCCCCGGTCCATCATGTCCTGGACGGTCTCCTCTACCGCGTCCTTCAGGGCGCTCAGGATGCCGAGCCCGGCCCGGATCCCTTCCCGCACCTCGTCGCCGACACTGCCCCGGCCACGCCGCGTCTCGTCCGTCATGGCTCCTCCTCAGTCCCCTCGCGAGTCCTCGCGCACGATGCGGGCACCGAGCGCGCGCAGCCGCTCGTCGATCCGCTCGTAACCCCGCTCGATCTGCTGGATGTTGTAGATATGGCTCTCACCCTCGGCCCCGAGCGCGGCGATCAGGAGCGCCATTCCCGCCCGGATGTCCGGGCTCTCCAACACGCCGGCGTAGAGGCGTGAGGGCCCCACGACCACGGCGCGGTGCGGGTCGCAGAGCACGATGCGGGCACCCATCCCGATCATCTTGTCGGCGAAGAACATGCGCGACTCGAACATCTTCTCGTGGACCAGGATCGTGCCGCGGCACTGGGTCGCGACCACCAGGGCTATGGACGTGAGGTCGGCCGGGAACGCGGGCCAGGGACCGTCGTCGATCTTCGGGATATGCCCCCCGAGGTCCATCTTGATCTCGAGCGACTGTTCGGACGGGACGCGCAGGTCCGCGCCGTCGATCTCGCAGTGGATCCCCAGCCGCTCGAAGGCCAGCAGCGTCGAGTTCAGGTGCTCGATGGCGGCGTCCTGGATCGTGATCTCTCCGCGCGTGACCGCCGCCAGTCCGATGAATGATCCCACCTCGATGTGGTCGCTCCCGATGCGGAACGTGCCGCCCGTCAGCCGGTCGACCCCCTCGATCTCCAGGATCCCCGTGCCGATCCCGCTGACCTTCCCGCCCAGGGTGTTGATCATGTTGCAGAGGTCCTGGACGTGGGGCTCCGTCGCGGCGTTGCGGAGGACCGTGGTCCCGTCCGCCAGCGTGGCCGCCATCACCGCGTTCTCCGTCGCGGTCACGCTCGGCTCATCCAGGAAGATGTCCGCCCCGGTGAGCCCGTCCGCCTCGAGGTGGTACCCACCCCGGCTCTCCACGCGCGCACCCAGGCGCTGCAGGGCCAGGAAATGGGTGTCGACGCGGCGGCGGCCGATCACGTCTCCGCCCGGCGGCGGCAGGATCATGCTCCCGGCCCGGGACAGCATGGGTCCGGCGAGCAGGATCGACGCGCGGATGCGGGCGGCCATGCCCCGGTCCACCTCCGCCGGGCGGATGTCGCCGGCCTGGATCCGGACCTTGCCATCCCCGATCCATTCCACGGAGCAGCCGAGCTGCCCCATGAGCTCGAGGAGCGTGCGCACGTCCCGGATGTCCGGGATGTTCTCCAGCGTCACGGGCTCGTCGCTGAGCAGCGTCGCGCAGATGATGGGGAGCGCCGCGTTCTTGTTTCCGGCCGGGCGAATCGTCCCGCTCAGCGGGGCTCCGCCTTCCACCACGTACTTCGGCATCCGACTCCGTCTTTGGGGTTCGAGCATCCTTCCGGCCGGTGGACGCCGGCGGGGGGACGGAAGAAGCATACCGGGCCGATCGCCAGGCCGTCAAACCCGCCGGAACCCCCTGTGCCAGCTTGACATCGGCGCGCCGCGCCGTCTACGTTGGCCGCGCCCCTCACCCCTGACCGAGCCCATGCGACTCAGCGATTACCTGGAGCCGGATCTCGTGCTGCTGGACCTCCGCACGGAGGGGGTCGAGGACACCCTCGAGGCGGTGGTGGAGCGGCTCCGCCAGGCCGGCTCGGTCGTCGACCCCGCGGCCGTCGTTCGCGCCCTCGCCGAGCGCGAATCCAGCCACAGCACTTCGCTCGGGAACGGCGTCGCGCTCCCCCACGCCACGGTCTCCGGCATGGACCGCCCCGTCGTCGTGGTCGCGGTGGCGCCGGCGGGGGTCCCCTTCGGCCGGGACGCCGAGGAACCGGTCCGGCTCTTTTTCGTCCTCCTTTCGCCGCTGACCGAGGCGGGGACCCACATCAAGCTCCTTGCCCGCATCGTCCGCCTGGTCCGTCGCCCGGGGTTCGTCGCGGCGCTGCTGGAGGCCGGCAGCGGCGAGGCCCTCGTGAACGCGGTGGAGCGCCTGGACGCGCTCCACGTCTGAGGCGGACCATGCAATTGCTCATCGCCGTCATCAACCAGGAGCAGAAGCTCGACGACATCCTGTCCGGCTTCCTGGAGCTGGGGATCACCGGCGCCACCATCATCGACAGCGAGGGGATGGGCCACGTGCTTTCCCACGACATCCCGATCTTCGCCGGCCTCCAGACCCTCATCTCGCGGTCGCGCCCGCAGAACCAGACCATCTTCAGCGTGATCGACACCGACGAGAAGGTCGATGGCGCGATCGCGCTCCTCCAGGAGATCTGCGGCGACCTGAACAATCCGGCGACGGGGATCGCCTTCACCATCCCCGTGAACCGGGTCGCCGGCCTCGCACCCGAGCTCGGGTCCGGGGACCTCTGAGCGGGGAGGCGCGCCGATGAGCCCGCTAATCGGGGTCCTCATCCTGGTGCTCCTCGGGCTGCTCGGGGCACGCGTCGCGTTCGATCCGGCGCGCACGCCCCTCGGGCCGCGCCTCTTCCTGGCGACGGGGTCCCACTTCCTCCTCCTGGGCCTGGTCCTGGGTCCGTTGCTCGGACTCCTGACCCTCGACGTCATCGAGCAGGTCCAGCCCTTCATGGCCCTGGGGCTGGGCTGGATCGGGCTCCTGTTCGGCCTCCAGCTCGACCGCCGACAGCTCCGGCAGTTCCCGCCCTCCTACCTGCTCTTCGCCCTCCTCCAGGCCGGCCTGACCTTCGCCCTGTTCTTTGGCCTCGGCTATCTGGGATTCCGCCTCGCCGGGCCGCCGGGGGCCGGCTTCACCGCGGCGATCCTCGCCGCGGCGGCCACCGCGGCGGTCTCCACTCCGGCGGGCGTGGCGCTGGTCAGCCGCACGTTCATGGCGCAGGGCAAGCTGGTCCAGCTGCTCTTCTATGTCGCCAGCATCGACGCCATCGTAGGGATCTCCGCGCTTCAGCTCACATACGCCCTCCACCACCCCTCCACCAGGGTGGTGGCCGGTTTCGGATGGGGCGTCTGGCTGGGCATTGCCGCCGCGGCGGGGTTCATCTTCGGCGTGTTCTTCCTCTGGCTGACGCGTCCGAAGCCGGAGCGCGACGAGCTCACGCTCTTCCTCCTCGGGCTCGTCGTGTTCGAGGCGGGGACTGCCCTCTACCTCGGCGTGTCACCCCTCTTCGTCGCGGCCATCACCGGGGTCGTCGTGGGGAACCTGTCGCCCTCGAGACGCCGCGTGTATTCGATCCTCCAGGCGTGGGAAAAGCCGATCTACGTGATCCTGCTGATCCTCGCCGGCGCGCTGATCTCCATTTCCTCCTGGATCGTCCTCCCTCTCGCCGCGGGATACCTCGTTCTGCGGGCCGGCGCCAAGGTGGCCGCCGGCGCCGCCACCCGCCAGCTCGTCCGACTCCCCTTCCCCCTGCCGCCCGAGATGGGGATCGGGCTGATTTCCCAGGGCGGAATCAGCCTGGCGATGGCGCTCAGCGCCACGTTAACGTATGGCGCGACGGCGGGCCCCCGCGCGATGGCGATCCGCATCGCGTTCACGACCATAGTGATCGCCGTGACTGCCAGCGAGCTCATCGGGCCGTTCCTGACCCGGGACCTGCTGCGCAGGGCGGGCGAGATCACGACGCGCACCGAGACCGCGCTCGCGGAAGCCGGGAACTGACCGGCGGTCCCCGGTACCGACCATGATCGCGGCCTCTACCGCCCACGGCGTCCATCCCGCGGCCCGGGCGTTGCGGGAGGAGCCCCGCGGGAGCGCGCCCTTCCGATCGGGCGCGGCCGGATCCATACCGACGGCACGGGGAAGCAAATGAAAAACGACAGCTCGAGCGAGTTCATCATGGCCTTCGCGGTTGGCGCCCTGCTGGGCGTGGGCGCCGCGCTGCTCCTGGCACCGGACCCGCCGACCCGGCGGGAGAAGCTGATGAAGGAGCTGAAGCCGTACCGGAAGAAGCTCGGCAAGAAGACCGCCTCCGCCCGGAAGATGGCGGGCAGGCGCGTGAGCGCGGCCACGGACATGGGGGAGGAGCTGGTGGCCGCGGGCCGCGCCGTAGCGCGCGACCTGCGTGAGGAAGTGGCGGAGCTGGTCGCGGACGCGCGGACTGAGATCGCCGCGACCGTGGAGAGCCAGCTCGACGCCGCGCAGCACGCCCTGGAGAAGGGCGCCAAGCGGGTCCGGCGCTAGACGCGGCCTTGAAGGTCATCATCGTGCTGCTGGGGGCTGCGGGGCTCCTCCTGGTGACGCCGGAGCGGCTGTTCGCGTTCGGGCCTGCCACTCACATCTACCTGGGGGAGCAGCTCCTGGGCTCGCTCCATCTCCTCCCGGTGGCCGTCGCAGACCTGCTCCGGGCATACCCGCTGAGCTTCCTTTACGGCTCCGTCGCCGCGGACATCTCGTTCGCGAAGAAGTATGTCCCCGCGGGTCGACACTGCCACTACTGGCACGTCGGCGAGGAGATCCTCGCCGGCGCCCGGAACGACCGCCTGAAGGCGGCGGGATACGGGTATCTGTGCCACCTGGCGGCGGACACGATCGCCCACAACTACTTCGTCCCGCGGCAATTGATGCTCACGAGCTCGACGAAGGCGCTCGGGCACTCGTACTGGGAGCACCGTCTGGATGTCGAGCTCGGGGAAGGCTATACGGCCCGGGCCCGGGAGGTGGTGGTGGATTACGACCACAGCGAGGCGGACAACCTCTTCGACACCATCCTCTCGGGGACCATCTTCTCGTTCGAGACGAACCGGCGGCTGTTCCGGGGGATGGTCCGCTTCCAGGACAACGAACGCTGGCAGAACGTGTTCGGTCGGGTGCTGGAGCGCTCCCGGTGGGACCTCCAGGGCGCCGACGTGCAGGGGTACCTGTCGCGCTCGTTCGACTCCATGGTGGACTACCTGCTCCGCCGCCGCGCCTCGGGGGCCGCCGCGCGGGATCCCACCGGGGACTTCAACCTCCAGCTGGCCAAGAAGGTGCGCAGGATGGCGGTCCGGGAGGGCGCACTCGGCGCGGAGTCCCGCATGCGCGAGCTCGCCGACGACTTCTTCCCTCTTCCCGACGACGGCGTCGACTTCTGGGGCCGGCGGGAGGACGAGGCGGGGGTGGTCGGCGGGGATTGAGGCTCAGTCGATGCCCCGCCGCAGGATCTCCTCCGTGCGGCGCGGGTCCGCGGTCCCGTCGGACCGCTTCATCACGCGCCCCACGAAGAACCCGCGCAGCTTCGCCTCTCCCGCGCGCAGCCGGGCCGCCTCTTCCGGGTGTGCGGCGAGGGCCTCCGCGATCCACGCCGCGATCCGGTCGTCGTCGGAGACCTGGGTCAGACCCTCCTCCTCGACGATGTGTGCCGCCCGCTGGCCGGTCTCCGTCATCCGGGCCAGCACGTGCCGCCCCATGGTGGTGGAGATGGTCCCGTCCCCTACCATGCGGAGCAGCTCTCCCAGCCGTGCCGGCGGAACGGGGTAGTCCGCCAGCTCGACGGCGCTGCGGTTCAGCCAGGCGAGGACTTCGGTCATCACCCAGTTGGCCGCCGCGCTCGGGTCGGCTGCCGCGGCGGCGGCGGCCTCGAAGTAGTCCGCGAGCCGACGGGTCGCCGTCAGCACCTCCGCGTGGTCCGGGGTCAGCCCGTACGCGTGGCGGAACCGGCGCGCGCGCAGGTGCGGGGGCTCCGGCAGTGCGGCCCGGGCGGCCTCGATGAGCGCCGGGTCCACCCGCACCGGCGGCAGGTCCGGCTCGGGGAAGTAGCGGTAGTCCAGCGCCGCGGTCTTCGAGCGGATCGGGCGGGCGGCGTCCGCGTCGACATCCCAGAGCAGGGTCTCCCGCCGGACGGCCCCGCCCGCCTCCACGACCTTTTGCTGCCGCTCCGCCTCGAACCGGAGCGCGCGCTCGAGGTTCGCGAACGAGTTCAGGTTCTTCAGCTCCGTGGGCTCGCCGGGTGAGGCGTTGCCGGCGGACCGCACCGAGAGGTTCGCGTCGACGCGGAGACTCCCCTTCTCCATGTCGCAATCGCTGACCTCGAGGTACTCCAGCGTGCGCTTCAGTCCGATCAGGAAGAGCCGGGCATCGGACGGACTCGTCAGGTCCGGCTCGGTGACGATTTCGATGAGGGGGACGCCCGCCCGGTTCAGGTCCACGGCCGACCGCCCGGGGAACCGGTCGTGGACAGACTTCCCGGCGTCCTCCTCCAGGTGCAGGCGACGGATCCGTACGCTCCTTCCGCCCCCCGCCTCCGTCCCGGCCGCGAGCGCCACCGATCCCGCCGTCGCGAGGGGCCGGTCGAGCTGGGTGATCTGGTAGCCCTTGGGCAGATCGGGATAGAAGTAGTTCTTCCGGGCGAACTGGCTCGTCTCGTGAACGACGCAGCCGAGCCCCAGCGCCGCGCGGACCGCCAGCCGAACCGCCGCCTCGTTGAGCACGGGCAAAGCGCCCGGGAGTCCGAGGCAGACCGGACACACCCGGGTATTCGGCGCCGCCCCGAACTCGACCCGGTCGCCACAGAACAGCTTCGTTCGCGTGGCGAGCTGGACGTGGATCTCCAGCCCGATCGCCAGCCCCGGTCCGCGGGTCACCGCCGGTCTCCGAGGGCGCGCTCGAGCGCCGCCGCGCCGCGGACCAACACGCCCTCGCCCCACCAGGGCGCCAGGAGCTGCCCGCCGAGGGGAAGGCCCCCGCTGGTGCCGATGGGCACGCTGATGGCGGGAACCCCCGCCAGGTTCGCGGGCACGGTGAAGACGTCCGCCAGGTACATCCGGTACGGGTCGTCGACGCCCTCTCCGAAGGGGAAGGCCGGGGCGGGTGTCGTGGGAGTGAAAAGGAGGTCCACGCCGTCGTCGAACACCGCGGCGAGCTCGGCCGCGATGCGCGCGCGAACCCGCTGCGCACGGCCGTAATACCGCTCATACCGGCCTGACGAGAGCACGTGGGTCCCCAGCAGGATCCGCCGCTTCACCTCCGCACCGAACCCGCGCGTACGCGTCGCGCGGATCATGGCTTCGGTCTCCGGCGCATCGACCCGGCGCCCGTACCGGATCCCGTCGAACCGCGCCAGATTGCTCGACGCCTCGGCCGGCCCGATCACGTAATAGGTGGGAATGGCGTCCAGCGTGCTGGGCAGCGATACGCCACGGATCTCCGCGCCCGCGGCGCCCAGCGCCTGGATGGCGGCCTCCGCGCTGCTCCGCATTCCGGGATGGAGCGTGTCGGGGAAGTACTCCCGGGGGATCCCGATCACCAGCCCGCTCACTCCCCGGTCGAGCTCCGGCAGCAGCGAGGGAGCGGGCCGGGCGGCGCAGGTGGCGTCCAGCGGGTCCGGGCCCGCGATGGCTTCGAGGAGGAGCGCCGCGTCCTCCACGGTTCGACCCAGGGTCCCCACCTGGTCCAGCGAGGACGCGAACGCCACCAGCCCGTACCGGCTCACGCGGCCGTACGTCGGCTTCAGCCCTACCACGCCGCAGAGCGCCGCCGGCTGCCGCACGGACCCGGCCGTGTCCGAGCCGAGGGCGCCATGGACCATTCCGGCCGCCACCGCCGCGGCCGAACCGCCCGAGGACCCGCCGGGGACCCGCGTCGGATCGTGCGGGTTCCGCGTCGGCCCGAACGCCGAGTTCTCCGTGGACGAGCCCATCCCGAACTCGTCCATGTTCGTCTTCCCCGCGATCAACGCCCCCGCCGCCCGCAGCCGCCGCACGACGCTGGCCTCGAAGGGCGAGCGGTACCCTTCCAGGATCCTGGAGCCGCAGGTCGTCGGGTGGTCCAGCGTGCAGAGATTGTCCTTCACCGCCACGGCCACTCCCGACAGGGGCGGCGCCGCGCGTTCCTCCCGGCGGTGCCGCGCGAGCTCCTCGTCCAGCGCCTCCGCCCGGGCGAGGAGCAGACCCGGGTCGTGGGAGAGGAACGCGTGGACGCCGGCGGGACCGCCATCCCGCGCGGCCACCGCGCCGCTGACCGCGCGCGCCGCGGCCGCGGCCGAATCCTCCCCGGCGGCCACCGCGGACGCGGTCTCCTTCACGCCCGGGCCCCGGGTCAGGGCGCCTCCTCGCGGGCGGGGGCGCCCTCCTGGTGAGATGGGAGCCGCGGGACCGTGAAGAAGCCGTCCGTCCAGCCGGGCGCGATCGCCTCCAGCCCCAGCGCGAGCGCGTCCGCGCCCGGCCGGTCGCCGCGCACCGCGCCGTCGCCCCTGCCGGCGGGCGGCGCGGCACCGTCGGGTGGCGCGTCGTCGCCCCCTTCCAGGCGCTCCACCCGCTCGAGGACATCACCGAGCTGGGCGGTGAGGGTGGTGACCTCCACGTCCGTCAGGTCGATCCGGGCCAGCGCCGCCGCCCGGCGGAGCTCCTCCGGCTTCAGCGGCACGTCACGGCTCCTTCTGGAGGTTGGCGTACCGCACCACGACCTTCTTGCGGCCGACGCCGTCGAAGTCGATGACCGCCTTCAGGTCCGGGCCGAGGCCGGAAAGCTCCCGGATGGTCCCGCGCCCGAACTGCGGGTGGCGCACCACCTCGCCCTTGATGAACCGCGGCGCGTCCTGGCTGTCGCTGTAATCGATGACGTAGCCGCCGGGGTCGGCGCCCTCCACCTCCGCATAGCCGCCGCGGCGGACGGTGCGCCGCCCCGCTGCCGGACGCCGGTCCCGCCAGCCCTCGTACTGCCGGCGCTGCCGCTCCACCTGCGGCGTCCGCACCGGGTCCGCCAGCCCCGAACCGAGGGGCTCCATGAAGCTGGACGGAATCCCCACCTTCACCTCCCCCATCCGCCGCCGCGTCCTGGAGTGCGTCAGGTACACTTTCCGCTCCGCCCGGGTGATCCCCACGTAGAACAGCCGCCGCTCCTCCTCCAGCTCCGCCGGCTCGTCGAAGCTGCGGGCGAGCGGGAAGAGCCCCTCCTCCAGCCCGCTGATGAACACGACCGGGAACTCCAGCCCCTTGGCCGTGTGGAGCGTCATCAGGGTCACGGCGTTCGCATCGGGATCGTGGCGGTCGACGTCCGTGATCAGCGAGACCTCCTGGAGGAACAGGTCCAGCGACGGCGCGTCCTCCGGCAGCTCGTGCACCTCGCGGAGCGTCGGCAGCCGCTCGTCGAACTCGTAGGCACCCGCGATCAGCTCGCGCACGTTCGCCGCGCGATCCTCCCCTTCGGGCCCTTCCTCCGCGAGGGCGACGAAGATCCCCATGTCCGCCACGAGCTGTTCGGCCAGCTCCCCCGCGCCCTGCACCTCCGACCGGCGCCGGAACGCCGCGATGGTGGCCGCGAAGCGCTCCAGCGCGGCGGCTGCCGCCGTCGGGACGCCGCCGGCCTCCCCCGCCCGGGCCGCCGCCTCCAGCGGTGCGAGCCCCTGGTCGCGCGCCCAGTCCAGCAGGCGCGTCAGGCTGACCTGTCCGATCCCCCGGCGCGGATAGTTCACGATCCGCTCGAACGCCTGCGCGTCCCGCGGATTCGAGATCAGGCGCAGGTAGGCCAGCACGTCCATGATCTCGCGGCGCTCGTAGAACCGCGTCCCGCCGACGATCCGGTAGGGGAGGCTTCGCTCCACCAGCGACCGCTCGAGCTCACGCGACTGGGCGTTCGTGCGGTAGAGGATCACGAAGTCGCGCGGCGACAGCGCGCCGTCCTCCCCGCTGCGGCGCTCGATCTCCGAGGCGATCCACTCCGCTTCGTCCCGCTCGTCCGCGGCCTCGAGGATCGTGAGGCGTTCCCCCTCCTCCGCGTCGGTCCGCAGCGTCTTGCCCTTGCGGCGGATGTTGACGGCGATCACCCGGTTGGCCGCGTCCAGGATCCGCTGCGTCGAGCGGTAGTTCCGCTCCAGGCGGATCAGCCGCGTACCGGGGAAGCGGGACTCGAAGTCGAGGATGTTGCTCACGTCCGCGCCCCGCCAGCCGTAGATGGACTGATCGTCATCCCCGACGACCATGAGATTGGCGCCGGCCACGGTGGCCTCCGGGCCGCTCAGCATCTCGATCAGCCGGTACTGGGCGTGGTTCGTGTCCTGGTACTCGTCCACCAGGAGGAATGAGAAGCGTCGGCGGTAGCGGTCCAGCAGGGCGGGGACGTCGCGGAAGAGCTCCACCGGCTTCACGAGGAGGTCGTCGAAGTCGAACGCGTTCTGTTCCTTCAGCGCCGCCTGGTACGCCGGATAGACCCGGGCCACCGCGCGCGAGAACGCGTCCGCCGCCAGCCGGTCGTATTCCGCCTCGTCGATCAGGCGGTTCTTCGCGTCGGAGATCGCCGCCCGCATCGCCTTCGGGTGCCACTGCTTCTGGCTGATCTTCAGCCGGTCCATCGTGCGCTTGACCTCCGCCAGGGAGTTGTCCCCGTCGTAGATCGTGAAGCTGGGCGACCACCCCAGCGGCTCCGCGTGGCGCCGCAGCAGCCGCGCGCCGATGGAGTGGAACGTGCCGATCCACATCCCGGCCGGCTCCTGCCCCAGGAGCCGCCGCACGCGGGCGCGCATCTCCGCGGCGGCCTTGTTCGTGAACGTCACCGCCAGGATCGACCGGGCGTCCACGCCGTGCTCGTGGATCAGGTGCACGATCCGCGTGGTCAGCACCCGCGTCTTCCCACTCCCCGCCCCGGCCAGGACCAGGAGAGGCCCCTCGAAATGCACCACCGCTTCCCGCTGCTCGGGATTGAGCGAGTCCAGCCACTCCGTCACGTCATCCCTCCCGCCTGTCTCGCCTCTTCCCCAGCTTCCGCCTGGGCCCCGCCACCGGGATCCGCACGTCGAAGCGGGCCCCGCCCGCCGCCCGGTTGCCGCTGCGCAGCTTGCCGTCGTGGACATCCTCGATGATGCGCCGCGCCAGCGACAGCCCCACCCCCCAGCCGCCCGGCTTGGTCGTGACACCGGGCTCGAACAGCGTGTCGCGGATCTCCGGGTCGATCCCCGGCCCGTCGTCCGCCACCACGAAGCGCACGGCGCCGGGGCCCCGGGTCGCGGCGAGGCGGATCCGGCCCCCGCGCCCCGCCAGGGCGTCCAGCGCGTTCTTGACCAGGTTCTCCAGCGCCCAGACCAGCAGCACCTGGTTGGCTTCGAGCGCCGGCAGCCGCGGGGCCACGCGGACCATCAGCACGACCGCCGGCCCCGCCTTCGGCAGCCGCGGCCGCAGGTAGGCCTCCAGCTCCCGCAGGACCGCCTCCGCCTTCACCGGCGCGAGACCCGGCGGCTTCCCGATCAGCTCGAAGCGCCGCGACACCCGCTCGAGCCGGTCGATGTCCGCGCCGACCTCCCGCGCGATCCGGGCATCGGACGCCATCCGCGCCCGCTCCTCGGGCGCGAGCCGCAGCACCTCGTGCCACCCCTTGAGGGAGGTCAGCGGTGTGCCCATCTGGTGCGCCAGCTCACGGGCCATCGCGCTCCACAGCCGCTCCCGCTCCGCGCGCAGCGCGCCGCGCACCACCACGAAGCCCACGAACAGCAGCAGGATCGCGCCGCCGACCTGGAGCGTCGCCGCCCACCGGAGCCGCCCGATCACGGGGGGGGACCCGAAGTGGATGGAGCCGAGACGGCTCTCGACGATGGGCGGATTGCGCCGGTCCAGCTCGGCCGCGAACGCCAGCACGCGGGCCCGGTCCAGAGGCTCGGACAGGTTGGCATCGAACGGCAGGTTCTCCACGGCGTAGGGAACCCCCTCCGAGTTCAACACGACCATGGGCACGCCGAGGTGCGTCAGCTCCGTCTGTAGGTCCGTCAGCGCCTCCAGCTCGGCGCCCGGCTCCGTCGACAGGAGCCCCTGCTGGACGATGGCGTACATCCGCTTGTGGACTTCCGACTCGATCCGGAACTCCCGGACGAGCTGCTCCGTGTAGAGCAGGTAGGAGCCGAGGACCGCGATGGCCAGCAGCGCCAGCACCACCGGCCAGTGACGGGTGTTCATCTGCCGTTCCCCTCTTCGGGACGGTCTGCGGGGGCAGCGGCGCGGGTGCGCCCGCCCTCACGCGATCCGGTCTTTCCCGACGTACTCGACCAGGACGTCGGGAACGCGAACGCTCCCATCCGCCTCCTGGTACGTCTCCAGCAGGGCCACCAGGGTCCGGGCGATGCCGAGGCCGGACCCGTTCAGCGTGTGCACGTACTCCGGCTTCGCACCGGCCTCGGGGCGGAACCGCACGTTCGCGCGCCGCGCCTGGTAGTCCGTGTAGCTGGAGCAGCTGGAGACCTCGAGCCACCGGCCCACCGCCGGCGCCCACGCTTCGAGATCATAGGTCTTCGCATTGGCGAAGCCCAGGTCCCCGCCCGCCAGCAGGAGGACGCGGTAGCGCAGACCCAGCGCCCTCAGGACGACCTCCGCGTGCCCGGTCAGCTCCTCGAGGGCTTCCTCGCTCGCGTCCGGCCGCTCGAACCGCATCATCTCCACCTTGTCGAACTGGTGGAGCCGCAGCAGACCCCGCGTGTCCTTGCCATGGGCGCCGGCCTCGCGGCGGAAGCACGGCGTGTACGCCGCGTACCGGCGCGGCACATCGGCCGGTCCCAGGATCTCCCCGGCGTGCAGGTTCGTCAGCGGCAGCTCCGCCGTGGGCACGAGGAAGAGGTCGTCCTCGGCCGCATGGTACATCTCATCCGCGAACTTCGGCAGGTGGCCGGTCCCCCGGGCCGCGTCCCGGTTCACCAGCAGCGGCGGCCAGATCTCCGTATATCCGTGGGCGTCCGTGTGGAGGTCGACCATGAAGTTGATCAGCGCCCGCTCCAGCCGCGCCCCCGCGCCCACATAGACGGGGAAGCCGCTCCCTGCGATCCGCGCGCCGCGCGGCAGGTCCAGGATGCCCAGCGACTCGCCCAGCTCCCAGTGGGCCCGCCGCTCGAACGACGCCTCGGGGGCTTCCCCCCACTCCCGCAGCACGGGGCTGTCGCCCTCGCCGCCGGGCGGAACATCGGACGCCGGCGTGTTGGGGATCTCCAGCAGCGTCCGCTCGAGCTCCCCTTCCACGTCCGCGAGCCTGGACTCCACCGCCGACAGCCGATCGCCGAGATCCCGCATCTCCCGGATCACCGCCTCGGCCTCGTCCGCCCGGCCCGCGCGCTTCAGCTCGGCGACCCGCGGCGACACCTCGTTCCGCCGCGCGCGCTGCTCGTCCACCTCCGCCACCAGCCCGCGCCTGGAAGCGTCCAGCTCGAGGACGCGGTCCAGCAGCGCGGAGAGCCCGGAATCGCCCCGCACCGCCATCCGCTCGCGGACGGCCTCAGGCTCCTCCCGGATGCGTCGGACGTCGAGCACCCTCAGCCCTCGCCTGCGTCCTCGTCGTCCTCCTCCGGGGCGTTCGGCACCAGGCTGCGGTCCCCGCAGTTCCGGTTCACCAGCGTCCGGATCGTCATGATGCCATCCGGGGTCATGCCGAGGATTTCCATCTTGCCGTAGACGAGACAGCCGTTCGGAGCGCGGCGGCTCCGCACCGCATAGACGACAGTGGTGTCCGCCGGGATCGCCTCCTCCGTGATGTAGCCGTCGCGCGGCGCCCTGCTCAGGCCCTCGAAGCTCGCCGCGCTGTCCGCGATCAGCCCCGGCCGGGCCGTTGCCTCCTGGAAGACGCCGGTGGGCAGCAGCAGGAAGGTGCCGGCCTCGTCCTCCGTGACCGCGAAATCGAACTGGAAGGGGCCCCGCCTCCGTGAATCCACCTCGACCACCACCGGCACGCCCTGCCGGTCCAGGAGGTCGTAGGCGCCCGGCCGGTCCACGTACTCGCCGCGGGCCAGCGAATACAGCTCCACCGTGTCCGGGAAGTTCCCCCAGAGGAGCGGCTCGAAGCCGTCGTCGCAGGCCGTCATGGCGAGGGGGGCGACCCCGGCCAGGAGGAGGAAAAGCCGTCTGATGGATCGAACGATTCGTGGTTTCATAAGAGCGCGAACGGTAAGGCGCGGATCGAGCCGATGTCAAGCCGTGGCACGGGTTTCCGGCTTGACACCTCCCCCACGTGCGGCCATGTTCCGCTCCGGTACCCGCGCACCGGCGTGAAGGGTCCGCGCGGAGCGGGGCACGATTCTGGCACCCCGCTCCACCCAACCCACGAGACCTCGACCCTTCCTGGCGATGCCTACCATCACCGAAATCGATCGCCGAACCGTGCTGGTGGCGGACGATGAGCCGTACATCGGGCGCATCATCCAGATGAAGCTCGAGGATGGACCGTATCGAGTGGAGCTGGTCCATGACGGCAGGGCGGCTCTCCAGCGGCTCCGCACCGACGAGGCGTTCGACCTGGTTCTCCTGGACATCATGATGCCCCACGCGAGCGGGCTCGATGTCCTGGCCGAGCTGCGCCAGCTGCCCCACCGGAGCAGCACGCCCGTGATCATGCTCACGGCCAAGGGGCAGGAAGCGGACCGCGTGATGGCGGCGGAATACGGCGCGACGGACTTCCTGACCAAGCCGTTCAGTCCGAAGAAACTCCTTGCCCGCATCGACGAGCTCTTCTCCCGCTGAACGCAGCTGGGCGGTGATCCTGGCCGGAGGCGTTGGCTCGCGGTTCTGGCCGGTCTCCACACGCGAGCGGCCGAAGCAGATCCTCCCCCTGGCCAGCGATCGGCCCCTCATCGTCGACACCGTCGAACGCATCCTGCCGCTCATCCCGCTGGACCGGGTTCGGGTCCTGACCGGCGCCGAGCTGGTCGCGCCGATCCGTGCGGCCCTGCCCGCCCTCGCCGATGACCACTTCCTGGTCGAGCCACGCGCGCGGGGCACCGCGCCCGTCCTGGTGTGGGCCGCCCACGCCCTGGCCACGCGGGACCCGGACGCGATCATGGTCTCGCTCCACGCGGACCACGTGATCCGCCCCGAGGCCGCGTTCCGGGAGCTGGTCGCCGCCGCCGTCGTGGCCGCGGACCGGCACGACCGCCTGTTCACGCTGGGCATCCGCCCCACGCGACCCGAGACGGGGTACGGCTACATCAAGCGGGGGGCGCCACTGGACGATGCTGGCGCCCATGGCGTCGAGACGTTCGTCGAGAAGCCGGACGCGGACACCGCCGCCGAGTACGTCCGCTCCGGCGAGTACCTGTGGAACAGCGGCATCTTCATCTGGCGCGCCATGCGCCTGCTGGAGGAGGTGCGGCATCATGCGCCCGAGCTCTCGGCGCTCCTCCCGCTCCTGGACAGGGGCGACATCGGCGGCTTTTTCGACGCCGCCCCTTCCCTCTCCATCGACCGTGGGGTCATGGAGCGGAGCGAGCGGGTCGGCGTCCTCGAGGCCCGCTTCGACTGGGACGACGTGGGCACCTGGGACGCCGTCGCCCGGACGCGCGCGGCGGATGCGGCCGGCAACGTCACGGTGGGCACGGCCCACGCCGTGGACTCCCGCGGCTGCGTCGTGTGGGATGAGGCCGGCGAGCCGGTCGTCGTCTTCGGTGCGACCGACCTGATCGTGGTCCGCGTCCGCGGCGCGACGCTCGTGCTCCCCCGCGACCGCGCCGCGGACCTGAAATCCCTCCTGGCCGCGCTCCCGGAGAGCGTGAGGGAGGGGCTCCCGTGAGCCCGCCCCTCATCCTGTTCGATGACGCCATCGCGCGGCGCTGGCGCCCCTTCACCCTGACGCGCCCCGCCGGGGAGCTGCTCTTCGGCGCCCGAACCCTGAGAGCCCGGGCCGAGGCCGCCCTCGGCCTCCGCTGTCTCGGCCATGCCTCCGACCCGCGGGTCGCCGAATACGACGAGCCGTGGGCACCCCCCGTGCTCGCCCCCGGCGCCCTCCCGGACGGAGCGGTGTTCCTGAGCTCTCGCTTCGTCGCGGAGCCGGCGCCCCTCCCCGACGCGCCCGCGCTGCTCGTGGCGGGGGAGCGGGTCGTGGGCTGCAGGTTGCCTCCCGGTGAGACCCCTCGCCCGGGCTTCCTGCTCGACCCCGACGGCGCCGCCCCCGACCTGCCGCGCCGCGACATGCCGGGAGCGCTGCTCGGCAGCGTGTGGGAGCTGATGGCCGGGAATGCCGACCGTGTCGCCCGGGACCTCGCCGGGTCCACCCGCCGGGACGTCCCGCCCCGGGATCTGCCCGCCGGCGTCCACCTCCTGGGCCGTGGCCACCTCTCCGTGGGCGAGGGGGTGACCATCGGGCCGGGGGTGGTGCTGGACACGCGGGAGGGCCCGATCCGCCTCGAGGACGGCGTGGACGTCCGGCCCTTCACCGCCCTGGCCGGCCCCGCGTGGGTGGGTCCACGGTCCACGCTCCTGGGCGGACCCTTCCAGCGCGTTTCCATCGGCCCGGTCTGCAAGGTCCACGGGGAGATGGAGGAGACCGTGGTGCTCGGGTACTCCAACAAGGCCCACGACGGCTTCCTCGGCCACGCCTATCTGGGGATGTGGGTCAACCTGGGGGCCATGACCACGAACAGCGACCTCAAGAACAACTACGGCAGTGTGCGGATCTGGACGCCACAGGGAGAGGTGGACACCGGCGAGCGGAAGATCGGCTGCTTCCTCGGAGACCACGTGAAGACGGCCATCGGCACGCTGCTCAACACCGGCACGGTGGTCGAGGCGGGATCGAACATCTTCGGCGGAATGCCGCCGAAGTACGTGCCCCCGTTCAGCTGGGGCGACCCCGAGGTGGTCTACGCCGTCGAGCGGTTCCTGGACACCGCGGAGACCGTCATGGGCCGTCGCGACGTCGCGCTGTCGGAGCGGCAGCGCCGCCTGCTGACCGCCGCCTTCGAGGCCCGGTCCTTCTGATCCGTGACCGCGTTGACAGCGCCCCGCCCCGGACCGACCTTCGGGGGATGAAGGTCACGGTCCTCGGCAGCGGCAGTCGCGGCAACGCCGTCCTGGTCCAGGCGGACGGCGTGAGCGTCCTGGTCGATGCCGGCTTCAGCGGCAAGGACCTGGCCCGGCGCATGGCCGCGGTGGACGTCGCGCCGGAGGCGCTGGACGCCATCATCATCACCCACGAGCACGGCGACCACACCCGGGGGATGGGCGTCTTCGCCCGCCGCTTCGGCACCCCGCTCTATCTCACCCCCCGCACCCGCCGCGCCTGCCGCAGGCTGCTTCGCGGGATCGAGAGGGTCGTGGAGTACGACTCGGCCCGGGCGTTCCGCGTCGGCGCCCTCGAGATCCGGCCCTTCCTGACCGTGCACGACGCGGTGGATCCCGTCGCGGTGACGGTGGCCGACACGCGGACGGGGTCGCGCCTGGGGGTCGCCACGGACCTCGGGCGGCCGACCACGTCCGTACGCCACGCGCTTTCCGCCTGCCACGTGCTGGTGCTGGAGGCGAACCACGACGATGAGCGGCTCTGGAGCGGGCCCTACCCCTGGTCCGTGAAGCAGCGGATCGCGTCCAGCCATGGCCATCTGTCCAACCGCGCCGCCGCGGAGCTGGCCCGGGAGCTCTGCCATGACGGCCTCGCGGCGGTGGTCCTGGCCCACCTGAGCGACTCCTGCAACGATCCCGGGCTCGCCCGGGACATCGTGGGCACCGGGCTGGAAGGGACGCCGTTCCGCGGGTCGCTGGACGTCGCGGATCAGGAGGCGCCGGGCGCTCCCATGGACGTGGAGGCGCTCCGGCGCCGGGCGGCGCCGGCCCAGCTCAGCCTCTTCTGAGACCGGGGCTACAGACCGAAGAGGCGCAGCACGTCGTTCGCCAGGGCCCAGACCATGATGGCGACCACCAGGACCAGCCCGACCTGGCTGAGCCGCATGCGCTGCTCGATCGACAGCGCCTTCCCCCGGATCCCTTCCACCGCCAGGAAGAGCAGCTGACCCCCGTCCAGGATCGGGATGGGCAGCAGGTTCAGGATGGCGAGGTTGATGGAGAAGAGCGCCATGAAGTCCAGGAACGCGTCGAACCCGACCTGGACCACCTGGTCCGTGAACTGGTAGATCAGGATCGGCCCGCCGACGTCCCGGGGGGAGGCCTGGCCGGTGAACAGCCCGCCGAGGTACTCGAGGATCAGGACCGTGATCGACCACGTCTGCTCCGCGCCGTGCGCCACGGCCTGGAGCGGCCCCAGCCGGGTGCGGGGATAGGCGTCGACGGGGCGCTGGCGGGCGCTCACGCCGATCCGTCCCACGCGCACCCCCGGGTCGCCGGCCAGGACGCGTGGCTCGGGGACGACCTCGAGGGTGACGCGCTCCCCGTCCCGCTCGACGATCACCGGAACCCGCTCGCCGGGGCGGGTTTCCACCGCCCCGACGAAGTCCTGCCACGACGACACCGGGGTCCCCGCGGCCATGACGATCCGATCCCGGGTGCGGAATCCCGCGGCTTCGGCCGGCGAGCCCTCCGCCACGGTCCCGATCGTCGGCTCGACGGGCAGGGAGGGTTCCAGCGAGCGGACCAGGGCCGCGTGCGCGGAGTCCCCTTCCGGTACGGGCACCGTGACCGGCGCGGCGCGCTCGAACGTGAGCGTGATGGAGTCGCGCGCCATGGCCATGCGGCGCTGGACCTCGTTCCAGTCCCCGACGGGCTGTCCGTTCACGGCCACTACGCGGGAGCCCGGGGCGATCGCCGTGAGAGCCACGGCCTCCGCGGGGACCGCCTCCTCGATCACATCGCCGACCACCGGCGGCAGGGGCTCCCTCATGCCCCAGGCCATGGCGATCACGGCGAAGAGGAACCACGCGAACAGCATGTTCATGATCACGCCGGCGGAGATCACGAGCACCCGCGCCGGAAGCGACTTGGAGTCGAAATCGCGCCCTCTGCCGCGGGCCTCCGCGCTGTCGTGGGCGTCGCCCTCGAGCGACTCCATGTCCTCCATCCCCGCCATCTTCACGTAGCCGCCCAGCGGCAGCCACGAGATGACGTACTCCGTCTCGCCTCGCGTGAAGCCCATCATCTTCGGACCCAGCCCGATGGAGAAGCGGGGCACCTCGATGTCCATCCATTTCGCCGTGACGAAATGCCCGAGCTCGTGCACGAAGATCAGCACACCCAGGACGATGATCGTGGCCAGGATGGCAATCACATCAGCTCCTTGATCAGTGCCCGCGCGTGCGCCCGCGCCCGGGCGTCCGTCTCACGAACCGTTTCGAGGCTGTCCACGGTTCCGCCGGCGCACGCCTCCAGGGTATTCTCGATGATCCGCGGAATCTCGAGGAACGCCAGCCGTTCGTCCAGAAAGGCGGCCACCGCCACCTCGTTCACCGCGTTGAAGACCGCGGGCGCGGATCCGCCCGCCGTTCCGGCCGCGACCCCCAGCCGGAACGCGGGGTACCGCGCGGAGTCCACGGGTTCGAACGTCAGCGTGCCCGCGCTCACCGGGTCGAAGCGGGTGCCATGGTCCTCGAGACGCTCCGGATGCGTGAACGCGTACAGGATCGGCAGCTCCATGGTCGGAAAGCCCATCTGGGCCAGCACCGATCCGTCCTCGAACTCCACCATCGAATGAACGATCGACTGGGGGTGAATGACCGCCTCCAGCTGATCATAGCGCATCCTGAACAGATGGTGCGCCTCGATCAGCTCCAGCGCCTTGTTCACGAGCGTCGCCGAATCCACAGTGATTTTCGCGCCCATGTCCCAGGTGGGATGCCGCAGCGCGGCCGACGGCTTCACCCGCGCCAGCTCCGCCAGTGGAACGGTACGGAACGCCCCACCCGACGCCGTCAGGATCATCCGCCGGACCGCGTCAGCGCTGCCGCCAGGCAGGCATTGCAGGATGGCGCTGTGCTCGCTGTCCACCGGGATCAGCGACCCGCCGCCGCGCCGCAGCGCGTCCATCACCAGCTCGCCCCCGGCCACGAGTGATTCCTTGTTGGCCAGCGCCAGCCGCTTTCCCGCCTCGAGCGCCGCGATCGTCGCCTCGAGGCCCGCCGCCCCCACAATGGCGTTGAGCACGATGTCGGCCTCCGGGTGGGTCGCCGCGGCGATCAGCCCTTCCCGCCCCTGCAGCCACCCGCGACGCACGGACTCCACCCCGTCCGTCAGGACCACCATCCCCGGACGCCAGGCCGCCGCTTGGGCCGCAAGCAGCTCCGCGTTGCGGTGCGCCGACAGGGCCACAATGCGGAAGCGGTCCCGATGTCGCTCCAGGACCGCCAGCGCGCTGCGCCCTATGGACCCCGTCGACCCCAGGATCGATACCCCGGTCACCCCACCCCCTGCCGGACCACGAGCGAGAGCCACCAGTAGGATGCGGGGATCGTGAAGAGCAGTGAGTCCATCCGGTCGAGAATTCCCCCATGACCCGGGAAGAACGCCCCCGAGTCCTTTACCCCCGCCTCCCGCTTCCAGACCGACTCCGCCAGGTCGCCCGCCTGGGACACGGCGGCGATCAGCACCCCGCCCAGGGCGCCCAGCGCCGGGCTCACGGGCAGCTCCAGCCACATGGACATGACCAGATGGCCCACCGCCCAGCCGCCCAGCAGGCCGCCAACCAGCCCCGCCACGGCCCCCACCACGGTCTTCCCCGGACTCACGCTCGGAATCAGGCGCCGTTTCCCCCACCGCTTCCCGGCGAAGAAGGCCGCGGAGTCGGTGAGCCACGTCACCGCGAGCGGGTACGCGACCAGGGAGAGCCCCGCCAGGGACCGCCAGGTCGCGTAGGGGATCGGCGTGGTATTGGGGTCGAGGGGCAGGTGGCGGAGGAACACGGCGTAGGCCATGGCGCCGCCCGGAAGCAGCGCCCCGAAGGAAGTGACGGCCACGGCCAGGAGCGGCTGGCCCTCCACGCCTCGCTCCCAGGTGGCCACCAGGGAGAGGACGAGGACCAGGACCATGGCCGTCGTCCACAGGACCGGCGCCGCCTGCGACACGTTGGGCAGCAGCATGGCCACCAGCACCAGCGCGGCGGCGCTCGCCACACCGGGGAGCCGCATCGGATGCACGCCCCGCCGCTCCGCCAGCCGATAGAACTCCCATGCCGCCCCGCCCGCAAAAAAGGCCAGCGCGGGACCCATGGCCCACCGCCCGATATAGACCGCGACGACGACGAGGGGGATGCCGATCGCGGCCACGATCAGCCGCTTCCCCAGTTCGCTCCGCGGCATCAGGCCGTTCCCACCCGGCCGCACCGCCGATGATGGCTACGTGCCGCGGGAGGCGGCCGTCGATCGTCAGGGTGCCGAGGATCGGAGGACATCGGGCCGGGGTGCGTAAAGCGGCGGCGTGGAGGTCAGACCTCCATGACCTCCGCCTCCTTCACCTTCATCAGCTCATCGATCCTGGCCACGTACTCGTCCGTGATCGTCTGGACCTGCTCCTGCTGACGGCGGGCCTCATCCTCGCTGATCTCGTGGTCGTGCTCCCGCTGCTTGATCTCCTTGTTCGCCTCCTGGCGGGCGTGGCGGACGCTGATCTTCCCTTCCTCCGCCATCTTGTGAAGCAGCCGCACCATATCCTTGCGACGCTCCTCGGACAGGGGCGGAATCGGCACGCGAATCACGTTGCCGTCGTTCGACGGGTTCAGCCCGAGCCCCGAACCCTGGATCCCTCGTTCGATCTCGCCCATCAGCGACTTGTCCCACGGCTGGACCACCATCAGCCGCGGCTCGGGCGTGTTGATCGTCGCCACCTGGTTCAGCGGCATCTTGGACCCATAGGCGTCCACGCGGACGGTGTCCAGCAGCGCCGGCGTGGCCTTCCCCGTCCGCACGGACGAGAACTCGCGGCGCATCGCGTCCACCGCCGCGTCCATGTGCTCCCGCATCTGTTTGATCGTTGGCATCAGAATCTCCGTTCGTCCTCCCCTCCGCCGGGCCGGAAACGTATCGCCGGCCGCATCAGCAGACCAGCGTCCCGACTTCTCCACCCCGGATCGCCCGCACCACCGCATCGGGCTCCTGGATATTCAGCACGATGATGGGAAGGCCGTTGTCCTTGCACAGCGACACCGCGGCCGCGTCCATCACGTTCAGCTCTCGCGTCATCACGTCCATGAACGAGAGCCGCGGGTAGAACTCCGCGTCGGGCTCACGGTGCGGATCCGCGCTGAACACGCCCGAGACCTTCGTCGCCTTGATCAGGACCTGTGCATCCATCTCGATGGCTCGCAGCACGGCCGCGGTGTCCGTCGAGAAATAGGGATTGCCGGTCCCGCCGGCGAAGATCACCACCCGCCCCTTCTCCAGGTGCCGCAGCGCGCGCCGCCGGATGTACGGCTCCGCCAGCTGCTCCATCCGGATCGCCGTCATCACCCGCGTCTCGACCTGCCGCTTCTCCAGCAGGTCCTGCAGCGCGAGCGCGTTGATGATCGTCGCGAGCATCCCCATGTAGTCCGCGTTGACCCGGTCCATCCCCTGGGCGCTCGCCTGCGTCCCCCGCACGATGTTCCCCCCGCCGATCACCACCCCGAGGGACACGCCCATGGAGTGGACCGCCTGGATGTGGTCGCTCAGCTTCTCGACCGCCGTCGGGGAGATCCCGAATCCCTGATCCCCGGCCAGCGACTCGCCGCTCAGCTTCAGCAGGACCCGCCCGTACTTCAGGTCCGTCGCCCGCGGCCTCCCGGCCGCAGCCTCCTTGGCCGCCACCTACTCCTCTCCCAGCTCGTAACGGACGAACCGCCGCACGGTGGCGCTGTCCAGCAGCGCCTTCACCGTCCTCTCCGGGTCCTTCACGAACGGCTGCTCCAGGAGCGTGCTCTCCTTGTAGAACTTCTTCAGCTTGCCCTCCACGATCTTCGCCTGGATGTTCTCCGGCTTGCCCTCGTTGCGGACCTGTTCCAGGTACACGGCACGCTCACGTTCCACGACCTCCTCCGGGATCTCGTCCGCGCTCACCGCCAGCGGCCGCGCTGCTGCGATGTGCATGGCCACATCCCGCGCGGTCTCCGCGGCCACCGCCCCGCTCACCTCCACCAGGACCCCGATCTTCCCCGTCAGGTGGACATAGCCGGCCACCGGACCGTCCTGCGCATCGAAGCGCGCGAAGCGACGGACCACGATCCGCTCCCCGGTCTGCGCCGAGACCTCCGTGATCCGCTCCCCCACCGTCTGCTCCCCGCCCTGGAACTTCTGGTCGAGCAGCTCGTCCCCCCGGGCCGTCCCGTCGGTCCCCGCCTGCGTGGCCACGTGCTCCGCCAGCCGGGACGCGAGCGTCTGGAAGTTGTCGGTACGCGCGACGAAATCCGTCTCGCACGCCACCTCGACCAGGGCCCCGATCCCCGATGCCGTATCGATGTGCAGGCCGATGGCCCCTTCCGTCGCCTCCTTCCCCGCCCGTTTCGCGGCCTTCGCCGTCCCCCGCGACCGCAGCAGGTCGATCGCCGCCTCCATGTCGCCGCCGGTCTCCTCCAGCGCCTTCTTGCAGTCCATCATCCCGGCGCCCGTCCGCTCCCGCAGCTCCTTCACCTGCCCCGCACTGATCGCCATCGTTGGTCTTCCTTCCGTTCCTTGCGTATCGTGAAAAAGCGCCGCAGGGCCGCGTTCTCATCGCGGCGCTGAAGCGCTCTTCTCTCTCTCCGCACCCAGGGGCGCACGCGCCGCGCTACTCCTCCTCGCCGGCCTCGCCCTCCGGCTCCGAGCCCTCTGCTTCCGCTTCCGCGTCGGCGCCCGTGCGGACCTGCGCAATCGCCTCGGGACGCGGACGGCGACGCCGCCGCTTCGGCCGCTTCGGCCGCCGCTCTTCCACCTCCTGCGCACCATGCTCCGTGGAATACGTCGTCCCCGCCTCGTCCTCGGCGCGGTGCGCGTCCTTCGGCATTTCCTTCCGCGCCTGCTCCATCGCGTCCGCGATCGCCCCCGTGATCAGCGAGACGGCACGGATCGCATCGTCGTTGCCCGGAATCGGATAGTCGATCATCTCCGGGTCGGCGTTCGTGTCCGCGATCGCCACCACGGGGATCCCGAGCTTGTTCGCTTCCTTGAGCGCGATGGACTCCTTCCTCGCGTCCACTACGAAGATCGCGCCCGGAAGCCGCCCCATGTCCTTCACGCCCGCCAGGTACTTGTTCAGCTTCTCCCGTTCCCGCTCGAGCAGCAGCTGCTCCTTCTTCGTGTAGAACTCGTACGCGCCTTCCTCGATCCCCCGCTCCAGGTCCTTCAGGCGACGGATCTGCTGCTTGATCGTCTGGAAGTTCGTCAGCATCCCGCCCAGCCACCGCTCCGTCACGTAAAACGCGCCGCAGCGCTCCGCCTCCTGCTCCACGATCCCGCGCAGCTGCCGCTTCGTGCAGACGAACAGCACACGCCCGCCGCCCACCACCACCTCCCGCACCGCCTGCTGCGCTTCGTGCAGCAGCTCGTGCGTCTTCTTCAGGTCGATGATGTGGATCCCGTTCCGCGCCGCGAAGATGTAGCGCCGCATCTTCGGGTTCCAGCGGCTGCTCTGGTGTCCGAAGTGGACACCGGCTTCCAGCAGGTCCTTGATCTCCGTCCCTACCGCCATTCGCTCTTCTCTCGTCGATCCCGGGGTTTTTCGTCCACCGCCTTCACCCGCCTGCCGCCCCGGTTCGGGGACCCTGGCACGGCGTCCGGTCGGTGTGTGAATTTCAAAATTCGGATTTCAGAGGTCGGACCCCGGTGGCTCACCACCTCGGAGTTCTGAGGCCTGACTTCCCGGTTCGGAATTCTGAGCTCTGATTACCGTTTCGAGAACTGGAACCGCTTCCGCGCGCCCGGCTGGCCCGGCTTCTTCCGCTCCACCTTCCGCGGATCCCGTGTCAGCATCCCCCGCGCCCGCAGCGTGCCCCGATACTCACCATCCACCTCCAGGAGCGCCCGGGCCAGTCCCAGGCGGATCGCCCCGGCCTGCCCGGTCTTCCCCCCGCCCCGCACCACCACCTTCACGTCGTACGTCCCCTCGTTCTCCGTCGCGGCCAGCGGCTCCTTCGCGTGCAGCTGGTGCGTGTTGCGGGGGAAGTACTCCTCCAGGGAACGACCATTGATCGTCCATGTCCCGTTCCCCGGCCGGATGTAGACCCGCGCCACGCTCGTCTTGCGGCGCCCCACGCCGTTGTTCTGCTGAACCGTCGCCATCAGATCTCCAGTGTCTCCGGCTGCTGGGCCTCGTGCGGATGCTCCGGACCGGCGTACACCTTCAGCTTCTTCTGCATCAGGCGGCCGAGGTTGTTCTTCGGCAGCATTCCCTTCACCGCCAGCTCCACCACGCGCTCCGGGTGGTCCTCCCGCATCCGCTCGAACGGGATGTGTTTCGCACCGCCCATGTAACCCGTGTGCCGGAAGTACGTCTTCTGCTCTTCCTTCCGGCCCGTGAGGCGGACCTTGTACGCGTTCACCACCACGACGTAATCACCCGTGTCCAGGTGCGGCGTGTACATCGCCTTGTGCTTGCCACGGAGCACCTGCGCCACCGCGCTGGCCAGCCGTCCCAGCACCTGGCCCTCGGCATCCACGATCCACCACCGCCGCTCGATCTCGGTGGCCTTGGGGGTGTACGTCTTCATGCGTCGTTTTCCGGTTATGAACAGCCCAAGCGGAACAGCTTTGAAGGATAGGCCGCCGGCTCGACGGTGTCAAGCCGGGGCGACGCCCCTGCGGGGCGCCGCAAGAGGGCTTCGGCCTGCGGCCTCGCAAGAAGGCTCGGCTCCGCCTCGCAAGAAGGCCTCGGCCTGCGGCCTCGCAAGAAGGCTCGGCTCCGCCTCGCGAGCCCGCCAGCGAGCCCCTCTTGCCGCGCCCCGGCGCGGCCTCCCTACCCCATGAACGTCTCGAGGAAGCGGGCGCGGCTGGCGTGGCGCAGGCGGAGGAGCGCCTTCTCCTTGATCTGGCGGACGCGCTCACGGGTGATGCCGAGGAGGGAGCCGATCTCTTCGAGGGTCATGGGTTCCTGGCTGTCCAGGCCGAAGTAGAGGCGCAGGATCTTGGCTTCGCGCTCCTTGAGGGTCTCGAGCGCCTCCTCGACGGTGTCCAGCAGCGCCCGGTCGTAGGTCTCGTCGTCGGGCCCGGGGGAGAACTGGTCGGGGAGGTAATCGAGGAGGCGGTTGTCTTCGCCGGGAGTGAGGGGAGCGTCGAGGGAGAGGTGGGTCTGGGAGAGGGAGAGTGTGCGGCGGACCTCATCCTCGGAGAGGTCGAGCTCGTCGGCGAGCTCCTCGACGGTGGGCTCGCGACCCAGCTCCTGGAGGAGCATGGAGGAGCGTTTCCCGATGCGGTGGAGCGCACCCGCGCGGTTGAGCGGCACGCGGACGATGCGGCTCTGCTCGGCGAGCGCCTGGAGGATGGCCTGGCGGATCCACCAGACGGCGTAGGAGATGAACTTGATCCCCTTGGTCTCATCGAACTTGTGGGCGGCCCGGATCAGCCCGAGGTTGCCCTCGTTGATGAGGTCGGACAGGGCGACGCCCTGGTTCTGGTACTTCTTGGCGACGCTAACGACGAACCGGAGGTTGGACCGGACGAGCTTGTCCAGCGCCTCCTGGTCGCCTTTCCGAATCCGCTGGGCCAGTGTCACCTCCTCTTCGCGGGTCAGCAGCTTGTAGGCGCTGATCTCCTTGAGGTACTGGTCCAGCGAGCTTTCCTCGTACTTCCCCTTGCGCGTGCCGGTGAAGCTCATGCGGCGCTCCCACACTGGTGGGTCTTGCTGGATCGGGCCGGGCGAACCCGGCATCTATGAGCAAGGCGCGATCGGCGCTCTCGGCTCCGGCGGGATGGCGGCTCGCGCCGCGATCAGTGAATCGCGCCGCCGATGCGGTCCCACCGGATGTCGGTGAGCCACGGGACGGCCTTCAGCGTGCGCGGGTTGAAGGAGTAGTACACCAAGAGCGGCCGCCCCTTGATGGCCGCCTCTTCGACGAAGCCCCAGTAACGGGAATCTTCGGAGTCGTCCCGGTTGTCACCCAGCACGAAGTATTTCCCCGGGGGGACGACGAGGGGACCCCAGCTGTCCCGGGTCGGGCGGTAGCTCATGCGCAACGCCGGGTCGGGGAGGTAGTCGGATTGCCACCGCATTCCGGGGGCGTGGACGTCCAGGGGATCCATGTGCTGTGCGTACGGCTCGGGCACCATGTCGCCGTTCACGAACAGGACCTTGTCCCGCATCCGCAGCGTGTCCCCGGGCAGCCCCACCAGGCGCTTGACGTAGTTCTTTTCGGGCTCGTGGGGCGGCGTGAAGACGACGATGTCGCCGCGCCCGGGCTCGCCCATGGCCGGGAGCCGCATCCCGGTGCCGGGCACCTGCGCCCCGTAGACCGCCTTGTTCACGAGCAGGAAATCGCCTACCAGGAGGGTGCTCTCCATGCTCCCCGTGGGGATCCGGAACGCCTCGATGGCGAATGTCCGGATGAGGAGGAAGAGCGCGAACGCGACGACGAGCGACTTGATCCACTCCCACGTCCACCGTCCGGCCGACGCCAGTCTGCGTCGCCCGGGCCCGGGCGCGGCCGTGCCCGGCGCGCCCTGGTTTCCGGGCTCTGGAAGCTGCTGGACTTGGTCCACGATGCAGAGCGGCTGTGAGTTTCTGGCGGTGTCTGATCCCGGTCCGGGTCCGGCGGGAATCAGATGATAGCGCCGCAACCCCGACCCGGCAACCCGGGGCGTCCCGGCTCAGTGCGGGTCGGCGCTGTAGTTGTCGATCTGGGCGCGCTGGAGCCGTCCGGAGTAGTCCACGTAGACCACCTTGGTCTCCGTGTAGAACTCGAACACCTCCCATCCCCCCTCCCGGTGACCGTTGCCGGTCTGCTTCACGCCGCCGAACGGCAGGTGCGCCTCCGCGCCGATCGTCGGCGCATTGATGTAGGTGATGCCGTTGTCCAGCTCGGTCATGGCCCGGAACGCGGCACGCACATCGCTCGTGTAGAGCGAGCTGGAGAGTCCGTAGTCCACTTCATTGTTGATCCGGAACGCTTCCTCGAGGTCCCGGAACCGCATCACGGCGAGCACGGGACCGAACACCTCCTCGCACGCCAGCCGGCGGCCCGGCGCGACGTCGGTCAGGATCGTCGGCTGGAAGAAAAAGCCGCCGTCCAGCGCACCACCCGTCGCCCGCTCCCCGCCGGTCACCAGGGTGTCCCCTTCCTCGCGGGCGATCTCCACGTACTCCGCCACCTTGTCCAGCGCGTCCTGGTTGATGAGCGGCCCCACGTCCACGTTCTCCTCGTCCAGGCCATCACCGAGCCGGAGTTCCCTGACCCGCGCGACCAGGCGGTCGACGAAGCCATCGTGGATCTCCTCGTGGAGCAGGAGCCGGCTGGTGGCGGTGCACCGCTGGCCCGTGGTCCCGAACGCGCCCCAGAGCACGCCATCGAGGGCGAGGTCCAGGTTCGCATCCGGCATCACGATCTGGGCGTTCTTCCCGCCCATCTCCAGCGACAGCCGTTTGTGCATCCGTCCGCACACCTGGCCGATGTGCGAGCCCGTGGACGTGGACCCGGTGAACGAGATCACCGGCACGCGCGAGTGGTCGACCATGGCCGCGCCTGCCACCGAGCCCTGCCCGTGCACCAGCTGGATCACCTCCGGCGGCAGCCCCGCCTCCAGGAGGATCTCCACCAGCATGTGCGCTGTATGGGGTACGTCCTCCGCCGGCTTGAACACCACCGCGTTCCCGGACACGAGGGCGGGGAAGATCTTCCAGGTGGGGATCGCCATCGGGAAGTTGAAGGGTGTGATCACGCCCACCACGCCGATGGGTCGGCGGTACGTCATCGCCCACTTGTCCCGCAGCTCGCTCGGAACCGTATGCCCGAACAGCCGTCGCCCTTCCGTCGCCGCGTAGTACGCCGTGTCGATCCCTTCCTGAACATCGCCGCGTGTCTCGGGGAGGACCTTGCCCATCTCCCGGGTCATGATCCGGGCGATCTCTTCCTTGCGCGTCGTCATCAGGTCGCCCACGCGCCGCAGCACGTCGCCCCGGGCCGGCGCCGGGGTCCGGCGCCACTGCTCGAAGCCGCGCCCCGCCGAGTCCACGGCCCGGTCCACGTCCTCGCCCGTGGCGCGCGGGAACCGCCCGATCAGATCCTCGGTCCGGGCGGGGTTGCGGTTTTCGAAGTGGGCGCCGGCGGCCGGGTCCACCCACTGGCCGGCGATGAAGTTCTGGAACACGTCCGGCATATCGCGCCTCCTCCGCTCGCGGCGGAGCGGTTGGTTTCGCTCGTCGTGGGGGGCAACCTGCGAGACCTCCGGTCCGGATGCAACCGGCTCTCCGCCGCTCGTTCCACCGCACTCAGAACCACGCGATCGCCAGGACCGCCGCGACCGTCAGCGCGAGCAGGGTGCTGTAGAAGATCCAGAGCTTCCGCAAGGAAAGGGACGGGTGCAGCCGCCGGGCGAGGAGCGCGAGCAGGGCCCCGCCCCCGAGGGAGCACGCGAGCCAGATCGCCCCGAGAATGACGGCCCCGGTCACAGGGCTCAGTCGCCCGTGTCCTCCCTCACGAGCCCGTATTTCTCGATCTTCTTGTAGAGGTTCGACCGCGGCATGTCGATGGAGCGCGCCGTCTCGCTCACGTTCCATTCGTTCTGCCGCAGCTTCCCCAGGATGAACGAGCGCTCAGCCTGGTCCTTGAAGTCCGCGAAGGTGGCCGCCCCCATCAGGTCGGACGGGAGCGCCCCCTCCTGCGGCGCGCCCAGGAGCCGGTCCACTTCCCGCGCCCCCACCTCCGTGCCGTGCGACAGGATGAGCAGCCGCTCGACCGTGTTCTTCAGCTCCCGGACGTTCCCCGGCCACTCCATGCGCGCGAGGCGGTCCACCGCATCCGCCGAGAGGCGCCGCGGCGGCAGCCGCTGCTCCTCGATCGCCAGCTCCGTGAAGTGACGGACCAGCATCGGGATGTCCTCCCGCCGCTCCCGCAGCGCGGGGACGTTGATCGGAACGACGTTGAGCCGGAAAAAGAGGTCCTCCCGGAACCGGCCGGCAGCGATCTCCCTCTCCAGGTCCTTGTTGGTGGCGGCGATCACCCGCACGTCGACCCGGATCGCCCGCTCCCCGCCCACGCGCGTGATCAGACCTTCCTGCAAGGCCCGGAGGACCTTCGCCTGCGCCGAAAGGCTCATGTCCCCGATCTCGTCGAGGAACAGGGTGCCCTCGTCCGCCTGCTCGAACTTCCCCGTCCGGTCCGTGTGGGCGCCGGTGAAGGCGCCCTTCATGTGGCCGAACAGCTCGCTCTCGATCAGCTCGGCCGGGATCGCCGCGCAGTTCACCTCGACGAACGGCTCTTCCGCCCGCGGCGAGACACGGTGGAGCGCCCGGGCGACCAGCTCCTTCCCGCTCCCGTTCTCGCCGGTGATCAGTACCCGTGCGTCGGTCGGCCCGACCTTCTCGATCCGCTCCAGCACCGTCCGGATCGCGAAGCTCCGCCCGACCATCTCGTAGCGGCTCTCGACCTCGTCCCGCAGCCGCGCCACCTCCGACGCGAGGCCGCGCTGCTGGAGCGCGTTCCGGATCGTCACCATGATCCGGTCCGTGTCGAGGGGCTTTTCCAGGAAGTCGTACGCGCCGCGGCGGGTCGCTTCGACGGCGGTCTCGATGGAGCCGTGGCCGCTGATCATCACGACCACCGCCTCCGGATCCTTTGCCCGGAGCCGCCCCAGGACCTCGAGGCCGTCCATCCGGGCCATCTTCACGTCCAGAAAGGTGAGGTCCGGCCTCATCTCGTCGTACAGGGTGAGGGCCTCGCCCCCGCCCTCCGCCGTCCGCACCGTGTGCCCCTCGTACTCCAGAACCTGGCGGAGTACGTGGCGAATCCCCTCCTCGTCGTCGACGACCAGGATCGCGGCCATCCCCTAACCCCCGGCGGTCCGGGCCGACACGAACACCAGGGAGTCGCCGCTCACGAACACATTGCTGAGCCCCGGCGGGAGGGGGACCGCCACGGCGTTCGGGGCGAGACCCGGCGCGGAGGACCCGCGGAACCGGCTCAGGACGCTGGGGATGAGCTGCGACGGCACGGGGATGCTGCCGGCGCCGAGCTCGTGCACCTCCAGGGCCACGTGATCCTTGTCCAGCGGCACGAACCGACCCACCGCCCGGAGCCCTGCCGTGTCCGGAAGGAAGACCATGATGTCGCGGAGCTCATCGATACGCGCGAAGCGGGCTGTGGCCACGCTCGCTTCCAGGGACACGCGGCCATCCGACAGCTCGACCTTGGGCCCGACCACGTCCTGTGGGAGGAACCCGGACCAGCGGTACTCTATGAGGCTCTGCACCTCCGACTCGGTCAGCCCGACGCTGGTGGGCCCGTCCGCAGTCCCGAGGGTGGCCAGCTTCTCGTCCGCTCGCGCCGCGATCGCGGGCGAGACCGCCGTGGTGTCGCCGCGGAGCCGGTCCCACGCATCGGACAGGTCGTCCCGGTTGTACCAGGCCACCGCCACCACGACGAGCGCGAGCGCGAGGACCAGCAGGCGCCCCAGGCAGCCGGCCGCCCGCCGCGCCATGCTCAGCTCGCGGCCCGGGCCAGAATGGCCCTCGCGTGCTGCCCCAGCTTCGCCGCGAGCACACGGGTATAGCGGGCCCCCCGCCTCGCCAGGTGGCTCTCCATGATGTCCACCGTCCGAACCGGAATCTCGGCACGGTACGACAGTCCGGAGACCGCCTCTTCGAAATCACGGAAATCCCCCGCGCGCGCTTCCTTGAGCGCCCGACCCAGCGTGACGTGGGCGTGAAAGGCGCGGACTTCCCGCTCGAACCCCAGCGGCGCGAGCTCCCACTCCAGGTCGTGCTTGAGACACCGCAGCTCTGGGGATGCCTCCGCACCCAGCCAGATGACGCGCGGCCGGCGCAGCGTCGGGAAGGCCCCGGCCCCCTCCATCGTCAGCGTGAATGGCGACGTCTTCTCCGCGACCCGCGCTACGGCCTCCTTCACCCGCCCAACAGACTCCGGCCGAACCTCTCCCAGGAACTTGAGCGTGAGGTGCAGCTGCTCCACCGCCTCCCAGCGGATCGGCAGTTCCCGCTCCCGCAGCTTGCGCGCGGCACGATGCATCCGCTGCCGGTCCTTGGCCGTGAAGTTGATGGCGATGAACAGTCTCATTTCACTCCCCTGTTTGGTGCCCCCCGTCGACCAGATCGAGGGCGACGTAGCGGTATCCCAGCGTCCGGAGCCGCGGCGCCAGCCGGCGCACCGCCTCGAGCGACGCGGCCGGTGCCGCTACCGCCGCGATCTCGCCATCCGCTCCGACCGCCCGGACGCGCGCCGCCACGCCCTCTTCCGCCAGGATGGCGCGGGCGCGTGCCTCCCGGTCTCCCGGGCCGCTCATCGGCCGGCATCGAGGGTCACGAGACCCTCGTTCAGGGCGCCCCTCCGGTACCCCTCGACGTCCAGCACGACCCCCTCGAAGCCCAGCGAGAGCAGGGTGGGGACGACACCCGCCATACGGTCGAGCGCCCCCGCGATCTCCCCCGGCGCCACCTCGATACGGGCGACGTCACCGTGGTGCCGTACGCGGAACTCCCGGAGACCGACCCCCCGCACCGCCGTCTCCGCCTCTTCCACCTGCCGGAGCCGCGCCGGCGTTACCGCGAGGCCATAGCGGAGCCGGCTGGCCAGGCATGGCGACGCCGGCTGGTTCCAGGTGGGGAGCCCGAGGTCCCGCGACAGGATCCGGATATCGTCCTTCCGCAGCCCGGCTTCCTGGAGCGGCGATCTGACCCGGTGCTCCCGGGCCGCCGCGGCGCCAGGGCGGTGGTCCGCGGCATCGTCGGCATTGGACCCATCGACCACGGTCCGGAGGCCGCGGCTCCGGGCCACGTGGCCGAGCCGTGCCCACAGCTCCGTCTTGCAGTAATAGCAGCGATCGGTCGGATTGGCGGCGTAGTTCGGATCGGACAGCTCGTCGGTCTCCACTTCCATGTGGGGGATCCCGAATCGCTGCACGCACTCCAGCGCCATGCTGTGCTGGATCCCCGGGTAAGACGCCGACCGCCCCGTCACCGCCAGCACCCGGTTCCGTCCCAGCACGTCCACGGCGGTCTTCGCCAGGAACACCGAGTCGACGCCTCCCGAGTAGCCCACGCAAACCGACTCGCACGACTCCAGGACCGCGTCCAGCTCCGCCCGCTTCGCCCGCAGTGCCGCGTCTGCGCCCACCCTGTCCACCTCGCTCTGTCCTTGCTCCCGCGCCAGGCCGCGAAGCTATTGCATCCTCCGGGCCGCGACAAGCCTTTGCGCCTCATGCGCTTGACCCCGGACCCTCACCCCGCTACCCATCCACCGTCGCCTGGCCGAGCCCTCCACCGGACCACCTGGAACGCGGAACGCGATGCTGCAATCGCCTGGCGCAGCCGCCCGCCTCCTGGCCGCGCTGCTCCTGCTGGCCGCGTGCGGGGACGACCCCGTGGATCCGGACCCTGCGTGCGGCGACGCACCGCCGCTCCCGTTCGGCCGGACCGTGGCCGAATCCCTCCTGCCCGCGAGCGACGCGCTCCTGGACGGGTCGCTGATCGATTACTACAGCCTGTATCCGGAAGGCCCGGGAACGGTCACCATCGAGATGGGCGCCGAGAGGTCGGGCGACCATACCGTCGACCCCTTTCTCTATCTCTGGTCCCAGGATCTGGGCGATCCCCTGGCCCAGGCGTACGACCCCACCGGCGTGGGCCCGCTTCGGGTCGCGCGCCTCACTCTCGGTGTCTCTTCCGGCTGCTACCGCGTGGGAGCCAGCACCTGGCGGCCGTCCGAGGCGGGGGAGTATACCATCCGCGCGGAGTTCATCCCCGCGCCCTGAGCCCTCGGCCGGCGCGGAGATCCGCGCCCGGCGCTACGGGACGGTGACGCGGGCGCGGCGATCCAGGGCACGGTACTGGATGGCCTCGGCGACATGGAGCGACTCCACGCGGTCCCGGCCCGCCAGGTCCGCGATCGTCCGTGCGACGCGGAGGATACGGTGGAACGCGCGACCGGAGAGCCCCAACCTCTGGATCGCGGCTTCCAGGAGCGCCGCACCGGGTCCATCCGGAGCGCAGTGCTCGCGGGTGAGCCGCGCATCGAGCTGGGCATTGCAGTACACGCCGGCCCCGCGGTGCCGGAGGAGCTGTCGCTCCCTGGCCGCGGCCACACGATCCCGGATCGCCTCACTGGACTCCCGGGCCCCGGCGCGGGCGAGCTCGGGCGCCCGCGTGGGCGCCACCTCCAGGTGGACATCGATGCGGTCCAGGAGCGGCCCCGAGATCCGGGCGCGGTAACGGCGCACGCGCTCCGCCGTGCAGGAGCACCGGTCCGTGCCGTGGTGCCCGCAGGGGCACGGGTTCATGGCGGCCACGAGCATGAACCGCGCGGGCAGCCGCACCACCGCCCGTGCCCGACCCAGATGGATCTCTCCGTCCTCGAGCGGCTGGCGCAGCGCCTCCAGCGCCGATCGGCGGAACTCCGGCAGCTCATCGAGGAACAGGACCCCGTGGTGCGCCAGGGAGGCTTCGCCCGGACGCGGGATGCCGCCGCCCCCGATCAGCCCCCCGTCCGAGATGGTGTGGTGCGGCGCTCGGAACGCGCGGGACCGCAGCAGCCCCACGCCCGGCGGGAGCCGCCCCGAGACCGAATGCACCAGCGTCGCCTCCAGGGCCTCTTCCGGCGTCAGTGGCGGGAGGATGGACGGGAGCCGGCGCGCCATCATGGACTTGCCGGATCCCGGTGGCCCCAGGAGCAGCACGTTATGGCCGCCGGCGGCCGCGACCTCCAGGGCGCGCCGCGCCATCGCCTGTCCCTGCACGTCCGCGAAATCCGGGGCCAGCGAGCGGGGCGGGTCGCCGACCCGCCGGGTCACGATGGGCAGCGGGCGGCGGCCGGCGATGTGGTCCACGACCTCCGTCAGCCCGTCCGCCCCGACCACGTCGACCCGATCCACCACCGCAGCCTCGGCGGCGTTCGCCGCGGGCACGACGAGCCGCGGGATCCCCGCCGCACGGCAGTGCAGCGCCACGGCCAGCGCGCCGTGCACGGGGCGGAGGGCGCCGTCGAGCCCGAGCTCGCCGATGCAGCAGACCCCATCCAGACCGTCCGCCCGCAGCCGGCCGTCGGCGGCGAGCAGCCCCAGGGCGATGGGCAGGTCGAACGCGCTCCCGTTCTTCGGGACATCCGCCGGCGCCAGGTTCACCGTGATGCGGCGCGGCGGCACCGGAAAGCCGCTGTTGACCAGCGCCGCCATCACCCGCTCCCGCCCCTCCCGCACCGCCCCGTGCGGGAGGCCCACCACGCTCATGGATGGGAGCCCGCGCGCGAGGTCCACTTCCACCCGGACCGCGTAGGCCTCCACGCCCAGCACCGCACCGCTCAGGATCGTCGCGAGCATGACGCCACGTTCGCCCACGACGCGGGGCGAGGCCATGGCTGGATGCGCCGCTGCGGCGCCGGCCCCGGGACCCGTGCCGCGCCGCGATGCCGCACTGGCTCAGCGCACGCCTTGCTCCACCGCGGAACCGGCGCCCACCGCCTCCAGCAGCGTCCCGGACCAGCGCGGCAGCCGCCGGCCGGTCCTGGCTCCCACCGCCGCCGCGGCGCGGTCGTAGTCCGCCAGCAGCACCGCCGGATCACACACGCCAGCGACGACCCGCTCCCGCCCGAGCTCCCGCTCCACCAGCGCCGCCATGTGCCAGCCGACGGTGTAGAACGCCCCCTGTGGCACCCCGTCATCGACGAGGAAGCGGAACCCTCGCGTCGCCGCTTCCTCTTCGGTCATCCGCCCGTCGACGAGGTCGAGAAAGAAGCGCTCCAGCCGGGCCAGGTCGGCGGGTACCCGCGCCACCGCGGAGTCCCACACCGCCCGCGCTTCGGACGGGCTCGTCGCGTGAGGGTGTGTGTCCGCGCCCCCCGCCGCCGCCAGCATCGCCAGCCCCTCACCGAAGCCGCCCATCCAGTCGAGGGCGTCACGGACGCCCTTCGGGAGACCCGGGTCGGGATCCCCGCATGCGCCGGCCAGGCCGATGTGGTGGAGCTCGTGCGCCACCGTGTTCGTCAGCGCGGCGGCTGGCTTGGCGGGGTCGAGGTACAGGAAGATCGCCGGGTTCGTCCGGGGCTCGAACACGAAGGAATTGGTCCGCGGCTTGATCGACGGGTAGACCGCGGCCCGGATCGCCGCACCCTCCGGCAGGTATCGGAACGCCAGCCGCGCCGGCTCCGCCATGTCCACCGAGCGCCACCGCTCGAGGGTGCGCCTGAGCTCCGTCCGGCGCTCCGCAAGCGCCGGGCTCCGCACGAACGATCCGAACTCGTCATCGGTAAACGCCCGATTCAACGACGCTTCCCGTTCCTTCAACCGCCGGTACCCCTCGGTCGCGAAGAGGCGGGCCCACGCGGCGCTCCCCACCTCCTCGCCACGCGCCATGGCGTCCAGGATGTCCAGCACGGCCTCGGGTTCGTCGACGACGAACCGCACATCCAGACGCGATGCCTCGTGCGCCGCCCCACCCCCCGCCGGCACCGGCCCGCACGCCGGCGGCGAAACGGCCCCCACGAGCACCGCCACGAGGGCGATCGGCCAGCGCTTCCTCACGCTACCCTCCTTCGGGGTTCACCATACCTGAATGGACACACGAACATGCGGGGGTGTTGCTTCAGCTCCGCAGCCGCACCAGCTCGTCGACCGAGAACGTACGCTCGCGCCCGCCATCGCTCCGATAGCGAACGCGCGTCCAACCGCTCGTGCCGACCGGGCGGTAGAGCTGCCCGTCCACGCGGATCGGCAACCCCGCCATCGCGTCACGCATGACCTGCTCGTACGCGGAGCGGTCCAGCGGACGGCTCGGGTCCGGCTCCCGCCAGACACACAGCCGGCCCACGTCCTCGTAGGCCTCCGGTCGGTCGTTGAGGTCCAGCAGCGAGGGGAGGCGAGCTACCAGCACCAGCGCGATCAGCCGGCGCGTATCCTCGGCGGCGATCCGCCGCAGCACGGGGGTCAGCCGCGCGACGACCCGGCGCGACGCGCTCCGGACCGACACCCGGTCCCCGCGCGTGGTCCGCCACTGCCGGTCGTCGGGGCGGCTGCGGAACGGATCGGGGGTGTAGCACGAGTACCGCGCGAGCCACCCCCTGCGCGAGGTGTGCGGCACCGGGTCGAACCCCGCGATGACCGGGTAACCCCGGTCCTCCAGCGCCGCCCGCCCGGGGTCCTCCCACCCCGCCACCTCCATGACCGCGGCCAGGATGATGGCCGTCGTGGCCACCATCAGCCCCGGATCCGGCGTGAAGTCCGCTGTCACCTCGACGCGCCCGGGGCGAGGGCGTACCCCGATGCCCGTGGAGCGGCGGTTCGCCGCGAAGAGCATGACCGGGAACGGCAGCATGTCCGTGAGCGTCCGCCCGATGGCCGCGATCCGGGACCCGTTCCCCAGCTCGGGCAGGGAGACGTTGTAGTGCGCGCTGAAGCCCACCAGCCGCGCCTCCCGCCCCTCCCGCTCGCTCCACTGGTCCAGCCGGTCCCGGACGAGGCAGACCCCCTCCCACAACGAGCGCACGACCTGCGACGCGCACGCCCGGCCTACCTCGATCACGGGTGTCACCACCTCGATCACCCCGGTATCGAAGTAGACCGCGCCCCCGGTCGGCAGGTGATACGAGGTCCCCACCCGGTGCAGCGCGCCGTCCCCCAAGAAGGCACGCGGGTCGCCGAACACGTCCGCGGGATCGACCACCTCGCCGTCCACCACGCAGACGAACTCCGCCTCCATCCCGATGGCGCCGCGCTCCGGCTCTCGCCGCCGCTCGATCTGTTCCCTTCGCTCGTGCTTCTTCATGATTCCCGCTCCTTCACCTGCACGTCTCGCGGCACCCGTGTCAGGTACCCGAGGTCCAGATGCAGGTGGTCGAACGCGGACGCCGGGTCGGTCCCCGTCGGCCGGGCCCACGCACCCGGGACGGCCCGCTCCGCCAGCTCCGCGTAGCGCCTGATCCGCTCCGGGTCGTCCAGGTAATCCCCCCCGATCCGGTAAATGTCTGCCGCGGCACCCCACAGGTGCGGCGACCGGTCCCGCGACAGCGCGTGGGACGGCGACCGGTATCCTCCGTTGGCCGCGATCCGGACTGGGGCGCCCGCCGCTTCGCGGAACCGCTCCAGCACCGCGGCGAACGCCACCACCGCGCACGGGAGATAGCGCGGGAACGCGCGCAGGGGCTCCGCCTCCCGGACGTCGACATCCAGGAACTCGAACGCGCCGAAATGCGGCGACAGCCACGTGTCCAGCGCCGCCTCCCAGGTCGGCACCTCGTAGAAGTACCGGGGGAGCTGCACTGCACGCCCCGCGCCGTCACGGACCAGCTCGCCCGGCCGCAGCGCCTCGCGGTACGGTCCCGCGAGCTCGAGGGCGTCCACCACCCTGAGCCCCCGCACCGACTCACTCATCCGACCCCTCCACGAAGTCCTGGAGCATCATCCGCGAGATCTCCGCGATCAGCTTCCGCCGCTGCCCCGTGTCCCCGTTCTCCGGCCACTCCGTCAGCACCACGATCACGTACGGGTCCCGGTCGGGCAGGTAGACCACCCCGGCGTCGTGCACCACCGTCGAGATCTCGCCCGTCTTGTTCGCGACCCGCGCCCCGTCCGGGAGCCCCGCCGGGATCCCGCTCACGAACCGCTGGTCGTGCAGGACTTCCAGCATCTCCCCCGATGCGTCCTCCGACACCGACGACCCCTCCGCCACCCCCCGCAGCAGCAGCTCCAGCCCCGCCGCCGTGACCCGGTTGTTGATTCCGGACTCCCACGCCCCCTGGTCCTCCACTCCACGCCGGAACTCGAGCCCTTCCACCCCCTGCCGGTCCAGCGACGCACGGATCGCCTCCGGGCCCAGCAGCTCCACCAGCACGTTCGTCGCCAGGTTGCTGCTCGTCACGATCATGTGGCGCGCCAGGTCCCGTACTCGCATCGTCCGTCCCACGTACGTGTGTACCTCCTCGTTACCGTCCCGGCGGGGATCCACGCGGTAGTAGCCGCCGTCCGCCAGGCTCGTGAACTGGTTCCGCACGTGGACGCGCGCGTCCTCCGGCAGCGTCCCTCGATCGATCGCGTCGTACAGCGCGACCAGGACCGCCAGCTTGATCGTGCTGGCGGCATGGAACCACCGGTCCGCGTGCAGCGTGAGCGTCCGCCTGTCCGCGAGGTCGTGCGCCGCCACCGCCACGGCGGATGCGCCTGCCTCCGTTGCCAGGGCCTCGATGGCCCGTTGGAGTCTTCTCTTCACCGCCCCTCCACTTCGCAAAAGCGAGGCCCGGTCACCGGCTGTCCGGTTCCGGGACACCCGGTCCCGGGGACGGACGTGGCGGGACCTGCCGTGCACAGGCGTAAGCTATTGCACTGTAACGACATGGACACGTTTCAACGGCGGGCACGGCTCGTGCCCTTCCGCACCGGTGCCCCTCCGCGTATGGCCTCCGGACCGCTCCCGCAACCGTGAGACGGCCATGACGCGCATCGCGCGCGACTTCCGCTACGCGCTCCGACAGGCCCGCCGCGCCCCCGGTTTCGCCGCCATCGCGGTGGCCGTGCTGGCGGTGGGGATCGGGGCCGCGACGGCGATCTACAGCGTGGTGGACCACGTGCTCCTCCGCCCCCTGGACCTCCCGGACTCCGACCGCCTGGTCACGGTGTGCGAAAAACACGGGGCCGAGACCCGCCACTGCTCGGTCTCCACCGTGAACCTCTCGGACTGGGCGGATCGGGCCACGAGCTTCGAGGCCCTGGGCGCGGCACGCTGGTGGTCCACGGCGCTGCGGACCGGGAGCGGCGCGCGCTTCGTCCCATCCGGGATCGCCACGCCAGGGTTCTTCCGGGCCCTCGGCGTGCCGCCCGCGCGGGGCCGCCTCCTGGTGGACGATGACCTGCCGGCGGTGCCTGGCGGTGCCGCCGTGGTGACCCACGAGTTCTGGCAGACGGAGCTCGGCGGGCGCGAGGACGTCGTGGGGGCCACGCTGGTCCTGGACGAGATCCCCCGCACGGTCGTGGGTGTCCTCCCGGCCGGGTTCCAGGCCCCCCGGCTCGAGGGGATCGGCGTGTGGCTGCCGCTTCATTTCGATCCCCGTGCCGAGGAGCGCCGGGACTGGCGCGGCTTCGTGGGGGTGGGGCGCCTGCGCCGGGGCGTGGGGGTCGAGCAGGCGGGCGAGGAGCTCCAGCGCGTGCAGGCGGGGCTGGCGGAAAGCCATCCCGACGCCCTGGTGGGCTGGAGCGTGACCACGCAGCGCATGCGGGACCATATCGTCGCTCCGATCCGCCCCGTTCTGCGGCTCTTCCTCGCCGCGGTGGCGGTCCTCCTGGTGATCGTGTGCGTCAACATAGCGAACCTGCTGCTCGCGCGCGCCACCGCACGGGAGCGTGAGATGGCCGTTCGCCTGGCCCTCGGCGCGGGGCACGGGGGGCTGACGCGGCTGCTGCTGGTGGAAGCGGGCGCCCTCGCGGCGGCCGGATGCCTAGGAGGCATCGCCCTCGCCTACGCGGGAACCGAGCTCTTCATCGCCCTCGCGCCGCCGGGAGTGCCGCGGCTGGAGGAAGTGAGGGTGGATGGGCGCGTCCTGGCCTTCGCCGCGGCGGTCACCGCCCTCGCCGCGCTCCTGTTCGGCCTCGCCCCCGCGTCCCGGGCGTGGGCGCTGGACTTGGCGGCATCGTTCCGCGGGGGCCGCTCCGGTGGGACGCGGGGCACGGCCCGCGTGCGCCGGGGCCTCGTCGTGGTCCAGCTCGGGCTCGCGCTGGCTCTCGTCTTCGGTGCCGGTCTGCTGACCCGCAGCTTCTCCTCCCTCCTCCAGTGGCGGCCGGGATTCGAGGTCGAGCGGCTCCTGACCTTCTCCCTCTTCCTCTCGCCGGGAAGCTATCCCACCACAGCGGAGGTGCGGGCGTTCCTGGAGCGGGCAGAAGCCGAGCTGGGAGGGCTTGCGGGCGTGGAATCCGTCGGGACGGTGTCCGCCGGGCCCCTCTTTGGCGGCGGCGATGGCCTCACGCCCTTCCTCGTGCGCGGGCGCCCTCCGGTGCCGGTGGGCGAAGCGCCGACGGTGGCGTGGTTCGACGCGGGGCCCGGCTACGTCCCGACGCTCGGACTCCCGCTGCTCGAGGGCCGGAATTTCGACGGCCGTGACCGGGCCGGGAGCACGCCGGTGGCCCTCGTGAATCGCGCCATGGCCACCCGGCACTGGCCCGAGGGATCGCCGGTCGGGGCGCGCGTCCAGCTTCCCGAGCTCGAGGGAGAGGTCGAGATCATCGGCGTGATCCCCGACGTGCCGCCCTTCTCGCCGGGGGTGGCGCCGCAGCCGGAGATCTACTTCTCCAACCGCCAGCAGCCGCGCTGGGGCACCTTTGTCGTCCTCCGCACGCGGTCGGACCCGGGCGCGGTGGTGCGCCCGGTGGAGGCGGCGCTCGCGGCGATCGACCCGGACGTGTCCCCGTCGTCCGTCCGCACCATGCGCGACCATGTCGCCGCGCAGCTCGTACGGCCGCGCTTCAACCTGGCGCTCGTGGCGATCCTGGCGGCCGTGGCGCTGGTCCTGGGTGCGGCCGGCCTCTTCGGGGTGGTGGCCTACATGGTGGCACTCCGGCGCCACGAGATCGGGGTGAGGATCGCCCTCGGCGCCGATCGGGCGGCCGTGGTCCGGTGGGTTCTCGGGGACGGGCTCCGGCTCCTGGTCGGTGGCCTCGCGCTCGGCGCGGCCACATCCATCCTGTTCGGGCGGCTCGTGACCGACCTCGCGGTGGGAGTCGAGCCGACGGACCCGGCGACGATCCTCGGCACGGTCATCATCCTGGCGGGCGTCGTGTTCGCGGCCTCCCTGCCACCCGCCCTCCGCGCCGCCGGCGTGGCTCCGGCGGAGGCGCTCCGGGCCGAGTAGCGGCTACTCGTAGCGGAGGGATTCGATGGGGTCCAGGCTCGCCGCCCGCCGGGCCGGCCAGAGCCCGAAGAAAATGCCGACGAACGCGGAGAACAGGAATGCGAGCGCCACTGCCTCCGGCGCCACCACGGTCTCCCAGCCGGCCATCCGCTGGAGCAGCCGCGCGCCTCCCCAGCCGGCGGCGACGCCCACCGCCCCGCCCGCGGTGCAGAGCACGAGAGACTCGATCAGGAACTGCAGCAGGATGTGCCGCCGCCTCGCCCCGAGCGCCTTCCGCACGCCGATCTCCCGGGTCCGTTCGGTCACCGAGACCAGCATGATGTTCATGATGCCGATCCCGCCCACGAGCAGGGAGATCAGCGCGATCCCGGCAAGCAGGAACGTGAACGTCTGCGTGGTCTCCTCGAACGTCTCCATCAGCGATGCCTGGTTCCGCACGTTGAAGTCGCTGGCCACGCCCGGCGCCAGCCGGTGCGCCCGCCTCAGCACCCGGTCGATCTCGGAGATGGCCGCGTCCATGGAGGCCGCGCTCACCGCCTGCACGTTGATCGAGCGCACCCACTCCGAGCCGAATACGCGGAACTGCGCCGTGGAGAGCGGGATGTAGAGCCGCTCATCCGGGTTGTCCCACCCCTGCGACCCCTTTTCGGCCAGGATCCCGATCACCTCGAACGGGATGCCCCGGATCAGCACCGTCTGCCCCAGCAGCGCCGCCGGGCTGCTCCCGAGCCGCTCCGGCACCGCGGATCCGATCACCACCAGACGACGACGCCCCCGTTCCTCGCCCGGCGTGAATATCCGCCCCACCGTCACCCGCATGTTCTGGATCTCGAAGTAGCTCGGCCACGAGCCGACCACCGACAGGTTGGCGTTGCCGCGCCCGAACTCCGCCTGCTGCCGCCGCTCCATCTCGGGCGCTACCGCGCGGACCGACGGAGCTCCCGCCACGATCGCTTCCGCGTCCTGCGTCGTGAGACGCGCCGAGCCGCGGTCCACCCCACCGAAGAAGTTCTGACCCGGGCGCACCGTCAGGACGTTCGCGCCCAGGCCTGCGATCCGGTCCTGCACCTGCCGCTGCGCTCCCTCGCCCAGCGCCACCATCGTGATCACCGCCGCGATCCCGATGATGATCCCGAGCATGGTCAGGAAGGAGCGCAGCTTGTTCACGCGGATGGACTCGACGGCGACCTTCAGGATCTCGCCCAGCAGCATGGCCGAGCCGTGCCTACCGGCCACGGCTGCCTCCGCCGCCCGGGATGGGGCTGCTCCGCTCCCGGATCCGGTTCATCAGCTCTTCCTGCTGCTGACGGAGCCGCGCCACCGACATCATCACCACTCTCTCCCCCTCCTCCACCCCGCTCACCACCTCCGTCCGGTCCCAGTCGTTCAGCCCCAGCATCACCAGACGGGGCTCCGGCCCCGTCGCGCCATGGACGAAGAGCACGGCCGCCCTCGTGTCGGGGTCGGCGGAACGCGCGCCCGCAAACCGACCGCCGCGGCCGCCGGACTGCTGCACGCACTCCCGGACCCGCGCGCGCTCCGCCTCGGAGAGAGAGCCCCGATCACCGCCGCGGACCCGGGCCAGCAGCGTTCCGCAATCGGTGGCACCGTCCGCACCGCCCGTCGCCGCGCTGTCGGCACCGCCGTCGGCCGCGGCTCCCCCGGCCCGCTGCGGCTCGGGTCGGGTCGACTGCATTCGCTCCCGCATGGTTTCCGCATCCATCCCGAAGATGGCGGCGGCGGCCGCGGCGTCCTGCATTCCCACGACGGCAGCGTTGGGGACCAGCAGGACATCGGACCGGTTGGCCACCTCGATGGCGACCTCGGCGTTCATGTTCGGCTTCAGCAGCCCCTCACGGTTGTCGAGGCGCACCAGCACGGGGAACATCGTGACGTTCTGCTCGACGACCGCCTGCGGCTCGATCTTGTAGACCGAGCCCGTGAACGTCCGCCCCGGGTGGGCCTCGACCTGGACCTGCGCGACCTGCCCCGACGCTACCTTCCCGATGTCCGTCTCGTCCACCAGCGTCCGCACCTGCATCATGGACAGGTCCGCCATCAGCATCAGGGTGGTCCCCCCGGAGACGTTGCCGCTCGCGGACGCGATGATCTGGCCCGCTTCGACGGTCTTCTGGATGACCGTCCCCGCGATCGGCGCGCGGATCGTCACGTCGCCCATCTTCTCACGCGCCAGGTCGAGATTGACCCGGGCCTTGATCAGCTGAGCCCGTGCGTTCGCCGCGTCCAGGACGGACTGCTCGAGCTCCTGTTGCGTCACCACGTTCGCCTTCCGCAGCTCGTCCGCCCGCGCCTGCTGCGACTCGGAGATCTGGAGCCGGGCCCGGGCCACCTCCAGGTCCGCCTCGGCCTGGGCGAAGGTGTTGCGGACGTCCCGCGGGTCCACCGTGGCCAGCAGCGCCCCCCGCTCCACCCGGTCTCCCGTCTCGACTTGGAGTGCCGTGATCTCGCCCGATGCCTTCGACTTCACTTCCACCACCAGGATCGGCTCGACCGCGCCGGAGGCCTCCACCCGGATCTCCAGGTCGCCCCGCTCCACCGTGGCCACTTCCTCACCGTTCGTCTCACCGCCGACGGACGCACGGGAGTCCGAGCACGCCGCCAGCCCGAGCGACGCCAGCACCGCCAGCGTGACCCGCCGCCCCTGCGTCCACCGTTCGCCCACTTCACCCCTCCGGTTCGACCTGGGATTCCGTCTCATCACAGCTCCCGTCCCAGCAGCGACTCCAGCTCCGCCTTGGCGATCTGGTAATCGTACCGCGCGTTGATCAGGTCGTGCTCGGCCTGCATGCGCGCGATCTGCGACGACACCAGCTCCAGGATCGTCGCCGCGCCGTGCTCGTACCGCTCCCGCTGCACGCGGTAGTCTTCCTCCGCCACCGCCACGGACTCGTCCAGGATCACGAGCTCGAGCGCCGCGAGCTCGAGCGCCGCCATCAGACGCTCGAGCCCGGCCAGCGCCGCGCGCCGCGCTTCCGCCGCCTCGGCCTCCGCGACCTCCAGCTGCGCGTGCGCCCGGTCTACGGACACCTCCCGTTGCAGCCCGTTGAACAGCGGGTAGGAGAGGTTCACGCGCGTGTTCCAGCTGGTGCGCCCCTGGTTCAGGCCGAATTCCGTGTTCGACCAGTTGTACCCCCCGCTCACGCCCACGGACGGGAAGTACTGCGCCCGGGCTTGCGACAGGGCCGCTTCCGCGACCCCCAGCGTGGCGTCCGACGCGATCACGGCCGGTGCTGCCGCCCGCACGAGCTCCCGCATTTCGGCCGGAGTGAGCGCCAGCGTTTCCGGGGCCAGCGTGGCGGGCGGGGCCGCCGCGACCGGGCCCGCCACACCCACGAGCTGGCCCAGCGCGTACATCGCCGTGCGACGCTGGGTTTCGGCGTTCAGCAGCGCCTGTCGGGCGTTGGACAGCTGGAGCTGCGCCCGGAGCGCGTCGGAGCGCGTGGCGCGACCGGCCTGCAGCCGCCGCTCCGCCGCCTGGAGCTGCTCCCGGGCCTGTGCGATCCGCTCCTGGTTCAGCCGGATCAGGTCTTCCGCCCTCAGCACCGCGAAGAACGCGCGCTTCGCCTCCAGCGCCACGGCGAAGCGCCGGGTCACCAACGTGGCCCCGGCGGCCTCCACCGTCGCCCGGGCGCTCCGCACCGCCGCCAGGTTGCGGCCGCCGCTGAAGACGTCCATGCTCGCGGAGAGGCCGGCGTTGTAGCTGTCGCTCTGGTTCGAGACCCAGAGCCCCGTCGTCTGATCGAACCGGTCGGAGCTCGAGAGGGATGCGCCCGTGGACAGCGACAGGTTCGGCAGGAGCGAGGCGTACGCCTGCTTCGTCCCGAACCCGGCCGATCCGAGCCCACGCTCCGCCTGCACGACCTGGGGGCTCGTGTCCAGCGCCCGCGCCACCGCTTCTTCCAGCGAAACGGTATCCACCGCTTCCGTACGGGGAACCTCCTGGCCCTCCGCCGGCACCGCCACCGCGAAAGCCAGCACGGCCAGCACGGCCACGACTCCTGATCTGGTCCTCATTCCATCCCTTCCGTGGTTCCGCCGCCGGCGTGCCGTCCGTCCCGGCCTCGTCCGATCATACTGACGCCCCGAGCAGGCGGTTCGTTGGGCAACGGTCGCGGGCGACGCCGTCATCGAACCGCCATGACGCTTCCGCCGCGCGGCGGAACAAAGAGACTCGATCGGCGAACTATGGGATGGAGGGTCGAGCGGGATCGGCACGACGCCTGCGGCGGAGTGAGCTCCGGCCTGGCGGGATCGAGTCAAACCGAGGAGGTATCTGATGGATGGGCAGGGCATCACGGTGCGCAGGATCGTCGCGGCGTCCCTCGTCATGCTGGCAGGGTGCGGACGGGGCGACGCCCTCGCGCAGGAGAGGACGTCCCGGGAGCTCCGCGAGCAGATCGGCGACATCCCGGCCGTGGTCGACACCGGCACCGCCGCTTCCCTCTCCGGCACGTTCCGGGCGGCCGCCGCCCGCGCGCTTCCCAGCGTGGTCACGATCAATGTCACGGCACGGCCATCCCGGGGGCGTCAGAGCCCCTTCCCCTTCCCGTTCGGCGCCCCCGACCAGGGCCAGGGCGTGCCCCAGACCGGCACCGGGTCGGGGTTCGTCTTCAGCAGCGCCGGCCACATCATCACGAACAACCACGTGGTGGCCGATGCCACGGAGATCGATGTCCGCTTCCCCGATGGCCGGGTCTATTCCGGCGCGGAGGTGGTCGGGCGCGACCCGAACACGGACATCGCGGTGGTGAAGATCGAGCCCCGGCGGGGCGAGGAGTTCGCGCCCCTCGAGATCGGTGACTCCGATCGGCTCCAGGTGGGCGACTGGGTGCTCGCCCTCGGCAACCCGCTCGACCTCGGCTTCACCGTGACCGCCGGGATCGTCAGCGCCAAGGGCCGCAGCCTCGGGATCATCGACAGCGACCTCCGCCTCGAGGCGTTCATCCAGACCGATGCGGCCATCAATCGCGGGAACTCTGGCGGGCCTCTCGTGGACCTCTTCGGCCGCCTGGTCGGCGTGAACACCGCCATCTACTCGCCCACCGGCAACTACGCGGGGAACGGTTTCGCGGTCCCATCGGCCATCGCGGTGCGCGCGGCCCGGGACCTGATCGAGCACGGGTATGTCCGGCGCCCGCGGATCGGCGTCCTGATCCAGGATGTGGGCGAGGCGCAGGCGGAGCTGTACGGGCTGGACCGGATCGCCGGCGCCTACGTGACCGAGGTGAGCCCTGGCGGGCCTGCGCAAGAGGCGGGGATCCGACCGGAGGACGTGGTCGTGGCCGTCGACGGCGAAGCGATCGAGAGCAGCACCGAGCTCACCACACGCCTGGCCCGTCTGGAGCCGGGCGACAGGGTGACGCTGGAGATCGTGCGGGACCGCCGCCGCATCCAGGTCCCCATCCGCCTCGCCGAGTTCGACCGTCCCGAGCAGCCCCGGCGGGTCGCGGCCGCCCTTGCCACCCCGGAGCAGACCCTGGGCTTCACCGTCTCGCCGCTGACGCCGCAGCTGCGCGGTCAGCTCGGCCTCGAGCCCGGGACAGATGGCCTGGTGGTGACGCGCGTCAATCCGAACGGGTCCGGTGGCCGTGTGCTCCAGGAGGGCGACGTCATTCTGGAGTTCAATCGCCAGCCGGTGCGGTCCGTCCGGGATCTCGAGCGCGCCGTATCCGACGTCGATCCGGGCGATATCGTGGTGCTGAGGATCCGGAGCGTGGTCACCGGGAACGTCGGTGTCCGCAGCTTCCGGGTCCGCTAGCCTGAGGGCCGGTCCCCGCCCTTTCCGGCGCCGGTCTCCCTGCGGGGGGCCGGCGCCGGCTCTTTCTCCAGCAGCAGCCTGATCGCGGTCCCCTCGTCCAGCTCGCTGTCTGCGCGGATCTCCCCGCCCCAGCTCTCCACCAGCCGCCGGACGATGGCGAGGCCGAGGCCGGTTCCCGAGGAGCGTGTGGAGAAGTGCGGGTCGAAGATCCGCGGCAGCTGATCCGGCGGGATCCCCTCGCCGTCGTCTCGCACTTCGAGGGACAGCCGCTCCTCGTCCCCGTCCTCCTCCCGGATCACCACTTCCACCCGACCGGACTCGCCGACCGCCGCCCGGGCGTTCTCCAGCAGGTTGACCAGCACCTCCCGCAATTCCGAGCCGCGCACCCGGGCCCGGCAGTCCATGCACTCCACGCGCAGACGGTACGAGACGTTCCGGTCGGGTGCGCTGTACAGCGTCAGGACATCCCGCGCGACCGTCGCCAGGTCCACGCCCTCCGTGGCCCCCGCGATCTCTTCGGGCGCGCCATAGCGCGAGAACGCCCGTGCGATCTCCGTCAGCCGCTCGATCTCCACCAGGATCTGCTCGACGTTCCGGTCCAGGATCGGCTCGAAGTCCTCGCGCCGATCCTGGTACGCACGCCGCAGGTGCTGAACCGACAGCTTGATCGGTGTCAGGGGATTCTTGATCTCGTGGGCGACCTGTCGCGCCATCTCGCCCCACGCCAGGATCCGCGCCGTACGCAGCTCCTGAGCCCGCGCGCGGCGGAGCCGCCGGGTCATGCGGTTGAAGGAGGTGAACAGATCGCCGAACTCGTCCGGGCGCTGCTCCGGCAGCCGCACCCGCAGGTGTCCCCGCCCCACCGCCGAAGCCGCCCGCCGAAGCTCGCCGATCGGCCGCGCCAGCGCACGGCCCACGGCGATGGACAGCGTGAGCGAGAGCACCGCCCCCACCAGCGCGCCGAACAGCGCGAGGTGGGCGAACTCCCGCTGCCGTACGGCGACATCCCGCGCCGCGAGCCAGACCGGCACCGCCACCGCCTCCCGGGCGCTCTGGAGCCGCCGGTAGGCCACGAGATAGGATCGCCCCGCCAGCTCGCCCATCTCCGTCGCTTCCAGCGCTTCCCCCGCCCGCATGCGGCGGAAGATCCCGGGCGGCAGCCAGGCCGTGTAGAGTCCCAGCTCCACGGCCTCCGGGAACGAGGACGCTCTCAGCGCGCCGCCCTCGTAATACAGCAGGTCCTCCCCGATCCGGCGCGCCGCTTCATCGAGACCCAGCTGGGGAAGGACCGACGAGGCCTGCACGACCGCCCGCTCCGCAACCTGCCGGGCCGCACGCGTCACCTCCTCCGAGAGCGCCTCGTAGGCCGCCCAGCCGAACACCGCCGTCGGCATGAGGAAGAACGCGAAGAGGGATGCGATGAGGCGCGCCCGGAATCCCGCCAGCCAGCCCAGCCATCCGCCCGGCGGCGACGGCGGGTCCCCGCGCGCAAGACGGCCGAGCAGCCAGAGCAGCGTGAGGAGGAGGAGGTTCCCCGCCATCAGCAGCATCCCGCGCGCCAGGCGGACCCCCGGCGGCGGCATCCGGATCGACAGGTGACCGTGATAGAGGTCCCGCCCTTCCCGCAGCAGCGTCTCGCTCCGCCAACCCTCCTCCGTCCTCTGCCAGCGAACCACCCCCTCCTTCAGCGTCCCTGCGCCGGGCGTGGGGATCAGCTCCAGCACCGCGTCCTGCCGCGGCTCGCCTTCCACGAAGGCCGCCAGCGCGGAGGTCGGCCGGAGGCTTACCCGCGGGGCCACCGCGACCGTGACGACGCGCCCCCCCGAAAGCGGGACCGCCAGGACCCGGCTGACGCCGCCCCCTTCCGCCGGCTCGTTGCGGGGCTGTCCGGTCGCTACCGCCGACAGGACCGTGCTCCGCAACCCGGCGGCGGCGAGGCCGTCCGGTTCGACGCGCACGCCGAGCGGCAGGTGGGCCACGCGCGTGGTGGTCGAGTCCCACGCCGACAGCTCCAGCGGATACGGCTCTCCCGCGAGTCCGCTGGAGACCCAGGCGTCATACAACAGCTCCACGCCCTGCTCCCCCCTCGCGGCGGCGCCGGACAGCGCGTCCGTGAATCGAACCAGCAGGTAGCTGAGGTAGGGGTCGCCCCGTACGCCGAAGGACTCGACCTCCGCTTCCGCCTGCCGCAGCCGCGACTCCTGGCTGGTGAGCCACAGGTGCGGGATGACCGCCGAGGACGCCAGCCAACCCGCCGCCAGCCAGCGGATCAGCCGGTCCGCTCGCCCGTCGTACCCGGCCACGGCGCGGGCACCGAGCACGAAGGGAATCGACCACGCGAACAGCAGCGGCGTGGGCACCGGCGAAGGCGGCTGCCATGACGCGGCCACCGCCAGCGCCAGCACCACCGACGCCGCGATGGCCGCGGCGCCGTACAGGAGCGGGCGCCGGACATCCTCGTCCGGGGCGCTGCGAGGCATCAGCAGCACCGCGAGAATGGTCAGCAGCACCACGGACGTGGGCTGGAGCACGTACCAGAGGTACCCCCCGCCCGTCAGCAGTGGCGCCCCGGCGCTGGCGCTCAGGATCCCGCTGAGCACCGCGAACCCGCCCCCCACCAGCGCGCCGCCGATCGCCAGCCGCAGCCACAGCTCCTTCGGACTGACCGCGGAGCGCCGCAGCGTGGACACCACCGCCGCCAGCGGGAGGAGGACCACGATCACGCCCTCGATCACGAAATCGCCCGGGATCGGCAGGACGAACACCGCCGGGGAGAAGAGACGCTCCAGGCCGAGCGTCCGGCCGAGGGGGGCCGCCATCAGCATGAGGCTCAGCGCGCCGATCGGCGCCAGCCCCGCCGGACCGGTGCGGTCCCGGAGCGTCCGCATCCACGTCACCGCCAGGAGCGACAGCGCCACGAGACCGAGGAAGAACACCAAGCGGCGGCCCGTGCGCGCGACGCGACCCCGCCACTCGCCCTGGCTCAGGGGCGCCAGGCGCGCCGTCACGATCTCCCGGCCGCCGACGCGGAGCGCCCAGTCTCCGGACGGTTCCCCGGGCGCCATGAACCGCGGCCTCTCGCCCGTCACCGCCCGGAACCGCTCCGCCAGCGCGTCCGTGTCCCGCCGCAGCGGCGGGCCCGACTGGAGCAGCACCGCCGATACCGCCCGACGCCCGCCCCGCGATTCCGCCACCCGATACAGGTAGCCGAACAGGGGACCGCCGGGGTAGACCGTCCCCGAATCCAGCGCGAGGACGGCCGGCGGGAGGCGGCCCCGGTGGTCCCCGGCCCACGCCACCGGCTCATCCGACGCGTTCACCACCACGACGGCTTCCACCCGCGTCCGATCCCGGATCGCCGCCAGCGTGTCGAACAGCGCCGCGTCCCGCGCCGAAGCGGCCTGCCGCGCCGCTGCATCCGCGCGCGCCAGCGCCCCTTCCACCCGGTTCGCCAGACGCCCCGTCAGCGCCTCGCTGCGCGCCGTCGTCACCCTCTCCCAGTTGCGCGCAGCGGCCTCGAGACGGATCGTCGTGGCGGTGGCGGAGAGAAGCGCCAGGGCCAGAAGCGCGAGCCCGACCGCGAGCGGCGTGCGCCGCAGATCGCGACGGTCCGCCCGCAGCGCCCACCACACCGCCGCCCCGAGCGCGGCCGTGGCCGCCAGCAGGGCCAGTGGCGCGAGGCTGCGGCTCCACAGCAGGAGCAGCAGGAGCGTCGCATACGCCAGCCCCACAGACAGGCGCAGCCGAGTCGCCGCGCGCGTCAGGTCCGCCTCCTGCACCGGGATGATACCATGACCGATGAGTCCACGCCCCTCGCTCTCGATGAGCTCAGCTGGATCGACGTCGCCGCGCACCTCGCACGCGACCCGCGGCTCCTCATCCCCGTGGGCGCCCTCGAACAGCACGGCGCCCACCTCCCCCTCGGCAGCAACGTCCTCATCGGCCGCCGCTTCTGCCTCGACCTCTCACGGGAGTTCGGCGTCCTCCGCGCCCCCACGTTCCATTTCGGCGTCAACGTCCGGACCGAGCGCGCCTATGCCGGCACCGCTTCCCTCGGCAGGAAGACCCTTCACCGGGCCCTCAACGAGCTCCTCGACGCCTGGGAAGGCCACGGCGTCACCGAATTCATCCTCGTCACCGCGCACCGCCACGATCCCCACCTCGAGGCCCTCGCATCCCTCGTCACCACCGGGGCCCGCGTCCGGGTCATCGACGTCTGGGACGTCCCGATCCACGACCTCCTCGAAGGGCAGGAAACCGCGGAGCATGCCGGCGAAGCGGAAACCTCCCTCATGCTCCACCTCTACCCCGACCTCGTGCGCATGGACCGCGCACGCGACTTCCAGCTCGCCCCCGACGAGTTCCGCCGCTACATGCGCGGTGGAATGCCCGCCCCACCACCCGGTGGCTCCGGCTGCGTCGGCCGCCCCACCCTCGCCACGGCGGAGAAGGGCCAGCGCATCTATCGCCGCATCCTCGAGGGCATCCGCCGCGCCGTCTTCGTCCGACCCGACGAGGATACCGACACCCTCTGAGCTCATCCCTCACCCCGAACTCGAACCCCGCGCGGCCCACGGGGTACTCAACCGGACACAGAACGGAGAACCGCATGATCGCTCGTATTTCCGCCATGCTCGCCCTGGCCACCCTGGCCGCCGCCCCCGCCGCGGCGCAGACCACGGTCATCGATGAGGGGTCGTTCCGTCTCTCCATCCGCGGCACTCCCGTCGGCACCGAGACCTTCGCCATCCGCCGCAGCGGAACCGGCGACGCCACCACCCACGTGGCACAGGGACGCATCGCCCTCGACTCGGGCGAGCAGACCCGCGCCCTCCTCCAGATCGAGGGCCCGGGACTCCGGCCATCCGCGTACCAGATTGAGGTCACCGGTCCCGAGAAGCAAAGCATCCGCGGCCAGGCCGCCGGAAATCGCTTCCGCGCCACCATCGTCTCCACCTCGGGCGAGACCATGCGCGAGTACATCGCCAGCGAGGGCGCCATCATCCTCGATGACGGCGTCGCACACCAGTACTACTTCCTCGCCGGCGTCGCCGCACAGGGCGGCCGCGTCCCTGTCATCATCCCCCGCCAGAGCCGCCAGATCTCCGCTACCGTCACCGCCGCCGGCACCGAGACCCTGCGCGTCGCAGGCAGCCAGGTCTCGGCCCACCGCATCGTCGTCGAACCCGCTGGCCTCAGCCGCCGCATCATCTGGGTCGACGACCAGGGCCGTGTCCTCCGCCTCGAGATCCCCGACGACAGCTTCGTCGCCGAACGCACCTCCCTCCCCTGACGCGCGCCAGCCTTGACCGCGGCGGCCCTCTGGTGTATTAGTAGGCCAGTACACCGGCACGCCCCCCACGGCGCGGAAACCCGCCACACGGGACCGGCGTACGGTGCTCTACACGAGAAGGATCCGAGGCACTCGATCGTAACGCGGACATGAGACTCTCCCCGACGCTGGCCCTGACGCTCCTCCTCGTCCCGACGCTCGCCGCCGGGCAGGGCGCCCCCGCGGCGCTCTCGCTGTCCGAAGCGGTGGATCTCGCGCGGGCGAACAACCCCGACTACCTGTCCCGGCTGAACGACGAGGTGGTGGCCAACTGGGGGGTCCGGAGCGCGTACGGTTCGTTCCTGCCGGGGGCCTCGGTGAGCGGGGGGCTGAGCTATCAGGGTGGCGGGGAGGCGCTGATCGGAGGGTTCACCGGGGGCGACCTGGGGCTGAGCAGGACGCCGTCGTACTACTACTCGAGCTTCTCTGCCGGCGTGTCTCTCGGTCTGAGCGGCGCGGACCTGTACCGGGTAGGGCGGGAGAAGGCGGGGCGCCAGGCCGTGGTGGCGGAAATCGCGGCGGCGGAGCGGACGCTCGAGGCGCTGGTGACGCGGCAGTACCTGGCCGCGCTGCGGGGCCGGGACGCGGTGGCGCTCACGGAGAAGGAGCTGGAGCGGGCGGAGGCGAACCTGGCGCTGGCGGAGGCCCGCTATGCGGTGCAGTCGGCGACGGCGATCGAGACGAAGCAGGCGGAAGTGGAGCGCGGCCGTGCGCAGGTGGAGCTCGTGCGGGCCCGGGCGGGCTATGCCACGGAGAAGTTGCGGCTGCTGCAGCAGATCGGCGTGAACCCGGGTCATGACATCGAGCTGACCACGTCGGTGGAGGTATTCGAGCCGTCGTGGCGGCTCGAGTCCCTGCTCGCCATTGCCCTCGGCTCGCACCCGCAGCTCGCGGCCACCCGCGCGGGCGTCACCTCGGCCGAGGCCGGCGTGGGGATGGCCCGGAGCGCGTACTACCCGAGCCTCTCGCTCTCGGCCGGGCTGTCCGGCTACACCCGTCGTGCGGGCAGCGACCAGTACCTGATCGAGCGGGCCGAGGATGGGCTGAACAGCGCGCGGATGCAGTGCCTCCAGCAGAACGAGCTGCTCAGCCGGCTGAACCCCCCGATGCCGCCGCAGCCGTGTGCGGAGCTGGTGCTGACCGATGCCGACCGGGCGGACATCATCGCGCAGAACCGGCAGTTCCCGTTCGACTTCGAGACGCAGCCCTTCTCGATGAGCCTGGGGATCTCGGTCCCGGTGTTCCAGGGGCTTTCCAGGCAGCACCAGGTGGAGGCCGCCGCGGCGCAGGCGGACGACGCGCGGCTGCTGCTCAGGGGTGAAGAGCTCCGGATCCGGACCGACGTGGAGGCCGCGTACCTGAGCCTGCAGGCGGCGTATCAGGCGCATGGGCTGGAGACCGGCAACCACGCGCTCGCGGAAGACCAGCTGCGCCTGGCTCGCGAACGTTACCGGGTGGGCTCCGCGTCTTTCCTGGAGCTGATGGAGGCGGAGACCGTCATGGCGCGGGCGGACCGCGCGTACCTCCTGTCGGTCTACGCGTTTCAGGAGGCGCTGACGGCGCTCGAGGCCGCCGTCGGCCAGGACCTGGCGAACCCTCAGACCTGAAGTGAGAGTGATGAAGCGGAAGACGAAGGTGATCATCGGCGCGATCGCGCTGGTCAGCATCAGCGGCGCGACGGTGGCCAAGGTCGCGGGCGGGGGTGAGGCCTCGGTAGGGGTCCTGACCGCGGTGGTCGGGACGCGCGACCTGGAGTCCATCGTGCGGGCCAGCGGCTGGATCCAGCCCCGGCTCGCGGTGGACGTGCAGTCCGACATCATGGGTAGGGTGACGGGCCTGTTCGTGCGGGAGGGGGACCAGGTTCGGAAGGGGCAGGTCCTGCTCCGGATCGACCCGACCCAGTACGAGGCGGCGGTGGCCCTCGCCAGGGCGGGCGTGAGCGAGGCTCTCGCCCGGGAGGCCCAGGCGCGGGCCTCCCTCCTCCAGGCGGACCAGGCGCATTCCCGTGCCCGGGAGATGCGCGCCCGGGACTCCCTGCTCATCAGTCCGCAGCAGTTCGAGGACGCGCAGACGCAGGCCCAGGTCCAGAAGGCGCTCCACGAGGCCGCCCTGTACGGGGTCGAGATCGCCCGCGCGCAGCTGCGGCAGTCCGAGGATCAGCTCTCGAAGTCCGTGATCCGCTCTCCCATCGACGGGGTCGTGACCCGCCTCAACATCGAGGAGGGGGAGACGGCGATCGTCGGGACCATGAACAACCCCGGCAGCCTGCTGCTCACGGTGAGCGACCTCGCGGTCATGGAAGCCGTGGTCCGGGTGGACGAGACGGACGTTCCGGACGTCACCGTGGGAGACAGCACCGTCATCACGATCGACGCGTTCGCGCGTCAGAAGTTCACGGGGCGCGTGACCGAGATCAGCCACAGTTCGACGATGCCGCCCGCGAGCCGCGGGATGGCGGGGCAGCAGTCGCAGGCGGTGGATTTCGAGGTCGTGATCACGCTGGATACGCCGCCGCCCGCGCTCCGACCGGACCTGTCGGCTACCGCGGAGATCATCACGGAGCAGCGGGGGAGAGCGCTGGCGATCCCGATCATCGCGCTGACGGTCCGGGAGAAGAGAGACCTGGAGGCGCTGGAGACCGAGCTGGACGAAGCGCGTGAAGCCGCGGAGCGACTCATGGCCGACGATGAGGACATCGAAGGGGTGTTCGTGATTCGCCAGGGGCGGGCGCACTTCACGCCGGTGGACGTGGGGATCACCGGTCGTGAGCACTTCGAGGTCCGGACCGGCCTCGCCGAGGGGGACAGCGTGGTCGCGGGTCCCTACGAGGCGGTCCGGAAGCTCAACGATGGCGCCCTGATCCGCGTCCTTCCCGGTGGAGAGAATGCGGCAACACCCGGCACGCGGGAGTGATGCAGGTGGAGCAGAACATCGTGATTCGGACGCGCGCCCTCACGAAGGAGTACGTCCTCGGAGCGGAGACGGTCAGGGCGCTGCGCGGCGTGGATGTCGAGATCAAAAGGAACGAGTACGTCGCGATCATGGGGCCTTCCGGGTCCGGCAAGTCCACGCTCATGAACCTGATCGGCTGCCTCGACACGCCCACGGCCGGGGAGTACTGGCTCAACGGGATCGCCGTGGCCGGCATGGTGGATGACGAGCTGGCCGCGATCCGCAACCGGGAGATCGGGTTCGTGTTTCAGACCTTCAACCTCCTCCCCCGGGCCACCGCGCTGCACAACGTCGAGCTGCCGCTGATCTACGGCGGAGTGGGTGCGAAGGAGCGGCGGGAGAAGGCCCGCTACGTGCTGGGGCGCGTCGGTCTCGCGGACCGGATGGAGCATCGCCCGGCGGAGCTTTCCGGCGGGCAGCGCCAGCGTGTAGCGGTCGCCCGGGCGCTGGTGAACGATCCGGCCATCCTGCTGGCCGATGAGCCGACCGGGAACCTGGACAGCCAGACCAGCGGGGAGATCATGCGGCTGCTCGAGGAGCTGCACGACGACGGGCAGACCATCCTCCTCGTGACCCACGAGCACGAGATCGCCGAGCATGCCCACCGCCGCATCACGCTCCGCGACGGGGTCATCGAGACGGACGTGGTGCTGCGGGAGCCGATCCGGGCGTGAAGCCGCTGGAAGCCCTCCGTCTCGCCCTCGCCCAGATCCGGGCGCAGAAGCTCAAGAGCTTCTTCGGCGTGATCGGTGTCATCATCGGCGTCATGTTCCTGATCGCGGTGATCAGCATCGTGGAGGGCATGAACCGCTACATGGAGGAGGACTTCGCCCGCACGATCTACGGGCTGAACACCCTGACCGTCACGCGGTCCCCGTCGGTGGGCGTGAACACCAGCCGCGAGGAATGGCGGGCGATGCGTCGCCGCCCGAGGCTCCGGCTGGACGATGCGGCAGCGATCCGGGAGGGCATGCAGGTCCCGGCGCTGGTGGCAGTGGAGAGCTTCAACGAGGGGAACGCGCGCTCGGACCGCGGCGAGGAGGTCCGCGGCGTCTGGCTCACCGCCGCGTCGGCCGACTTCTTCCGGATCCGCGAGTACCGGGTCGCGCGCGGCCGCCTCTTCGGGTCCCTCGAGGACGAGGCGGGGCTGCCGGTCGTGGTGCTCGGATCGGAGACTGCGGACAAGCTGTTCGGGACCCTCGACCCGATCGGACGGACGGTCCGGATCCGCAACATCCCCTTCGAGGTGATCGGCGTCCTGGAGCCCCAGGGGAAGCTCTTCTTCTTCTCCCTCGACAACCGCGCCATTGCCCCGGCCCGCTCCCCCATGGCGCGCCTGACCAATCCCCGGGGGGTCGTGGACAACATCCTGGTGCGCACGCCCGAGGCTTCGATGCTGCGCCCGGCTTCCCTCGAGGTGGAAGCGCTCATGCGCGTGCGACACCGCCTGCGGCCGGACGATCCGAACAGCTTCGAGATCGAGACCCGGGATGAGTCGATGGCGTTCTGGCAGAGGTTCAGCCGGATCCTCCTGGTCGCCTTCCCCGGCCTCGTCGGCATCGCGCTGGTCGTCGGTGGGATGGTGATCATGAACATCATGCTGATGTCGGTGGTGGAGAGGACGCGCGAGATCGGCATGCGCAAGGCGGTGGGCGCGCGCCACCGCGACATCCTGCTCCAGATCCTGATGGAGTCCGCGGCGCTCTCCGGGCTCGGCGCGGCCCTCGGCATCGGCCTGGGCATCGCGCTGGCCGAGGTGATCGAGGCGGTATCACCGATGCCGTCCGCCGTGGGAGCCCACTGGCTCATCATCGCGGCGACCATGGGCATCGTGGTCGGGGTCGCGGCGGGACTCTACCCCGCCTCCCGCGCGGCCCGGCTCGACCCCGTGGTGGCGCTGAGGGCGGAATAGCATGGGTGCGCTGGAGCGGGTCCGGGAGGCCGTCCTGATCGCGCTGGACCAGCTGCGGGCGAACAAGTTCCGCTCCGGTCTGACCATCCTCGGCGTCGTCGTCGGCGTGGGCACGGTGATGATCATGAGCGCCGTGGTCGCCGGGATCCGGGGGGAGCTCCTGGCGGGGATCGAGGCGGCGGGGCCGACCGCGTTCATCCTGGCGCGCTACGACTTCATGGAGATCCGGTTCGACAACGAGTGGCCACCATGGGGCGACAACCCCAAGGTCACGGCGCGGGAGGCCAGGTTCCTCGCGGACCTCCCCCACGTGGGGGAGGCCGAGGTGGACGTGGACGGCAGGGCACGGGTGAAGGGCCCGCGAGGAGCCGAGCTCGAGTCCATCCACGTGAGCGGCAACAGCGCGGGGTGGAACGCCTTCCGCGTCGGGCGGTTCGTCGCCGGCAGCAACTTCCGGCACGCGGACGTCCTCACGGCGCGACCGGTGGCCGTGCTGACGGGGAGGCTGGCGACGGAGCTGTTCGGCACACTGGATCCCGTGGGCCGCCTGATTCGCCTCGACGGGCAGCCGTTCACCGTCGTCGGCGTCTTCGTGCCGTCGCCGAACCTGTTCGGCGATCAGGACAATCAGTTCATCTATGTCCCGTACACGACGGCGCTCCGGCAGCTCCGCGTCTGGGACGACGATCTCACGGTCATGCTGATCCCGCAGGTCGGATCGACGCAGCAGGAAGCGATGGACCAGGTCGCGGGCGCGCTGCGCGGGGTGCGGGGCCTCCGCCCGTCCGAGCCGAACGACTTCGCGCTGGTCCGGCAGCAGCAGGCGCTGGACACGTTCAACAAGGTGACGGGCGTCTTCTTCATCGTGATGCTCGGCCTGTCCTCCGTCGCGCTCCTCGTGGGCGGCGTGGGCGTCATCGCCATCATGATGATCTCCGTCTCTGAGCGAACCCGCGAGATCGGCGTGCGCAAGGCGCTGGGCGCGCGGCGCGGCGAGATCCTGTGGCAGTTCCTCTTCGAGGCCTCGACACTCACGGTCATAGGAGCCGCGGCCGGGCTGATCATCGGCGGTGGGCTGGCCGTGCTCGTCCGGGTGGCCACTCCGGTCCCCGCCGTGATACAGGTCTGGGCCATCGCCGCCGCCCTCGCCATGGCGGCCATCGCCGGGGTCCTCTTCGGCCTCTTCCCGGCCTGGCGCGCGTCCCGCATGGACCCCGTCGTCGCACTGCGCTACGAGTGAGCGAGAACGGGCTGGACCTCCTGGCCATCGTCGCCCATCCGGATGACGCGGAGCTACTCTGCGGCGGCACGCTGATCCGCGCCGGCGATGCGGGGCACGCGACGGGGGTGCTGGACCTCACCGGCGGCGAGGCGGGGACGGCCGGGAGCGCGTCGCTGCGATCCGAGGAGGCCGAACGGGCGCGCCGCATCCTCGGCCTCGCGGACCGGCGCGATGCGGGGCTTCCGGATGGGGAGCTGGAGAACACCCCCGCGGCAAGGGTCCGGGTCGCCTCGGTGCTCCGCGAGCTCCGGCCGGACACCGTGATCGTCATGTGGCCGGACGGGCGGCACCCGGATCACCGCGCCGCGAGCCAGCTCGCGTACGACGCGTGCTTCGTCGCCGGGCTCTCCCGGGCCCCCGTGGAAGGCGCGCCGTTCCGGCCGCGCAAGGTCCTGTACGCCCTCACGTACCGCGAGCACGCCCCGAAGCCCAGCTTCGTCGTGGACATCACGGCGCAGATGGAGCGGAAGCTGGAGGCGATCTTCGCCTACGGCTCGCAGTTCGAGGGGAAGAAGGGGATGGGGGAGGTGTACCCCGGCGGCGAGCGGGACCTCAGGGACCAGATCCGGGTCCACGCCGCCTACTACGGCGGCCTCATCCGCGCCGCGTACGGGGAGCCCTTCTGGACCCGGGAGACCATGGCCGTGGACGATGTGGTCGGGCTGGCGGTCGCCACCTTCTAACGACAGCGGACCTCGATCAGCAGGCGTCTCCAGCTGGGCACCTCGGCGCCGGACACCCGGACGGCCCGGGCCGTGGCGCTGCCGCCCCTCAGCATCCAGGGCCCGAGCCAGAGCTCGATCTCCGGCGGTAGATGCCCGACGATGGCGCCATCGCGGGCGTGAACCCACACGCCGGGATCGTCGGTCACCGGCGGGCCCGGCAGGAGCACCAGCTCGTCTCCGGGCTGCAGCGCGTCCACCCGCTCCGCGCGTTCGCAGAAGACCGTGCCGTGCACCGTCGCGAGGAAGCGCTCGGGGTATTGAGCGGGGAGCGGTGGTGCCAGTCTCTTCTCGTCCACTTCCTGAATATAAACATCCGGCGCGTCGTCGCCACGCGGACCCCCGCGCCAGCAGCGGGTTATCAGCCGACCACATGGAGGACACCACGCTGTATCTCGACCACGCGGCCACCACGCCGGTGCGACCCGAGGCGCTCGCCGCCGTGAGCGCCGCCATGGAGGCCGGGCACGGGAACGCCTCCAGCGGTCACGGCCCCGGCCGCGCCGCCAGGGCGGCGCTGGAGGAGGCCCGGGCGCGCGTGGCGGCGGCCATCGGCGCGACGCCCCGGGAGATCGTCTTCACGAGCGGCGGGACGGAGGCCGACAACCTGGCGGTCCTGGGCCGCTGGCGGGCGGGGGCCGGGGGCGTGGCGATCTCGGCGGTGGAGCACAGCGCGGTCCGCGCGCCTGCGGCCGCGGCGGCGCGGGAGGGGGCGGCGCTGACCACGCTCGCGGTGGACGGGGAGGGTCGGCTGGACCCGGGCGGCCTGGAAGAGGCGCTGGAGCAGGATCTCGCGGTGGTCTCGGTGATGTGGGGCAACAACGAGACGGGGACGCTCCAGCCGGTGCGGCAGGTGGCGGAGCTCTGTGCGGCCCGGGGCGTCCCGTTCCACACGGACGCGGTGCAGGCGGTCGGTCACGTCCCCGTGCGGGTGGACGAGGTCGGGTGCAGCCTCCTCTCCATGAGCGCCCACAAGTTCGGAGGCCCGCCGGGCGTCGGAGCGCTCTTCGTCCGCGCCGGCACCTCGCTGACCCCCCTGGTCTCCGGCGGCGGACAGGAGCGCGGCGTGCGCGCCGGGACGTCGAACGTCCCCGGCGCCTTGGGGCTGGCCGTCGCGCTGGAGCGAGCCGTGCGGGACCTGGGCCGCGAGGCCGGGCGCCTGGCGGGGCTGCGAGACCGGCTCCGGACGCGGATCGAGGCAGCGAGCCCGGAGCTGCACGTGAACGGCGGCGGGGCGGATCGGCTCCCCCACATCCTGAGCGTGGGCCTGGACGGGGTCCCGGCCGACGTCCTGATGGCCTCACTGGACACGGCGGGGCTGGCGGTGTCGGCGGGGTCCGCGTGCCACAGCGGGGCCAGCGAGCCGAGCCACGTGCTGGTAGCGATGGGCCGCGTCAGCGACGCGATCGTGCGCTTCTCCTTCGGCTGGTCGTCGACGGCCGCGGACGTGGATCGGGCCGCGGCGACGTTCCTGGAGATCCTCGAGCGCGCCCGGGCGGCCATCGCATGAGCGGACCCCGGCGCGAAACGGTGCTCGTCGCCATGTCGGGCGGCGTGGATAGCTCCGTGGCCGCGGCGCTGCTCGTGGAGCGGGGCTACCGGGTCATCGGCGCGACCATGAAGACATTCTGCTACGCCGAGACGCCCGCCCGCGGACGCACCTGCTGCGGGCTGGACGGCATCATGGACGCGCGCCGGGTGGCCGACCAGCTGGACATCCCCCATTACGTCTTCGACATGGAAGAGTCGTTCGGCCGCGCGGTCATGGACGACTTCGTGGCCGAGTACCTGGCCGGGCGGACCCCGAACCCGTGCGTCCGCTGCAACTCCAACACGAAGATCCCGGACCTGCTCCGCCGGGGCCGGGCCCTGGGCGCAGATCTCATCGCCACCGGCCATTACGCGCGGATCCGCCGGGAGAACGGCGCCCCGCCGATGCTGCTCCGGGGTGTCGATGCCCGGAAGGACCAGTCCTACTTCCTGTGGGGCGTGCCCCCGGGCGTGCTCGCGCACGTGGATTTCCCCGTGGGAGAGCTCACGAAGCCGGAGGTACGGGACCGCGCCCGCGCCCTGGGGCTCGGGACGGCGGAGAAACCGGAGTCCCAGGAGATCTGTTTCGTGCCCACTGACGACTACACCGACTTCCTCGCGGATCGCCTGGGTCCCGACCACCCCGCCCTGAGCCCGGGTCGGATGGTCGGGCCGGCGGGGGAGGAGCTGGGGATGCACGGGGGGTACGCGCGCTACACCGTCGGCCAGCGGAAGGGGCTCGGCGGCGGCTTCGGCCGCCGCCTCTACGTCCTCGGCGTTCGTACGGCCAGCAACGAGGTCGTGGTGGGCGACGCGTCCCGGCTGGCGCGGGACGAGGTCGGCCTCGGAGACCCGAACTGGCTGGCCGCGCGGCCGTCCGTCGGCGAGCGGCTGACCGTGCGGCTCCGGCACCGCGGCGCCCTCGTCGCGGCCGAGGTCCTGTCGGTCGACGACGCCGGGCTCCGTCTGCGCCTGCGCCCACCGCAGAACGCCCTCACGCCCGGCCAGTCCGGGGCGCTCTATCGCGGCGAGACGCTCATCGGGGGTGGGCGGATCCGCTGAGCCGGCGGTGCGGGCCGTCGCCTACTTCACGTCCGTCGCCCGCTCCAGGAGCGTCATCAGCTCCGCGTCCGAAAGCGTCGCGACCGCGTGCTCCACGGCCGCCCTGTCCTCTTCCCGCTGGAGTGCCCGGGCCCGGCGCGTCCGATCGGACAGGCAGTGGAACAGGATCTTTGACCGCTCGGGGAACCCGAACTCGCCGGCCGACGCGTAGGCTTCCCATATCTCGAGATTGGCGTCCTGGATCGTCCGCGACATCACGCCACCTCAGTACTTCAGTTCGGCGGCTTCCGCAAACTGCTTCATCAGCCGCGCCTCGTCTTCGTCCAGGTGCTCGGGGACGGTGATCTTGACCTGCACGTACTGATCCCCGCGGGCCCCACCCTTCTCGATCCCCTGCCCCGGGATGCGGAAGCGCGTGCCCGACTGCGTGCCCGGGGGGACCTTGAGCGAGACCTTCCTGCCATCGACGGTGCGCACCCGGATCCGGGATCCCAGCGCCGCCTGCGCGATGTTGACCGGCACCGTCACGTGGATGTCCAGTCCCTTCCGGCGGAAGAACCGGTGGGGCTGCACCTGGAACGTGATCAGCAGGTCGCCCGCGGAGCCCCCCGCCTGTCCCCGCTGTCCCTGGCCGCTCAGGCGCATCTTCGTACCGGTATCCACGCCCGGCGGGATCTTGAGGCGGATCTGCCGCTCCTGCCGGACCTGCCCGGTTCCGGCGCACGTCGGACAGGGCGCCGCCGGGATCTGCCCGCGACCGTAGCAGGCGGGACATGGCCGGTTCACGGCGAACCCGCCCTGGCCGAAGGACACCGTGCCCGATCCGCCACACTCGACGCACGTGACCAGGCGCGCACCCGGCGCCGCGCCGGACCCGCCGCACGTGGCGCATTCGTCCGTCACCGGGACCGCCACGGCGAGCGTGCCGCCACGGGCCGCGGTCTCGAAGTGGACCTCGACCGTGTACTCCAGGTCCGTCCCGCGCTCCGGTCCGCTCCTGGGGCGCCGCTTCCGGCCGAAGTCGAAGATGGAGCTGAAGAGATCGCCGAGCCCCCCCAGGTCCCCGAGGTCCTCGGTGGAGAAGCGGATCCCCTCCGTGCCGCCGAATCCCCCGCCTCCGCCCCCCGCGCCGCCCCGGAAGCCGGCGAACGGGCCCATCCGGCGCATCTGGTCGTACTGCTTGCGCTTGGCCGGGTTGGACAGGACCGCGTAGGCCTCGCCGACCTCCTTGAAGCGCTCGGCGGCCCGGGGGTCGTTCTGGTTCGCGTCCGGATGGTACTGCTTCGCGAGCTTCCGGTACGACTTCTTGATCTCCGGAGCGTCGGCGCCCTCGGAGATCCCGAGAATCTGGTAGTAGTCCTTGGACGTCGCCGCCGCCATGGCGCCTACTCGCCCGCGGTCTCGTCGTACTTGAGCACGCGAACCCGCGCGGGGCGCACCAGCGTGCCACCGAAGCGATAGCCCTTCTGGAACACGTCCGCGACCCGGTCGTCCTCCGCCGGGTCCGCCGTGGGCACCGTCATCAGCGCCTCCATGACCGCGGGATCGAACGGCTGGCCGTCCGCGTCCAGCGACTCCAGCCCCGCCGCCTCCAGCGCACCCCGGAGCTTCTTCTCCACCAGCCGCACGCCATCCGTGAGCGCGTCCGCGTCCGCCGCGGCCCCGCTCTCGATCACGCGCTCGAGATCATCCAGGACATCGAGCATGGGTCGCACCAGGTCCACCTGGAGCCGCGCGGCCAGCGCGTGACGGTCACGTTCGTTGCGCTTGCGGTAGTTGTCGAACTCGGCTGCCAGCCGCAGATGCCGGTCGTTGAGGGAGTCCAGCTCGCCCCGAAGCTCCTCCACCTCCGCGCTCCGCGACGCCTCCTCCCCTTCCCCCTCCGGCTGGACCTGGAGGGCGGCGTGCTCCTGCCCGCTCTCCTCCGCCCCGGCCTCACGGTCGTCCCTGGGTCCCATGTCTTCACTCATCTCTCATCCCCTGGCAGGTTCCGCGGTTGCTGGACTCGGGTGCAATCGGGATGCCGGTGCCAACTGCCGCATCGGCAGTCACGGGAGGTGGGCGGTGATCCAGTCGCGGATCTCGGAGATGATGGCCGCCCGGCCTCGCTCCTGGAGGACCTCGTGGCGCATGTTCTCGAGGATCTCGACGTCGACGCGCTGGGCCGGAAGCATGCGCGCGAAGGCGAGGCTGCGCTCGGTGGAGACGAGGGTATCGTCGCCGCCGAGGAGGAAGAGGATCGGGACGGTGATGCGGTCGCCACGCCGGAACGCGGTCTCGATGGCGCCGGAGAGCTCGGAGAACATGCGCGGCGTGATGGTGGAATGGATCTGCGGGTCGTCCGCGTAGTCGGCGGCGCGCTCTTCGTCGTGGGTGAGATCGGCGGGATCGATCTGAACGGTGAAGGGGAACGCGGGCAGCACGTGGTTGAAGACGGTCCCCATCATGACCTTCCACCGGGGGGCGTCGTAGGCGGTGCCGAGCCAGGGGGAGGTGAAGACGGCGCCGGCGAATGGCACGTCGTATTCCTCGAGATAGCGGAGCCCCACCAGGCCTCCCATGGAGTGGCCGAGGAGGAAGAACGGGACGCCGACGGGGACGAGCCCCTGCACTTCGCGTCGGAACCGGTCCAGGTCCTGGAGCAGCACGTCGAACCGGGCGATGTGGCCGCGACGCCCCTCGGAGGAGCCGTGGCCGCGCAGGTCCACGGCGAACGTGGAGAATCCCGACGCCGCCATGCTCTCGCCCACCCCGGCGTAGCGACCGCCGTGCTCGAACATGCCGTGGACGACGAGGATCGCGGCCTCCGGCTCCGGGATCTCCCACGTACGGTAGTGGAGACGGATCCGGCCGACGCCTTCGAGATAGCCGTGGTTCTGCTGCATGGTACCTGGCATCACCCCTCCTCGAGCAGCGCGTCCAGCAGCCCCAGCGCGGCGGTGACCGACGCCGTCCGAACGGCGGCGCGGTCGCCGGCGAAGGAGAAGCGCCGGGCCTCCACCCGGTCCCCGAGGGCCGCCGCGATCCAGACCATCCCGACCGGCTTCTCGGGGGTCCCTCCGCCCGGGCCCGCAACCCCGGTCACGGCCAGGGCGGCGTCCGCTCCCGTCGCCCGCCGTGCTCCCTCCGCCATGGCCCGCGCCACCCGCTCGGACACGGCCCCGTGGGCGGCGAGGTCTTCGGGAGGCACCCCCAGCAGCGCGGTCTTCGCCGCGTTCGAGTATGTCGTGAGCCCCGCCAGAAAGAAACGGGAGGCACCGTCACCGTCCGTGAGCCGGGCCGCGAGGAGGCCGCCGCTACAACTCTCGGCGACGGCGAGCGTGAAGCCCTGACGGGCGAGCCTTTCCCCCAGTCGCGCCGCCATTTCGGCGGTCACGACGGCGACCCGGGCGGGAGGGCGCGCCAGCTCCGGAAGTAGACGATCATCGAATAGACCGTCAGCAGGAGAGCGATCAGGAGGGAGATGGCGACCACCGGGCCGTGGAGCAGACCCTGCCAGTGCTCCCAGGCCGTCCCCGTCCAGCCGCGCTCCGCGGCCCGGTCCCGCAGGGCGTACCAGAAGATCGCGGAGCCGCTGAAGATGTTCTGGAACACCGTTTTGTACTTTCCCGCCGTGCCCGCAGGGATGACCCTGCCGCGTTGGGCCTCGAGCTGGCGCACCACCGTGACCACCAGCTCGCGGCCGAATATGACGACGATGAGCCACAGGGGTAGCTCCCCCCAGTACGGCAGGTGACCCGCGGGGCCGGGACGGTGGGAAACGATGTAGAAGGGGAGGAACGTGGCGACTAGCAGGAGCTTGTCGGCGAGCGGGTCCATGAGCTTGCCGAAATCGGAGATCCAGCCGTGCTTGCGGGCGAGGTGGCCGTCGATGAGGTCGGAGAAGGCGGCGATCAGGAACAGGGCGAACGCGACCAGGCGCGGCCAGAAGCCCGGAGTGAGGATCAGGATGAAAACGGCGGGCGCCACGAGGATGCGCCCGACGGTAATGACGTTCGGGATGGTGCGGGCCTGGAGGATGGGCATACGGGTCAGCTGAGGGCCTTGATGACCTGTTTGCTGACGGCGCGCAGCGTGTCGAAGACCCCCTCCCCTTCCGTGGCGACGGCCTCGAACTCCTGCAGCTCGCCGGAATTCAGCTGGGCGCTGAGCTCGTCCATGGCGACGATGTTGCCGAGGTCGCGCTTGTTGTACTGGAGGACCATGGGCAGCTGGCGGGGATCGTAGCCGTAGTCGGCCAGGTTCTCGTAGAGGTTCTGCATGGAGGCGAGGTTGGCATCCATGCGTTCCACCTGTGAGTCGGCCACGAACACGATCCCGTCGACGCCCTTGAGGATGAGTCGGCGGCTGGCGTTGTAATAGACCTGGCCGGGGACGGTGTAGAGGTGGAAGCGGGTCTTGAAGCCGCGGATGGTGCCCAGGTCTACGGGGAGGAAGTCGAAAAAGAGCGTCCGCTCGTTCTCCGTGGCCAGGGAGATCATCTTTCCCCTGGTCTCCGGGTTCACCTTTTTGTAGACGTACTCCAGGTTCGTCGTCTTGCCGCAGAGGCCGGAGCCATAATAGACGATCTTGCAGTTGATCTCGCGGCTGGCGTAGTTGATCATCGACATGATCCGCCTCCCGTCCTCACCCGAACAGCCGGTCGATCTGGTCCACTGCGTCATCCAGCCATCCGGCCTCCAGCCGCTCGCCGCTACGTTCCGGCCGCCGCCCGAGCTCCTCGAGCAGATCGAGGAGCTGCGGCACGACCGCGCGGGTCTTGAGCCGGACCATGCCGAGGGTGGTACGCCGATCGAAGACGGCCGCCAGGATGGCGGCGCCGCCGATGTCCGCCAGGTACATGGACCCGGCCGCGCCCTGGTGATACAGGGCGGTGAACTCGTCCTCGCCCAGCAGACCCGCGAGCTGGTCGCTCGCCTCGAAATCGGCCGCCGCGAGGGACGCGAAGCTGGTCTCGTCCAGGTCGGCGGTGTCGCCGAAGGCGGTCACGGCGCGGCCGGCCCGGTCGAGCAGCAGGGCGCACCGCGCACCCGTCTCGGAAACGAACGACTCGAGAATGCCGTTGATCCGCTCGAGGTCGGCCGGGCCCAGCTCCCTGATGGGATTTCGGGTCATCCGGCGACCCCGCCCGAGACCCGGGCGTTCTCCTGGAGGGCGCGCTCCATCTTGGTCAGCACCTGCGTCGCCTGACGCCGGATCAGCGGCTGGCGCTCCCAGGCGATGTAGTCCCGGAGCAGTCGGGCGGAGTCCACGGTGGGCGGCGCGCCGGCGATGTAGCCGAGAGCGGCCAGGCGGCGCAGGGGCCGCGAGCTGAAGAGGTCGCGGCGGTGCCGCGAGATCTGGTCGCGCACGAAGACCACCCCGAGCACCGCCGCACCGGCGGCCGCCAGGAGGCCGATTGCCGTGATCCGCAGGATCTGCCTGGTGTTCATCCGCTCAAAGCTCCCGCCGTCCTGAGAGGGCCTCGGCGATGGTGACGCCATCGGCGTACTCGAGATCACCGCCCACGGGCAGCCCGCGCGCGAGGCGGGTGACGCGCACGCCCTGCGGGCCCACCAGCTTCTGCAGGTAGAGCGCGGTGGCTTCCCCCTCGACACTCGGATTCGTCGCGATGATCAGCTCATCCACGCCATCGCCCGTGCCGGCGGGCGCGAGCCGCCGGAGCAAGCTCTCCACGTTCAGCTCGCCGGGACCGACGCCCTCCAGCGGGGACAGATGGCCGCCGAGCACGTGGTAGAGCCCGCGGTACTCGCCCGTTCTCTCGATGGCGCCGATGTCTGCCACGTCTTCGACGACACAGATGGTGCGGGGGTCACGCCGCGCGTCCTTGCAGAGGTCGCACGGATCCGACTCCGTCAGGTTACCGCATTGCGAGCACGCGCGCACCCGCTCGGCCACGGTCTCGATGGCTCGGGCGAGACGCCGGCTCTCCTCCGGCGTTCGCTTGAGGAGGAAATACGTCAGGCGCAGCGCCGTCTTCCGGCCGATGCCCGGGAGACGGGCGAGCTCCGTCGTCAGATCCTCGATCGCGCCCATTCCGTCAGGGGAGGTTGGGCAGCTGGAACGGCAGCGACAGCCCGCCGGTCAGCTTCTTCATCTCTTCCTCGTAGAGCTGCACGGCCCGCTGCTGGGCCTCGGACACCGCCGCGACGACGAGGTCCTCGAGCATCTCCACGTCCGACGGGTCCACCACGGACGGGTCGATCCGGATCTCCCGGACCCGCCCCCGTCCATCCGCCGTGACGGTCACCATTCCCCCGCCGCTGCTGCAGGAGACGCTCTGCTTGCCGAGCTCCGTCTGGAGCTCCGAAAGACGGGCCTGCATCTGCTGGCCCATCTGGAGGATCTGCTGGAAGTTGGTCATCTCTCGCTGGAAAAAAACGGGGCTAAGATAGGCACCCTCAGTCGAGCAATTCAAGGTCCCACTCTCTTACCGCCCGGTCCAGGGCCGGTTCCTCCCGGGACAGCTTGCGCACCTGTTCCTCCCGCACGACCTCGGGCGTGAGGCGGCCGGGCGCATTTTCCGCACCCGCGGCCCGGACCTCGAGCCGAAGCGGGCGGCCGACGCGCGCGGAGAGTGCGTCCTCGAGGGCTCTCCGCGTCCTGGAATCCTCGAGCATGTCGATCCCGGGGCCGGGCGGGAGCTCCAGCGAAGCGCTGTCCCGGGTCTCCCCGGCCAACCTGGCGCTGCGCAGGAAGAGTCCCAGTCCCGCGGGGAGCCCCACGCCCCCCTCCTGCACCACCGCGCGCAGGGCCTGCTCCACCGACTCCGCCGCGGCCGGTGTGGCGGGTGCGGCCGCCGGCGCCCCGGCGGGTGTGGCCCCGGGCGGTGTGGCGGGTGCCGCCGCGGGCGGCGTGGCGGGTGCCGGCCTTGCCTCCGCGGCGGGGGTCGCCCCCCTGGCGGCGGTGCTGGAGCGGCGCGGCGGCGGGGCCGGGGCCGGGGCCGCCGTGAGGGTCTCCGTGGCCGCGGAGATCCGGGCCGGCTCGGCACCGCCAGCCGCGCGGATGAGCTCCTCGATCTCGATGGTGCGGGGGAGATGGGCGAAGCGGAGGAGGAGGGCCTCCAGCAGGACCCGCGGATGGGTGCTCTTGCGGAAGCGGCCGTCGGCGTCGAGCTCCGCCACCTGGGCGAGCATGCGGAGCAGATCCCCCGTGGAGAAGGCGTCGGCGCGCTGGCGCCAGAGCGGGCGGAGGTCGTCGCGCACCTCGGCCGCGTCCGGGCCATCGAAGCGGACCACGAGGAGCGTGCGCAGGGCGTCGGCGAGGCCGCGGTAGAACTCGCTCAGGTCGTGCCCGCCCTCGATGACATCCTGGACGAACCGGAACACGTCGGCGACCCGACCCTCGGCGATGATGGCGAAGAGATCCAGGTAGACCTCATCCGCGACGAGCCCGAGGATGCGCTGGATGTCCTCCACGGCCAGGCGCCCTCCGGCGAAGGACAGCGCCTGGTCGAGCAGGGAGAGCGCGTCCCGCATCCCGCCCTCGGCCCGCCGGGCCAGGAGCAGGAGCGCCTGCTCATCGGTCTCGACCCCCTCACTGGCGAGCACCTGGCCGAGGCGCTCGACGATGGCCGGCACGCCGATCCGGCGGAAGTCGAAGCGCTGACAGCGGGACAGGATCGGCGGGGCGACCTGCTGGATCTTCTGCGGCTCCGTGGTCGCGAAGACGAAGATCACGCGCGGCGGCGGCTCCTCCAGGATCTTGAGGAGCGCGTTCCACGCCTCGCGGGTGAGCATGTGCGCCTCGTCGATGATGTAGACCTTGAAGCTCGCCTCCCCGGTGGGGGCGTACATGGCCCGCTCCCGGAGGTCCCGGGCGTCGTCGACGCCGCGATTCGAGGCAGCGTCGATCTCGACCACGTCGAGGGAGGTACGACCCGCCCAGATCCGCTCGCAGGACTCGCACGCGCCGCACGGCTCGCCGTCGTCGCCCCGGTTCGGGCAGTTCAGGGCCATGGCGAGCACCCGGGCGGCCGTCGTCTTCCCGACTCCGCGGGGGCCACTGAAGAGGTAGGCGTGGGCCACGCGGCCGCGTGCCACGGCGGAGCGGAGCGTTTCCGACACGTGCTCCTGCGTCGTCATCTCGCCGAACCGGCGAGGGCGGTACGTGCGAGCGAGCGCGTTGCGCGTCATGGAACCGGATCGCGTGATGGCCGACTGGCAGGGGCGCGCGCCTTGCACGGCTTGCGCGCGCGGCGCCCCGAAAGAAGTGCCCCAGGCGATCCGCAGCGGCGTTCACGTCACTTACCGCTGCTACCTTCACGGTCCTGACGGGTTTCGCGAGCTCGCGCCCTGCGGGCCTGGGGCGCAGGAAACGTAACGGCGCGCGGTGATCGATACAACCCGGGAGGACCGCGGACCTGAAGCGCTGCGGGATTGCGGGTTCGACATGGAGGGAACCGAAAACATGGCGGATTGGCGGAAGAACCTGGTGGAGTCGGAGGCGGAGGTGAGGGCGATCCTCGAGGAGACGAGGCGAGTGGCGGTGCTCGGGATCAAGCCGGAGACGCACGGCGGGAAGCCGGCGCATTACGTCGCCCGATATCTCCAGGACGTGGGATACGAGATGGTGCCGGTTCCGGTCTATTACCCGGACGTGACGGAGATCCTGGGTGAGCCGGTGTATCGGGAGGTGAACGCGGTGCCGGGTGAGGTGGACATGGTGGACGTGTTCCGGCGGCCGAACGACATCCCTCCGCACGTGGACGACCTCATCGCGAAGCAGCCGAAGGTCGTCTGGTTCCAGCTCGGGATCCGCAACGACGAGGCGGCGGAGCGGCTCGCGCGGGCGGGGATCCGCGTGGTCCAGGACCGCTGCACGATGGCCGACCATCGACGCTTCGGGCTGGGGAGGGGCTGATGGGCCTGGACTTCAAGCGGGCAACGGACCTCTTCATGGGCACGGAGGAGGAGCTGGCCCGGGCCCTCAGGATGGAGCTCCGGGTCCTGCGGCAGCACCGCCGCGACCCGGCCAGGGTCCCGGATGTGATCCTCCGGAACCTCGCGGACGTCCTGGGCGAGCGGGGGCGGGCCATGGTGCGCGTGAGCGAGCTACTCCGGGAGGACCTGGCGGACGGGGACGGCGACGGGGACGGGGACGGCGACGGCGCGGGCGGGAACTGAGGCCGTCAGAGCCGCCAGGCGTCCTCGACGTGCCGGACCGACACCCGGCCACCCCGGCGCAACACCCACACGGCATCGAACCGGTAGGTCTGCCCTGTGCGGCCGTGGCGCGCGATCCACGCCCGGGCGGCCACCGCGAGGTCCAGGCGCTTCCTGGCCGTGACCGCTTCCAGCGGGTGACCGAAGGCCGTGCCGGAACGGGCCTTCACCTCGACGAAGGCGACCGTCCCCGCGCGCTCGACGACGAGGTCGATCTCCTTGTGACGGAAGCGCCAGTTGCGGTCCAGAACCGTCCAGCCGCCGCCCCGCAGCAGCTCGGCCGCCAGCGCCTCACCCCGTGCGCCCACGTCCTGTGATCGGGCCATTCCGTCCTCCGCCCCACGATGGTCGTGGCGGTGGGGCGACGGAATGGCGGAACGGGTCAGGCGGCGGGGACCGGGAGTGGGGGCGTAACGGCGCGGCCGATCGCCTCGGCGATGATCCGCACCTGCTCGACCAGCTCGACGAACTGCTCGGGATAGAGCGACTGTGCGCCGTCGGAAAGCGCATGGTTCGGGTCCGGATGCACCTCCACCATGAGGCCGTCCGCCCCGGCCGCGACCGCCGCCCTCGCCATCGGCATCACCTTGGCCCGAACCCCGGTCCCGTGGCTCGGGTCCGCGATGATCGGGAGGTGGGAGAGAGCGTGCACCACCGGGATGGCCGTCAGGTCGAGGATGTTCCGCGTGTGCGTGTCGAAGCCGCGCACGCCCCGCTCGCACAGGATCACGTCGGGGTTGCCCTCGCTCAGGATGTATTCGGCGGCCAGGAGCAGCTCGTCGATGGTGGCCGCCAGACCTCGCTTGAGCAGGACCGGCTTGCCGCACCGACCGGCCCGCCGGAGGAGCGGATAGTTCTGCATGTTGCGGGCGCCGATCTGGACGATGTCGGCGTGCTCGACGACGAGGTCCACCACCTCCGGCTCGAGGGCCTCCGTGACGATGGCGAGGCCCGTCTCCTCGCGGGCGCGGGCAAGCAGCCGCAGACCCTGGAGACCCAGCCCCTGGAATGCGTACGGCGAGGTGCGCGGCTTGAACGCCCCGGCCCGCAGGATGGTGGCCCCGGCGTCGCGCAGCAGCGTGGCGGCGGTCATGATCTGCTGCTCCGACTCCACGGAGCAGGGGCCGGCCATCAGGACCACCGCCGGCCCTCCGATGCGGGTCCCGTTCGGCAGCGCGATGATGGTCGGCTCCTCGCGCCACTCCCGGGAGACCTGCTTGTACGGCTGCGTGACGTGGATGACCTGCTGGACGTGGGGGAGCGCTTCCAGCCGGCCGCTGTCCACCTTCCCGTCGTTGCCGACGAGACCGACGGCGGTGCGCTGCTTCCCCGGGATGGGCCGCGCTTCATAGCCCATCTCCTCGATGGTGTCGATGACGCGCCGGACGTCGTCGTCCGCCGCGTCGTGGTTCATCACGACCAGCATGGATTCCCGCGAGGTTCAGACATGGTTGACGCGGCCGTTGCGCCGCAGCGAGGAAGCTACCGCAACCGCGCGGAGGCGTCTACCGCCGGACGTCCAGGCGCAGCCCGTCCTCGGCGCGCGTCGAGACGCCTTCCCACCCGGCGGCGGCGACGAGCCGAACGGGGTCGCGGACGTCGAGCGTCGGGTAGACGTGGGTCACGATCAGGCACCCGGGATCCGCGCTGACGGCGAGGGCGGCGAGCGTGCCCGGCGAGAGGTGGGTGGGGATGGCGTCGTCGTCCGGAAGCGAGCACTCGGCGATCAGCGCATCGCACCCGGTGAAGAATTCCGCCACCTCCGGCGACGGCCCGGTATCGCCCGTATAGCCCAGCTCCGCGCCGCCCGCGGCGAGACGGAAGGCCAGCGACTCGTCCGTGTGGGGGGTCTTCACGGTCCGGAGCTCCACTCCGCCGCCCAGGTCCATGGCCGCGCCGGGGCGGACCTCGCGGATGACGAGGGGGAAGCCCGGATCGCGGACGTGATCGCCGAGCCCATCCGCCAGCCGATCCATCCGCTGCCGCAGGCCGGCCGGCCCCCAGATGGTCAGAGGCGCCGTGCGCCGCCGCTCCACACCCCACGCGAGGGCGAAGAGGAGCATGGGGAGGTCGCCCAGATGGTCGTTGTGGAAGTGAGAGATGAGGACCTGGTCGATGGCCGGCCAGGGGAGGGCGAAGCGGGCCAGGTGGTGGACGACGCCCGGCCCGCAGTCGAGGAGCAGGCGGAGATCGCCGTGCTCGACGAAGTATCCGGAGCAGACACGACCGGGCTCGGGGGCGGCCGTGCCCGAGCCGGCGATGGTGAGACGCACGTCAGGCGGTGGCGGTATGGGCGGACTGGTCGAGCTGCACGCCCACGATGGAGCTGACGCCGGGCTCCTCCATCGTGACGCCATAGATCCAGTCCGCCGCCTCCATGGTGCGCGGATTGTGCGTGACCACGATGAACTGGGTGTCGGCCTTGAAGCGGTTCAGCATGGTGATGAAGCGGCCGATGTTGGCTTCGTCGAGCGGCGCGTCCACCTCGTCGAGCACGCAGAAGGGGCTCGGCTTGACCAGGTAGATCGCGAAGAGGAGCGCCAGGGACGTGAGCGCGCGCTCCCCGCCGGAAAGGAGGTGGATGCGCTGCGTCCGCTTGCCGCGGGGGGAGGCGGAGATCTCGATGGGTGACTCGAGAGGGTCCTCCTCGGCCGGGAGCCAGACGTCGCACTGGCCGCCCTCGAACAGCGTCTCGAACGTGGTCTGGAAGTTCTCCCGGACCTGGTGGAACGTGTCCAGGAAGAGCTGCCGGGCCGTGCGGTTGATCTCGCGGATCGCCTTCTGGAGGTCGTCCCGTGCCCGTACGAGATCGTCCCGCTGGGTGGTGAGGAAATCGAGTCGCGCCTTCTCCTCGTCATACTCCTCCATGGCGAGCATGTTGATGGGCCCCAGCCGCTCGATGTCCGCGCTGAGCTGCTGGAGCTCCGCCTTCAGCGGCCCGAGCTCGCCCTCCACCGGCGCCACCTGCTCCGCGAGCTGATCGAACGGCCGGTTCCATTCCACCTCGATACGCTCGCGGATCCGCTGCCGTACCGCGCTCGCCTCCGTCAGGCGCAGCTCCAGCGCGTGGCGCTCCTCGCCGCTGGTCTCCGTGACGGAGCGGAGCTTCCGAACCCGCTGCTCCAGTTCCTCCACCACCGCGCTGGCCTCGCTCAGCCGCTCGTCGTAGGAGCGCAGGCTTGCGGCGGCGTCTTCCCTCCGGCCGAAGAGCGTCTGGAGCTGCGCGGCCGCGCCCTCGCGCACCTCCTCGAGCTCCGCCAGGGCCGCGCGGTGCTCACGCTCCTCGGCGTCCAGTGCCTCCAGCCGGGCGTCCGCGTGCTGGAGGGACGCCTCCGCGCTGGTCCGCCGCCGCTCCAGCTCCGCGACGGCCGCCTCCTCCCGGGCATGGCCGATCCTCAGCTCCGCCACCTCGTCCCGGACTTCCTCCCACGCACCCTGCCGCTCCGAGAGCGCCGCGTCCGCCACCTGGCGCCGGTCCTGAAGGGACGCGAGCGCCGCCTCCACGTCGGCCACTTCACGCTCGGCCGCTGCGCCCTCCGCCCGCGCCTGCTCCACCGTCGCGCGGAGGCCCGCCCGCTGGCGCTCGAGGTCGTCGAGGCTCCGCTCCGTGCGCGCACGCTGCCCGCTCCGCGCCGCCTCATCCGCGTCCAGCCGCCGCAACTCCATCTCGAGGCCCCGGGACCTCTCTTCCAGCGCCCGCAACTCGGCTTCGCATTCCTCGACGCTGGCGGCGAGACTGCTGCGGGCGGCCGCCCGTGCCTCCCGGATCCGCGTCGCCTCCTCCGCCTGGCGACGGAGCCGGCCCAACTTCTCGCGCCGGCCCAGAAGGACAGGCTCGGACGCGGTCTCGCCCGCGAACTCGAGCCGGTCCAGGAGTGCCCGGACGGTCGGCAGGTCACCCTCCCGGAGGAGGGCAAGGACGCCATCCTTTCTCCCTTCGTGGCGGAGCCAGTCGCGGACGCGGCCCACCGCCTCGTCGTCGGCGACCACGATCGCCTGGAGCAGCGCCCCGACGGTTTCCTCCGCGGCCGCGGCCCGATCCACGGGGAGGTCCAGCAGCTCGGCCAGCGGCCCGATGAGACCCTGGAGCTCTTCCCGCGCCTCGAGGACGGCCGCCACGGCCGGGCCGAGGCCGTGATGCTCCCGTTCCAGGGCCTCCAGGGCCGCCACCCGGGCGCCGAGCAGGTTCTCGCGATCCTCGGCGCCCGCGAGACCGCGGCGGGCTTCGAGCTCCTCCTCCCGCAGCGCGCCGAGCCGCTCCCGCGCCGCGTCCAGCTCGTCGCGCGCCTCGTCGTGCGTGCCGGACAGCTCCCGGGCGCGGGTCGCGAACAGGTCCCCCTGCTCTTCCAGCCGCGCGAGCTCCGACTGCAGCTCCTCGTTCTCCATCCCGAGCCGCTCGGCGCGCGTCCCGGCGTCGGCCGCGCGGGCCCGCGCGGCGTGACCGGCGGCCCGGATCTGGGCGATGCGGTCCGCCAGCTCTTCCTGGCGCGAACGGGTCTCCTGCTCGGCCTCCCGTGCTCCCGCGAGCGCCTCCCGCAGCGCCCGCTGCCGCTCCTGGGCCTCCGTGACCTGCCGGGTCAGGGCCGCGACGGACTCCCGGCGCCCCGCCAGGTCCGCGATCAGGGTCCCGATCTCCTCCCGCAGCGTCGCGGCCCGCTCCCGCGTCTCGACCCGCTCGCTGGCGATCTGCTGCAACCGCCGCTGCGAGTGCGTCCGGCGCTCGTTCGCCACCGCCAGCTCCCGCTCCCGCTCCGCGATCGCCCGGTTCACCCCGTCGAGGGCGGACGCGGACCCGCTCCGCTCCCGGGCGACCTCGGCGCTCTCCAGCCGACGCCGTTCCAGCTCCGCCTCCGCCGTGCCCAGATCGGCGCGGGCGCCGGGCTCGAGTTGCGTGAGCTCCTTCAGGCGGTGCTCCGCATCGGCGAGGGAGTCCTGGAGGCCGCGCAGCTCCAGCCGCGCGACGGCGACCTCGACCCCGAGTCGGCGCTCCCGCAGGCTCTGGAAACGCTCCGCGCGCCCGCGCTGCCGCGCCAGGCTGCGCACTTTCGACTCCACCTCGCCGACCAGGTCCTCGAGGCGCGCCAGGTCCCCCTCCGCCGCATCGAGCCGCCGCAACGCGACCTTCCGCCGGTCCTTGTAGCGCCCGATCCCGGCGGCCTCCTCGAACACCTGCCGCCGTTCGTCCGCCCTGTCGGAGAGGAGGGAGTCGACCATGCCCTGCTCGATGATGGCATAGGCGTTGGCGCCGAGTCCCGTATCGCGGCAGACGTCCAGGATGTCCTTCAGCCGCACGTTCTTCCGGTTGAGCTCGTAGTCGCTGCGGCCCTCACGGTACACCGTTCGACGGATCTCCACCTCGTCGTGTGGCACGGCCAGGCGGTGGTCCTCGTTCCCCACGATCAGCGCGACCTCGGCGCGGTTCACGGCGCGGCGCTCGGAGGTCCCCTGGAAGATGGCCTCGTCCATCCGGGACCCCCGGATCGCGCTGGGCCGCTGCTCACCCAGCACCCAGCGGATGGCGTCGCTGATGTTGGACTTCCCGCAGCCGTTCGGCCCCACGATGGCGGTGACGCCCTCGTGGAACTCGACCTCGGTCCGGTCCGCGAAGGACTTGAACCCGTGCAGCCTCAGCTTCCGGACCTTCATGCGACGGGCTCTCCCACGCGCTCGACCAGTCGCGCGGACTCGCCTGCGTTCTCCAGCATCTCGCGCATCACGTCCGCTTCCGCCTCGTTCTGATAGGCGCCGCCGTATACCCTGTACCGGTACTGCCCGGACTCGTAGCGCTGCGGGACCGTGTAGGACGGGATCCCCGCGGCGGACAGCGCCAGGACCCTCGACCGGGCTTCCGCCATCGTCTCGTAGTCGCCGAGATGGAACGCGTGGGTCGTCGCCAGCAGCGCCCAGTCGTCCATGTCGGTCTTGTGGCCGCCGACCACCAGACGCTGCATGAGCGCCGTCGCGGCTTCGCGATCCGCCACGGGGCCCGCCAGCACCCGGTAGTACAGCCTCCCCTGCACCGAGAGGGGCGCCACGAAAAAGCCGATCGCCGGCTCCGCGCGCTGGAGACCGCGCACGCGCTCCACGGCGGGCTCCATCTCCTGGTGCGCTTCCACCGCCACCGAGTACGGGATGGCGGTCTCGACGGGCGCGCCCCGCTCGCCGGGGCCCGCCGCCTCCGGCGCCACCGCCGCAGCGGCGGGTTCGTCGCCGAACAGCTGCCGATAGCCGAACCACGCGCCGGCCGCCAGGGCGGCGAGGAGCCCGAGCAGGACGAGCGGCGTGTAATTCCGTTGCTTCCGGGGCTTCCGGATCACCACCGGCTCGGTCAGGTCCGGGCGGCCGGGAGCGCGCGGCGCGCCCCGCGCCACGGATTCGGCCGGGGCGGGGACCCCCTCCGGCTCCTGGACCGGCGTCGGTGCGGGGTCGAGGGCGCCGAGGATCGCGCAGGCGGGATCCAGCCGGCCCATCGCCCGGGCCGCAGCGGCATCGTTCCCGAGCACCACCGCGCGGCCGATGCGGCGCGACAGCTCACGGGCTCCCGGTGCGGCGGCGGGGACGAAGACCATCAGCAACGCCCCGTCGCCCGTCAGCTCCTCCGCGATGCGGTCCCACCGCGGGCTCTGGAGCACCTCCGCCGGGTCCGGCGCATACGCGCCCGCCGGCGCGAAGTCGAACGCGAACGCCTCCGGCCGCACGGCGATCCGCTCGAGAGAGGCCCCGAACAGGAACACGTCGACGAGCCCTTCGAGGTTCGGTACGTCCAGCAGACGGTGAAGCCGCGGGGCGTCCAGATCCGCTTCGGCGAGAACCGTCGGCAGCCCCCGCCCGGCGCGGGCAGCGGCGAGGGCGATGGCCGCACGGGCCGCCGCGTCGTCGGGGTCGGCGGCGACGAGGAGGAGGATCGGTCTGTCGGGGTCGCTGAAGACGGACTCCAGCCCGGGCGGGATCTCACCGGACCCGGGGTCGAAGGGCACGGCCGCGGGTCTGGGCTCTGGACTCATGCGGACAACAGGTTGAGGTCCTCCACTTCGGCCGGGATCCCTCCTTCGGGGCTCGAAAAGGTCAGGGTGCCGGAGCCGCAGAATGATAATCCGGCGCGGGCCGCGACAAAAGGTCCGGGGTCGGACTGCCGCGACCCGTGCCACCGCGTGGCTGGCCGGGATCGGTGCCCCCGCGCGCTACGATTCCAGCGCCAGGTGCGGGGCGTCGCCCCAGAGCCGCTCGAGCTGGTAGAAGTCGCGGGCCGCGGGGTGGAAGACGTGCACCACGAAATCGATGTAGTCGATCAGGACCCAGCGCCCGCCTCGCAGCCCTTCCACGTGATCCGGCCGGACACCCTTCTTCTTCAGCTCCTCGATGATGTGCTCGGCGATCCCGCGGACGTGGATGTCCGACGTGCCGGTGGCGATGAAGAAGAAGTCCGTGGCCGTCGAGATGCCCCGGAGATCCAGGACCAGCAGCCCGCGGGCCTTGCGATCCCGGGCCAGGTCCACGGCGCGCGCCAGCTCGTCCGTCAGCTCGGACGACTCCAGCGTACTCGGCTCCTGCGGGGCGATTTTGCGATCGGCAGGCATTCGATTCCAGTATAACGCATCCACGAAAAAGCCGCCCGGCGACGACGCTCGGTCGCCGGGCGGCGATCGGCCACCGCGGGCGCCCTACTCCTCCTTGATGACCCAGACCTTGATCTCCGGCTTCACGTCGGCGTGGAGACGGATGGCAACATTGTAGACCCCCAGCATCTTGAGCGGCTCGTCCAGCTCCACCTGCCGGCGGTCCACCTCGAAGTCGAGACCCTGCTGCGCCAGCCGGTCCGTGATGTCCGCGCTGGTGATGGAGCCGAACAGCTTCGATTCCTCACCCGCCCGCGCGTGAAACGTCAGCGACAGCTCCTCCAGCTGCGCTGCGCGACGCCGCGCCTCCAGGTAGTCGCGCTTCGCCTGCTGCGCCCCGCGCTCGCGCTCCTGCTCCAGCCGGCGGACGCTCGCGTCCGTCGCCTCGTACGCCAGCCCCTGGGGCAGCAGGTAGTTCCGCGCGTACCCCGGCTTCACGGACACGATCGCCCCCGCGTCCCCGAGCTTCGTCACGTCCTCCCGAAGAATCACCTTCACGGTCTTCATCGTTGGCTCCTTCAGCCGTCGTCTTCAGCCGCCCGCCCGGCGGCCCTCAGATCCAACCACGTATCGGCGACACCGACCACCAGCGTCCCCGTCATCACGATGGGCCAGAGCAGCACCCCGACCACCGCCAGCGCGATCACCTTCGGCGCGGTCCACCCGATCAGCGCGAGCACCACCGCAGCCCCGCGCAGCGCGTACAGCGATCCCATGAAGAGCAGGACGTTGCCCCCCACCCGAGGCGCCGCTTCCGCCAGGGGCAGCACCACCAGCACCAGCCCCGCGATCAGCAGCCACACGAGCGCGTCGGGGAACCGGAAGTCCCGCAGCCGCCCGAGCGGCTCGCCCCGGCCGGTAAGCCGCACGTAAGCCCACCACGCCAACGCCAGCGCCGCGACCGACCCGATCGCCAGCAGACCCGGGTACAGGGCCGACGGCAGCTCCGCCGCCCGCTCCACCACGGCCTCCGTCTCGCCCAGCCGCGGGAACGCCGCCGCGATCGTGCGGGCGTCCTCGCGGAAGCGCGTCTGCATCCTCCACTCCACCCCGGCCCACCCGCCCGACGTGGCGATCAGGATCGCCCCCGTCGCCGCGGCCGTCAGCACCGCCGCCACCGCCCGGGCGGTGAACCCTGCCTTCGGCCACGCCACCTTCGCCAGGATGAACCAGCCGCCCACCAGCAGAGACCAGCCCCGCTCCACTCCCCAGAGCCCTTCCCGCGGCCCGAGAAACGCCGCCGCGGCCAGCGCGATGGCCAGAACGATCAGGTGCAGACTCCGCGGCGGCAGCGCCGCCACCATCAGCGCCAGCGGCAGCGCCACCAGCTGGATCGGGTGGAACACGGAAAACCCGAGCACCACCAGCGCCAGCGCGAGGACCGTCGGCCAACCCGGTCCTCCCCCGCTCGCCTCAGCTCTCGTAGACGTGCGTGTACGGGACCAGAGCCAGGTACCGCGCGCGCTTCGCCGCCGTTCCCACCTGCCGCTGATGGCGCGCGCACATCCCCGTCATCCGGCGCGGCATGATCTTGCCCGCCTCCGTCATGAACCGGGAAAGCGTGTGCTCGTCCTTGTAGTTGATCTGCCGGATCCCCGCCTCACACAGCGGGCACGGCTTGCTTCGACGCGCCATCCTCTACTCCTCCTCGTCCTCGTCCTCGTCCCCGTCGTCATCGTCGTCGCGGGGTTCCCGCGTGGCGATGGACATGGGCGCCGTCGGCTCACCCTCGCTCAGGACGATCAGGTAGCGCATCAGGTCCTCGTCCAGCTTCAACGTGCGCTCCAGCTCCGGCAGCGCGTCCGTCTCCGCCGTGAACTGCACCACCACGTAGTTGCCCGAGGTCTTCTTCTTGATGGGATAGGCCAGCTGCCGCTTGCCCCACTGGTCGACCGCGGTGATCTCGCCGCCGCCGCTGGTGACCTGCTTGTGGTACTTCTCCAGCTTCTCCCCGATCTGGTCCTCTGTGAGGACCGTGTCGAAGATGTACACGATCTCGTACGTTCTCACGTCTCTCTCCCCTGGTCGTCGCGGCCCCGGCCTCGAGGGCGGAGCGGGATCAAAGAGCCGTGAAAATTACACCTCCGATCGACGGCCGTCCACCCCCCGCGGCGCACCGGCCGCGGACGGCGCCGCGCCACCGTCGCGGGATCCACTGCGCGCGGCCGCCATGTAGTGGCCGGGGCCGGACCTGTGAGGCCGCCACCATGTTGCGACCCCGCGCGGGAGGATCGGCGCGGAACGGCGGGGATCCGGCCGATCCCGCGGCGGCTCGCGGCGGAGACCGTCAGTTCCACTCATCGGCGCGCGGCTTCGGGGGGCCGGCGTCGGCATCGTCCGGTCCCGCATCGTCCGGCGCGACGGGCGGAGCCCTGCCGATGAGATCCTCGACGGCGTGCAGGACCGCGAGCGGGCCCAGCGGCTTCTCGAGGTAGGCCGTGCAGCCGGCGTTGCGGGCCTCGCGTCCCGCTTCCCAGCGCGGCCGGGCGGTCAGCGCGATCACCGGGATATGGCTCGTAGCCGGATCCTGCTTCAGCCGCTGGCAGACCTCGATGCCGTTCAGCTTGGGCATCATGAGGTCCAGGATCACCAGGTCCGGCGGGTGCTGCCGCACCAGCGCCAGGGCCTCCTCGCCGTCGCTGGCATGGAGCACGTCGAAGCCATTGTACCAGAGGATCTTGCCGTAGATCTCCCACTCCCGCGGCTCGTCCTCCGCGACCACGATGAGCTGTCGCTTCCGGCGCGGCTCCTCCTCCGTTCCGCGCTCGCGATCCTGCACCGCCGCCGGGCGCCGTTCCCATCCTTCCGTTGCGGCTGCGTAGCTCCACATGGTGACTCCTTCGCCTCGCCGTATGACCTTTGCGCGCGACCCCCGTAGAATTGCAGGGTTCGTGCCTCCGGGTCGGCCCGTGTCGTGCCGGTACCGTCGCCTGGCCTCCCCGCCGGCCTCAGACGTTGAACCGGAAGAGCAGGATGTCGCCGTCGGCGACCGTGTACTCCTTCCCCTCCGCGCGCATCAGCCCCTTCTCCCGGGCCGACCGCTCCGACCCCGCGGCCACGAAGTCGTCCCAGCCGATGGTTTCCGCCCGGATGAAGCCGCGCTCGAAGTCGGTGTGGATCTCCCCGGCGGCCCCCGGCGCGCGGGTGCCCTGGCGGACGGTCCAGGCGCGGACCTCCTTCTCTCCCGCCGTGAAGAAGCTGATCAGCCCGAGGAGGCGGTACCCGGCACGGATGAGCCGATGCAGGCCGGGCTCCTGCAGCCCGAGCTCCTCGAGGTATGCCTTTCGCTCCGCCGGCTCCAGGTGCAGCAACTCCGCCTCGATGGCCGCCGCCAGGACCACCACCTCGGCCTGCTCCCCCTCGGCCCCGACCGCAGCGCGCAGCGCGTCCACATGGGCGTTTCCACCTGCCGCGAGGTCCTCCTCGGCGACGTTCGCCACGTACAGCTGGGGCTTGGCCGTGAGGAGCTGGAGCTCGCGCAGGAACCGCGCCTCCTCCCCGTCCTCCGGCAGCACCGCGCGGGCCGGCTTCCCTTCCGAGAGGGCACCCTGCAGACGACGCAGCAGCGCACCCTCCTTCTTCGCCTCACGGTCCCCGCTCCGGGCCACCTTTTCCACCTTGTCGAGCCGTTTCTCGACGGCCTCCAGGTCCGCCAGGCCGAGCTCCGTGTTGATGATCTCACGGTCACGGACGGGGTCCACGCCCCCCAGCACGTGCGTGATGTCGCCGCTCTCGAAGCAGCGGACGACGTGGGCGATGGCGTGCGTCTCCCGGATGGTGGCCAGGAAGCGGTTGCCCAGCCCCTCTCCCTCGCTCGCCCCCTCCACCAGCCCCGCGATGTCCACGAACGTCACGACCGCCGGCGTGCGCTGTTGCGGCTGGTAGCGCGCCACCAGCAGGTCCAGGCGCTCGTCCGGCACCTCCACCACCCCGACGTTCGGGTCCACCGTGCAGAACGGGTAGTTGGCGGCGTCGGCACCGGCGGCCGTCAGGGCGTTGAAGAGCGTGGACTTCCCCACGTTCGGCAGGCCCACGATTCCCAGCTTCAGGTTCGGCATCTCGTTCCGGTCGGCAATCGCTCCGATGGTCGCCCCTTCGCCCCGGGACGCCCGGCGCGGCCGCCTAGTTTACCCTGTTTCCAGCGCTTTGTGCAGGGAGGCCGCACACGCCATGGACCTGATGACCCGCGCGGCTGCCGGCGAGGTCGCGGGCACAGGGGGCTCGATACTTTTTGCGCACATCGCGCGGCGCCGCACCCACCGTCGGATCCGGATAACCTCCAGCCACAGAGCCACTTACACCGCTGACCAGCGCCCTGGCACACGCCTCGCTATTCCCCCGTGCGGTCGCCCGCCTGGCGACCCGACCTCGGCTGCGCCTCGCCCCCGGGGCGATGGCGGAGACCGCGGCGCCGCACGCGAACCGATTCGGAGCGATATGGCCAGCAGGACCGGAGCGCCGCCCCCCGCCTCATTGATCGCGCCCGCGGCGCGGGAGCTGCTCGAGCGCCTGACGTCCGCCCTGGAGTTCCCGTTCACGCTGACGGACGAGAAGGGAGCGGTGGTCGCGTCCACGGGAGGAGTCGCGCGCGGGCAGATCGAGGTCAACGCGCTGACGGTCCTGCAGCAGGGGTCTCCGATGGAGGTAACGGGAGAATCCCTGCTGCGGTGGCACCTGGAAGGGGGCGACTCGCCGGCCGTGTCCATGGAGGGTGGCGCGTTCGCGACCGGCGGGGCCCTCTATCTTCCCATTCGCCTGTCCACATCCGGGGCCGTCCTGATCGCACACGGCGAACCTGACCGTGTCCGTCAGCCGACGAGGATCGCGGTCCCCGCTGTGGAGCTTGCGCTGGAGTTCGCCCATGCAGCGGCCCTGACCGTCCGGCAGGGCGTGGGCCCGGACCTCGCCCTCTACCGGCTCCTGCGCGGCTCGCGAACCGAGGCTCGCGAGGCCGAGTTGATCGGCAGGGTCGCGGGCTGGGATCTCCGCGCCCCACGCGTGGCGCTGGTGGCCCTCCCGCTCCGACGCCACGGAAACGGAAACGGCCGGCTCGGCGTCCAGACCCTCGGCACCCTCCTCGACGTGCTCGGAGACCATGCCGCCCAGACGCCGTTCGGGCGGCTGCGCGCCGGCGAATGGGTGCTCCTGCCGGAGCTCGAGCCGCCGGACGGGCGTGCAGCTCTGCGCCGCCTCGCCCGCGAACTGCGGGATGCCCTCGCCGCCCACGGGGTCGTGACCAGCGTGGGGATCGGCGAACTGCACGCGGACGCCCCTCCCCTCCTCGCCCTCCGTCGGTCCTACCGCGAGGCGCTCCATGCCGCGCGCTGGGGGGCGCGCCTGGACGATGATGCCGGCGCTGCCGGCGTCCACGAGCTCGACTCCCTCGGCACCAGCGCCTTCCTCGCTCCCGGCGGCCCCAGCAGAGCGCGCCTCGCCGCGCGACTCCTCGACCCCCTCCGCGGACAGCAGGAGCTCCTCGACTCCCTCCGCGCCTTCTTCCATGCCGACCTCTCCATCGGCGCCGCAGCGAGCCGCGCCGGCGTCCATCGCCACACCGTCCGGAGCCATCTCGAGCGCATCCAGGAGCTCACGGGGCTCGACCCCCGCGCTCTCGACGGCGCACTCCAGCTCCGCCTCGCCCTCCTCATCACCCCCCGCAACGGCGGCCGCTGAGCGCCGGTC
>DATKBW010000156.1:0-2545 GCA_035513575.1 Longimicrobiales bacterium | reverse complement strand
CTCGAGGCGGATCAGCCCTTCGGGGAGGCGACCCGATCGACGGCGCACCACGCGTTCGTCGCCCGGCGTCTGGCTTTCGGCGCTGCCATGCTGCGCGACCTGTGGTGGAGCGCATGGGTCGAGAGCGGTGCTCCCCCCACCCGCGATGCCGATCCTGGGGATGCGCTCCCCGCCGCTCGTCCCGGCGGGGGGTAGTGGGTCAGTTTTTGAGACTGAACCACTACCCGGCGGGGCTTGACGCGGCGGCAACGTATGTTATACCTAATGTCGGGCGAAACCGCAGTTTTTGGGCGGGTCTTCCATTTTCGGCCAATACCCCACGGCGCCCATCGCGGGCACCGGCCTTCGGGCCGGGCAAAGGAGCGTGTGTATGGTGTTCCCCCGATGCACCATGATTTCAGGCATCCCCCGTCGTGCAGCGCTCGCGCTGCTCTTCCTGTTCGCAGCGGGCGCGTGCGACGAGCGGCCTCTCGACCCAGCCGCCGATCCGGCGTTCAGCTCGCACGGAGGTCCGACCGTCACGCTGGACTTCGGCGTCCACGATTCGCAGCAGCCGGTCCTGGGGGCCGCCGTCTGGCTCTACAATGCAAATGGGCTGGTAGGCATCTTCAACGATGGCGCGGACCTGGATGGCCTGAACAACGGCCGGATCAAGATCTCGGTACCGGCAGGGCAGTACGGCGCGATGATCAAGAAGATCCCGGTCGAGACCCAGACCCTGGCTGTGGTCGCACCGGTACCGTCCCTGCCCTCGATCACGGCGATCCTGGGGACTCCCTTCGCGCCGCTGGCGATCGGCGGGTCGGGCACGTGGGGGTGCGCGGACGGCCCGACCGTGGCGAGCACGACCGTCGACCTGCCGATCAAGGCCAAGGGAAAGGGCTTCACCACAAATGTCGACATCGGGAGTTGCGCCTTCAGCCTGCTCACCGTGGAAGTGACGGGTGCCACGGCGGGCGATCCGCTGTACGGCGTGATCGGGACGGGCGGCCAGGCGATCCTGGGCCTCGGGGACCTGAACGGGTTCGAGCGCGGCATCCTCGGCTTCGTCGCAATCGTCGAAGCGCAGAGCGGGGCCCTGTTTGCGGAACTGGTCTGCCCGGTGGGCGTCAACTTCGCCGTGGAGCTCTTCCAGACCGCCAATGTCGGCGGAGCGGAGGTCAACCGGGTGGCCAGCCTGCTCCAGACCTGCGGCAGCCAGGATGCCTCGGCCACGATCGTGACGGAGGCGGCGCAGTGTGCGCTGGAGAGCGACCCGTCGGTGGACGCCACCTTTGGTGCTTCGACTTGGGGGTACGGCTTCCACCGGGGTAACCTCGCCGCGGGCCAGCCCGCCAAGCTCATCGATCTCGCCACGGCGACGGCCCGTTTCTCCGTGATGAAGGACGGCGCGTACACCGTCATCTTCCGCACCGACCTGTTGACGGGCGGACGGTACCAGTCCGAAGCCAACTTCAAATGTGGCGGCGGTCAGTGCACGGCGGGATCGACCAAGACGACGGGCGGCGGAAATCCGACGGTGATCGGGCTGTTCTTTGCTCCGGGCGCCGGCGGCAGCGTCATCGTGGAGGCCGTCCTCGCGGGGATCCCGGCTCATGCCGCGTTGACATGGTCGGTGAAGGGACCGGGCGGCGTGGCGAGGCCGGTCGCGTCGAAATCCCCGTTCAGCGCGGCGTACTACCTGTTCCGGCAGGTGCCGACGAACACGTCGGGCAACCCGCTGGACTGCACGCAGGACAGCAACGATGGGACGTGGTCGGTCAGGGATCTGTAAGTAGGGGGTAGCAAGGGGCCGGACCACACACCGGCCGTCGTCGCGGTGCGGCGGCGGCCGGTTGTGTCCCGGCCTCGTAGTCTCGAGTCAGGAGCGGACATGGCCGTATTCGTCGGTCGGGAGCGCGAGCTCGCGCAGCTCCGTCGCCGGCTCGGGGAAGCGGATGCGGGCCGCGGACGCGCGATCTTCATCACCGGCGAGCCGGGTGCGGGGAAGAGCTCCCTGGTCGCCCGCGTCCTCGAGGAAGCCTCAGCGCTCACGCCCACCTTCCGGTTCGTCTCCGCCACCTGCTCCGAACAGTACGGTGCCGGGGAGCCGTATCAGCCCTTCGTCGAGGCGTTCCGCAGCCTGGTCGCCCCCGACGAGCGGTCCACGTCGAAGTGGCAGAACCTGCGCGACATCGCGGCCGAGGTGGCGCCGCACTGGCTGGGCGCGATCCCCGTTGCCGGCGGGGTCCTCTCCGCCACGCTGAGCACGGCGGCGGAGCTGCGCCGCGGCGGGACGGCGGTGGCCGCGCCGAACGAGGAGGCGATCTTCTTCCAGTACACGGAGATGTTCTTCGCCGCGGCCGCGCAGACCCCGATCGTACTTGTACTCGACGATCTGCACTGGGCGGATCGGGCCTCCGTGTCCCTGCTCGCGCACCTCGCCCGGCGCATCGGTAACGAGCGGGTGCTGATCCTCGGCACGTACCGCCCCGCGGACGTGGACCTCTCGAGACACCCGATCCGGGAGGCCCGGCTCGAGCTCGAGCGCTACGGGGTCGCCGAG
>DATKBW010000155.1:0-6627 GCA_035513575.1 Longimicrobiales bacterium | reverse complement strand
GCCGCCCTGGGCGAAGGTCGCTACGACCTCACCGTGACCATCACGAACGAGGAGACCGGCGAGACCGCGAGCCGCTCCAGGAGCTTCCAGGTTCGGGGATGGAGGCCGGGCGCCACCATGGTCGCCGCGCGCCCGCGGAGGGCGCCGACCCTGCCGTAGCTGGACCGGGCCCCCCGCGGTGGCGCCGTGGGCGGGTCATTCGCAGCGCGGCAGGTCCACCGGGCAGCGGTGGTACTGCGGCGGGGGCGCCGCGCCGTCGCCGCCCACGCCGCCGAACGTGTAGAGCGGTACGCCGAGGTTCTCCAGCTCGATGCCGCTCACCGGGAAATGGATGACGGTGCCCTCCTGGAGGCGGTTGAGCCCCCGGAAGTCCCACCACATGATGGTCCCCTGGACGGCCATGTTCTCGAGGTTCCGCTCGTGCATGAGCGCGTCCCACAGGCTGCCGCATTCCCCCGTGACCTTCCTCGGCACGCAGCCCGGCTCGTCGGGCGGCCCCGCCGTGGTCACGGGCGGCAGCTCGCCGTTCGCCTCGCGCGTCTGGTTGACCAGCGGGACCGCTTCCGCCGCGCGGTCCAGGCGGATGAGCGCCTCGGCCTTCAGGAGGTCCATCTCCGTCCGCGTCATGGTCACCTGCTGGCCCTCGTACCACGATGTCCCGATCCCGGGGCCGTGGTACTCGTAGTGCGCCCACCGATACGTGCCGCGGCTCTCCGGCCAGATGTTGTTGACGTCATAGCCGAAGACGGAGCCGGGCGTCGCGGGGTCGTCGTCGCCCTGGATCCGCCGGTCGGGCGTGACGATCTGGAACGGCATCTTCTCGGCGTCCGGAGTGGCGAACCACGCCTGGAACGCGCCGGAGGTGTCGGCGGGCCCGAGCGCCATGTAGCCCGGCCGGATGTGGTCGGTGGGGCGGGCCCGGACGCGGGCGAACAGCCGGCGCATGTTGCTCTCCCAGGGGCCGAGCAGTCCCTCGGGGCCGAAGTCCTCCTGGATCCCGTCGTCGATCCGCCTCAGCACCTCGTCCCAGTCCACCGCCGCACGCTCCTCCCAGGTGCGGGGGCTGTAGGCCAGGAGGCGGGCGACGTAGGAGTTCACCACGCGCACGAACTCGTCGCTGGAGAGCTCGACGCCGTTGATCCAGTCGGGGCTCGGCGGGATCGTGAACGCGTTGCCGTCCGCGATCTGGATCGCCTCGTCCAGCAGCTCGAGCGCCGTGGCCCGGACCTCTTCGTGGGGCGAGAAGGCCGTGGGATCCATCTGCTCGAGGTCCGTGTCTTCGGTGACGATGATCGCCTGGTCGTAATACATGGACAGGTGACCGTAGATGATCCCCTGCATGAACTTGCCGAACGCGCGTGCGCGGGCCGTGTGGTCCGTGCCACCGACCTCGATGCTCAAGCCCTCATCGATGACCCTCAGCGCGTCGTTCACGTTGGACACGACGGGGTACAGCCGGCTCCAGGGGGCGCGGCCGACGAAGCCGCGCGTGTTGAGCGGGCTCGCGTCGTATGGCTCGCGCGGCCGCGTGGTCATGTCGTGCACGCCGAAGTCGAAGAACCCGCCCGTCAGGTTGTCCGCCATGGCGGAGGTGGGGAGGCCCGGATTCGTCTGCTGCACGTGATCGAAGAACGGCTGGAAGGCCGTCGAGATCAGCGCCTGCACGTCACCCGGGCTCGAGAGGACGCGCTCCCGGTCCGGCTCGTTCGGGTTGGTCACGTCGAGATCCGCGCACGCGCCGACGACCACCAGCGCGGCGAGGATCCATGTGTGGTTGCGTCGCATCATGTCCTCCTAAAACCGGATCTCGAGGCCGGTAGTCAACGTGCGAAACTGCGGGTAGACGAAGTTGTCGATCCGCGCCAGCGGGGTGCCGACCTCCGGGTCGTAGCCCTTGTAATCGGACCAGGTGAAGACGTTGCGGCCGCTGGCGAAGATGGTGACGCCCTCCGGCGCCGTCCGCCCCAGCCGCGACAGGATGCCCGCGGGGATGGCGTAGCGCAGCGAGACCTCGCGCAGCTTGACGAAGCTCGCGTCCTCGATGAACCACTCGTTCACGAGGTTCGCCGCGTAGAGCTCGGTGTAGTAGTCCGTGGTCTTCTTGCGCTCGGCGCTCCGGCCCGCCTGGTCGGCGTCCGCGCTGCGGAAGTACTGATACATCCGTTGGTTGGTGCGGTTGTAGACGTCGCCGCCCACCTGCGCGTTCAGGAGCGCGTAGGCGCTCAGCCCTCTCCAGCGCACGTTCGTGGACAGCCCCCAGTTGAAGTCCGGGTTGCTGTCGCCGATGCGGGACACGACCGAGCTGCCCGTCTCGTCCCGTTCGAGGATCGGCAGGCCCCAGTCGTACTCGCTGTCCAGGTCCGTGGAGCTGGTCCCCCACTGCGGGTCCCGCCAGTCGCCGCCGGGGCCGACCCAGACCAGGAGGCCGTCATCGTTCACCTGGAATTCGCTGGCCGGCGTGCCCTCCGGGAGCTCCGACGCGCTGGTGAGGAAGCGCGTCCCGTACATCGTCCCCAGCGTCTCCCCTTCGCACCGGAAGAAGGCGCTGGCCGTGCCGGTGCGGAAGCAGCGGCGGTTGAACTCCGTGATGGTGTGGCGGGAACGGTCCGCGATGAAGCCGACGGACCATCTCAGATCCGCCCGCTCCACGAGCGCGGCCTCGATCGTGGCCTCCCAGGTGTTCCCCTGGACCGTCCCGGCGTTCTGCCACTGGCTGGAGAACCCGAACGCGGCCGGGAGCGGGACCAGGATCAGCTGGTCTTCGGTCGTGGTCCGCGCGTACGAGAGCTGGACGCTCACGCGATCCCGGATGATCGCGTCCACACCGAGCTCGTGCTCGGTGCTCCGCTCCGGCTTCAGGAACCGGTTGCCCAGCGTGGACTTCTCGAGGCCTCCGCCGGTGGTGAACGAGTAGGTCTCGAAGCGGTCGCCGTAGCTCGGGCGCCCGCCCGCCGTGCCGACCGAGTAGCGGAGCTTGAGCTCGTCGATCGCGTCGAAGTCCCACCAGGACTCCTCCGCCACCCGCCAGGCCGCGCTGCCGCGATAGTAGGTGTGCCAGCGTTCCTCGGGCCCGAACAGCGAGCTGCCGTCGCGCCGGATCAGGGCGTCACCGATGTAGCGGCCCTGGTAGTCGAAGCTGGCCAGCGCGAAGTACCCCTGGGCCTTGATGTCGGCCGTGGAGCCGCCCACCTCCGGGAGGGTGCCCGCGTTCAGGTCCGGCACGCCCTCGACCGTGAGGCCGTTGACCTCCGCGGAGAAGAACTCGTAATACTCCTGCTCGTTGAGACCGCGCAGCGTCAGGCGGCCGTTGAGGTCGTTCCAGCTCCCGCGGAACTGCGCGCTGATGGACCCGTTGATGGCCGTGGTCAGCCCCTGCCCGCGGCTCACCACGCCCTCCTGCCAGGAGGAGATGTTCGTGTTCCGTCCGCGCGGGAAGAAGAAGCTCGTGAGGCGGTCCGACCGGTCGTAGCTCAGGTCGGCGTTGAGGTTGAACCATCCGACGGGCGACCAGCGGACGGCGGTGCTGGCCAGGGTCCGTGCGCGGTCCTCGTCGTCCCTGGACGTGACCAGCTCGTACAGCGGGTTCGGGGTCACGCCCTGCGGGTCCGGCTCGAAGATGTAGCGGGTGCCGTCCGGGTCCGGCTGGAGCAGGTCCACGTCGGGCGCCTGCTGGATGAGTTCGAAGAAGGTCGAGCTCGGCAGCTCTTCCCGGTCCGAGCGCATGTGGTAGCCGCTGAAGCTGAACTCGAGGTTGGTGGCCAGCCGATGGTCCAGGTTGATCCGCACGTCATTGCGGTCGTAGCCGCCGTGATCGAGCACCACGCCGTCGATGCTGTGATTCCCGAACGCGACGAAGAAGTTGGTGTCGTCCGTGCTCCGCGCCAGCGTCACAGAGTTCACGTTGAAGGTGCCCGGATCGAAAAACTGCTCAATGTGGTCGTACACCGGATCGGCGTACGGCACGTCCAGGTACCGCTCCGACGCCGGCCTCTCGACGCGATCCTCGCGCCCGACCACGTTGCCGTCCTCGTCGATGTACTGACCCTGCGCGTTGGTCAGGTAATGGTGATGCGCCGCCAGCCCGATCGCCCGGTTGAGCTGGTTCGTGCCGAGCTCGCTCCGGACGGTCACCTGCGTGCCGGACCCGCCCGGGCCCGTGCCCCGGCGGGTCCGGATCTGCACCACGCCGTTGGCCGCGCGTGAGCCGTACAGCGACGCCGCCGCGGCCCCCTTCACCACCTCGATGCTCTCGATGTCCAGAGACGAGAGGTCGGTGGTCGAGCGGCCGAACGTGCTGGCCAGGATCACGCCGTCCACCACGAACAGCGGCGTGTTGCTCCGGTTGATGCTGGTCGGCGTCCGCAGCACTATGTTGATCCCGCCACCCGGCTGTGCCGGCGCGGTCGAGGCTACGCCCGCGATCTTGCCCTGGATCGAGCTGATCGCGTTCATCGGCGGCACTTCCAGCTCCTCGCCGCTGACCCGGCCGATCGTGAACGGCACCCGGCGGGCCGACGTGGGGTCCGCCAGACCCGTCACCACCAGCTCCTCCATCTCCAGGGCGCTGGTCCGCAGCTGGAAGTCGGCGGTGGCCATCTGGTCATCACGCACCGCGACGTTCTCGGCCGTCGATTCGGCGTACCCGAGACGCGCCGCGCGCACCGCGTAGAGCCCGGCGGGGACCCCGGTGATCAGGTACTGGCCGGAATCGTTCGTGAGCGTGCCCAGCGCCGTTCCCACGACCCGTACTTCCACCGCCGCCAGCGGCTCCCCGGTCGTGGCATCCGTTACCGCACCGCCGATCGTGCCAGCCTGGACCTCGTAGTCCACGACCGCCGCGGGGGCCGCCACTTGTTCCACCCACGCGGCCGCGTCCGGCTGCTGCGCGCCCGCGCCCCCGACGGAACCCGCCAGGAGGGCGCAGACGACCGCCGTCCACTTGCTTGAGCGCATCTTGCCTCGCTTCTTCAGAGTATCTTTTGCCGTGCTGGCAAAATCCCACACCGGGGGGGGGCCCGAACGAAAGCCGGCCGGCGATTGCAGGCGCGTATCGTGTGGGATGCCGGTAACCTTACGCCCCGGGTCCGGCCTCGCAAGTTGGGCGGCGCGTCTACGGCGAGGCGGGCGCGATCTCGATCTGCCAGTGCATCGGCAGGTACGTCCCCAGCACCTCGGCGGTGGCTTCGGCGAACCGCGCCCGGTTCTCTTCCGTGTCCCGCACGCCGGTGTAGTGCGCCTCGATCTGCACCCCGCAGATGACGCCGCCCGCCTGGCCACCGACGGTCGCAGCCTCGTCCCCGCAGGTGTGGCGTTTCGTGTTGTAGCCACCCGTGAAGTAGGGACCGCCGCCGGGGTCGGGGGCCGAGGGGCTCGGTACCGCGGGCAGCCCGTGCGCCTCGTACAGCGCCCCCAGGCTCGTCTCGCCCCGCAGCAGCTCGGCAAACGCGCGGTCGGACGCCGCCGCGAGCGTCTGGATGCTGCTCTCCTCGAGGTAGTCATCGGTGGCGGACAGGGTCTCGTCGTCGAGGCCCAGGTCGCTCGCCTCGAGCAGGTAGCCCAGCTCCAGCCGCTGGATCTCGTGGCCGTGGCCGTGCAGGTCGATGAACCAGCCGCGGCCGTGACGCTGGGCTACCGTCCCTCGGGAACGATCCAGAAATCGCTGGAACTCGTGCCAGGCCCGCTCCGCCGCGGCGTTGCCGCACGCGGCCTCGTCGATGGCCCGGTTCGCATCCAGCTTCACGCGATGGAGGTGGTTGATCACCACGTGCGCGTGGCCGCCGAACCGATCACGCAGCTCCTCGCGCACCGCGAGCGCGACCTCCCGCGTGTTCCGGTCGGCCAGCACCGTCGCCGAGCCGCCGCACCGCGCGGCCGTGCGGTCGGGGAGGCTGAGCGGCTCGAGATCGCCGCCGTGTGGCGCGCCGAGGATGATCGGGAGGTCGCCCGCGATGTACTCCACGTAATCGTTGGCCCCGAAGTACGACTCGCCCGGCAGGTAGGCCGTGTCGGGCGTCTCCACCGTGTCCGTGGGCGGAGTGGTGATCGGCGAGGTGGACGACGAGCATGCCGTCGCCAGTATCGAAACGAACGCACCCGCCCTCACCCATGCCGTCATGTGCTCCCCTCCGGTAATTCGCTGAAACGTCGGCTCCGGGCTTCCACCCATGGTACGGCAAGGCGGCTGGTTGCGCGATCCGGTGGCGGCCATTCGTTTGACGGTTGAGTCGATAAACGAGACGAAGGAGCCAACTCATTCCAGCCATCTCCGGGACCCACCGGAAGGCGCTGCACCGGTCCCCATCCGCGGCCGTCATCGCGGCCTTCCTGGTGGCGGGGTGCGGAATCGCGCCCGGTGCGGAGGCCCCCGCGGTCGGGGCGCCCCCGGCGGCGGCGATTGCCGATGCCGCCGGGCATCTCACGGGGAAATGGGGAGCGGCGCGCCGCGGGATGGTCTCCTCCGCGCACCCCGCCGCGAGCGATGCGGGGGTGGAGGTCCTGCAGCGGGGCGGGAACGCGGTGGACGCGGCCGTGGCCGCGGCGTTCGCGATCGGGGTGGTGGAGCCGATGATGTCCGGGCTCGGCGGCGGCGGGACGCTCATGGTCTGGCGTCAGGACGCTCGAACCGCC
>DATKBW010000154.1:0-2654 GCA_035513575.1 Longimicrobiales bacterium | reverse complement strand
CGCCGTGGCGCTGGTCTCGGGGGGTCCGCTGACGATCCTGCGACAGGCCGTCGAGGCCGCCCGCGCGTCGGGCGATGCGAACTTCCTGTTCCTCGTCCACGATGCAGGCTCCTGGGAGGAGAGCGGGAACGTCCGGTTCCTCTCGTTCCCTCACGCGCGGCGATCGTACCTCCGCCGGCTCCGGACCGAGTACCGGGGGTTCCCCAAGCTGTCGCGTCGGTGGCGCCCCGACGTGTGGCTCTCGCTCCACGACGTCACCCCGCCGGTGACCGCTCGACGCCAGGCCGTCTACTGCCACAACCCGCTCCCGTACTGGAAGCCCACCCTCCGCGACCTCCGCCTCCACCCGTTCGAGGTCGTCCGCTCGTTCCTATACGGCTTCGTGTACCGGACCAACGCGAGGCGGAACGACTACGTGATCGGGCAGCTTTCCTGGTACGCGGAGTTCATGGAGCGGTACATGGGGGTCCCGAGGGAACGCCTGATCGTCGTCCCGCCGCGGGCCGGCGTGCCGGCGCCCGTCGTCGAGAAGGCGCCGGCCCGCGGCGCCGGACCCCTGGAGTGCCTCTACGCCTCGCTGCCGCGCGTCTTCAAGAACTTCGAGGAGGCCATCGAGCTGTGCGACCAGCCGGGGGTGCGGCTCACGGTCACGCTCTCGGGAGACGAGAACCGCTACGCGCGCTGGGTACGGGCCCGGGCGCGCGGGGACGTCGCGTTCGCCGGTCTGCTGAGCCACGAGGACACCCTGGCCGCGATGGCCCGTGCCGACGTGGTGCTGTTCCCGTCGAGGCTGGAGACGTTCGGTCTCCCGGTGCAGGAGGCGATCGATCTGGGACGAACGCTGGTCCTCCCCCTGCGGCCGTGGACGGTGGCCGTGGCCGGTGAGTACCCGCAGGCCCACTTCTATCGAACGGTCGAGCAGGGCCGCCGGATCCTGGGGGCGTTGCGCCGGGGCGAGGAGCCTCCCGGGGTACGCCCGCACGTCCCGGAGAGCGACCTTCCGCGTCTCTCGGGGTTCGAGGAGCTGTACCCGTTCCTGCTGCGCTGATCTACCGGGCCGCGGCCGAGGCCAGGACCTCGTCGTAGAGGTCCGCGTGCGCCTCGGCGATCCTGCCCGCCTCGAACCGCGCCACGTTCCGCAGCCCTTCCTCGACGAGCCGCCGGCGGTACGCGGCGTCCTCGACCACGCGACGGATGCCCGCGCGGATCGACGACACGTCGAAGGGATCGACGAGGCAGGCTCCCTCGCCGGCCACCTCGGGGAGCGGTGGCCGGTCTCCCGCGACGACCGCCCGCCCGCTGGCCTGGGCCTCGACGATGGGGAGGCCGAACCCCTCCTTGGTCGAGGCGAACACGACCACGTCGGCCTCGCGGTACGCGTCGGCGACCTGCTCGCGCGGCAGGGCCAATCGCTCCTCGTACCGGACGCCGCACATCTCGAGCAACGCGCGCTGGGACGGCGTCAGCGCCCCGAGCACGACGAGCGTGCAGGGCATCCCCTGGAGCGCCCGGATCACCCGCTCCAGGTTCTTGTTTGACCGGGTTCCCACCTGCAGGATCACCGGCTCGCGAGCGTCCTCTCGCACCGGCGAGGGGGTGAATACCGGGTCGACCGGCATCGGGATCACCCGCACCCGCGCGGGGTCGACGCTCGTGTACCGCTGCAGGTCCTTGAGGACGTCGCGGGTCGGCACGACCACCACCGCGGCCCGCCGCATCGGAAGCTCGAGCCACAGCCACCGGTAGATCCAGCGCTTCAGGGGGCCGGCCCGCTCCATGAACTCGCAGTCGTGAACCGTGAGCACCGTCTTCGGGCGCGAGAGGAGGATGGCCAGGTAGTTCACGTCGCCCACGACGTGGTTCAGGTCGCCCTGGCGGCGGCGCGCCTCCAGCACCGCGAGCGCCCGCGGCACGACGCCCTTGCTCCGGTACGACGAGACTGTCTTCAGCGGCTCGAACCGCTCGGGGAGCCGCTCGGCGATCAGGTCGAAGACCTGCTCGATGCTGTAGACGTGCGGCGTGGGCTTGCGGCTGAAGAGGGCGACCCTCTGCCTCGTCATCTGGCGTCGCCGCGGCCCGGGAGCGGCTGCGTGCCGCCGGGCGCGAAGGACAGCGGCGCGTGCGAGGCCCACGGGTCGGCGGCCTGATGCCGGATGTGGAGGCCTCCGATCCGCAGGTTCTCGGCCCGGCCCGCGAGGGTCCACGGCGAGAGGTGCGGCCGCTCCATCTCCAGCATCCGCTCGATCGCCGCGAGGACGATCCGCTCCTCCTCGGGCGAGAGGTCGGGGGGCAGCTCGAAGCGAGGCATGATCAGAGCGGGATGTTCCCGTGCTTCCTCGCCGGCACCTGCTCGCGCTTCGTCAGCAGCATGCGGAGCGACTGGATCAGCCGGACGCGCGTCGTCGCGGGTTCGATCACGTCGTCCACGTAGCCGCGCTCGGCCGCGCGGTAGGGGTTGGAGAACTTCTTCTCGTACTGCTCGATCAGCTTGGCGCGGGTGGCCTCCGGATCGTCCGAGTCCTTGATCTCGCGGCGGTGGATGATGTTGACGGCCCCGCCCGAGCCCATCACCGCGATCTCGGCCGTCGGCCACGCGAACGAGACGTCGGCACGGATGTGCTTCGAGTTCATCACCACGTACGCGCCGCCGTAGG
>DATKBW010000153.1:0-11020 GCA_035513575.1 Longimicrobiales bacterium | reverse complement strand
CGCGCCGGCGCCGGGCGCCGCGTCCCGGCCGGCGCCGAGGCCGGCGGATGCTCCGCTGGGCGACCCTGCGCCGATCCCGCTCGTCGTGATCGACCCGGGCCACGGCGGGGTGGATCCGGGCCGGATCGGGCCGACCGGGCTCAAGGAGAAGGACATCGTGTTGCAGGTCTCCCGGCGTCTGGCCCAGCTGCTCGCGGAGCGCGGCTACGAGGTCCGGATGACGCGCATGTCGGACACGCTCATCGACCTGGATGACCGCGGCCACATGGCCAACGAATGGCGCGGGAGTCGACCCGGTCTGTTCCTCTCCATTCACGCGAACGGCGTCACCGACAGGCGGGCCAACGGCTTCGAGACCTTCTTCCTCTCCGAGGCCCGGACCGAGGACGAGCGGCGCGTGGCCGAGATGGAGAACGCGGCCGTCGCGTACGAGGACAACGGTCACGAAGTCGCCAGCGATGACCTCAGCTTCATCCTGAGCGGGCTGCGCAACGACTTCTACATCCGCGCATCCAACTCCCTCGCCGGGCTCGTCCAGAAGCAGTTCGCCGGCTTCCACTCCGGCGTGAACCGCGGCGTGAAGCAGGCCGGCTTCCGCGTCCTCGTCCGCGCCTTCATGCCCGCCGTCCTGGTCGAGCTCGCCTTCGTCTCCAACCCCGCGGAGGAGCGGCTCCTCGGCTCCGGCCGCTTCCAGGTGGAGGCCGCCCGGGCCATCGCCGACGCCGTCGACCGCTTCTTCGAGTCCCACGCCGACTGGACCGGCGCCACCCGCTGATCGCGTGAACCTCCGCCAGGAGATCTTCGGGGCCGCGTTCGCCAATCCGATCCTGCTCGCGGGCGGGACCGCCGGCTACGGCCGCGAAGTGGACGGCATCCTGGATCTCGACCGCCTGGGCGGCATCGTCACGAAGGCGGTCACGCCCGAGCCCCGCGCCGGCAATCCCCCGCTCCGGGCAGCCGAGTACGCCGCCGGAATGCTCAACTCGATCGGCCTGGCCAACGTCGGGCTCCACGCGTTCAGGGCCGACAAGCTGCCGTGGCTCAGGGACCGCCTGCGCTCCGCGCGCGTGCTGGTCAACGTGGCGGGGGCCACCGTCGAGGACTACATCGCCGTGGTCGAGGGGCTCGACGCCGAGGAGGGATTCGTCGCCTACGAGCTCAACGTGTCCTGCCCGAACGTGAAGCAGGGCGGCGCCGCGTTCTGCGCCCGCGCCGACCTGCTGGAGGAGGTGGTCGGCGCCGTCCGCGCCCGCACCCGGCGCCCGATCCTGGTGAAGCTCGCCCCCAACCTCCCCGACATCGGTGAGACCGCCTCCGTGGCCGTGGACGCCGGGGCCGACGGGCTGACGCTGATCAACACGTTCCCGGGCCTGCTGTTCGACGTCCATACCCGCGCCTCCGTCCTCGGCGCCGGCGCCGGCGGCGTCAGCGGGCCGGCCATCCTTCCCATGGGCGTCCACGCCGTAGGGCAGGCGCGCCGGCGCGTGGGCGTGCCCATTATCGGGGTCGGCGGGATCCGTACGGGGGAGGACGCCGTACAGTACCTTCTGGCCGGGGCTTCCCTCGTGGCCGTGGGAACCGCCGCGTTCGCGGACCCGCGGGCGCCGCTGCGGGTACTGAACGAACTGCGGCGCTACGGCGACCGGCACGGAGTGGAGGACGTTCGCGCCCTGGTCGGCGCGGGTCTCGTCGAGGGAGGGAAGGGAACGGGATGAAAAGCCTGATCATCGCGCTCGATCTGCCAACGGCCGAGGACGCCCTCGACCTCGTGGACCGGCTCGGGGACGCCGCCGACTACTACAAGGTGGGCGCCCACCTGTTCACCCGGACCGGGCCGCCCCTGGTCCAGGCGCTGAAGGACCGGGGCAAGCGCGTATTCCTCGACCTCAAGTACCACGACATCCCCTACACGGTGGCGGGGGCCGTCGAGTCCGCCGCCGCCCTCGGCGTGGACATGCTCACGCTGCACGCCTCCGGCGGGGTCGCCATGATGCAGGCGGCGCGGGAGGCGGTCGGCGACGAGGGCCCCACCCTGGTGGGGGTCACGCTCCTCACGTCCTTCACGGCGGCCGACGTCGAGCAGGTCTGGGCCAAGGAGATCCGCTCCCTCCGCGACGAGGTGGCCCGCCTCTCCGGCCTCGCCGCCGAGGCCGGCCTCGACGGCGTCGTCTCGTCCGCCCTGGAGGTGGAGGCTCTCAAGCGGAAGCACGGGAGCGAGTTCGTCGTCGTGACGCCGGGGATCCGACCGGCCGGGGAAGTGCCGGGCGACCAGGTTCGCACCGCCACCCCCGCGGAGGCCGTGCGCGCCGGGGCCGACTACCTGGTCATCGGCCGGCCGGTGCACGGCGCGGCGGACCCCGGGGCCGTCGTCGGCTCGATCCTCGACGAGATCAGCGCCGCGGCCGAGGGGTCCGTATGAGACGCCTCCTGGCGATCCTCGCCGCGGCCGCGTCGCTGTCCGCCGCCCCGCTGGCCGCTCAGGCGCGGCCGCCCCTCAGCGACGTGCTCGACAACCTCGCCGACCTCTGGGCCCGCGGCGATGCGGGGGCCATCGCTGGTCTCACGTCCGCATCCGGTGTCGATATCGAGATCGCGGGCGTCGCCATGGGCTCCATCTCCGGCCGCAAGCTCTCCGCCGCCCTCCGGCGCATCTTCGACGAGCGTGTGACCGTCTCCGTGGTCTCCCGGATGACGTCGCCCGTCCAGGGCGTGGAGGACCGGGCGTTCGGGGAGCTGAGCTGGCGCGTCCGCCTGGGCGGCGCCACCGTGGCCGAAAGCACCACGGTCTTCCTGGCACTGATCCACGAGCCCGTGGGGTGGCGCGTGACCCAGATCCGCATCCTGGAGTGATGGGACGCCTCTTCCTGCAATACCGGACTGCCGAGGCCATCAACTGGCCGGCGCTCCTGTCGAACGCCGCCGAGATCCTCCTCATCCTGCTCCTGGCGTTCGGCGCCTATCGCGTCCTCAGGATCTTCACCGCCCGACTCCAGCGAGAGGTGGAGGAGCCCGACCTGGTACGGAAGCGGCTCCGGGAGCAGCGCGCCTTCACCGTCGCCAGCCTCCTCAACAACGTCGGCCTCGTCGCCATCGCGGGCATCGCCTTCCTGATGGTCCTCGGCACCTTCATCGAGATCGGCCCGCTCCTCGCCGGGGTCGGCGTCCTGGGGCTGGCCGTCTCCTTCGGCGCCCAGTCGCTGGTGAAGGACCTCATCTCCGGCGCGTTCATGCTCATCGAGGGGCAGTTCGCCGTCGGCGATGTGGTCCGGATCAAGGAGACCGCCGGCCTCGTGGAGAAGATCACGCTGCGGACCCTCGTGCTGCGCGATATCCACGGCGTCGTCCACGTCATCCCGAACGGCTCGGTGGAGACCCTCAGCAACCTGACGAAGAGCTGGTCGCGGGCGGTGCTGGAGATCGGCGTGGGGTACAAGGAGGACGTGGACCGGGTCATGGAGGTCATGCTCGAGGAGGCCATCAAGCTCCACCAGGACCCCGACTGGGCCCCGGTCATCGTCGAGGAGCCGGTGGTCCCGGGCGTGGAGCGCTTCGACGACTCCGCGGTGACCGTCCGGGTCATGTTCAAGACCCTCCCCCTCAAGCAGTGGGACGTCGCGCGGCAGTATCGCCGCCGCATCAAGAAGCGCTTCGACGCCGAGGGGATCGAGATCCCGTTCCCGCACCGGACCCTCTACTGGGGCGCGGGGGAAAACCCGTCGGTCCCGGTCGAGCTCGGCGGGGTGCGCGCCGTCGAGGGCTGAAGTGGCGCTCCGCTTCTACGACACGCTGTCCCGGGAGCTCCGGGACTTCGAGCCCCGGGAGCCGGGCCGGGTCGGTCTGTACGCGTGCGGCCCCACCGTATACCAGCTCCCCCACATCGGGAACTACCGGACGTTCCTGTTCAACGACATCCTCCACCGCTGGCTCGAGTGGAAGGGCTTCGAGGTGCGGTTCATCATGAACCTCACCGACGTCGATGACCGCATCATCGAGAAGGCGGCGGCCGCGGGCGTGCGCGTCCGCGACTACACGGACCCGTTCATCCGCGGCTTCATGGAGGAGCTGGAGATCCTGGGCGTGCGGGCCGCGGACGAGTACCCGCGCGCCACGGAATCCATCGAGGCCATGGCCGACCTCGTCGAGCGGCTCCTCGCCCGGGGCCACGCCTATCGCACCGATGCCGGGATCTTCTTCGACATCTCCTCCTTCCCCGCCTACGGCCGCCTCTCCCGCATCCCCCTGGACGAGGTGCGCACCGGCGAGAGGGTCGCCGACGACCGCTACGAAAAGGCCGACGCGCGGGACTTCGCCCTCTGGAAGGCGCCCAAGCCCGCGGACGAGGAGGTCGGCGCGGTCTGGGACGGCCCCGCCGTCGACGGGGCGCGGGCGCCGGGCCGGCCCGGCTGGCACCTCGAATGCTCCGCCATGAGCATGTCCCGCCTCGGGGACACGTTCGACATCCATACCGGCGGCGAGGACCTGATCTTCCCCCACCACGAGGACGAGATCGCTCAGTCCGAGGGCGCGACGGGCACGACTTTCGTGCGGTACTGGCTCCACGCCCGCCACCTGATGATGGACACCGAGAAGATGTCCAAGTCCCTCGGCAACGTGGTCGGGCTCCGCGATGTCCTCGATCGCGGCTATGCCCCCGCCGTCGTCCGCTTCCTCCTCGTCTCCGCCCACTACCGCAAGGAGCTCTCCTTCTCCTGGGACGCCCTCGACGACGCCCGGGCCGCCCTCCGTCGTGTGGCGGACTTTCAGGACCGCCTGTCCGTCACTCCCGTGGATCCGCTGGCCTCCCGATCCCCCCTCCCGGCCATCGCCGCACGCGCCCTGGAGGCCTTCGAGACCGCCCTCGACGACGACCTCAACACGCCGGCCGCCCTCGCCGCGCTCTTCACCTGCGTCCGCGAGACCAACGCCGCCCTCGACCGCGCCGGCGCGGTCCGCGGGGAGGATCTCGCCACCGCCCGGGACGCACTCGCTTCCATCGACGACGTCCTGGGCGTCCTCTCCCTCGCCGCCGCGACCGCCCCACCCGACCACGAGATCGCCACGTGGGTCCGCGAGCGCCTCGAGGCACGCCAGCAGGCCCGGATGGACCGCGATTTCGCCCGCGCCGACGCCATCCGGGAGGAGATCGCCGCCGCGGGGATCATCGTCGAGGATACGCCCCAGGGGCCGCGCTGGAAGCTCGACGACGCCGTCTCCCGGAAGCTCTGACCGCCCCGGGTCGGCCTTGCCGGGGGCGCCGTTTCGGCCCACGATATAGAAGCCGGTGCGCTCCACGAGCGCGTGCCCACGCATTCCACAGGCTACCCCGGAGCGAATCATGGCAGGAACGCGTATCCGCATCACCCTGCGGTATCTCGAGGTCCTGGACCGCAAGGACCTGGACGACTACGGCGAGTTCGTCTTCCGCTTCAAGGGCTCCGTCCCCGAGCGGGGCGTGGTGCAGGAGACCCGGATCCCGGAAACGGGGCACTACTCCATCTCCGACCACGTCGCCATGAACCGCCTGACCCTCGACAAGGTGGTGTTCGACGGCGAGGTGCAGGACGGTGAGACGCTGGTCCTGGAGGCGACCGGCGAGGAGCTGGACCGCCTGTCGGCGAACGACTACCTGGCCCCCTACCGCCGCGAGTTCACGGGACCCGTTTCCGGCTGGATCGGGGACCACACCCCCTGGGACGAGGGCTCCGATGACGTCACCGACCCGGAGCAGCTCGGCGACTGGCGCTTCGCCTTCCGCATCGACAGCGCCGGCGTCCACGCCGGCTGACCGGCGGCGGGTCTCCGCCCCGACACCAGGCCGGGCGGCGTGGCCACGGAACCCCGCCACGGATCGTGGGCGGGGCTCCGGCGTACAGGAGCCTGGCGTTTCGCTGACGTAGCTCAGTTGGCAGAGCAGCTGATTTGTAATCAGCAGGTCGTGGGTTCGAGTCCCACCGTCAGCTCTTCGGACCGGCCATGTGGAAATCCGCGTTCTCCCGCGTCCGCGCGCGCCCGTACCTCGCTCTTTTCGCGGTGGCCGCGGGCGTGCGGATCGCCTTCGTCGCCACCCTCGACCCGGGCTCCCTCACCTGGCCCGACGAGGCCGTCTTCGATGACATCGCCCGACGGCTCGCGGCCACCGGGGAGTACGATTCCAGCCCCTACCGGGCGACGCCGGGGCTCCCCGCGATGCTCGCCGCCGTGTATCTGCTCTTCGGACACTCCTACCCCGCCGCGCGCCTCGTCCAGGCCCTCACCGGCGGGCTCCTGGCCATCGCCGTGGCCGCCACCGGCGAGGAGCTCTTCGACCGCCGCACCGGCATGCTGGCGGGGGTCGGGGTCGCCTTCTATCCGCCCCTGGTCTACCTCGCCGGCGTCTTCTACGCCGAGCACCTCGCCGCCGTCCTCCTCGCGGCGACCGTCTGGAGCCTCGTCCACGGCGAGCGACGCGGCTCTCCACGCTTCCTGGCCCTGGCCGGCTTCCTGGGCGGACTCCTCGCCCTCACCCGGCCCGTCTACATGGTCTTCATCCCGGTGGCGGCCCTCCATGCGGGGCTCCGGGCCGCGCCGCGGCGAGCCCTGCGCAATGGCGCACTGGTCCTGGGCATCGCCGCCCTCACCATTGCCCCATGGACCATCCGGAACGCCGTGGTTTTCGACCGCTTCCTCCCGGTGGCTACCGGGTTCGGCGAGCACCTGTGGCGCGGCAACAATCCCCTGGCACGCGGCGATGCCGACGACCGGCACATGGCCCCCGCCGACGATATCTGGGTCGAGCGCGCCATGGCACTGGGAACGGCCACGGAACGGCGGGAGGCGCTGCGGCTCGGAGAGCAGCTCGCCGCCCGGCTCGAGGCCCGCGACTCCTTTGAGCGGGACGCCCTGTTCCGGGACCGCGCCCTGGCCTGGGCGGCCGACCACCCGGGGCGGTTCCTCATCCTCAGCGGACGGCGCCTCCTCACCCTCTACTCGCCCTTCTCCAGGACCCTCACCGCCAACGAGGTGTCCAGCCCCCGGAACCGCCTCATCGCCACCCTGGCGCTCCTACCCATCCTCGCCCTCGGGTTGCCCGGCGCCGTGATCGCCCTCCGACGCAACCACGACGCATGGATCGTCCATGCGGCCATCCTGGCCCCGACCCTGGTCTACGCCGTCCTCGCTGCGGCGACCCGGTTCCGCCTCCCGTTCGACGCCCTCTGGATCCTTCTCGCCGCCGTCGCATTCGATGGGACGAAAAAGCCCCCTCCGGGAGGACGAAAAAAGTAGCCGAGTGGCGGAATTGCTACCCCGACCGGGAAGCCACTCCGCGCCGCGCCCCCACCCGTCGAAATCCCCTAAGTCGTTGAGAACGCGGGCATTGCCCGATCGGGACTCGGATCTGGACCGGCCATTGCCTCATTCCGGCCCCGGAAACATAGGCCCGTGGACGGCTCCCTCCGAAACCGACAGGGAGCGCACCCGGGCGGAAGTTGAGGAGGATCCCATGACAGCGAACACTTCCTTGCTGACGAGGACGGCCGGTCTCCGACTGGCTCTGCTCGTGTTCGTGCTTCTCGTGCCGGCCGCGTGTACCGAGGTGACGGGCGTCGCGAGGCAGGGCGATGATTCGACGCCAACGCCCACGGCGCAGCCGTTGAGCGGTGGGGACGTCTACTTCTCGTTCGCCAGCGGCGACGACGATGAGCTGATGAGCTCGGTCGCCAGCTCCGGCACGGACGGCCCGCGCTGGTGCACCCAGCTCGGTTCCTGGATCGACCCGTCGGCCCGTCGGTGCGCCGGCAACCGGTCGCAGCCGCCCTTCGGCGAGGTCACGTTCGTGCCGGAAGGGCTGCGCGTCGCGGCGGGGAACGTCCTGGTTGCCCCGTTCGTCTGGTCCGCGGGGCCCGACCGGCCGGATCCGTTCCCGGCCGAGGGCGATTTCGTCCTGGACGTGGGGATGACCTTCGAGCAGGTCGGCGCCAAGGGCCTGGGGCTCCAGGTGTCGCGCTGGGTTCCGGCGCGCACCGACGGGGGGTACACCCCGTCCGCCGCGCAGCCCGTCCTGCGGATCCTCGCGGACGGGGCCAGCCAGCTCGGCGTGATCCTCCTCGGCGGGCAGCGGATCAGCGTGGAGAACCCCCTGGGGCCGCACGCCTACCAGGTGGTCTACAAGGGCGGTGAGTACACGCTGTTCGTGGATGGCGAGCTGGCGGCTGGCCCCGTGGCCAGCGCCCTGCGGCCCAACGCGTTCTGGATCGGCAGCCCCCAGATCACGTGGTGGAGCGGCGACTGGAGCGACCTGCTCCTGTCGGAGCTGACCGTCAGCGTCATCGACCAGGTCGAGGTGCCGTTCGCCATCAAGCCCGGCGCCTGTCCCGCCCCGGTGAATCGCAAGGCCAGGGGCGTGCTGCCGGCCGCCATCATGGGCACGGCGGACGTGGCTGTCTCGGAGATCGACCCGGCCACGATCCTGCTCGAGGGTGAGATCGCGCCGCTGCGCCACTCGTACGAGGACGTGGGTACGCCCAGCGAGCCGTACACGGGCCGGACGGTGGAGGACTGCAATGCCGCCGGGCCCGACGGCCTGACGGACCTCACGCTGAAGTTCGACAACGCGGCCGTCGCCGCGCTGCTGGCGGACGCGGAGGAGGGCGACGAGCATACCCTCACGCTGAGCGGCAAGCTCAAGGATGGCACGCCGATCGCCGGCGAGTCCATCGTCGTCGTGATCAAGTAGCCGCGGCGCCGCACGGAAGGTGGCGGACGGGGCGCGCCGGCTGGTCCGGCGCGCCCCGTCGCGCATCCGCGCCGCCGCTTGACCGTTCCCCTGCGGCCCGACAGCTTGGAGGGCCTTTCAGTGTGCAGCATCGGCAGCCCGGGGCGTTGTAGCCACGGCACCCACCGCGCGATCCGGAGCCATGCGAGCCATCCTGTTGACGCTGATGTCCACGGCGTGCGCGGCGGCGGCGGCGGCGCAGTCGTACGAGCCCCCGTCGATGCCGGCCATCCGCCTGGGCCCGGGCGCCGAGCCACCGGTGGTGGACGGGCGGCTCGATGACGCGGCGTGGCGGAGCGCCCTCCCCGCGTCCGGGTTCCGGCAGCGCGAGCCGCGGGCGGGCGAGCCCGCGACCGACCGGACCGAGGTCCGCGTGCTGGTCGACGACGCCGCGCTCTACATCGCGGTGTTCGCGTACGACGCCGAGCCGGCGGGGATCGTCGGCCGGATCCTCCGGCGCGACCGCGTCATGGCGAGCGACTTCGACGGACGCCCCATGTTCGCGGGCGACGACGCCATCGCGATCCTGCTCGACCCGTTCCACGACCATCGCAACGCGTTCGTGTTCGCGACCAACCCGAACGGCGCGGAGTTCGACGCGCTGCTGACGGACGAGGGCCGCGAGTTCAACACCGACTGGCGCGGCGTGTGGCGGGTCGCCGCCGAGCGGGGGCCGGACGGCTGGTCGGCCGAATTCGCGATCCCGCTGCGCACGCTCCGCTTTCCCGAGGGGGGCGGCGAGACGTGGGGCCTGAACGTCTACCGCATCGTCCAGCGGACGAGGGAGGAAACGCTCTGGAGCTCCTGGTCCCGCGAGGCCGAGGGGTTCCACCGGGTCAGCCGCGCGGGACACCTCACCGGCATGGAGGACCTGCCGCCGGCCGGGGCGAACCTCGAGATCAGGCCCTACGTCCTCAGCGGCGCGACGCGCGCGCCCTCCGATGACGCGGCCGGGCAGGACGCGTTCCGGACCTCCGCCCGCTTCGACGTGGGCGCCGACCTGAAATACGAGATCCGTCCGGGCCTCACGCTCGACGCGACCGCGAACACCGATTTCGCCCAGGTCGAGGTCGACGAAGAGCAGGTGAACCTGACCCGCTTCGACCTCTTCTTCCCGGAAAAGCGCGATTTCTTCCTCGAAAACGCCGGCGTCTTCGAGTTCGGGCTGCGCGGCTTCTTCGAGCCGCCGCCCTTCCTGCTCTTCTTCTCGCGCCGCATCGGGATCGCGGATGAAGGGGAGGTCCCGTTGCTCGGTGGCGCGCGGCTGACCGGCCGGGTCGGCGGCCAGACCGTCGGGCTGCTGAACGCCATCACCGACGAGGCCCACGGCCACCCGCGCGAGAACTTCGCGGTCGCGCGCGTCAAGCGGGACATCGGCGGCAGCGGCTACATCGGCCTGATGGCCACGGACCGCCGCTCCGCGGCGTCGTGGAACACCACCGGCGGCGCCGACTTCTCGGTGTGGCGCGGCGCGCTCAATGTCCAGGGCTTCTACGGCCGGACCGCCACCGCGGGCGTGGGCGGCGACGACCACGGCTACCGTCTCGCGCTCGACTACACCGGCGACCGATTCGGCTTCTTCACCCAGCACATCACGGTCGGGCCGGACGCCAACGCGGCCATGGGCTTCATCACCCGCACCGACATGCGGCGGACGGATGGGTTCGGCCGGGTGACGTTCCGGCCGCCGGCGCTCGGGCTCCGGCGGGTCGATACGTTCCTGGGCGCCACTTACGTCAGCCGCGTCGATGGCGCCTTCCAGGACGCGGTGGCGGGGCCGTTCCTCAGCGTCGTCTGGAACAGCGGGGAGTCCTTCACCGGATGGCTCCAGCCGGGCCGCACCCGGCTCGATGAGCCGTTCGAGCTCGGCGACGTCGGCGTCCAGCCCGGCGATTACGGCATGACCGCCCTCGGCTGGTTCGCCAGCACGAGCCCGAGCCGGCCGGTCGTGATCGGGTCCAGCGGCTCCGTCCAGTGGGTTTACGACGGCCGCATCGCCTCGGCCGGGACCACGCTCTCGGCCGCCCCCGACCCCCATGTCTCGGCGACGATCGGCTACACCCGCAACGCCGTCGACCTGCCGGGCGGCGCGTTCACCGCCGACATCGGCTCGCTCCGCCTCTCCTACGCCGCCTCCACTCGCCTGTTCGCCGACGCGCTCGTCCAGTACAACAGCCTCGACAACCAGCTCTCCGCCAACCTGCGCCTGAACCTGATCCACCGGCCCGGCAGTGACCTGTTCGTCGTCCTGAACGAGCGGCGAGGCGG
>DATKBW010000152.1:0-16781 GCA_035513575.1 Longimicrobiales bacterium | reverse complement strand
GTGGAGCCGCGGTGAAGCTCGACAGACGGCTCATCGCGCCGCTGCTGATCACGCTGATACTCGTCGGCGCCCACTGGTCCTACGGCGTGCTGCGCAGCTACGAGGCGATCCTCCTCGCCATCGGCTGCGCCCTCGCGACCGAGCTCGTGCTGGGCCGCGTCCTCCTGGGCAGGCTCCCGTTCCTGGCCAGCGCCTACATCTCCGGCATCAGCATCGGCATCCTGGTCCACTCACCGATGCTCTGGCCCTACGCGCTCGGCGCAGTGCTCTCGATCATGTCGAAGTACGTGCTCCGCGTGCGCGGCCGCCACCTGTGGAACCCGTCCAATTTCGGCATCTGCGTCCTGCTGTTCATGGCCCCGTTCGCCGTCGCGCCCCTCAGCGTACAGTGGGGGAACGACGTCTGGCCGATGGTCGTGATCTGGATCATCGGGATCAACGCCGTCTGGCGGGTCCGTCGCGCGCACATCACGCTCAGCTACATCGCCGCGTTCTTCGCCTTCGCCTTCGTCCGCAGCCTGGTCATCGATACGTCGTTCATCACCGAGATCGCGCCCATCACCGGGCCCATGTACCAGCTCTTCGCGCTGTTCATGGTGACCGACCCCAAGACCACCGTCTCGTCCCGGCGCGGCGAGATCATGGTCGTGGTGGCCGTCGCGTTCGTGGAGATGCTGCTCCGCCTCGGCGAGGTCATCTACGCGCCGTTCTACGCGCTCTTCCTCGTCGGGCCGACCGCGCTGCTCGTGGAGATGTGGTGGAACCCGGGGGCGCGACGCGGACGTAGCGGGGCTGTCGCGGCGAGCGACCACGAGATCGCTGAATTGACGGGCGAAGTGAGCGGGATCTCGTAGTCAGCGCCGCTCGGCCGAAACCCACCGCAGGAAGACCGGCGTGTCGTCGTTCCGGGCGGCCACCACGAGCCGGCCGCGCGGCGTCCTCAGCGTAGCCAGCGCGCGCACCTCCCCCGGGATCGCCACGCCGCTGTCCGTCAGGTCCACCGGTTCGAACCCGCCATCGGCGCCCCGGAGGAGGAGGCCCCAGCCGGCGTCGTGTCGTCCGAGGGCCGGGATCGCGCCGTGGAAGTTACCGGCGACGAGGAGGTCGAGCGCGCCGTCGTCGTCGAAATCCTCGGCCAGCGACGCGTAGATCGGTGAGAGCTGCGCCTCGACCGGCAACGGCTCGACCGCGAACGTGCCGTCCCCGCGGTTGAGCGCCACGGCGCTCGCGAACGTCCGCGCCTCGAGAACGCGCGCCTCGCGGAGCGTCTGGCGCGGGAAGATATCCCCGATCCGGCTGGCGCCGAAGTCGGCGTAGGTCGGATATCTCGCGCGGAGGGACGGGACCGCGCGGAGCAGCTCGTCGCGTCCCGCGAGCAGGTGGCTGACGCCGCCGCGGTAGGAAGTGAGGATCGGGTCCGGCGCGCCGTCGCGGGACAGGTCGGCGACGTGGAGCCGCGCCGGCTCGTCGGGCGATGCGCTGATATAGGCGTTGAGCCCGAGGTTGCCGAGTACGAGGTCGGCATAGCCGTCGCCGTCGAGGTCCGCGGCGGTGACGCTGTTCCACCAGCCGTGCGTCGCCCCGAGCCCCGCCTCGTCGGTGCGGTCCACGAAGCGCCCGTCCTCCTGGCGGAACACCCGGACCGGCATCCACTCCCCCGCGACGACGAGGTCGAGCCGCCCGTCGCGGTCGATGTCCGCCCACGCCGCGGACGCGACCATCCCGACGTCGGCGAGCCCGGGCGCCAGCGCCGCGGTCGCGTCGGCGAAGCGGCCGGTGCCGTCGTTGATCAGGAGGGCGCTCCGAGGGGTCTCTCCATAAGCACGGCCGACGACGCGTCCGCCGACGAACAGATCGACATCGCCGTCGCCATCGAAATCCGCGGGGGCGACGACGCCGCCGTTCACGAACAGGTCCGGCAGCGCCCCCCTCGCCCGGCGGAATCCGCCGCGCCCATCGTTCAGGTACAGCCGGTCCCGGAGCGCCTCCTGTTCGCCCCAGAACTCGTTCCCGGCGCTGACCACGTAGAGGTCCGGGTGGCCGTCGCCGTCCGCGTCGAAGAACGCGGCGTCCACGTCCTCGTGCAACCGGTCCGCATAGAACACCGCCTCGCTGCTCCGGCGGAACGCGCCGTCCGCCTGCTGGATGAAGAGCGCGCCGGGCTGCCATTTCGCCCCGCCGATGAAGATGTCGTCCAGCCCGTCGCCGTCCACATCCGCCACCGCCAGCGCCGGCCCCTCGGTCGACAGCCGGTGCGGCATGAGCGGCTGCTGCCGGAAGTCGAAGAAGACGTTCTCCTCGTGCCGGAAGTCGAATCCCGCCGGCGCGGGGGTGGGGGCGAAGAGGGGTTGAGATGCGGTTGCCGTCGACGGGCCGTGCTCCGCGGGCGTGACGGGCGCCGCGTCGCCCTGGGCCAGCGTGACGGTGGTGTCCGCCGGCAGGTCTCGCAGCACCTGGACCCGGCGGTCCGGCCAGATCACGACCAGCGAGTCGATCCGCGCGGAGTGGCCCAGGCCGAAGTGCAGCCGGTGGCCCACGGAGGACTGGAAGCCGCGGGTCGGCATCTGCTCGAGCAGCTGGGTGACGCCGTCGTGCCCGACCACCACCTTCGCGCCGATCCCCGCGGTGTTGCCGCCTTCGCCCGCCAGCTCCACGGCCACGTAATGATGCCCGTTGCGCTCGCGCGCGCGGTTCCGGTAGATCGCGGCCGGCGCGTTGATGTTGTTGACGACGAGGTCGAGCGCGCCGCTGCCGTTCAGGTCCACGTACGCCGCGCCGGTCGAGAAGCCTGGCTGGGCGAGCCCCCACGCGTCGGCCATGTTCGTGAAGGTGAGGTCGCCGTTGTTGTGGTACGCGTAGTTCGGGATCGGGACGTGCGGCATCCGCTCGAGGAGCGCGCGCGTCCCCTCCCGGTCGAGCCCGCGCTCGAGCGCCGCCTGCATCGCCGGCGCCGACACGTGGACCAGGTAGTCCATGTCGTTCGGTCGGCGCCAGATGCCGTTGGTCACGAACAGGTCCTTGAGCCCGTCGTTGTCCAGGTCGGCAAACAGCCCGGCCCAGCTCCAGTCGGTGGCGTGGACGCCGGCCAGAAGCCCGATCTCGCTGAACCGCCCGGCGCCACGGTTCAGGTGCAGCGTGTTCCGCGTGACCTGCGGGTGGTAGCCCGCGCGCTGCTTCATGTGGTCGACCTCGTAGCTCTCCGCGCTCGCCGACGTCTTCAGGATCTCCTCCCGCTCCGGCAGCATGTCCAGCACGACGATGTCGGGGCGCAGGTCGTTGTTGAAATCCGCCGCGTCGACGCCCATCGACGACCGGCTCGTATGTGCCATCGCCGACGCGATCGACTCGCTGAACGTGCCGTCGCAGTTGTTGAGATAGAGGAAATCGTTCTCCTGGAAGTCATTGGCGACGAAGAGGTCGACGCACCCGTCCATGTTCAGGTCGCTCGCGACGACGCCCAGTCCGTATCCCTCGACGCCGCCGTAGATGCCGGCCGCCTCGCTCACGTCCGTGAACCGGCCGCCGTCGTTCCTGAACAGGCGGTCGCCCGCGCGCGGATGTCGCTCTCGCTGCGGACTCGCGCTGCGGCCCCGCTCGCCGTGGACCGAGTGGTTCAGCAGGTACATGTCCAGGTCGCCGTCGGCATCGTAGTCGAAGAACAGCGCCTGCGTCGAGTAGCCCGTGTGCTCCAGGCCGTACTCGGCGGTACGGTCGGTGAACGTGCCGTCGCCCTCGTTGATGTAGAGGATGTTCCGGCCTTGGGCGGTCAGGTAGCGGACGCCGGAGACGTAGATATCGACGTGGCCATCCCCGTTCACGTCGGCCATGGTCGCGCCGCTGGTCCAGCCGTCGCCGCCCCCCACGCCCGCCCGGTCCGTCACGTCCTCGAACTGATAATCGCCCCGGTTCAGGTAGAGCCGGTTCGGGCCCAGGTTCGCCGTGAAGTAGAGGTCCGGCAGCCCGTTGCCATCCACATCGCCGATGGCGACGCCGCCGCCATTGTAGTAGTTGAGGTAGGTGATGATGTTGAGGGCCTGGTCTTCCGGCAGCGCGTTGACGAACGTCACCCCCGTCGCCTCGGCCGGAAGCAGCTCGAACAGCGCCGGATCCCCGCCGGGACGCCCGCACGCAGAGACCAGCACCACCAGCACGAGCGCCGCACACCCGCGTCCCATCCCTCGGACCAGAGAGGCGGCCCCTAGACGTAGCCGCGCTTCAGGAGCATCTCCGCGCCGTGCGCGAAGCTCTCTCTTCCGGGCACGTCGAACTCCAGCGTGTCGGCCACGCGATCGTAGATGTTGAAGAGCGCGCATACATGGATCGCCTCCTCTATGGCCGCATCGCTCAGACCCGCCGCACGGAGCGGGGCCATGTCCGCCGCCGTCACCCGATCCGGCTCGAGCGTGAGCTTCTCCATGAAGCCCAGCGCCGCCCGCAGGCGCTCGTCCACGGGCGCCAGTCGCCAGTCCTCCAGAACCGCCCGCACCAGGGCCTCATCCTCCAACGCCTTCGACGCGACCGCGCCGTGGGCTTCCGTTCAGAAGCGGCACTTGTTCAGCTTCGAGGTGAACGCGGCGAACAGCTCCCGCTCGCCTACCCGCCACTCCGAAGGACCGCGCATCACCGCCTGCGTCCACTCGCTGATCGGGCGGCCGAAGAGCTTCGGACGATAGAGCAGCGTACGGATGATGTCGACGACCCGCCACCCGCTGGCCAGTCGTATCATCAACAGAACGACCTTCTGCGGGAGCCGGTGACCCCGCTCCACCACGCGCAAACGCATCAGACCTCTCCTCTCAGTGCCGACATGCCCCGCTCCAGTCGGCCGCACCCGGCACCCAGCGCCGCGCTCACCGTGAGCTCGAATATCGCGTCTTCGCTGTAGCCCGCCGACCGCAGCGCTTCAACGTCCTCGTCCGTCACCCGGTAGGCGTCGCGAGCGACCTTGTCCACGAACGCCCCCGCGGGCTCCGGCACTCGGGCGGGCCCGGTCGCGTCGCTCGCGCCCGGCCGCCCTCCGAACGCCGCCGCCCGCGCTTCCGCCGCCGCCCGCATCCCGACGTCCGTAACGCCGGTGCCCTCGAGAACCGCCTCCCGGAGCCGCCGCACCAGTCCGCCGAATCGATCCTCCATGGACATTTGTTTTCCCTGGAATGGGTTGTGCACGAATGGCCGCGTCGAATTATGTTTTTTTGACTCTTGAGAAGTGGTGGTGCCAGATGACCACGCCCCACGTTTCGGTGCACGCGCTACTGGTCCGCGGCGTTTGCTCTGCCGCGCTGGTCGGTTGCGCGTCCACGGGCGATCCCGACCAGCCAATGCAGCCGCAAGCCGACCTCACGGCCGAGGACATCAGTCGTACACCCGATGTCCCGATCGAAAAGGCGCTCATGGCCAAGGTTCCGGGCGTCTGGATCACGCGCACGGCGGATGGGGGCATCGCCGTGCGTATCCGGCGTTCAAATACCTTCAGCGGCCAGGCGGGCCCGCTATACATCGTCGATGGCATCGCGTTCGACCCGGGACCGGGCGGGAGCCTGTCGGCGATCAACCCGTACGAGATCGCGTCGATCAAGGTCCTGAAGAATCCCGCCGACACGGCCATGTACGGTGTCCGGGGCGCGAACGGCGTCATCGTGATCAGGACCAAGGGGTCGGGCGGCTGAGCCCCGGCGCTCCCGCCTCGCGGCGAGCGGTGCGCGACCCGTGGATCGGAAGATCAGAGGCTGCTGGTTGTTGCGTGCGACAACATAGACCACGCCTCGCGCGGTCCGCAAACGCCGGATGTCGCGCGCCTGACCGGGTACGGAGAATCCGCTCTCGGATACGTGAACGGGCGTGAACCCGCGCCTCCCGTCACCGCGGAGGAGGACTCCGTAGCCGGCCGCCATCCGTCCGATATCCGGCTTGACGCCATCGAAGTTGCCGGCCAGCAGGATGTCGAGTGTGCCGTCGCCATCGAAGTCCTCGACGAGGAGCGCGTGGACGGGCGCGAACTGCGCGACCGTCGGCAGCGGTTCCAGAGTGAAGGAGCCAGCGCCGTCGTTCCATGCCACGGCGCTTTCGAACGTATAGGCGCGCTTCTCCACGGCCCCGGCCAGCTCATCGCGCGTGAAGAGGTCGGCGGTGGACGCGCGCGCGTAACTGTCGAAGTCGGGGTAACGCGAGGTCAGGGACGGCAGGGCCTGGAGCAGGTCCTCCCGCGAAGCGAGCGGCACGCTCACGCCGTGCTCGCCATACGAGGAAACGATCTGCTCGATGAAGCCGTTCCGATCGAAGTCACCCACGTGCATCGTGACCGGGCGTTCCGGAGTCGCGCGCAGGCGCGTGTTGAGCCCGAGGTTCCCGAGAACGAAGTCCGTGTGCCCGTCACCGTCGAGGTCCGCGGCGATGATGCGGTTCCACCAACCGTGGCTTCGCTCGAGGCCGGGCACGTTCAGGCGCACCAGCCGCTCGCCCGTGTTCCGGAAGATGGTGACGGGCATCCATTCGCCGACGACGACGAGGTCAGGCCGCCCGTCGCCATCCACATCCTGCCAGAGCGCATCCGTCACCATCCCGACGCGCTCGAGCTCCGGGGCTATCCGGCGCGTCACGTCCGTGAACCGGCCGGTGCCGTCGTTGCGGAGCAGCGCGCTGGCGGGGTCGAGACCGTAGCGCCAGGGGATGACCCGTCCGCCGACGAACAGGTCGAGATGTCCGTCGCCGTCGAAGTCCGTCGCGGTCACGCGCGACCCGCTGATGCTCCGCGCCGGCAGCGCGCCCTCGGCCTTCCGGAATCCGCCCCGGCCGTCGTTCAGATAGAGGCGGTCGTGTAGCGCCGGGGCCATGTCGGAGAACTCGCTGCCGCCGCTGACCACGTAGAGGTCGGGTGCGCCATCGCCGTCGGCGTCGAAGAAGACGGCGCCCAGGTCCTCCGCGACGCGGTCGCGCGCGAAGACGTCGGCGCTGCTCGGCGTGAAGGCGCCATCCGGCCCCTGGAGGAGCAGCTGTCCGGGCTGGTCCTTCGCTCCGCCCAGGAACACGTCCTCGAGCCCGTCCCCGTTCACGTCCGCTACGGCCATGTACGGGCCTTCGGTCGAGAGCAGCTTCGGGATCAACGGCTCGCGACTGAAGTCCGCGAACGCGTTCTCGCGGTGAGGGATATCCAGACCAGGGACGGCGGTGCGAGTGAAGACCGGGCGTGCCCCGGCCGCGACCGACTCCGTTTCCGCTACATCCGTCTCGACCACCGCCACCTCCGCGTCCGCCTGCCGCACGGTCACGCGCTGGTCCGCGGCCACCGACCTCAGCACGCTCCGCCGCCCGTCCGGCCACTCGACCGTCACGCTGTCCAGCGTGTCCAGCGTCCCGATCCCGAAGGTCAGAACGTAGTCCACGCTGGACTGGAACCCGCGCGAGGGCATCAGCTCCTGGACGAACAGGCGGCTGCCCGCCCGCAGGGTCACCTTGGCGCCGACCGCGAAACGGTTGGCGCCACTGCCCTCGAGCGCGATCTGGAGATAGCGGTGGTCATTGACCGCGCGCGCATTATTGCGGTAGATGGACGATTCCCGATTCAGGTTGTTGACGACGAGGTCCAGCGCGCCATCGCCGTCGAGATCCCCATAGGCCGCGCCGTTCGAGAAGCCAACCGACTCGAGCCCCCAGGACGGCCCTGGTCGGGAGAACGTGAGGTCCCCGTTGTTCCGGAACGCGTAGTTGGGCAGTGGCGTCGACGCCATCTCGCCTACCAGGCGGAGGAAGTCCACGTTCCTTTCCTGCAGCGCCGACGCCAGCGTGGCGTCACTCGCCAGGTGCGCGAGATAGTCTCGCGATGTGAGGTCCCTGGGGATCCCGTTGGTCACGTGGATGTCCACGTAGCCGTCCTGGTCGAGATCCGCGAGCAGGGCGCTCCAACTCCAGTCGGTCCGCGCCACGCCGGCGAGCTGTCCGATCTCGCTGAACGTGCCGTTGCCGTTGTTCAGCTGGAGCGTGTTGCGTGTGAACTGGTGGTGGTAGCCGTTTTTCAGCTTCCTCTGGTATTCCTCCCAGCTCTCGAACGCGGTCATCGTCCGGAGCCGGTATTCGTCCTCCGGCAGCATGTCCGTGACGTAGAGGTCGAGCCGCCCATCGTTGTCGATGTCGCCCAGGTCCAGCCCCATCGACGAAAGGCTGATCGAGGGCATCTGCTCCGACAGCACTTCCGCGAAAGTCCCGTCCTGTTGGTTGATGTAGAGGTAGTCCCGTTCGAAGAAGTCGTTCGAGACGTAGATGTCGGGCCAGCCGTCACCGTTCAGGTCGCCGACCGCGACGCCGAGTCCGAATCCGATCTCGCTCCCGAAGATCCCGGCCTGCTCGCTCACGTCCACGAACTGCCCGTCATCGTTGCGGTAGAGGCGATCGCCACCGGCCTGGTGGCGAAGCCGTCGCGTGTTCTGAAGGCCGAAGCTGCTCACCGGCCGGGGCGAGTTGTTGACCACGTAGAGGTCCAGGTCTCCATCGCGGTCGTAGTCGAAGAAGACGGCGTGCGTCGAGTAGCCCTCGTCGGCGATCCCGTAGGCGCCCGCGCTCTCCCTGAACGTCGGCACCCCGTCCGCGTTCAGCCCCTGGTGGATGTACAGCTCATTCGCCCGATCCTCCCCCGCCGCCCTGCCCGCGTAGCATACGTAGATGTCGAGGAGCCCGTCCCCGTTGACGTCGGCGAGCGTCACCCCGGTCGCCCACGCGCCCCTCCCCTCCAAACCGGCCTTCTCCGTCACATCCCGGAACCGGAAGTTGCCTTCGTTCAGGTACAGCCGCGGCCCGTCCAGGTTCGACGTCAGCACCAGCTCCGGGAGGCCGTCGCCGGTCAGATCGCCCAGCGCTACCCCACCGCCGTTGTAGTAGTTGCGGTAGGTGAAAACATTCAGCTCACGGGTGTCCACCAGCCGATTGGCGAAGTCGACACCGGTGTAGCTGGACGGCAGCATGGTGAACAGTGGACCGTCGGGAGACGACGGCTCCATCTGGCCGGCCGCGCGGCCGTCCGAGGTGCCGTCCGCTCCCGAGCAGCCGGTGACCAGCGCCAGGGCGAAGAGGAGGAAGAAACCGAGTCCGTGCTGCCAAAGCTGCTTCATGCCATCGGCCCGTTAAGCGTAGAAGGGCCCGTGATCCGGTCGTCGCCGGGTGAATCTCGCGGACAGGCGGCCGCTGCACACGTGGCCTGCCCCCCCGGGAGGGGGACAGGCCACGGGCACCGCAGTGGGAAGACTGCCGTGGTTCAGTAGCCTGGATTCTGGTTCAGCAGCGGGTTGGCGTCCCTCTGTGTCTGCGGGATCGGCATCAGAATCCGGTACGGCTCGCGCTGGTCCTTGTGCGTCCAGGCGTCCGTGAACCTTCCCCACCGGATCAGGTCCTGGCGGCGCTTCGCCTCCGCCGTCAGCTCGAACAGACGCTCGCGCTCGATGCGATCGCGGGCCTCCGCCTGCAACAGCGTGGTCGGGATCGGCTGATCCGGCTCGAACGCCCGCGCGCGCACCGCATTGACCAGGTCGATCGCTCCTGCGGTCTGCCCCAGCTCGTTCATCGCCTCCGCCTTGATCAGATAGATCTCGGCCAGCCGGAAGATCGCGTAATCGTTGCCATGCGTGTTCCCTTCCCGGGCCGGATCGACCGGCCATTTATAGACCCGGACGCCCTCGCGCTCGTGCGCCTGCGTCTCGTCCAGGATCTCGGGCGTGAAGAAGAGCGGGACATTGGCGCGGTCCATGACCGCTTCGCCCGTCTCGACGTTGAAATGCTGCCCGGCCAGGAAGATGTCGTGCCGCACGTCGTTCGAGTGGAGTACGTCCGCCTGCCGGGTCGTTCCCGGCACCGTCAGCGTTTCGACGCTGGCCGTATCGAACGCGTAATAGGTCTCGGCCAGGGTCGAGAACCCGTTCCAGCCGCCGCCGATCCCCGAATTGTAGTGCATCGCGCGGTAGAAGAAGTGATTGTCGAAGCCGAACCCGGCCTGCGCTACGTGCTTGATCACCAGGATGATCTCGGGCGACAGGTGATTGTCGGGCACGAAGTTGTCCTCGAACTCGAGTGCGAGCGCATACTGGCCGGAGTTCAGGATCTCGTCCGCGGCATCGATGGCGTCCTGCCAGCGTGCCGTCCCGCGCTCGAGCCCGGCCGCGGTAACGGTCCCGGTGAAGACCTCGGCGTTCAGGTACATGCTCGCCAGGATCGCGTTTGCGGCCCCACTGGTCACACGGCCATGCATGCCGGCGGGCCAGACCGGCGGCAGCACGACCCGCGTCGCCAACAGCTCGTCCTCGATGAAGTTGAACAGCTCGGCGCGGCTGGCCCGCTCCCGTGGCATGATCTCGGTCGTTTCGGCGATCGGCACACCGCCGAAGAGGTCCATCAGGACATAGTAGTAGAAAGCCCGTAACGTACGGACCTCGGCTTCCACCACGTCCTTGTTCGCGACCGGAATGCCCGGCAGCACGCCGAGCAGTACGTTCGCCCGCGCGATCGCGCCGAACGCGTCGTTCCACGCCGCGTTGATGTCCTCGCCGGAGGCGTTGTTCGGGGCCCATGTCTGGTAGTGCATCTCCAGCCAACGGCCGCCATCGTACCAGTCACTGCCGCGGGTCGGCACGATCATCTCATCCGTGCTGATCTCGCTCAGGTTGTAGTAGCCCCAGAGCGTGGCGCGCAGCCCGGAGTAGATGGACGCCAGCCCGCCCATCACTTCTTCCTCCGTCTGGTAGAAGTTCTCCGGGGTGATGAGGCTCGTGGGGCTCTCCTCCAGATCCGTGCATCCGGGCGCCGACAGCAGCAGCGCCGAGAGCGCCACCGCCGTGACCGCGCCGGTCATCCGAGATGTCCTCATAAGTCCGCCCCCGCCTGAAAGTGTGATCGCTTTGTCGTCCATTTTGGCCACCTCAGAAGCTGAAGCGGATGCCGCCGGTCATGGTCCGCGGCCGCGGATAGTTCAGATAGTCGACCCCGCGCACGGCCAGCCCTTCGGCCGCCGTATGCACTTCCGGATCGTAGCCGGAGTATCCGGTCAGGAGCAGCAGATTGTCGAACGAGAGATAAAGCCGCCCGTTCTGGATCTGCGGAAGCAGCGGGGCGGTGCCGAACGTGTATCCCAGAGTGAGGTTCTGCACGCGGAGGAAGGACCCGTCCTCGATCCACCGCGAGGAATATATCGACGGCTGGCCGAGACCGATGCCGTCATCGAGCGCGGAGCGGAGGAAGTTCCTGCCCTGGAGCACCGCGTTCTTCGTCGAGTAGACCAGGGCGGTGTTGTTGAACACTTCCTGGCCTATCTCGGACCGGATGAAGAGGCTGAGGTCGAAACGCCCCATCTCCACGCGGTTGCTGATCCCGAACGTGAAGTCCGGATTGGCGCTTCCGAGGACGACGAAGTCATCACCGCTCGGCGCGGTCGTCAGGCCGATGACGTTCTGGCTGAGGATGCTGCCGTCTTCGGCCCGCTCGACCTCGTACTTGTTGAACAGCTGGCTGCCGGCATCGCAGATACCGCCGCCCACGAGGGCTTCGCCCCCTACGCAGACACCGGCGAACTCGGGGCCGTAGAAGGTACCCAGGGCGTATCCCTCGATCAGCCGCTGCGTCCACGTGTCGCTCTGGCCCTGGCCGCTGGCCCGGGCGCTCTGGAGATAGTTGCGGCCGCCCAGGTCGACGATCTCGTTCCGGTCGGCCGCGAACACCAGGCCGGCGCTCCATCCGAGGCCGTCGCGGTCCAGCACCTGGGCGTCGAGTGTCAGCTCCACACCCTTGCTGCTGGTCTTCCCCACGTTCTCGAGGCGGGTCGGCACCAGAGCCGGCTGAGGCACCGGGACCTCCAGCAACAGGTCCGAAGTGTTCTTGACGTAGTACTCGGCCGACCCCGACAGTCTGTTGTCGAACAACCCGTAGTCGAGCGCCACGTTGACCTGCGACGTCTCCTCCCACTTCAGGTTCGGGTTCGGGTTCCGGGTCGGAGTAATGCCGGTGACCGGGTCCTGGCCGAAGCTGTAGTTGTTGCCGGGCGCGAGTGTGATGAGGGACGCGTACGGCGGAACGGCCTGGTTACCCTGCTTGCCGTACCCGACGCGCAGGCGCAGATCCGAGAACGGGCCGGTCTGGACGAAGGATTCCTCGCTGATACGCCACGAGGCCGAGAGCGCCGGGAACAGCGCCCACTTGTTGCCCGCGCCGAACCGCGAGGATCCGTCGTAGCGGAGCACACCCGTAAGGTAGTAGCGGTTCTGCCACCCGTAGTTCGCGCGGGAGAAGAAGGACACCAGCCGACTGTCCTCACGCCAAGACCACGGCTTCACCAGCACGTTGCCGCCGCCGAGGTTGTGGTAGCGGAAAGCGTCCGTGGCGAAGCCCTGGCCTTCGGCGCCGAATTCGGAGGTCGAGTACTCCGCGAACTCGTAGCCGCCTACCACATCGAACTCGTGATCCGCGATCTGCCGCTGCAGCGTGAGCAGGCTCTGTAACGTGATCGCGTCGTTCTCGGTGTTTACCTGCCGGGCGCGACCCGAGAATTCGAAGCCCACCGGGCTGGTCCTCGGCAGGTAGCCGAGCCGCAGACCCTCGGAGTGGTCCACTCCGATGTTGACCTGCGCCGTCAGGCCGGCGAACAGATCGAGCGCGGCGGTCACGTTACCGAGCGTGCGCATCGTTCTGCCGAGGTCGTCGATCTCCGTGGCCAGCGCCACCGGATTGCGCTGCTCCTGCCGGGAGAAGTTGTCGCACCCCTCCGCATCACACTTGCCGTGCTCGTAATACACATCCAGGCCGGTGCCCGGGTCGGTCACCATCACCGGGCGCGTGGGGTCGTAGATCACCATGTTGGTGAACACGCCGCCCTCGAACCCGCCGGTGTTCTCGTAGGGAAGGTAGTCGTTGTTGATCCGGGAGGTGGTCAGATTCAGCCCGAGGCGCAGGCGCTGGTCCAGCGCCTGGTGCGACGCGTTGATCCTGCCCTGGATCCGCTCGAGGCCGTTGTTCATGACCACGCCTTCCTGCTTCATGTAATTCAGGGAGGCCCGGTACTGCGTCGTATGGCTACCACCGTGGAAGGCCACGTTGTGGTTCTGTGTCAGCGCCGACCGGGTGAGCTCGCGCTGCCAGTCGGTGTCGGCGGAGCCGAGGCTGGCCAGGCGCTCCTCGAAGCGCGTGTCGCCCGAGTCGACGAGACCCTGCACGTAGCTTCTGTATTCGGACCCGGTCATGACATCCATGTAGCTGGCCGGCGCCGCCATCGAGAGGTAGCCGTCGTATTCCATTGCGGTCTGGCCGGCCGCGCCCCGCTTCGTCTGGATCAGCACCACCCCGTTCGCGGCGCGGCTGCCGTAGATCGCCGTAGCCGCGGCGTCCTTCAGGATCGAGATCGATTCGATGTCGGACGGGTTGATGAGGTTGAGCGGGTTGCGCGCCAGCGGCGGATCACTGTTGATGCCCATGCCCCGCGCTTCCGTCGCGCGGTTTTGGATCGGCACCCCATCGATCACGAACAGCGGCTCGCTGCTGGCGCTGATCGAGGTACCACCGCGGATCCGGATCTGCGACCCCGCGCCCGGCTCGCCGTTGACCACCGAGACCTGCACGCCGGCGACGCGGCCATGGATCATGTCAGTCGCGTTCGAGATGACGCCGACGTTGGCCTCTTCGACGTCCACGCTGGAGACCGAGCCCGTGATCGCCTCCCGCCGCTGGGTGCCATAGCCGGTCACGAGGATCCCTTCGAGAGCGATCGCCTCCGGCTGGAGCAGGATCTCCGCCGTGGCGGTGCCTCCCGCCGACACGGTAATCTCCTGCTCGTGGCGCGCGTAGCCGATCAGGCTGACGCTGAGGCGGCGGGTTCCCGCCGGGACGCCCGTCAGGAGGAAATTCCCATCCGAACGGGTGATCGCGGCGAGTTCGGTACCGTCCACCACGACCGTCGCGCCACCGATGGGCGCCAGGGTCGTGCCGTCGATCACTGTTCCGGCTATGGTGCCGGTCGGGATCTGGCCGTCGGCGGGCATAGCGAGGAGCAGGCCGCCGATAAGTACCGGGAAGATGAATCGGGCCATCGTCATGCTCTGACCTCCACAGGAAGTGAAATCGGCCCCGGCGCCTGTGAGCTGCCGAGAGGACGGCGGGACGCAACAGAGAGGTTGACTCGTGCCTGGTCTGGGAACGTGCTCGTGTCGCTCGGATCGGCATGGGGATCCACGGCTTACCTGCCGACACGCTCGAGATGCGGCTTCCAGTGTGGACCGCATGTGATACATATGATGCCGCGCCCTCCAATGTCAATGACGTCGTGATGGAGACCGCGCTCCGGCGGCGACGATGCGATGCCGCGCGCGACCTCGAGCATGCTGAAATGCCCTATAGCGTCCAACCCGCCCGGTACTCGCGGTGGAGGTACTGGTTGGCCTCGGGCTCGTTGACGACGAACATGTTGGCGGGGTCGTAGCGGATGACCTTGCCCGGGCCAGTGCGCAGGGCGACCAAGCCGAGGAGCATGTTCTCCGTGAGCGGCGCCGCCATTTCGAACGGCGAGGTGGCCGCCTCGAGGCCCTGGATCGCCCGGATCCAGTTCATCTCGTGCTGGGGGCCCAGGTCCTCGTCCGTCTCCGGGGCGGGGCCGAAGCGCTCTTCCAGGTCCCGCGGGAAGAGGCGAGGGTGCTGGCCGTACGTCTCGTGGATCAGGAGGCCCCGGTCGCCCACGTACATGACGCCGCCCGTGCGGTCGAACTCGAAGTCGTCCGGCAGCATGTCCACCCGCGGCGGCATGAGCCCGCCATCGTACCAGGTGATGTGGATGGGAGGCCGGCCGGCGGTGGCCGGGTACTGGTAGCGGACCACCGTCGCCTGCGGGTAGGTGGCCGGATCTTCGCTCGGACCGCCCCACGGCGTGCTCGTGGCTTCCACCGTGGTGGGGTAGCCCAGCTCGAACGCCCAGTACGGGTGGTCGATCAGGTGCGCGCCCATGTCGCCCAGCGCGCCCACGCCGAAGTTGACCCAGCCCCGCCAGTTGAACGGGTGGTAGATCGGGTGGTAGGGGATGTCGGGAGCGGGCCCGAGGTACAGGTCCCAGTCCAGGTACTCCGGCACCGGCCACGCCCGGCCCCGGCGCCCGGGATCGAATCCCTCCACCGGCCGGCCCATCGAGAGGTGGAGCGTGCGGTTGAACCGCCGCCAGTTCATGAAGTGCTCGTCCTCCTCCCCCGCCGCCTCCTTCGCCGCCTCCTCGATCTCCTCGAAGGTGGCGGGGAGCGGCATGCCCTGTGGCCAGATGGGGCGGTTGGTCCACGCGTGGACATCACGCACCTCGCCGATCACGCCGCTCCGGAGCCAGTCGTTGATGGCGCCGGCCTCCACCGTGGAATGCCCCTGGTTCCCCATCTGCGTGACCACGCCCGTCCGCCTGGCCGTCTCGAGCATCACGCGCGCCTCGTAGACCGACCAGGTGAGCGGCTTCTGGACGAACACGTGCTTGCCGGCCTCCATTGCGGCCTTCGCGATGACGGCGTGCGTGTGGTCGGGGGTCGCCACGACGACGGCGTCGATGTCCCGCTGCTCGTCGAGCATGACCCGGAAGTCGGCGTAGCGCCGCGCCGCGTTGAACGCTTCGGTCAGGCGGCGCCCCTTTTCGGCGTTCTCCGGTTCATCGCTGTCGCGGCGGTCGCGCAGGCTGCGCTCGACGTAGTTGAAGTCGACATCCGCGAGGGCGACGATGTTCTGCGACAGCAGCCCCTCCGCGTTCTGCATCCCCATCCCGCCCGCGCCGACGATCGCGACGTTCACGGTGTCGGAGGGCGCCTGGTAGCCCGGGCCGCCGAGGACGTGGCGGGGGACGATGGTCGCCGCGAGCGAGACCTTCGCGACGTCGCCTACGAACTTCCGTCTCGTGATACCGGGCACGTCCCATCCTCCGGATCTGGGTGACTGAAGGGAAAGGCAAAAGGCCTTGACACGGAGTCAAACGCAGTGGACGGAGGGCACCGAGGAGAGCGGACGAGGTTCGGGGCGGATTTGATCCACCGCGGCGCATCCTCCGTGTACTCCGTTCTCTCCGTATACCTCCGTGTCACGCCGTTGATGTTCCTTTCATGAGCTCTATCCGTATCTCGGCTCCAACTCCTCCCGGACGCGCCGGAGCAGGCGCAGCGTGGCGAGGATGCCGTCGTGCTCCGATAGCCGGTCCCCCTCGTACTCGATTCCGACGTGGCCGCGGTAGCCTGCGTCGAGGACGATGGTCATCATGCGCCGGTAGTCGGTGGGGACCTCGTCGCCCGCCGCGTCGAACTCGTTGCTCTTGGCGCTCACGGCCTTCGCGTAGGGCATGAGCTCGGCGACTCCCTGGTAGCGGTCGTACCATTCTTCCGGGTCGCTGGCCGTCATGAAGTTGCCGAAATCGGGGAGCGTGCCGACGCGGGGGTGGTCCACGGCCTCCATGACGGCGGCGAGCCACCGGCCGTTGCTGGACAGGCCGCCGTGGTTCTCCACCAGCACGCTCAGGCCGAAGTCATCGGCGATCTCGCAGAGGCGGCGGAGCCCGTCGGCGGCGAGGCGGAGCTGTTCGTCGTAGGTGCCGGAGCTCTGGGCGTTGACGCGTATGGCGTGGCAGCCCAGGAACCGTGCGGCTTCGAGCCACTTCCGGTGGTTCTCCACAGCTTCCGCCCGCCCTGCCTCCTCCGGGTGCCCCAGCGCCCCTTCCCGGTCGCACATGATGAGGAGGCTCCGGACGCCGGCGTCGGAGGCGCGGTCGCGGAGCTCGGTCAGGAACGCGCGGTCGCGCGCGCGGTCCATGAAGA
>DATKBW010000151.1:0-8090 GCA_035513575.1 Longimicrobiales bacterium | reverse complement strand
GGAGGTCACCATGCGCGGCTCACACCGTTCCACCACGTTCGCTCTCCTGCCGCTCGCCGCCCTGTTCATCGCCTGCGGCGACGCCGGCACGCCCGACCCCGACGCGCTCCTCGCGCCCGGCACGCTCCCGGAGGCGCGCGGTGGCCCCGCCCCGACGGCCGAGAGCAACCAGTTCATCGCCCACCTGACCGGCGCCGAGGAGGTGCCCGCGGTCGACACGCGGGCGCAGGGCCAGGCGACGTTCCGCCTGTCCGGCGACGGCAGCGAGCTGTCCTACCGGCTCATCGTCGCGAACATCGAAGACGTCCTCATGGCGCACATCCACCTGGGGCCCGCCGGTGTCAATCGTGGGGTGATCGCGTGGCTGTACCCGGAGGATGGCCCGCCGCCCGTGCTCATCGAGGGCCGCATCCAGGGTGTCCTCGCGACCGGCGTGATCACCGCCGATGACCTGACCGGCTTCGACGAGGTGACGACGATGGAGCAGCTCGTGGACCGCATGCGGACGGGCGGCGCCTACGTCAACGTCCACACGACGGCGAACCTCGGCGGCGAGATCCGCGGCCAGATCCGCTGACGCCGGCCTACGGCTGGGTCAGCCGGCAATGGCGCGGGTCGGCGGTGACGATGCCGCCGATCCCGCGTTGTACCCCTACCCCTTCCCCCCCATCTCCTGCAGCTGATCGATCAGCGCGCTCGCCGTCCCCTCGCTCCCGCCCGTGAGCTCGTCCAGCGACGCGACGCCCACCATCGCCGCGGCCTCCTCCTCCGAGACCCCCGTCTGCTTCAGCAGGTCGTCGATGAACCGGCGCTGCTTGGCGCTCGGCGGGCGCCGCTCCTCGTAGACCCGGCGCAGCTCGTCGAGCGCGGCGCTGGCCTGGACGCTGTTCTCGACCTCGTCCGGGCTCCGCACGCCCGTGAGCGCCTCCAGCTCGTCCGGCGAGAGCCCCAGGTCAGCGACGAGCTCCCACATGTAGCTCATCTGCCCTTCCGTGGGCGCGGGCTGCACGCCCTCCTCCTTGAGCTCGGTGATCAGCTCGCGCGCCTCCTCGTGCGAGAGCTCCCCGGCCGCCACCCGCCGCGCGTCCTCCTCCCGGCCCGGCGCGTTGGCCAGCAGCCGCTCCAGCATCTGCCGCTGGCCGGGCAGGATGCGGCCGGCCTTCTTCCGCTCCTGCGCGAGCGCGTGCAGGTCCCGGATCTGGTCGCGCCACTCCTCCCAGCTCTCCGGCGCCGGGACCTCCCCGCGCGCGATCCTGTCCAGCCGCTCCTCCATCAGCGCGGTGTACTCCGGGCTGAAGAGCTCGACCGCATCGTGGTCCTCGTCCGCGTCCTCCGAGTAGAGCGGCGCGGCCTCCAGCCAGACGGTCCGACCCCGTTCCGTGGGGACGACGCTCCCGTCCTCCACGGTCACGTAGCTCCGCTCCTCCAGCTTCTCGACGGTGCGGCTGTACGTGGACGGCCGGCCGATCCCCGCGTCCTTCATCGCCTTGATCAGCGTGTGCGGCCGGTGGCGCGCCGGCGGGCGCGTCTGGTCCTCGATGAGGAGCGGGTTGTCGCGTTCCTCCGTCGCCGGGTCGAGCGTCCAGACCGCGCCGGCCTCGAGCGGGGCGTCGGGCGGCGACGTGGCGACGTCGCTCATGAACTCCGCGTACGCCGCTTCCCACCCCGCGAACGTGCGCCAGGACACGCTCCCCGTGAGCGGGCGGTCGAGCCCCGCGCACGCGCCCTCGATGCTGACGACGGTCCGGACCGACGGCGCCATCTGGCTGGCGAGGGTGTGGCCGCGGACGAGGCGGTAGAGCCGGCGGGCGTCGCCATCCTCGAGCTCCGGCTCCTCGACCTCCATCCGCGTCGGGCGGATCGCCTCGTGCGCGTCCTGGACCGGGCCGGTGGCCGCGGCCGCGCGGGTCTCGCGCCCGAGGTGGTCCTCCCCGAACGCGCCCTTCACCACGTCCCGGATCTTCTGCACCGCGGACGCGGCCAGCCGCGTGGAATCGGTCCGGATGTAGGTGATGTGGCCGGCCTCGTAGAGCATGGACGCCAGCGCCGACGTCTTCCGCGGCGACCAGCCGAACCGCGACCCCGCCGCCTGTAGCAGCGCGTCAGTCGAGAGCGGCGCGGCCGGCCGCCGCTGCCGGGTCCCCTCCTTCGCCGCCGTGACCGACACCTCCCCGGCCGCCGCCAGCGCCGCCGCCGCCGACTCCGCGGCCTCGCCCGCGAACGTGCGCGACGGGTGGACCTTCCCCGCCTCGTCCCGCCACGCGTCGTCCTCCTCCGGCTCGTGGAAGCGCACCTCGAGGTCGATCCCCGCCGCCAGCGCGTGGACCTCGAAGTACGGGATCGGCACGTGCGCTTCCCGCTCCAGCTCCCGCTCGACGACGAACCCCAGCGTCGGCGTCTGCACCCGCCCCATCGACGCGCCCTTACCGGCCACCACCGCGTTCGCCATCTTTGACGTCCGGTAGCCGACCAGCCGGTCCAGGAACTTCCGCACCAGCGCGCTGTCCACCATCCCGTGGTCCACCCCCCGCGGGTGCGCCAGCGCCGCCTCCACCGCCTCCTTCGTCACTTCCTGGAACGCCACGCGGTGCGTCGGCCCGTGCTCCCCGAGGATCCGGTCCAGGCACCAGGCGATGAACTCGCCCTCCCGATCCGGGTCCGTCGCGATCCAGAACTCCGCGTCCTCGCCCGCCTCCTCCAGGATCTTCCGCACCGCCTCCTGCCCCCGATCCGTCCACACCCACGGCGGCGACGGCAGCTCACCCGGCCGGTTCAGCCAGAACGCCTTCCCCGCGTCCTTGCCGTGCGTCTTGCGGTCGTTCGGCAGCGTCTCCACGTGCCCGCCCGTGGCCAGCACGCTCCAGCCGTCACCGAGGTAGGACTGGAGCGTCTTGGCTTTCGCGCCGGACTCGACGATCAGGACGTTCATCGGAGGAATAAAGGGCCGGAGAACAAGGTGCCAGGCATTTCATGTTTGCATGTTGCTCGACCACGCCCGCCGGGGGCGGGGCTGGTCATCCGGCGCGGAAGGTGACGGGAAGGGGCGCGTTTGGCAATCGAACTCGCCCCCCGGCACCCTACCCCCGCCGCGGCTCCGACAGATACCCCGGCTCCAGGTCCAGCAGCGACGTGATCCGGCCGAGCAGGTGGGCCTCGTGGCGGGCGATCTCGCCATCGGCGACGATCAGCCCCCACATGATCTCGGCCAGCAGCGTCCTCTGCCCCTGGTCCCAGCGCTCGCGGATGAGGGCGGCGAACGGGTGGACGTCGTTGGCGGCGCGGCGGTCGGCGTCGGCCACCTCGATCACCTCCCGCGCCGTCCCGGCGTCCAGGTCGAAGTGGCGGCGCAGCACGGCCTCGATGTGCTCGCGCTCGAGCGAGCCGAACCCCTCGTCGGCGTGCGCCAGCTCGAGGAGCAGCGCGCACGCGGCCAGGTGCAGCCGCGTCCGCGAAAGCTCGTCGCTCACGGCACCGTCGCCCTCCCCGCCGTTGCCCGCGGGGCCCGGGCCGATCCGGCGCTCGAAGAAGGACCGTATTGGCTCGCTCATTCCCGCAAGGTGGGGCGCCGCGGGCGACGCGGCAACGAGACCCCGCTCACCCCTCGGGCACCAGCACGGTCACCGACTCCGCCACTGAATCGACGCGCGCGCGCGTGTAGAACGCCGGGAAGTACCGGTCCGCCGCCCACGGCTCGAACAGGTTCCGGTAGTGCGGGTGGTCCGGGTCGCCCGACTGGCCGGGCGCGTTGGTCCCCATGGTGAGATCCCAGTCCTCGCTGGTCGCGACGATCCGGAACGTGGCCCCCGAGGACTGGTTGTCGTTGCCGCCCGTGCTGTTCACGGTGTGGCCGTACCCGCCGCGCGGGGCCGTGCCCACGTCCAGCCGCGCGCGCAGCTCGGGCAAGACGGCGTCGCTCATCGGATGCCGCATGGTCACGTGCTTGTAGTCCGGCTGGCCGTACCGCCACCCGTCCATGTCGGGCCCGAGCCGGTCGCGGAGCTCGGCCACGGCCTCGTCCAGGCTCGTGAGCAGGAGCGCGTCGCGCGCGGCCGAGGCGGCCGGGTCCCGCAGCCGCTCGATCACCTGGCTGAGCGCCAGCCCGCGGATCACGTCCCGCGCCTCGAGCGGGATCACGGCCCGCTCGACGTTCGCCCGCAGCCGGTCCTCCCACGCCACGTAGATCCCGGCCGCGACCGACCCCGGCTCCAGCCGATGGTCCCAGTCCAGCAGACGACGGCGCGCTTCCTCCGTCGCGGCCCGATCCGACTCCAGCGGCCCGAGCAGCGGGACGAGCGTGCGCGCGGGGATCGAGAGCACGTCCGTCTGGAGCCGGAGCATGTCCGCCATGCTCAGCTTGCGCCCCGACCCGAGCACCTCGTTCACGCGGGCCCAGCGGTACGGGTCCGACCACGACCAGCCGACCGCGTCGCGGTGCGGGTAGCCCTCGGGGATCAGCTCGTTGTTCGCCGTCGCGAAGTACCCGGCCTCCGGGTTGACGACGTGCGGCAGCTCCCGGATCGGCAGGTACCCGTCCCACTCGTACCGCCCGTCCCCCGGCACCGGCACCAGCCCGCTCCAGCTCCGCCGGATCGGCGCGATCCCCACCGCCTGCCAGCCGATGTTACCGTCCCGGTCGATCCAGACCATGTTCTCGCCCGGGATGTGGCTGTAGCCGCACGCGTCCCGGAACTCCTCCCAGCTCCGCGCCTGGTCCATCCGCATGCTCGCCAGGTACGGCGCGCCGCCCACCTCCATCCACGCCGCCCGGATCGCGTAGGCCACGCCGCGCTCCGCGTCCTCGTAGACGACGGGCCCGTGGCGCGTATACTTCAGCTCCGCCGTGACCGGCTCCCGACCTCGACCGGGATCGTCTCCCGGATCACCCGCATGGCCTCCCACCCACCATCGTAGCGGTACCGGTTCAGGTCCGCCGGGTCGGTCTCGTAAACGTACAGGTCCTCGCCGTCCGTCGCGAACACCGTCAGCCCCCACGCGCCGTACCCGTTGTGCCCGATCGAGATGCCAGGCAGCACCGGCTCCCCGCCGCCGATCACGTTCCACCCCGGCGCCACCAGGTGCGCCCAGTACCGGAGCGACGGCGCGGCCAGCGCCCGATGCGGGTCGTTTGCCATGATCGGGTGCCCGCTCTCGGTCAGCCGCCCGCTCACCACCCAGTTGTTGCTCCCCACCGCGCGCCGCTCCCGCCACGCCGCCAGCGCCTCCGCCTCCGCGTTCGCCCGCGCCAGGCGACCCGGCGTCTCCTCCTCCCCGCGCCAGGCGGCGACCACGTCCTCCGGCCGGAACCGGATCCCCCGACGGAACGCGTTGTACCGGCCCAGGATGTCGGCGAACAGCAGCTCTCCCTCGATGGCCGGGTCCAGCGCGATGTCCGGCGTGCCCGGCCCGAAGCTCGACAGCTCGAGCACCCGCTCCGCGCCCAGCTTCGCCACCGCCCGGCCGTTGGCCAGCTCCGAGCCGATGTTGCCCAGCAGACCCTGGTGCCGCGAGATGACGATTTCCGGCGTCCACTGCCCCGGCGTGATCCCCAGCAGCTCGAACTCCGGCGTCAGCAGCCCCGGGTCCCGCTCCGTCTCCGCGATGTACGCGTTCACCCCGCGCACGAACGACGTGATGATCTCTTCGCCCCGCGGGTGGTAGTGATTCAGCTCCGCGCTCAGGTCCCCCCGGAACCGGAACAGCCGCGTCCCGATGTCCCGCTCCAGCTCGCGCGGCCCCAGGATCTCCGCCACCGTACCCGTCGCCTGACGACGCCACACCTCGAACTGGAACAGCCGGTCCCGCGCCGCGTTGTAGCCTTGCGCGAAGAACAGGTCCCGCTCGCTCTCCGCGTAGGTGTGCGGGATGCCCCAGCGGTCCGTGACGATTGCGACCGGCGACCCCAGACCCGCCACCGCCACCCGGACCGTGTCGGGCACCGAACCCCGCGCTGCGGCGGCCGCGGCGGCCGCGGCGGCCTGGGCGGCGGCGGGACCAGCCGCGAGGGCCGGCAGCAGCGGCGCGAGCGCGAACGCGAGCGCGAGCGGAAAGCGGAGGCGGCGGCGTCTCATCGTCGTCTCGGGTACGGGTTCGGACGCGGTGACCCCGTCGATTCTAGGCGGATGGTCTGGTGGCGGAAACCCCGGGGGATGCCGCCCGGGGGGGCAGGTTAGTGCGTCAACGCTGAAGAACTGGCCACGGCGAGCGGAGCCTTCAGTCCTGACGGCGCTATGCGGCGGCAGGGCTGAGGAGGGACCCGGGACGTCCCGGTAAATCATGGTTCACGCCGCCGGATTTGTCCTCCGCCGCGAACGGCCCTAATCTGAGATGGCGGGCGTGACCGGCGAGAGGGGCGCCCGCCGTCGCCACGGGGAAACGGGCGGCCCGGGGCGGCGACCGTCGACTCGCCCGGAGAAGGGGCTCCGCACCATGTCGCACAAGGTCCACGTCGACTACGAGCGCGAGAACGAGCGGATCATCGTCGCCAAGCAGGACGGCGAGGAGGTCGCGAGGATCGTCCAGGTGCCCGGCGGCGCCACCAGCTTCCGTATGGAGGATGGCAGCCGGCGCGGCGGGTCGGTCGACAGCGTCGACGAGGCGAAGAAGCAGGTCGAACGGTACCTGAAGTAGCCGGGCGCGGGCGGCTCCGGGCGACGCCCCGTGACGTGGCGGGCGCGCCCGGAGCCGTCGTCGTCAGCCCGCCGCCCTCTCCGCCCCCACCGCGAACCAGTCCACCCGCCGGGTCGCGAACATCACGGCGCCCAGGATCAGGAACAGCCCGACGGACCCGATGAGGAGCGCGTAGTCCTCGTTCATCAGCAGGGTGTAGAGGTAGCCGTAGAGGAGCGCCACGCCCCCGCCCACCACCGCCGCGCGACCCGTCCGGCGCAGGACCACGCGCGAGTAGCTCGCCACCATCCCGACGATCGCGACGCTCGCCAGCGCGTACGCCACCGGGAACCCGAGGTGCTCCGACAGCGACAGCTCGAGCAGGTAGAACACGCACAGCGCCGCGCCCAGCAGGAGGTACTGGATCGGGTGCACACGGACGCCCGCGAGCACCTCCACCAGCCACACCGCCGCGAACGTGAGCAGGATGAACATCGCCGCGTACTTCACGCTCCGCTCCGCCATGCGGTAGTGGTCCACGCCGCTCACCAGCTCCACGCCGAACCGCGACGCCTCGATCGCCCGCACCATGTCCCGCCCCGCCGTCCCCGCCGTCCACGCCTGCGGGTAGTTCCGCCCCAGGAACGGGATCGACCAGCGGGCCCGGAACCCGTCGTCGGACACGGTGCGCTCCGTCGGCAGCCACGTCCCCTGGAAGCTCGGGCTCGGGAAGTCCGACTCCAGCTCCACGACCGTATTCTGACCGAACGGCGCCACCTGCAAGCTCCCGCTCCCGTTCAGCGCCAGCGGGAACGAGAACGCGAAGCGCTCGTCATCGTCATCCTCGCCCTCACCCACCGGCACGGCCGCCTGGATCCCGCCGCCCAGGTCCTCGAGCCCCGCCGTGCCAGGAAGGAACGCGACCCGCCCGCCGTTCCACGTCACCGCCGTCTCCTCCTGGATCGCCCGCGCGTCAGAGATCCCGACCGCCAGCCGCGCACGGTCCCAGGACACAGCCGCCACATCCGCCCCCAGCTCCCCCAGCTCGGTAAACCGCGGCCGCGCGAACTCCCCCTCGATCGTCGCCCGCAGCCGGTACACCGGGATCGAGAAGATCCCCCGATTCAGCGTCTCGCTCTCGATCCGTCCACGCACTTCCAGCCGCTCCGGCAGGAACACCGCCGTCCGCTCCGCCGTCCGCGTCACGGCCTGCCCCTCCCCCTGGCCCCCGGTAGTCCGCTCCGTCCACCGGTGCGTGTATGGGACGACGAGCGCCGGCCCCGTGATCGCCTGCGCGTTCCCCCACGACGACGACACCTCCGCCACCGCCGTCGCCCGCCGCTCCTGACGCTCCTGCACCAGCCCGCCGATCATCGCGACCGGGATCAGCAGCACCAGCACCAGCACCACCACCACCACCAGCCGCAGCGTCTGCGACGCCCGGAGCGTCGCCGCGCCCCGCTGTATCTGATCCTGCATCCGAA
>DATKBW010000150.1:0-28702 GCA_035513575.1 Longimicrobiales bacterium | reverse complement strand
GAGGCGAGCCATTTCTCTGGGACGACGGTCGCCCGCCGCCTCGTGCGGCCTACCCGGGACTTCTCGCGTCTCGCGACGCGTCGGCGCGGGCAGCGCCTGGTCCCTGCTTGGCCTTGCTCCGGGTGGGGTTTACCATGCCGCCCCCGTTACCGGGGGCGCGGTGGTCTCTTACACCACCCTTTCACCCTTGCCTGTGCTCCCGAGGGAGCCATCGGCGGTCTGCTCTCTGTGGCACTTTCCAGCGCCTCGCGGCGTCCGGGCGTTACCCGGCACCCTGCCCTGCGGAGCTCGGACTTTCCTCGACCGTCTCATGGACGGCCGCGGCTCGCACTCGCTTCCCGATCCTGTCAAACAGCGGTCCTGCCAGTGCGCCCAGGAGGAGTCGAACCCCCAACCTTCGGATCCGTAGTCCGACGCTCTATCCAATTGAGCTATGGGCGCTTCAAGCCATGGGCGCTTCATGAGAAAAGACCGCCCGCGGTTCGCTCGGCGCACCGCGGGTCTCGGTTCCCTCTCGAACAGCCGTGAAAAGTTAGCCGTGGTAGGGGGGGGTGTCAACCGTGAGAAGCCCCTGCCGGAAGCACCTGCAGGGGCGCGGGACGACGCCGTTTGGCGGGATGCGGAAACGGGGCGGGACCCACCCGGGCCCGCCCCGCGGAGTCGCGCCGGAATCCTTCGGCGCTTCCGCCCGCCCGCCTACCGCTCGGGCCGTGCGGGCTCGGAGATGCGCTCCACCGTCCGCTCCACTTCCCGCGCCTTCGAGTCGGGGATGTCCAGGGCCAGGTCGGCCTGGGCGATGATCCCGACGACCCGGTCGTCCTGGACCACCGGCACGCGGCGGACCTGGCCTTCCTTCATGCGGGCCATCACCGTGTCATCGTCGTCGTCGGGCGAGACGGTGAAGAGGCCGTCACGGGTCATGGCCTCGCTCACCTTGCACTCCCGGCTCTCGTGGCCCCGCCCTCTCCCCTCAATACGCCGCAAGCCCCGTGACGTCCTGTCCGAGAATCAGCGTGTGGATGTCGTGGGTGCCCTCGTACGTGTAGACGCTCTCGAGGTTCGCCATGTGGCGCATCGCGGAGTACTCCACGAGGATCCCGTTCGCGCCCAGGAGGCGCCGGGCCTCGCGGGCTGCCTCGCAGGCCATGTCCACGCAGGCGCGCTTCGCCATGGAGACCTGCTGGGGCCGCATGGTCCCGCGGTCCTTCAGCCGTCCGAGCTGGAGCACCAGGAGCTGCCCCTGGGTGATGTCGGTGAGCATCTGGGCGAGGCGGGCCTGCTGGAGCTGTTTCCCGCCGATGGGCGAGTCGCCGAACTGGGTGCGCTGCTTGGAATAGCTGAGGGCCTCGTCGTAGCAGGCCATGGCGGCGCCCACGGCGCCCCAGGCGATCCCGTACCGGGCCTGGGTGAGGCACATGAGCGGGCTCTTGAGCCCGCCGGACCCGGGCAGCAGCGCGTCGGGTCCGACCCTGACGTCCTGCAGCACCAGCTCGCTGGTGTCGGACGCCAGCAGGCTCAGCTTCCCCTTCTGGTCCTTCGCGCTGAAGCCCTTCGTGTCGGTGGGGACGATGAAGCCGCGGATGGAGGACTGGTCGTCGATGTCCCCGGTCTTGGCCCATACGATGGCGAGATCGGCCATGGACCCGTTGGTGATCCACATCTTGGCGCCGTTCAGGACCCAGCCGTCCCCGTCCTCCCGGGCGGTGGTGAGCATTCCGCCCGGGTCGGACCCGAAGTCGGGCTCGGTGAGCCCGAAGCAGCCGATGACCTCGCCCCTGCCCATGGGCGGCAGCCACGTCGTCTTCTGCTCTTCGGTGCCGAACGTGAAGATGGGGTACATGCACAGCGCGCCCTGGACGGACGCGAAGGAGCGGATCCCGGAGTCGCCGCGCTCGAGCTCCTGCATGATGAGCCCGTAGGCGACGTTGTTCAGCCCGCTCCCGCCGTACTCCTCCGGCAGGTTCGCCCCGAGCATCCCGAGCTCGGCGATCTGCGGGATGAGCTCTTTCGGGAAGCGCCGCTCGATGTACGCCTCCTCGATGACGGGGAGGAGCGCGTCGTCCACCCACTCGCGAATCGTGTCGCGCACCATCCGCTCCTCCTCGGAGAGGAGCGAGTCGATCTCGTAGTAGTCGACGCCCTGGAATCTGGCCATGGAAATCGTCGTCGTGCGTGAATGGTTCAGGTGGCGGCTAACATAGGGTGGGGGGGGGACAGGGGACAGGCGTTGCGGGGCGCTTCCCGCCTTACCCGATATGCCCGATCACGGCGTCCGCGAACTCGCGGGTGGAGGCGGTGCCCCCCAGGTCCCGGGTCAGCACGTCGCTGTCACGCAGGCAGTCGGTGATGCCCTTTCGTATCCTGGCGGCGCTGTCCGGCTGTCCGATGTGGTCCAGCATCATGGCCGCGGCGAGGAGCTGGGCGATGGGGTTGGCGATCCCCTGGCCGGCGATGTCGGGAGCCGAGCCGTGGACGGGCTCGAACATGGAGGTCTCCGTCCCGATGTTCCCGCCGGGCGCCATGCCGAGCCCGCCGACCAGCCCGGCCATGAGGTCGCTCAGGATGTCCCCGAACATGTTCTCCATCACCAGGACATCGAACCGGTACGGGTTCATGACGAGGTGCATGGCGCACGCGTCGACGATCATGTCCTCGAACTCGACCCCGGGGTACTCCTCCGCCACCTGGTGGCCCACCTCCAGGAAGAGACCCTGGGTGTATTTCAGGATGTTGGCCTTGTGGGCGAAGGTGACCTTCTTCCGCCCGTTGCTCACCGCGTAGTCGAACGCGTAGCGCACGATCCGCTCGGCCCCGAACCGCGTGATGATCATCACCGACTCCGCCGCGGCCTTCGGGTCACCCTCCAGCCCGATGTAATGCTCCACGCCGACGTACAGGCCCTCGGTGTTCTCCCGGATCAGGACCAGGTCGATGTCCTCGTAGCGGCCGCCGGCCATGAGCGTCACGGCGGGGCGCACGTTGGCGTACAGGTCGAACTCCTTGCGGAGCGCCACGTTGATGGAGCGGAAGCCGGACCCCACGGGCGTGGTGAGCGGCCCCTTCAGGATCACCCGGGTGCGGCGGGCGGAGTCCAGCGTCTCCTGGGGCAGGGGCGTGTCCAGGTCGTGGACCGCCGCCATCCCGGCCAGCTGCCGGTCGTACTCCAGCTCCGCGCCTGCCGCATCGAGCACGCGGAGCGCCGCGTCCACGATCGCGGGGCCGATTCCGTCGCCGGGGATGAGGGTGATGGTCGTGCTCATGCCTCTATGGGTTCACGTAATCGGGATTGTAGCTGAACTCCGTGTGGTCCTCGCCCCATTCCGTGAGCTCTTCCAGCCGACGGGGGCTCTCCTGCCCTTCCCGGAGCGCGCGCCCCAGGATGTTCAGGGCGCGGCGCCAGCGCACGTCGCTCAGGCGGTCGCGGGCCAGCGTCGCCCTGGCCACTTCATCGCCGTTCGGCAGCACCGTGATCGCCCGTACCGCCGCCACGCCCGGGAAGCTCCGGAACACTTCGCGGGTGGACGGCGTGAACAGGTAGACGTACGGCCCCACGCGGGCCCACAGCGACCCGCCCCGCTCGAGCTGTCGGAAGGGCTGCAGCACCCGCAGCTCGACCACGTTCCCGTTCATCTCCACCCCGCGCACGCTCGGGTGGGCGGCGTAGAGCGGCGCCACCGCCTCGGCGGCGGGGGGGTCCGGCGCGGAGCGGTCCAGCACATCCCGGACCCGCTCGCAGCCGGCAAGCGCGAAAAGGCAGGCCACCAGGCCCGCGGCTCGTCTCATGATCGGCGTCGACTGAAGGTGATGCCCGCGTTCAGGCGGGCAAGGCTACAGGGGGGAGAGGGCTTGCGCCAGCGCCTGCGCCGCGGAGGCGACGCTCGGCTGCGCACCAGGCGGTGCCGGCCCGCCACGCACCGTGCCGTGCCAGACGACGCGCCCTCCCACCACGTCCACCAGGACGCCGGTCAACTCCAGGGCGACGCCCGCGCTGTCGGCCACGGGGGCCGATGACGGGTACGGGACGAGCGCCAGGCGGGCATCCAGCACGGCGCCCAGGCGGCGCAGGTGGTCGTACAGCCCGCCCGTCACGCGGCGACGGTCACCCACCTCGGTGAACCCCGGAGGGAGCGCGTCGAGCTGTACCCGCCAGCCGGGGGAGCGGTCCACCACCGCCCGCATGCGGTCCGGGAGGATCCACGTGGTGCGGGGGGCGCGCTCCGCCAGCCAGAACGCCAGCTCGGAGTCGAACCGCGGGTCCCCCTGGCTGGGGAGCAGGAGGATGAGCGCGCCCGTGAGGTCAGGGGGCGGAGGAGGGGGCGCGGGCGTGTCGTCCTGCTGGCGCCCTCCGCATGCGAGCGCGACGCCGGCGAGCAGGGCGACGAGGGGACCGGTGCGAGGCCACGTCACCGGTTCTTCCAGGCCGGCTTGCGCCCTTCCAGGTGGGCCCGGATCCCCTCGCTCGCATCCTCCAGCTCCATCAGCTCGCGCATGTAGATGTTCTGGACGCGGTAGAGCGCCTCCTCGTACGTGGAGTAGTACGCCTCGTACTGCGACCGCTTCGCCAGCTGGAGCACGGGGCCGCTCTTCGCGGTCAGCTCCCGCACGAAGCCGGTGAGCCCATCCTCGAAGGTGGCGGCGGGGAACAGGCGGTTGATGAGCCCGAACCCGTGCAGCTCCGCCGCGGCGATCTCGTTCCCCGTCAGGATCCACTCCATGGCCCGTCGCCGCGGGACCACGCGGGGGAGGATGATGGCGGCGATGTGGGGGATGATCCCGCGCTCGATTTCCGGGAGCCGGAACGAGGCGTCGTCCGTGGCGACGATGAGGTTGCAGCCCAGCGCCAGCTCGAACCCGCTCCCCCACGCCTTCCCGTTCACCGCGGCGACGGTGACCATGTCGATCATGCGGATGGTCTCGAAGATCCGGCTGTAGACCTGGAGGAGCCGCTGGAGCCGCTCGCGGCGGTGCTCCGCGAGGTCGAGTCCCTCGCAGAAGGTCTCGCCCGAGCCGCAGAGCACCAGGACCTCCAGACCCGGCTGGCCGCGCAGCTCGAGCAGCGCGTCGTTCATCTCCTCCATCACGTCGATGTTCAGGAGGTTCCCGCCATCACGATCCAGGACCAGCCGGGCCCACTCCTCGTCCCGCTCGATCCGTATGTTCCGATAACTCATGGCCTCGCCTGCTAGAGGAGGTGTCCCCCATCCACGGGGATCACCGCACCGGTGATGTGGCGGGCCTGCTCCGAGCAGAGGAACAGCACGACGTTGGCGACGTCCTGGGGGTCGCCCAGCCGGCCCAGCACGCTCCGCTCCCGCGCCCGGTCCAGGATCTCGGCGGGAACGGCGTCCGTCAGCCGCGTGGTCCGGATGTAGCCCGGCGCCACGGCGTTCACGTTGACGTTCGACGGCCCGAGCTCCACCGCCGCGGCCCGGGTCAGACCCAGGATCCCCGCCTTGGATGCGGCGTAATTCGCCAGCCCGAACTCCGCGCGGAGGCCGTGGATCGAGCTGATGTTCACGATCTTCCCGTTCTGCTGGTCCCGGAACAACGGCGCGAGGGCCCGGATCATGTGGAACGTGCCCGTGAGGTTCGTCTCGACGACGTCGTTCCATTCCCGGTCGCTCATCCGCCACAGCGCGCGGTCCCGGCCGATCCCGGCGTTGTTCACCAGCACGTCCACCCGCCCGATCACCTCCTGCGCCTCCTCCACGAAGGCCTCCACGTCCGTGGACTCGCGGATGTCGCACGGTCGGCAGTAGACCTTTACCTCGAGCTCGCGCAGCTCGCGGGCGGTGCGGTCCGCGTCCTCCCGCACGCCGTCCTCGCCGTCGTCGAGGTAGTTGAAGGCGATGTGCGCGCCGTGGCGGGCCAGCTCCAGGGCGATGGCCCGGCCGATGCCCGTGGCGGCGCCGGTCACGATGGCGCCCCGGCCGCGCAGGTCCGCAAACCAGGGTGCCGCCTTGGGCCGGGACTCCTCGACGACCTGCGCGAGGAGCTCCTCGAGGACCTCGACCTCGTCGACGACCGGATGGCCCGGCTGCCCGGGCGGCTCCGTCTCGCCGTTACGCCGCGCCTGCGGGTCCTCGCGCGAAGGTTCCTCCTGCGGCATGAACCCCCTTGGCTGCGGGCCGCGGTCGCTCGAAAGGGATCGGCCGCAGGATGGCCCCGGCGGACGCGCGGTGTCAAGCGAACGGTCGGCGGGTGGGGCGTCTTTCGCGCGTCGATCGGCCGCGCCTCCTGGCGCGTCCTGTCGAAGCGCCTGCGGCGCCCCGCGCGGTCCCGAGGCCGAAGGCCGAGGGGGTGCGAAAATCGACCGCTACTCGCCCGCCTTGTACGTGTGGTGCTTGATCGTCCGCCCTTCCACCATGAAGATGACGTCCTCGGCCACGTTCGTCGCCAGGTCCGCGATGCGCTCCAGGTTCCGGCTCACCAGGATCATGTCGATCCCGGCCCCGATCTTCCGGGGGTCCTCCATCATGTGGGTGAGCAGGATGCGGAACACGTTCTCGTGGAGCTCGTCCACGCGGTCGTCCCGGCGGCCGATCTCCCAGGCGAGGCTGCTGTCGGCGCGGACGAAGGCGTCGAGGGCGTCGTTGAGCATCTCGGTGGCCAGGCCGACCATCTCCTCGAGCTCCGGGAGTTTCGGCAGGGGTGGCGCTCCCGCGATGTAGCCGACGTTCTCGGCGATGTTCACAGCGTGGTCCCCGACCCGCTCCAGGTCGTTGCCGATCTTCATGGCCATGGTGATGAAGCGGAGGTCGCGCGCCATGGGCTGCTGGAGGGCCAGGAGCTGGACGGCCTGGTTGTCCACCGCGATCTCCAGATCGTCGATGTCGCGGTCTCCCGCGATCACCGCTTCGGCCTTCGCGACATCCCGCTCCAGGAGGCTCTGCACCGCGCGCGCCACCTGCGCTTCCGCGAGGCCCGCCATCGCCACCAGGGACTGCTTGAGCTTCTCCAGCTCGTCCTCGAAATGGCGGTGCCGCTTCATCCGAACCTCCCGGTGATGTACGCCTCGGTACGTTCCTCCCGCGGGTTCGTGAACAACCCGTCCGTGTTGCCGTACTCGATGAGCTCGCCCAGGTACAGGAACGCCGTGTAATCCGAGATCCGCGCCGCCTGCTGCATATTATGGGTGACGATCACCACCGAGTAGTCCTCCTTCAGGTTGAAGATCAGCTCCTCGATCCGCTGCGTCGCGATGGGGTCGAGCGCGGAGGTGGGCTCGTCCATCAGGATCACTTCCGGCTCGATGGCCAGCGCCCGCGCCACGCACAGCCGCTGCTGCTGCCCGCCCGAGAGCGACAGCGCGCTCTCGTTCAGCCGGTCCTTGGCCTCGTCCCAGAGCGCAGCCCGCCGGAGCGACCGCTCCACCAGCTCGTCCATGTCGCCGCGGAAACCGTTGATCTTCGCGCCGAAGGCCACGTTCTCGTAGATGGACTTCGGGAACGGGTTGGGCTTCTGGAAGACCATGCCGATCCTCCGCCGCACGTCCACCGGGTCCACCTCGGGGCCGTACAGGTCCATGCCGCCATGGCGGACCGTGCCGCTCACCCTCGCGCCGGGGACCAGGTCGTTCATGCGGTTGAAGCACCGCAGCAGCGTGCTCTTGCCGCACCCGGACGGTCCGATGAAGGCCACGACCCGGTTGCGCGGGATGCGCAAAGTGATCTCGCGCACCGCGGCGTTCTCGCCGTAGCGCACCCACAGGTCCTCCGTCTCCAGCACCGGCTCGCCCGGGGGCATGATGATGGGCCCGGCCCGCCGTTCTTCCATCAGGGGCTCGTTCATCCGTTTCGATTCCTCTGGAAGCGGTTGCGCAGCACGATGGCCACCGCGTTCATGCTCAGGAGCACGAGGAGCAGCACGACGATGGCCGACGCCGCCAGCTCGTGGAAGTCGGCCTGGGGGCGGCCGATCCAGTCGAAGATCTGGATGGGCAGCACGGTGAACTGGTCCAGAACGCTGTCCGGGAGGAAGGCCACATAGCCCACGGCCCCCACGACGATCAGCGGTGCGGTTTCCCCGATGGCGCGAGACAGCGCCAGGATCGTCCCGGTCAGGATCCCCGGCATGGCCAGGGGCAGGACCTGTCGGCGCGTGACTTCCCACCGTGTGGCGCCCAGCGCGTAGGCGCCGAACCGGATCGAGGGGGGGACGGCCCGGATCGCTTCCTGGGCCGCGATGATGATCACCGGCAGGATCAGGAGCGCGAGCGTCGCCGCGCCGGCCAGGAGGCTCCGTCCCATGCCGAAGAACCGGACGAAGACCGCCAGGCCGAGGATCCCGTACACGATGGACGGCACGGCGGCCAGGTTCGAGATGTTGAGCTGGATCACCTGCCGCAGCCGGCTTTTGGGCGCGTACTCCTCGAGCCAGATGGCGGTCCCCACGCCCAGGGGGAACGCGATGGCCGCGGTCAGGAGCATCGCGTAGGCGGAGCCCACCAGCGCAGGGAGGATCCCGGCCCGGTCCGCGAACCGGGACGGGAAGGATGTCACGAAGCCCCAGGAGAGCCGCCCCAGGCCGTCACCGACCAGGTCGAACATCAGGACGGCCAGCATGAGCACGCCGAACGCCGTCGCGGCGATGCACAGGCCGGCGAAGATCACGCCGTTCCGCCTCCGCCGCGTCAGGCGCGGCTCGAACTCGGCGGCGTCGGTGAGGGTCGGGTCCGGGGGTCGTCGCGTCGCGCTCACTCGTACACCTCGCGGAACCGCTTGAGGATCAACAGGCTCGCGATGTTGAGCGACAGCGTGATCAGGAAGAGCACCAGCCCCACCGCGAAGATCGTCCGGTACTCGATGGTCCCGTACGGCGTCTCGCCCATGCTCACCTGCACGATGTAGGCGGTCATGGTCTCGATGCTCGTGAACGGGTTCAGCGTCAGCTTCGGCGTCATCCCCGCGGCGATCGTCACGGCCATCGTCTCCCCGATGGCCCGGGACAGCGCCAGGATGAACGACGCCAGCACCCCCGAAAGCGCCGCGGGGAAGACCGTCCGCGTCGCCACCTCGTACTTCGTCGCCCCCAGCGCGTAGGCGCCCTGCCGGAGCGTCTGCGGGACCGCCGACATGGCGTCCTCCGACAGCGACGAGACCAGCGGGATGATCATGATCCCCACCACGATGCTCGCGCTCGCGGCGTTGAACACGTCCGTCTGCGGCACCACCTGCCGGATCAGCGGCGTGACGAACGTGAGGGCGAAGTAGCCGTAGACGACGGTGGGGATCCCCGCCAGGATCTCCAGCGCCGGCTTCACGACCTTCCGCAGCCGGTTCGGCGCGTACTCGCTGAGGAAGATGGCGATGAGCGTGCCGACGGGCAGCGCGACCACCGCCGCGCCGACCGCCACCAGGAAGGAGCCGGCGAGCAGCGGGAGGATGCCGAAGCTCTGGGGCTGGATGAGCGGGGCCCAGCGCGTCCCCGTGAGGAACTCCCAGGGCGAGACCTCGAGGAAGAACCCGGCGGCTTCCGACACCAGCACGACCACGATGCCGAGCGTGGTCAGGATGCTGACGGCGCTGAAGGCCATCAGGGTGCCGCCGACGGCGCGTTCGGTGGCGCGCCGGCGGCGGGCTCCCAGGGCGGACCAGTGGCCCTCAGTCGGAGGCGCCAATACCCCGGATCCGGCTCAGGTTGTCCTCGTACACGGACGCATCGAGGGGGACATAGCCCACCTGGGGGACCAGCTCCTCGGCGTTCTCCATGTAGTATTCGACGAACGACCGGACCTCGGGACGCGCCAGCGCCTGTCCGCTCACGTAGATGAACATCGGGCGGGCCAGCGGCGCGTACTCCCCGGAGGCGATGGTCTCCCGGGACGGCGGGACGCAGCCGCTCCCGCCATCCACGGCCAGTGCCTTGAGCTTGTCCCGGTTCTCCTCGTAGTACGCGTATCCGAAGTAGCCCAGCGCACCCGGGTCCCCCGCCACGCCCTGGACCAGGACGTTGTCATCCTCGGACGCCGTGTAGTCCTGCCGGCTCCGGTCCTCCTCGCCCATGATCACCTCGGTGAAGTAGTCGAACGTGCCGGAGCTGGTGCCGGGGCCATACAGCTTCATGGGCTGGCCCGGGAAGCCCGCTCGCACCTCCGACCAGAGCCGCACCGTGCTCCCCGGCTCCCAGACCTTCCGCAGCTCATCCGTGGTCAGGCAGGTCGCGAAGTCGTTGGCCGCGTGGACCGCCACCGTGAGACCGTCCATCGCCACCTGGAGCTCGACCGGCTCGACGCCGTTCCGCTCGCAGAGCTGCCGCTCCGTGTCCTTGATCGGACGCGACGCGTCGCTGATCTCGGTCTCCCCCGCGCAGAAGCGCTGGAAGCCGCCGCCCGTTCCGGACTGTGACACCGTCACCCGGATGGCGCGTCCCTCGGCCCGCATGAATTCCTCGGCGACGGCCTGCGAGACCGGATAGACCGTGCTCGAGCCGTCGACCTGGATCCGCCCGGACGCCCCCGACCCGCCCCCGGCGCCATCCCCGCCGCCGCACGCCCCCAGCGCACCGACGGCCAGGAGCGCCGCGACCTTCGTCAACTTTCCGCGCATCTCGCGCCTCCGTTCCGTTGCGAGGAACCTAGAAGTAGACCTGCATCTGGGCCACGAGCGCGTACTGCGCCTCGAGCCCGTCCTGCGAGGGGACGTACACGTCCCCGTTCAGCATCAGCCGGTTGCGCCCCGTGAAGTACAGGTTCAGCCCCGGCGTCAGGAGCAGCCCTTCATTCGAGTCCAGCTCCGTGTCGGGGTCGGCCCAGCTCACGCGGAGCACCGGCTCGAGCCCCTCGACCCGCCCCTCCCGGGGCATGAACCATCCCGCGGCCGCCTGAACGCCCAGCATGGACGCCATTTCGCCGGCGGTGACCAGCAGCGCGTCGTCGCCGCCCATCACCTCCGCCATCACGTGCAATCCGGTGGCCCGGAAGGCACCCAGCTCCCCGTCCAGCGCCCAGGCCGTGCCGATCAGCTCGTCACCGCCGGCGTCCGGGGCCCCCGCCGGCTGGCGGCTCATGGCCGCCCCGATCCGCAGCGACTCCGTCGCCCCGACCGTCACCCGCCCGGCGTAGGCCTTCGAGCCCAGCTCTTCCCTCGCGTTCGGCCCGCTCCCGTTGAAGACGCCCGCCGCGTAACCGAACCGTCCCAGGGCGCCGTGGGCGACCACCCCGACATCCCGCCCCACGTACCGGTTCTCGCCCAGGAGGTAGTGCGCCTCGCCCAGGGCGCTCCCCACATAGCCCTCCAGCCCCCGGATCCGCGCCGTCCGCTCGATGGTCAGGATCGTCGTATTGCTGGTCAGCTCGAACAGCCCGAACGGCTTCTTCTGCTGGCCCACCGTGATGCCGAGCGCCTCCGCAATCCCCACGTCGATGAGCGCGTCGGTCAGCGCGGCGGTGCCCCCGGCGAAATCGGCCTCCAGCTGGCCGGTGATGAAGTCGTCGTAGGAGAACTCCGTTCCGAAGCGCACCCGCCGGGTCTCGAAGGCCGCGCCGGCCACGCCGTTGTCGGGGCCCAGCTCATCCTCGCCCAGCGACGTCGTGTTGAGCTGCACCTGGGCCCGCCCCGTTAAGTCCAGGGTCAGCGGGCCCGCCTGCACTACCTGCGCCATGGCGGCCGGGGCCGCCGCCAGAAGCAGCGCCACAGCGCCGGCAAGCGTGCATCTCATCGCTTGTCCTCCATCCGAGTCCGTTTCGTGTCGCGGGTCGTGAGGAAATAAGCGCTGCCGTTGCGAACGGCGCGTCACCGCCGCGTAACGAGCGTGTAACACGCGGCGGGACCCAGCGAGCGACGCATTCCCTCGCGTCGAGGCGGTGGCGCGCCTTCGATGAAGGTCGGGGGCGCGGTCGGCGAAGCGGCGACGCTCCAGTAACGACCGGTCAACCGTTACAGGGCGCGGGGGAGCCACAATCGGATGGTGGTCCCCTTGCCGAGCTCGCTCTCGGCCGTGACTGCGCCGCCCATGGTCTCCACCATGTGCTTCACGATGGACAGGCCGAGGCCGGTCCCACCCTCGGCGCGGGACCGGGCCGGGTCGACGCGGTAGAAGCGCTCGAAGACGCGCGGCAGCGCGTCGCGTGGGATCCCGCTGCCCGTATCGGCGACCTCGACCACCAGCCATGCGCCGTCGTGGTGGGAATCGGGCAGCCGACGCTCACCCATCGAGGGCGGACCGCCGCGATCCTCCCGGCGCACGCCCACGCGGATCGACCCGTCCGGGGGCGTGTAGCGGAGGGCGTTGTCGTAGAGGTTGGTGAAGACCTGGTCGAGGGCGTGGCGGTCCGCGCTGGCCAGGACCTGCTCGTCGGCGTCGAGCTCCCAGGCGACCCCGGCCCGACGGGCCCGCTCACCGAACGCCTGCCACGACGTCCGGGCCACCTCCGCCACGTCGACATGCGCCAGCTCCGGCCGCCAGCGTCCCGATTCGAGGCGCGAGAGGTCGAGGAGGTCGTCGACGATGCGCTGGAGGCGCTCCGCGTTGCGCGCGATGGTGTCCAGGAACTCGCGCTGCTCGCCCGCCGGGAGGCCCCCGGCGAGGAGCGTCTCGGTGTAGCCGCGGATGGAGGTCAGCGGCGTCTTCAGCTCGTGGCTGGCGTTGGCCACGAAGTCCCGCCGGATCTCCTCCAGGCGGCGCAGGTCGGTGAGGTCCACGAACGTGGCCACCGCCCCTCCCGCCGGCAGGGGTGTGGCGGACACGAGGATGCGCCGTTCGTCCAGCGCCACTTCGGCCGCGGCGGTTCCCGTCCCCGCGCTGCCGCGGTCCAGGACCAGCCGCAGGTCGGCGTTTCGAACCAGCGACGCGACGGTGCGTCCCGGCGCGTCGGCCGGAAGGCCGAGCAGGATGCGACCCGCCCGGTTCACCCGCACGACCCGCCTGTCGCCGTCCACATGCAGGATCCCCTCCGAGACCGCGTCCACCAGCGTGGCGAGATCGGAGCGCTCCCGGCGCTCGCGGGTGTGCCGGTCCCGGAGCTCCTCGGCCGTGCGATGGATCCCCCGCACGATGTCCTGGATCTCGGCCACGGGCGAGGCGTCCTCCGGGGACCGGGCCGCATCGGTGATGCGCTGGGTGGTATCGCGCAGTCGGGTGAGCGGAGCCACGATCATCCGGGCCACGACCGCCGCGGCCGCCGCCCCGGCCCCCACGGCGAGGAGGCCCCACAGGACGACGATCCTGGCGGCTTCGGCGGCGGCGTCGCCCGGGGGCGCCGCGCGGATGGCGCCGCCCACGGACAGGGCCGCGAAAAGGAATCCGGCCGCGATGGGAACGGAGACGACGAGGGGGAGGAGGATCTGGAGCCGGACGCGCATCTCAGCCCGACTCGGCGCCCTTGAAGCGGTACCCGAAGCCGCGCACCGTCTCGATCAGGTCCCCGCCCTCGCCCAGCTTCGAGCGCAGCCGCTGGATGTGCATGTCCACCGTCCGGGTCTCGATCTGCACGTGGATGTCCCACGCCGACTGGAGCAGCTGACGTCGGCTCTGGACCCGACCCCTCCGCTCCATCAGGGCCACCAGAAGCCGGTACTCGGTCGGCGTGAGATCCACCGCCGCCCTGGCGACCCGGACCGTCATCGCCGACAGGTCCACCTGCACCGGCCCCGCCCGCAGCACCCGCCCCGAGCCCGCGACGGGCGCCGCCCGGACCCGCCGCAGGACCGCGCCGATCCGGAGCACCAGCTCCTGGGGGCTGAAGGGCTTGGTCAGGTAGTCGTCCGCACCCAGCTCCAGCCCACGGATCCGGTCCGCCTCCTCCCGCCGTGCCGTCAGCACCACCACCGGAACCTCCTCCAGCTCCGGCCGGCGCCGCAGCTCCTGCAGGATCTCATACCCCGACATCTCCGGGAGCATCAGATCCAGCACCACCAGGTCCGGGCGCTCGTTGCGGATCGCCTCGAGCGCATCGTTCCCCGACGCGACGGTGCGCACCCGGAAGCCCTCCTTCGTCAGATGGTAGGCGACGAGCGCCGCGATGTCCCGCTCGTCCTCCACCACCAGGATCTGCGCCGCGGCCGTGGAAGCCGCCTTCACCTTCGCCTCGCTCATGATCATACGCTTCGTGGGGGCCACGTCGGTGTACTCCCGGGGGCATCCGATCGATCACCCGCAGCCATAATGTAACAACCGGATCACGGCGATTCACTCGGCAGGTCGTTGCCGCCGTGGGACGCGGCGCGGCCGCGGTGCTGGCGCGAGCCCCGGGCGTGAGCCTGAAACCGTGCGGTGATTGTCAACCGGTCCTCACCCGTCCCAATATCGTAGGTGGGCCCGAACCTCTACCCGGTAGGAAGGATGGCCGTCCCCTGTCACGAGAACCGACATGACCGGTAACACGGGCGTAACGGGGGCCTCACCGGGCTGCGGGGCGCCCCTCCCGACGGCGATCCCCAACGGTTCCCCCCTCCCGCGCGTCATCTCCTCGTGACGGACGACGCCGTCCTGGTGGAGCGCGCCCGCAGGGGCGATACGGCGGCGTTCGAGGCACTGTTGCGCCGATACGCCAGGACGGCTCACGCCGTCGCGCTGGCCGTGGTGAAGGAGCCGGCGGACGCGGAGGATGTCTGCCAGGACGCGTTCATCCGGGCGCTGGAGCGGCTGGAGGAGTGCCGGGACCCGGCGAAGTTCGGTGCGTGGTTCCTGCGGATCGTCCGCAACCGGGCGCACAGCGTGCGACGGTACCTGGGGGTTCGGGAGGCGGCGCCGCTGGACACGGTGCCTCTTTCCTCGGGCGAGCCCGGGCCCGGGCGGGACGCGGAGCGGTCCCAGCTCCGGGGTGACCTCCTGGAGGCGCTGGCGGACCTGACGGATGTGCAGCGGGAAGTGGTGCTGCTTCACGATCTGGAAGGGTGGAAGCATCGAGAGATCGGAGAGCTCCTCGGTCTCCCCGAAGGGACGGTGCGAGCGCACCTGTTCCACGCGCGCAGAGCGCTCCGGGAGCACGCGGCGATTCGTCGCTCGAAGGAAGGCTGAAAAATGGACCCCGAACGCATCGATCTGTCTCCGCTGGACGTCACGGCGGACCGCCTCGGCTACGAGCGGCTCGTGCGGCGCATCATGGAGGCCGCCGCGCCGGTGCTCGCGCGGCGCGCCGCATCCGCGAACCCGCTGGCCCTGCTCGCGGGGTGGGCCCGCCCCACCCTCGCGGCCGCGGCCGTCATCGCCCTGGTCGCCCTCGGCGCGCTGGCGCTGACGGAGCGCGCGGGGGCGCCGGTCGAGGAGACGGGCACGTTCGCCGCCGACCTCGGCCTTCCCGCCGAGGCGGCCGACTGGCTCACCGAGGGGCGGGCCCCGACGGAATACGACCTGATCTTCGCCATGGAGAGCCGATGACGGCCACGCCACGCTCGAACCGCACGCGCCTGGTGGGCTTCGGCCTCCTCGTGGCCACGTTCCTGGTGGGCGCCCTGAGCGGCGCCGCCGTGGAGCGGGTGCTGAGCGCCGACGAGCCCGACGCCCCGACGCGGGCGGAGCGGGAGGACGACGGGCGGCGCCGGTCCTACGTCATCCATCACGTGGAGATGGCGCCGGAGCAGCGGGCGGCGATCGATGGCATCCTGAAGCAGAGGTCGGCCCGCATGCGGTCCGTGTGGCAGGAGGTCGAGCCCCGGCTGGACGCCATCACGGACTCCGCCCGCATCGAGATCATGCAGGTGCTCACCCCGGCGCAGCGGGCGGAGTACGAGGGGAAGCTCGAGGCGCGGCGTGCGCGGCGGGGCGACCGTCGCGACCGCTCCCCGTCGTCGGACTCAGGGTCGAAGTAGCAGCTTCCCTGACGTACGCCGGCCTTCCAGGAGGCGGTGCGCCTCCGGGGCCTCTTCCAGCGGCAGGACGTCGTGGATCCGGACATCCAGGTCGCCCGACCGGACCCGGTCCATCAGCTCTCCGCCCCGCCATTCCACCTCGGCCTCGTCCGCCGTGTAGTGCGCCAGCGATGGGCGCGTGAGGAAGAGCGAGCCCCGGCTGGCGAGCACCCCCGGGTCCAGCGGCTCCACCGTCCCGCTGGACTGCCCGAACAGGACGAGCATCCCCCGGGGCCGGAGGCACTCCAGGCTGTCGGCGAACGTGGTCTTCCCCACCGAGTCGTAGACCACCGTGGCGCCCCGTCCCTCGGTCAGCCGCAGGACCTCGGGCCGGAACGGCGTCTCGGTGTAGCGGATCACGTGGTCGGCCCCGGCCGCCCGGACCCGCTCCGCCTTCTCCGCCGTCGAGCACGTTCCGATCACCATGGCCCCCTGCCGCTTCGCCAGCTGGACCAGGAGCAGGCCGACGCCCCCCGCCGCCGCGTGGACCACGGCGACGTCGCCCGCCTCGAGGGGACGGGTGCTCCGGACCAGGTAGTGGGCGGTCATCCCCTGGACCATCAGCGCCGCCCCCACGTCGAAGCCGACCTCGGCCGGCAGCCGCACCAGCCTCCACGCGGGGACCGCCGCGAGCTCCGCATACGACCCGGGGCTCATCGCCCAGGCCACCCGGTCCCCCGCCGCCACCCGCTCCACACCCGCGCCCACCGCCTCCACCACGCCCGCGCCCTCCACACCCGGGGTGAACGGCAGCTCCTTCCGGTACAGGCCCGTGCGGTGGTACACGTCGATGAAGTTGACCCCCGCCCGCTCGACCCGGATCAGCGCTTCGCCGGGCCCGGGCGCGGGGTCGGCCGCCTCCGTCAGCCGGAGCACCTCGGGGCCGCCCGTGGCGGTGACCCGGACGGCCCTCACGAGGGCGACCGGGCGCGCCCGGCGCGGGAGGCCGCGCGCATGGCGTTACGGCCCGCCCGCCCCGGCGGGGCCGTCGCCCTCGGCGGTGCTGGGGTCGGTCCCGCTCAGCTCCAGGACCCGGTCCCACTCCTCGTCCTCGAGGGGGTGGACGGCGACACGGGGCATGCGGACGAACGCCATCCCTGACAGCACGCCATCGGCCCGGATCTCATCGAGGGGCAGAGGCCGGAGGAGCGCGGTGACGGGCTCGACATTCACCACCACGCGGTCCGCGGCGGAGGGGTCCGGGTAGGGGCCGCCGATGACGCGGGCGACGCCGACCAGCGCCTTGTCCGGCGACGTGTGATAGATCAGCACCCGGTCCTCGCCCGCGGCCCCCCGCAGCCGGTTCTGCGCGGTGCGGTTCCGGATCCCGTCCCACACCGCGCGGCCGTCCCGGACGAGGTCGTTCCAGCCGAAGGCCTCGGGGTCGGCCAGGAACACCCAGCGGCTCACGTCACGCCTCCCCTCCGGCCGTCACCGCGGCCACGTGCTGGCGGCAGCATTCCCGGACCTCCTCTTCGCTGAGGGTGTGACCACGGCTCTTGGCCAGATCGAACACGCGGCGGCACAGGGCCTCATCCGCCGCGTCGTACCCGTGCTCCGCGAGCCAGTACTTCACGTTGGACATCCCGCTCATGTGGCTGATCTCGATCTTCTGCCGGCGACCGAACTGCGCGGCCGGCACCCCGGAGTAGACCAGGTCGGCCAGCCACTCGTCGCCCTTCTGGCGGGCCTTGATGATCGCCGCCGCGTGCACGCCTGTCCCCGTCCGGAACGCGTCCTCTCCCAGCACCGGGTAGTTGGCCGGGAGCGGCACGCCGGTGGCGCGGGACACGACCTCGCAGTACGCGCCGAGCCCCGTCAGGTCGTAGTCATGGAGCCCCAGCAGCTTCAGGTTCACCAGCAGCAGGTCCATCTCGGTGTTGCCCACCCGCTCGCCGATCCCGAGCGCCGTCCCGTGCACCCGGTCCACCCCTTCCTCGATGGCCGCCAGCGTGTTCGGAACCCCGAGGCCACGGTCCCGGTGGCCATGGAAGTCCACCTTCACGTCCACGCCGCTGGGCTCCACGATCTCCCGCTTCACGAACCGGACGAGCTGACGGACCCCGTTGGGCGTGGCGTGGCCGACCGTGTCCGCGAGACAGATCCGCCGCGCGCCGGCCTCGATCGCGGCGCCGTAGAGCCGCTTCAGCGTCTCCGGCGCGGCCCGGGTCGTGTCCTCCGTCACGTACATGACCGGCAGCCCTTCCGCCACAGCGAACCGGACCGCGTCCTCGCTCACCCGGAGCATCCGCTCCAGCGTCCAGTCCTCCGCGTACTGCCGGACGGGCGAGGAGCCGATGAACGTGCACGCCTCGATGGGGATCCCCGCCTCCTGGGACACGCGCGCGATCGGCTCGATGTCCGCCCGCACCGTCCGCGCCGCGCAGTTGGCCCCGATGGAGAGGCGCGCCCCCGCGATCTCCTTCGCCAGCGCCCGCACGTCCTCCATCGCCCTCGGGCCCGCGCCGGGGAGCCCGATGTCCGCCGTGTGGATCCCCAGCCCGTCCATCAGGTGGAGGATCCGGATCTTGTCCTCGATGGAGGGATCCCGGACCGACGGGGACTGGAGCCCGTCCCGCAACGTCTCGTCATCCAGCTCGACGGGCCGCAGCGACGCGTAGTCGAACGCGTCGCCCACGGTGTTCCAGTCGTGGATGAGGTCCTGCGGGCGCATGACTCCTCGGGGAAGTGAGAGGTGAGGGGCCAAGATGGCCGACGGGCTTCCGACCTGTCAATTCGCGGCCGCGGGTCGCGTCCGGTCGTCGCGACCGGCGAGGAGGGGGGCTGGCCCCCTCCCACTCCCCTCTCCCTCCCCTTCTCACCTCACGGCACGATCTCCGAGTCCGACGCCACGTTCACGCTCCCCTTCACCCCCCGGAGCACCACGCGGTCGCCGACGATGGAATCGTGGAGCTCGCAGTCTTCGATCACGGCGTCGCGGCCGACGATGCAGTCCCTGAGGGCGGAGCTGGAGATCCGCGTGCCCTCCTCGATGGTGACGTTGGGGCCGAGGCGGCAGTCGGCGAGGGTGACGCCCTCCTCGATGCGCAGCGGCTCCTCCATGCGGCAGCCCATTCCGCCCGAGGGCCGGCGGCCGCGGGTCGTGGAGAGGAGGTGCGCGTTGGTCTCGATCAGCGTCTGGGGCTTCCCGCAGTCGTACCACCCCTCCACCGGCTCGGTGCGGATCCTCGCGCCATTGTCGATCATGTACTGGAAGGCGTCGGTGAGGAAGTACTCGCCGGCGGGGCCGCGGGTGCTGCGGAGGGTCTCGTCGATCCCGGCGAAGAGCTGCTCCCAGTCCCGGATGTAGTAGAGGCCTATGTTGGCCAGCCTGGAGATGGGGTCCTGGGGCTTCTCGATGATCCGCTTCATGTAGCCGTCGGCGTCCGTGACGATCACCCCGAAACGCTGGTAGTCCTCCACCTCCTTGGCCCAGATCACCCCCGCCTCCCCGTCGGGCAGCTTCTTCACCAGCGACAGGTCGGCATCGAACAGGGTGTCCACGAAGATGATGAGGAGGTCCTCGTCGATGAACGGCTCCGCCAGCTTCACCGCGCCGGCGGTGCCATCCTGGACTTCCTGCTCGACGAAATGGGCCCTGAACCCCGGGTACTCCTCCTGGATGTACGCCTCGATCTTCTCCTTCAGGTACCCGGTGATGAAGACGATCTCTTCGACGCCCAGCTCCTTCAGGTCATCCAGGATGTAGCTCATGACCGGGCGGCCGCCCACCCGCAGCAGCGGCTTCGGGGTCTCGTACGTGTGCGGGCGCAGACGCGTGCCCTTGCCTGCGAGCGGGATGACGACCTTCACCTGGTCTCCTCTGTCCGGGTCTCCTCGATGGCTCCGGGCGCCCCTCTTGCAAGCTCGGTTCCCGGCGGCAGGCAACATGGACAGGGCGCGGCCGCAGCGTCAAACATGGATTCCTCGCGCCCTCCGGACAGACCTTCTATTTTGGGGACTCATGAACCGACTCTCGTGCATCGCCCTCGCCTTCACGCTCTCCGCCTGCGCAGCCGCGCCGGCGACCGCCCGCGCACAGGTGCCCGTCCGGGAAGCGGAGCAGCCCCGTACCATCCATGTGAACGCGACCGCCCAGGTACAGCGACTCCCCGACCGGGCGGTGACGTCGCTGGCAGTGGAGACCACAGCCGCCACCGCGGCGGACGCCACCCGCGAGAACGCGGACCGCATGAGCGCCGTGATCGAGGCGATCCGACGCGTGGGGATCGACCGGAGCAGGATCCAGACGCGGCGGGTCGAGCTCATGCCCCGGTACGAGGGCGTGGTTCGCGAGCCACAGCCCATGGAGCCCCGCGAGCCGCGGATCGTCGGCTACATCGCCGTGAACCAGGTCGTGGTGACGGTCGACGACATCGCGCTGGTGGGGCGGGTCGTGGACGCGGGAGTGGCGGCCGGGGCCAACCGGGTGACCGGCATCCACTTCCAGCTCCGCGACCCCGAATCGGCCTACCATGAGGCAGTCCGCCTGGCGGTGCAGAAGGCCCGGCGGGAAGCCGAGGTCGTCGCTGCGGCGCTGGGCGAGCCGCTGGGCCCCGCCCTGAACGTGACCACCAGCTCTTATTACGCCCCGCCCCCGTCCGCGCCCATGATGGGCGACATGCGGCTGGAGCGGACCGCGGCGATGCCGACGCCCGTCGAGCCAGGGGAGCTGGACGTGCAGGCGAGCGTGAGCATTACCTTCCGCATCGGGACGTGATCCGGGAGCTCGCCCACAAGGCCTGGCTGGGCCTGACGCGCAACGTCGCGTTCACCGCCCCCGCCGCCGCGGACGACCGGCTGCGGGGGCGTACCTACGCCATCCCCTTCGAGGAGGTCTGGCAGAGCTCGCTGCACCTCGTCGACGGCGGCCTGAAGCGCTGGGAGCTCCTGGAGTACGACGACCGGGAAGGCATCATCCGCGGCCTGTCGCGCGGCTGGACCGGCTCCACGAGCGCCATCACGGTCCGGGTCACCCTGGATGCCGACGCGCAGACCCGCGTGGATGCACTCGCCGCCTCGCGCGTGGGGCGGATGGACCTGGGCGCGAACGTCCGTCGCCTCCACCGCTTCTTCCGCTCCCTCGACGCCGCCGTGTCCGAGGCCCGAAGCAGGCGGCGCCGGATCGTCCGACAGAGCACCGGCGCCTGAGCGCCGATGGGCGTGATCGACTTCCACACGCACCCCTGGCTGCCGGACCGGCTGAACCGGCCCACCGCCGACTTCATCCGCTCCATCTCTCCGGCCGTGGCCGAGCACGGCGCCGCCCTGAGCGACCCCGGCTTCGCCGCCGACCTCCTCCGGGCGCAGGGTGTCGACCGCGCGGTGGTGCTCCCGGAGCACTGCCCCGAGACCTCCGGCGACGTGCGCACGGAGACCGTCCTGGAGCACTGCGCCGCCCGTCCCGGGTTCTATATCCCTTTCGCCTCGGTGAACCCGAACCTGGACGATGCCCCCGCCACGCTCCTCCGGCGCTACATCGTCGCCGGCGTGCGCGGGCTCAAGCTGTACCCCTCCTACCAGTTCTTCTTCCCGGACGAGCGGCGGGTGTACCCGGTCTACGAGGCGTGCCTGGAAGCCGGCATCCCGGTCCTGCTGCACGTCGGGAGCTCCGTCATCCCCGGCACGCGCATCGAGTACTGCGATCCCGCGCGACTCGCGCCCGTGGCGCGTGACTTCCCGGACCTCCCGCTCGTCATGGCTCATGGGGGCCGCGGCCACTGGTACTCTGCATGCGCCGCGCTGGTCCGGGCGCACGCGAGCGTGTATATCGACGTGGCCGGCCTCGTCCCCGGCCGGCTGCTCGACCACTTTCCCGGGCTGGAAGAGATGGCCGACCGGTTCGTCTTCGGGAGCGACTGGCCGGCCATGCCGAAGAGCGTGGGCCACAACGTCGCGGCGGTCCGCGCCCTGGGGCTGTCGGAGCGCGCGCTCGAGGGGGTCCTCGGCGCCAACGCCGCGCGGCTGCTCGGGCCCGACTGAGCGGTTCGGAACCTGCAGCCTCCCGACGCCCGGAACTGCCACTCCACGAACGCGAGCCCGATGCCCCGAGCCAAGAGGGTCGATACGCTGCCCGTGATGCCGCTGCGCAGCACGGTGGTCTACCCATCCGCGGCGATGTCCGTGCAGATCGGGATGGAATCCACCCTGGCCATGCTGGAGGCGCATCAGACCGATGCGCTCGAGGTGGTCACGGTCGTGGATCCCGGCGACAGCGAAGGGCCCGTTGACCCCCGCGCGCTCGAGAAGATCGGCGTGCGGTCCCGCATCACCGACCGCCTCTACATGCCGGGCGGGTCCGTGCAGGCCACCGTCCAGGGGCTCCGCCGCGTCCGGATCCGCACGGTGGAGCGGCAGGACGGGCACTTCGTGGGGCAGGTCGAGGAGATCCACGAAAAGGAGCCCGACCCGGCTCAGGTGGAGGACACCATCACGCGGATCCTGTCCGCCCTGGAGGCTCTCGCCGCCGAGGTGGAGCGGATCTCCGACGAGGTGCCGGCCGTGCTCCGCATGAACGTCGGCAAACCCGGCCGCTTCGCGGACCTGGTCGCGACGCTGTCCCACTTCACCGTGACCGAGAAGGACGAGGTGCTCCAGCGGCTGGACGTGGGCTCGCGCCTCCGCTTCGTGCTCCGCCAGCTGGAGGGTGAGCTCGCCCACCTGCGGGAACGCGAGACCGGGGAGCCCGCGCCGGAGCGGAAGGCCAGGCCACGGGAGCAGGCGACGGACCTGCGCCGCCGCATCAAGCGGCTGCAGGCGGAGCTGGGCCAGATCGACCCGGCGGAGCGGGAGGTGGTGCAGCTCCTCCGGCGCATCGAGACCATGGACCTGCCACCCCACGTGGGGAGCCGCGCCCGCCAGGAGGTGGACCGGCTCCGCTCGGCCGGGATCGGCAGTCCCGAGGCGGAAGACATCCGCACGTACGTGGACTGGTTGCTCCACATGCCCTGGGAGCACTGCGCCGCCGTCCCCGCCGGCGAGATCGACCTGGACGCCGTGCGCGCCGCGCTGGACGAGCGGCTCCTGGGCCTCGAGGAGCCGAAGGAGCGACTCCTGGACGACCTGGCCGTGGCCCGGCTCCGGGGCGACCTCCAGGGTCCGATCCCCTGCATCGTGGGCCCCCCCGACGTGGGGAAGTCCTCGCTGGTGACGGCCGTCGCCGAAGGGCTCGGCCGCGCCCTCGCCCGCATCGAGCTGCGGGGGCGGGGCGAGGCCGACCTGATCGGGACCAGGCGGACGCAGCGGGACGCGAGGCCCGGCAAGATCGCGGGCGCGCTCCGCGACAACGGCGTGTGCGACCCGGTCCTGGTGCTGGACGAGGTGGACCTGGTCGGGGTCGGCAAGGTGGAGGGCGACCCGGTGGAAGCGCTGGAGGAGGCGCTCCAGTGGGAGCACCGGGCGGCGTTCGTGGACCGCTACCTGGACGTCGCGTTCGACCTCTCCCGCGCCGTCGTGCTGGCCGTCGCGCAGGACTTCCAGCGGATCCCCCGGGACCTGCGGGAGATGATGGTCGAGATACGGATCGCCGGGTACACGCCGGAGGAGAAGGTCGCCATCGCGCGGCACAAGCTCCTCCCCCGCATGATCGACGAGCACGGGCTCCGGCCCGAGGACGTGCGGTTCGACGAGGGCACGCTCTACCACCTCGTGCGGGGGTACGCCCGGGACGCGGGGCTGGAGCGAACCCGCCGGGTGCTCGCCGCCCTGCTCCGCACCCGGGCCCGGTCCAAGGCGGAGGGAGAGGAGGGGACGTGGGGTTTCGAGGAAGGCCGCATCGAGCACATCCTGGGACCCGCCCGGTACGTCGCCACCCCCGCGGAGAGCGCTCCCGAGGTCGGCGTGGTCACGGGGCTGGCCTGGACCGCGGCCGGCGGGGAGCTCCTGTTCATCGAGGCGCTCCGCATGGCGGGCACGGGGCGGCTGATCATCACCGGCTATCTCGGCGACGTCATGCGCGAATCCGTGAACGCCGCCTACTCCTATGTCCGGAGCCGGGCCACGGAGCTCCGGATCCCCGACGACGATTTCGGGAAGATCGACGTCCACGTCCACTTCCCGGTGGGCGCCGTGCCCAAGGACGGGCCATCCGCGGGCGTGGCGGTGACCCTCGCGGTGGCGTCCACGCTCTCCGGGCTCCCCGTCCGCCACGACATCGCCATGACCGGGGAGGTGACGCTCCGCGGGAAGGTGCTGGAGGTGGGCGGGATCAAGGAGAAGGTGCTCGCCGCCTACCGCGCAGGGATCCGGACGGTGATCCTCCCCGCCGGGAACGAGCGGGATCTGCGGGAGGTCCCCGAGGAGACGCGGGAGAAGGTCGCCTTCCATTTCGTCGAGCGCATGGACGAGGTCCTGTCCCTGGCCCTCATCCAGGGGCCGAAGTCGGAGCGCGCCAGGGCCGGCAGGAAGAGCACGCGGAAGAAGGAGGAGCGCAAGAAGGACGAGGACGCTCCGCCCCGGTCGGAGAAGCGCGCGGCGCGGGAGCGGTAGGGCGACGCAGGGGGGACAGGACTTTCGGGACAGGCCTTCGCTCGCGGGCACTCTCCTCGGGGGACGGCACGGTCCGCCCCCTCTACGCCTTCCTCATGGCAATCGGGTGATCCACCGGCCTCGGCTCCAGCGTCTCCCCTTCCGTGCGGGCCACGAAGCTCGCCGCAGTGAGGTCCCCCGTCACGTTCACCGCGGTGCGGAGCATGTCCAGGATGCGGTCCACTCCCAGGATCAGGGCGATCCCCGCCGCGGCCTGGGTCCCGAGCCCCACCGACTGCAGCACCAGCACCAGGATGATGATGCCGGCGCTTGGCACGCCCGCGGCGCCGATGCTCGCGAGCGTCGCCGTCAGCACGATGGTGAGCTGCGCGCCGACATCGAGGGGGATGCCGTAGATCTGCGCGATGAACATGGTTGCCACGGCCTGGTACAGCGCCGTCCCATCCATGTTGATGGTGGCGCCCAGCGGCAGGACGAACGAGGAGACCTCCGGCGAGATCCCCACGTCCTCCTCCGCCGTCTCCATGGTCACCGGCAGGGTGGCGTTGGAGCTCGAGGTCGAGAAGCCGACCAGCGGCGCCTTGATGATGCGACGGAAGAACGTAGCCGGGTTCATCTTGACCAGGAACCGGATGATCAACGCGTAGGTCCCGAACACGTGGAGGAGCAGCCCCGCCACCACGGTGAGCGTGTAGAAGAGGAGGGAGCGGAGCAGGTCCAGCCCGAATTGCGCCACCACCGACGCGATGAGCGCGAACACGGCGTAAGGCGCCAGCTTCATGATCCAGTCGATGAGGACCATGACCGCGTCGTTGACCCCTTCCGCGAACAGGAGCACCGCGCGGCGCCGCTCCTCCGCGACCAGCGTCAGCGCGGCCCCGAACAGGATGGTGAAGACGATGAGGGGCAGCAGCTCCATCTCGGCGGCCGCCTGGATGGGGTTCGTCGGGATCATCCCCAGGAGCGTCTCCCGGATCGAGGGCTTCTCCGCGGCCAGCGCCACCCGCTGCCCCGCCTGTTCGGCGAAGGCCGCGGACAGCGTGTCCCGCGTCGCGGGATCGATCCGCGCGCCGGGGCGGACCACGTTGGAGAGGACGATCCCTATGGTGACCGCCACCGCGGTGGTGGCCAGGTAGTAGGCTACCGTCTTGCCGCCAATCCGGCCGAGCTTCCGCAGGTCGCCGAGGGAGGCCGTGCCGATGAGGAGGCTCGCGGCCACGAGCGGGACTACCACCATGGTGATGAGCCGGATGAACGCCGTGCCCACCGGCTCGATCCAGACCAGCGCCTGCTGCATCCAGTCCAGCGCCAGGACGTTCGCCACGAGACCGATCACCACCCCGAGGACCAGTCCGATGAGGATCTTGGTGTAGAGCTGCATGGCCAGGGCTTGCGCGGGTGAGCGGTGCGGTCGGAAGAACGCCCGAAGTTAGCGGCCGTTTTACCGTGGTGCTAGCTTTCGGCCGTTCGCGCCGGAGACCCACGATGCCTCGAGCCGATGTCACGAGCCCTCAGACTCCGTTACACCCTCCTCCTCCCCCTCTTCCTGGCCGCCTGCGACGGGGGCCCGCCCTGGGGCACGGGCGAGGAGGAGGAGTCCGCGCTCGACCGTGACGTCTTCGGCCCCACGGCCGCATACGACCGGCGCCTGGTCTTCCTGGGGCCCGGCGAGGACCTGCCCACGGCGGCGATCTTCGATTTCGCCGCGCTGAGCGACAGCACGGCGCTGCGCCGCGGCGTGCGGGCCCGCATCGTCGATGGCGTCGAGTGGGTTGCGCTCATGGACGAGGGGTGGGAGATGGAGCCGATGCGGGACCCGTGGCGACTCGTGCCCCACGGCCCGCTCGAGGTCATCGTCGGCGACGCAGGCGAGATGGATGCGCTCCTCTTCCGGGGCGAGGTCGACCTTCGCCTCGAGCCCGGCGCCACCATCGCCGAATACAGCCCGGACCCGGGCACGCAGCTCGTCCTGCGGCAGGCGCGGCTCCGCTTCGGCAGCGAGCCGGTCCCCGGCATCCTCCTGGACGCGCAGCTCGCCCGCGCGGTCCACCCGGCCGCCATCCCCCCTCGCGCGCCCGACACCGTCGCCCCGGGCGCGCCCGACAGCGTCGCCGCTGGCGCCCGTGACCCGGCCGCGGAGGGCGAGGACAGCATCGGTCCCGCTCCGGACCCGGCGCCCGCCGCGCGGCCGGGCGCGGAGGCACTGCTCGTGGACAACAGCGGCTACTACGCCGTGTTCGCCGCTTCCGCCGGAGGCACCATCGCCTGGCTGAACACGGGCGGGAGGGACGACGTGCGGCGGGGGGCCCGGCTCGAGGCCACGGCGTGGGAGACGCTGCCGGAGTCGGGGCTGCGCGCCCCCACCGCGTGGCGCGTTCTCTCCCCCGGCGAGGCGCTGACCGGGGAGCTGCGGGCGGAGTCGGCGGACCGGACGGTCCTCGACGGCCCGGAGCCCGGCGTGCTCGGCTACGTCGTCGTCAGCGGCTGGATCGAGGACCGGGCCATCCGCAGGAACGTGTACGGTATGGTTCGCCACGTCCGGTGACGCTCGTCGAGGCCGCCGTCACGGTGGCGTTCGCCGCCCTGGCGGGGGGACTGACCAACAGCGTCGCCATCTGGATGCTCTTCCACCCGTACGAGCCACCCCGGCTCTTCGGCCGGCGCCTGGGCCTGATGCAGGGGGCGATCCCCAAGAACCGTGAGCGGCTCGCCGCGGCCATGGGGCGCACCGTGGGCGAGCGCCTCCTCACCAGCGACGACCTGGCCCGGGCGCTGGGCGAGCCGGCCTTCCGGAGCGCCTTCGACGAGCGCCTGGACGCGTTCCTCCGGGCGGCCTTCGAGCAGGAGCGCGGCACGCTGGAGGAGGTCCTCCCGGCCACGGTCTTCCCCCACGTCCGCACGCTCATGGACGACGTGGCGCACGCCGCCCTCGAGCGCCTCCACGAGTACCTGGACTCCGACGAGTTCCGCGACGCCGCCCGGCGCTGGACGGCCGAGTTCTTCGCCGAGATCCGGGACCGCCCGGTCTCGGAGATCCTGACCGTGGCGCGGGAGAGCGCCCTCACCGAGCTGGCGGAGCGGTGGATCCGGGATGCGGTGGGCGGCGCAGGGTTCGAGCGGGCCATCACGGACTACCTGGACCGCACCGCCGAACGCGTGCTGCGCCCGGACCGGACCTTCCAGGACCTGATGCCCCTGGGGCTGGTGGCCGCGGTGGAGAAGGCCATCGCGGGTTACCTCCCCCTGGCCCTCGAGCGCCTGGCGCGGCTCCTCGAGGACCCCGACGCCCGCGAGCGGCTCCGGGAGGTCCTCCACCGCCTCCTCGAGCGCTTCCTGCAGGACCTCAACTTCTACAAGCGCGTGGTGGCGTCCCTCATCATCCCCGCGGACACCGTGGACCGGGTCATCCACGCCATGGAGACCGAGGGGGCCGCGAACCTCTCCGAGCTGCTTCACGAGGACGCCGTCAAGGACGCCATGGCCCGCAGCGTCAATGACGCCATCGTCGACCTGCTCCGCCGCCCCGTCGTCGCCGTGCTCGGCCGGCCGGGTGACGACAGCGTCGAGCAGGTGAAACGGACCGTCGCGGAATGGGTGCTGGGCGTCGCGCGGGACCCGCAGACGGGCGCCTTCCTCGTGGAGAAGCTCCGGGCGACGCTGGGCGCCGCCGAGTCCCGCACGTGGGGCGACCTCCTGGGGCGGGTCCCGCCCGACCGGATCGCGGACGCCCTGGTCTCCATCGCCCGCAGCGAGGAGGCGCGGCCGGTCTACGGCGACGCGGGGGAGCGCGTGATCCGCGTGCTCCTGGACCGGCCGATCGGACGGCCGGCGGCCCTGCTGGGGGACGACGCGGTGGAGCGGGTGCGGACCGCGGTGGAGGAGCCGCTCTGGCGGTGGGTCCAGGAACAGGTCCCGGCCGTCGCGCGTCGGGTGGACGTGGCCCGGCGGGTCGAGCAGAAGATCCTCGAGTTCCCCATGCCGCGGGTCGAGGAGCTGGTCCGCGGCGTGACCGAGCGGGAGCTCCAGCTGATCGTCTACCTGGGCTACCTCCTCGGCGCGATCATCGGCTCACTCCTCCTGGCCGTCCAGGCCCTCACGGCCTAGTGTACTGATGCCGAAATTCCGTATACATCGAGAACGTGGATGCGCCCGCCGCGGTAGGCGCGAGGGTGAGGCATAGCAGCGCTATGCCGATCCCGAGCAACGCCGCGAGGCGGGATGCAGGCTCGTTCGAATGTCACGATATTTCGGTGTCAGTACACTAGCGCCGGGCCCCGGATCAGGGGTCCAGGCGCCGCAGCTCCATGCGCCGTCGGACCGTGGCGAAAATGGGCATGGCCGGCGCACCGGACCGGGGCATGCCGAGGGTGCCGGAGAGCTCACCGGTCTCGGCCCGTTCGACCAGGACGTTGGACCGGTCGTCCCAC
>DATKBW010000149.1:0-6141 GCA_035513575.1 Longimicrobiales bacterium | reverse complement strand
CGCCCAATCGCCGCCACGCCACATCGCCGCCCCCCCGCCGCCTGGCCCGTCCGCGCGCGTCGCGGCCTTGTCTGCGCGCGCCTCGCGCCTTAGCCTGACCGGGCGCGCCGCAGCCGCGTTCCATGCGTGTCCACCTCACCGGGAGCACCGCCTCATGACCCGACGTCTCCTTCCCGTCCTCTGCCTCGCCGCGCTGGCGGCCTGCTCGGGCGGGCAGCCGGATGAGGCCGCCGTGCGGCGGGACTCGATGACGCAGCGGCAGCGCGACAGCATCATCGGCGAGTCCGGGCTGCCGGGGGCGCGCGGGGTGCGGGGCGCGCTGGACGCGTCCGATGCGGCGGCCGCGCGGGCGGCGGCGCACGACACGCTGTCGGGCGGACGCTGAAGGAGGCGGGCATGTCATCGATCGATCGGCGGCTGCACGCGGACGTCCTGCGCTTCGACCTGGGCGAGGAGGAGCGCCGCGCGACGCACGCGGGGACGCTGGAGCGGGACGGGCGGAGCAGCCGGACGCTGCTGAAGGACGGCCCGCTGCGGCTGACCCTGATCGTGCTGGCGCCGGGCGGCGGGATTCCGGAGCACACGGCGCCGGGGCCCATCACGATCCAGCCGCTCCGCGGCCGGGTGGAGGTGATGGTCGCGGGAGACACCCACTCCGTCGCCGCCGGCGAGGTGGTGTCGATGGGGCCGGGTGTGCCGCACGCGATATCGACCGGGGAGGGCGCCGCCTTCCTCCTCACGGTGACGCACCCGCCGGCCGAGTGACCCGGCAGCGGTCGCGGGCGCCGGGCGCCGCCGCTCAGAGTATCTCGAGAAGGGCAACGGGCGGCCCTAGCGGGACGCCTCGGTACCGGTCGCGCCCCGCCGCCGGTCAGCCGGCGGGCGGGCCGCCGCGGCCCGATGCGGTCTCGCCTGCCGGCGGCTCGCCGATCCGGATGGTGCCGAACACCTGCCCGCCTTCCTTGAGCCCCAGGCGGCGCGCGGTGACGTCACCCTCGACGATGGCGGTTTCCTCCAGGAGCAGCCGGTGCTCCGTGACCACGGCGCCCACGACCCGGCCCCGGACGACCGCCTCCTTCACATTCATCCCCGCGCCCACCGCGCCGTCGCGGCCGATCTCGACCCGCGGGGCGCGGATCGCCCCGCCCACGTGGCCCTCGATGAGGACGGCGTGCTCGGAGCCGCCGCCCCCATCGCCCGTCACGTCCCCGTCCACGCGCCCGGTCGGCCCGATGGTGAGGCGGTTCGCCTGCACGTTCCCCGTCACGTGGCCCTCCACCCGCAGGGTGCCGTCCGTCCGGCAGTCGCCGTTCAGGACCATTCCGGCGGCGATGAGGGAGTCCCCCGTGGCGCCGGGCCGGCCGCCGCCGGGGGCCGGACGGGGAGCGCGGTCGGCGTCCCGAGAGGGTGTCCTGGAGCGTCGCAGTGCCATGTATCTCCTCCGGTGATCAGAGTCGTCATCCGGTAAGGTAGCGGCACGACCCGCCGCGACGCAGCGGGGGGGCGAGGAAGGGTGACGCGGCCGGGAAACGTCCCGGCAGCGGTGTCACGGCTGTCTGAAAGGAGGGGCTACAGGAGCGGCCGCACCGGGGCCGGCCGCTCGCGTGTCAGCCGGCTTCGTACGTCAGCCGCCGCTGCTCGCCCCCGTCCGCGTAATGGAGGACCAGGACGCTCGGGGCGCGCTCGCTCGCCAGCTTCCGGCCCGCGCTGATCGCGTCCTTCTTGGTCCCGTGCCTGCTCTCCGGCCCGCCGTCCCGGCCCACGAGCCATCCGTCCTGGCCCGGCCGCACGTGCCAGACCGACGGCTCCGACGGCTCCGAGCCCCGGCGCCGCGCCACCGCCAGCCCTGCCAGCCCGGCGACCGTGGCCACAGTCGCCGCGCCGACGATCTTCGTCTTCCGTCCTGCCATCTCGTCACCCCTCGAATCGGTTCAGCGGAAGTCCCCACCGGCACAGGTACAAGCGCCGTGCCAGCGCGCGCGGCCGCTCCGGGCGCGGGGGTCTGGCGCCCGGCGGAAATGTGGATCGGCCATTGCAGGGAAGGAGATCGTCGCCGGGGAAGACCGGATCGAACAGGACGACTGCTGCACGGAGGACCACCCATGGACCGCGTGACCTTCCATCATCTCGACCGCGACTGGGAAGCCGCCATCCCCGACGTCCCCGGGGACAGGCCGGTGCGGTTCCGCAACGCGGACCCGAAAAACGACCGGACGTACGAGGCGACCATTGCCGCGGATGAGCTGGGCGGCGAGGAGGCGTCCGACCGCGAGCTGGCGTTGCGCCGCGGCCTCGAGGCGGCGCTGGTGCTGGACGCCCTGTCCGGTCACCACACGGGGCTCACCGCCGGGGAGATCGCCGACGCCACGGGGATGCCCGAGGAGGCGGCGGTGGACCGGCTGGACGTCCTCGAGTCGGTCCAGCCGGTGTGGTCGCTGAACGGGCCCCGGCGCTACCGCGCCATCGGGACGGAGGAGGACTGACCGCTCACGACGCGGGGATTTGCTCGCGTCGGTCGTGGATGACGGCCGCGACGGCCGCCAGCACGGCCACGCCCACCGCCGCCATCACCAGCCAGACCCCGATCCGCGACAGCATCCAGAAGTGGTCGAACCGCGCCATCGCAGCGAACAGCGGCGCGCCCGCGTCCGCGTCCGCCGCCCGGTCCCTCAGCTCCCGCATCCCGAGCCACGACCGCGCGTAGAGGCCGGCGCCCGACAGGAAGAGCACCAGGGCGAGCACATCGACGAGCCGGAGCGACCGGGGAACCGGACGGGAGCGGGGCATGAGTGTCCTGGCGCAAGGAAACGGCTGCTTCGAGGCCGCCAAACCTAACGGCGCCACCCGCGTCCGGGTACCCGCTCGGCACCGGGCTCCGCACCGGGTCCCGTTCTTGCCACCGGCCGCGCCGATGTGGATCGCCCTCGCACTCCTCACCGCCATCTGCACGGCGCTCCGCGATGTCGCGTCCAAGCACGCCACGCGCCGCGCGGACCCGGTCGCGGTCGCGCTCGGGGTCGCCGCGGTGCCGGCCGTCGCCATCGGCGCCGTCGTCCTGGCCCGCGGCCTCCCGGCACTCGGGCCGGCCTTCTGGACCGCCCTCGCGGTCTCCGGCGGCATCAACGCCCTGGCGACTCCGCTCCTCGTCCTCGCGCTCCAGCGCTCCGACCTCTCCCTCGTCGCGCCCGTGACCAGCCTCACGCCGCTGTTCATGCTGGCGACCGGCGCCGTGGTCCTCGGCGAGCTGCCGGGGCCCCTCGGCATCGCGGGCGTCGCCGTGATCGTCGCCGGCGCATATCTCCTCTCCGTTTCCGAGGTCCGCGCCGGCCCCCTCGCGCCCTTCCGCGTCCTGGTCCGCGACCCGGGCGCCCGGACCATGCTCGTCGTCGCCTTCCTCTACAGCATCTCGGCGGCGTACGACAAGGTCGGCACGGGCGCATCGGACCCCCTCTTCTGGGCCGCCGCGATCCACGCCGTCACCGCCGGCTTCCTCCTGCCCGTGGCCTTCCTCCGGGCTCGTGGAACCGCCCGGCGACGCCGGGCCGTCCCCTCCCGCGGACCCCGCGGCGCCGCGCCGGCCATCCTCTTCGCCGGCATCTTCACCGCCATCGGCGCTGCCGCCCAGATGACGGCCCTCATGATGACCCTCGCCGCGTTCGTCATCGCCGTGAAGCGCACCAGCACCCTCTTCGGCGTGCTCCTCGGTCACGCCCTCTTCCGCGAAGAGAACGTCCGCGAGCGCCTGGTCGGCGCGGCCGTCATGCTCGCCGGCTTTCTCATGATCACGCTGAGCTGAGCCCCCGCTGTCCTCTTCCCGCCTCTCAGCCCCCGCGGCGCGGCAGGCGCGACAGCGCGTAGAGAAGACCGAGGTGGACGGGGAAGGCCAGGGCGATCACGGCCAGGTTGTCCTGCGGGGTGAGGGGCAGGGGGTGGAGGAGCGCCCCGACGGCGGACAGCGCCGCCAGCACCCCGGCCGTGATGAACGCCGCCCGTGTGGCCCGGCCGGCCACCGCCAGCGGGACGAGGACGGCCAGCGCCAGGGCCAGGGGATTGACCTGGAAGAGGTTCTCGTTGGCGTGGGCGAACTCGTGGTCCGTGAGCGTCCAGAGCGCCAGGAGGATGAGGCCCAGGACCCCGGCCAGGAGGCCCCAGAACGATCCCGCGACGGCCAGCGTCCACCGCGCCACCCTCCGCGCGGGTCCGGCCTCCCGTCCCTGCGTGGCCAGCCAGCCCAGGGCCGCGAACAGTGCCGCTCCGAGGAGCCCCAGCAGGAGCATCCAGGCGACCCGCGCGTCGATGGCGCCGCCCGGCACCGCCAGGCTCTCGTCCGCCGCCCCCGCGGCCGGGAGCTCCCGCTCCATGACCACCAGGGGCACGCGGGCTTCCCCGCGCTCGACCGTCAGCGCCCGGATGTCGTCGCGCAGGCGCATGGGGATGAACGCCAGCTCCCAGCGGCTGATGTCGCGATCGGCGAGCGGGCCGAGGCCGAGGTCCATCCCGGCGGTGAGGAGCTCGTCCTCCGCCGTCAGCGCCAGCGCCTCGGCGCGCCAGGTGATCGGCGTGGCCCTGGCCCGGAGCGCCGCCGACAGCGTCCCCTCCAGCGCGCCGTCCAGGACGTCCCGGATCCGCGTGGAGCAGTTGTCCCGGAAGTAGTCGTACCGGTACACGCGGTTCTCGGGACGCAGGTTCCACTCGAGGAACTCCTGCATCGCCTTGACCCCCGCGGCCGGGATCGCCAGCTCCTGGATCGTGGTGGAACGGCCATCGTGACGGTACGCGTCCACGAGCCGCAGCGCGTCCGCCGACCCCATCGCGTACGACATGCGGCCCCGCAGGAACTCCAGGAGGAAGCCCTCCTCGCTCATGTCGAACAGCCCGTAATGGTAGGCGATGTCCGTCCCGGCCACGGGGTCGTGGATCCACAGCGCGTTGTGGCCGAACCGCTCCCAGACCGCCGCTCCCGGGCCGAAGGTCAGCAGGAACACCCGCGGCGAGTCGGCCACCACGGGTTCCTGATCCATACGGACGTCCGGCCGCGGGGACGACAGGGCGGCACGGTCCGCGCGGGCCCCGCCGGCCAGGGTCCCTCCGGCCAGCGGAGCGGAACCGATGGGGAGCAGCATGCCCGCCAGGAGGACCACACGCGCGAGCGGGGGTGGTCCGGGCGACGGTCCGGGCGGGGGGTCCAGCGGCCGAGGTCGGCTGATCATCGGCCGTATCCTGCGGCTCGGAGAGGAAGCGGGCAACCGATGGATGCAAGAACCCCCGGGTCCGGTCGAACCGTTTCCCGGGGGTCCTTACCCACTGGCGGGTGTGAGATTCTCGTTTCGGTGGCGGTGCCCATTGGCACGCCCGATCTCGCTCCCTTTAGTCGTCGTCGCGCGACCCGCGACCACGCTGCCCCTGGCCTCCGGGGCGTCCGCTACGGCCAGTAACCTCGCAGCGGGCTCACCTTTGCCGAACCTCTGGCGAGCGGCCTCACGAAAAGCGTCCCTTTCGGAGGCTGACGAACGGTGGTTCCTGGGTCGCGGTACCGCCGCCGTCGTGAGAATCAATTTGGGCCCCGCGGCCTCCCGGGTCAAGGGTCTTACCGAATTTCGCAACGCATTATACAGCAACAACTTACGTGATCATGGCCGGAAATTGACCAAACCCCGCAACCGGCCATCCCGGCATCCCGTTCCGCCACTCCGACTTAGCCGTTTGTAACAGCTGGAATTCACCACGGACTCCACGTTTTCGACGACCTTTACACGCTCCGCGCCGGGTTTTCCACGACCGCCTGTGGAGAACCGGCGCCCTAGCATGTCCTCATTCCGAGTTGATGCGACAGTGGGAACGGTCCGGCAGCCTGATCGTGGCTCGCGAGCCGTCGATCCGCGGGGCCCCGGCTCCCTGCGGCGGCGTGAGTCGAGAATTCCTGCCCCTCGTCATCCTTCTGTTCTCGATCCACGGCGCTGAGCGACGTCGGGGCTGCACGCGCCACCGCGCCTCCGCATTCTGTGTCGCTCCGACGCCGAATCCCGACGTGAAAGGAGAACGAGCGGCGTCGGCAGTGCCAGACTTCAGCCGGGACGTCGCCCGCCGGCGGAAATGCGTCGGCCGCCCGCCGGCGGAAATGCGTCGGCCGCTCACCCGTCG
>DATKBW010000148.1:0-9338 GCA_035513575.1 Longimicrobiales bacterium | reverse complement strand
CTCAACACCATCTCCCACACGGTCGGGGCGGCCATGGCGGGGGCCATTGCGCTGGAGGTGTTCGGGGACCGCTGGATCGCGGCGTTCTCCGCGGTGCTCACCCTGCTGATCCTGATTTTCTCCGAGATCATTCCGAAGACGCTGGGCGCAACCTGGTGGCAGAAGCTGGCGCCGATCACTGCCCTCGTCCTGCGATGGATGATCCTGCTGATGAAGCCGATCCTCGTCCCGCTGGCCTGGTTCAACCGCCTGATCACGCCGCGAAACCAGGAGCGGAGCACGGTGAGCCGCGCCGAGCTGGAGGTCCTGGCCGAGATCGGCCGCCGCGAGGGGGCGATCGACCAGGCCGAGTGGCGGGTCATGACCAACGTCATGAACCTGGACGAGGTGCTGGTGGGACAGGTCATGACGCCACGCACGCAGATCGTGGCCATACCGGCCACCGCCACGCTGGAGGAGGCGCAGCACGTGATGCTCGACACCGGTCGCCTCCGACTCCCCGTCTATGAACGGACCCTCGATGAGGTCACGGGGGTCGTCCTGGCGCGCGACCTGTGGAAGGCCCAGCTGGATGGCGGCGCCACGCTCCGGGACGTGATGCGGGCGCCGACCTTCGTCCCCGCCTCGAAACCGGTGGAAGAGCAGATCCAGGAGATGCGCCAGCGGCGGATCAAGATGGCCATCGTGCTGGACGAGTTTGGAGGGACCGCCGGCCTGGTCACCCTCGAGGACCTGATCGAGGAGATCGTGGGCGAGATCCAGGACGAGCACGAGCTGGAGCCGCAGCCGTTCGAAGGGATGCCCGACGGTGAAACACACTTCGATGGCGCTACCCTGGTTGCGGAGGTCAATGAGCGCCTCGACCTCTCCCTGCCGGAGGAGGACTACGACACCGCCGGCGGTTTCGTGTTCGGGACACTCGGGCGGGTCCCCGGGGTGGGCGACGAGGTGGCCGTGCCCGAGGGAGTTTTGCGGGTGGTCGCCATGGAGGGACGACGGGTCGCGCGACTTGCGTACGTGCCCGGCGGTACCGAGGCGAGCCCGCTTCGCGCCCCGCCTTCAGACGACGAAGGCTGAGCTCGAAGCGGCTCCTCTTCCTCCAGCGCCGCCCGCAGCGCGCGGACCGCCGCCGCCCGCGACCCGGACCTCACGGTGGGAAACCGCACATCCTCTTTCTTCGTAGAAGGACCAGTCTCCCGTCGCTCGCCCACCTTGAGAATCCCGAGGTCCGATGAACGAGGTCTCGATCTTCCGGCTCTATCTCCTGCGTGCCACGTACCTCCTGATCGTCGTGGGCGTAGGCGCCATGATCTGGCCACTCCTTCTCGATGCGCCCGAAACCGCCGAGCACTTCCGCGGCGTCACGTGGTGCTTGCTGGGCACAGTCGCATTGCTTGCCCTGCTCGGGTTGCGCTACCCGTTGAAGATGCTCCCGCTGCTCCTGTTCGAGTTGATCTGGAAGACGACCTGGCTGGTGACAATCGGACTCCAGCTGCGGGGCTCCGGTCAACTCGAGGGGGCGTTTCGCGAGACGTGGTTCGCCAACCTCATGGGGCTCGTGATCTTCTCGCTTGCGATTCCGTGGGGGTACGTCATCCGTGAGTACGTTCGTAAGCCTGGAGACCGCTGGACGTGGTCGAAAACGTCCGCTGCGGGACTCCATCCCGAGAAAATCTGAGCTTTATTGGTGCGGCCGCCACGACGACGGGGCGGCCGACGAGGCGTTGGCCGGATCCGGAGCCGGAATGACAGAGCAGACCATGAAAAGCCAGGGACAGGGCGCGCCTCTTCGTCGAGCTGAACGTGGACGAGCTCACGGAGCTTCGCCGCGAGCTCGTGGAGCGGTCTGTCCCCACCAGGCAAACCTGGTGGGGGTACGACGAACGTTGACAGAGTGACGCGGAGCGCACGAAGCCCACGGAGGCCGCCGGTGCCCAGCAAGCCAGCGAGACCCGGCGCCAATTTCTTTGGTTACTTCGTGGGCTTCGTCGTTTCGCGCGCTCCGTGTCGGGTTCTTCCCTCCCGTACATCAACGCATGGCGCGAGGACTCACTACGTCGACCTGACCCACGCCGCAGGTGACGCATTCCACCCTCTCGTTCCACAGTGACGGCGGCGGCTGGGGCCACGGCGTCGGAATGTCGCAGACCGGCGCCGTGGGGATGGCCGAGAAGGGCGCCACGTACGAGGAGATCCCGAAGTACTACTACCGCGGGGTCTCGCTGGAAGAACGCTGACGGCGGCTCCGGCGGCGGCGGGCGGCTACGGCGCCGCCCCGGGCAGGAACCGGCCGACCGTGGCCAGGAACTCCCGGTACGCCATCGGCTTGGCTATGTAGCCGTCGCAGCCGGCCAAGTGGATGCGCTCGGCGTCCCCCTTCATGGCCAGGGCCGTGAGCGCGACGACCGGGATCGAGCGTGTCTCCGGACGCGCCTTGAGCAGCGCGGTGGCCTGGAGCCCGTCCATGCCCGGCAGCTGGATATCCATGAGCACGAGGTCGGGCCGCTCCTCCTTCGCCGTCGCGAGGCCCGCCTCCGCATCGGTGGCGGCGAGCACGCTGTGTCCTGCGGACTCCAGCAGGAACGTCGCCAGCTTCATGTTGCTCACGTTGTCCTCGATGACCAGGACGCGCGCCATCATGCCACCTGCTTTCGGCCCGCCATCGCCCGGCGGACCTCGTCGGTGAGCTGGCCCGGGCCGACGTCATCCTTTCCCATGATGGCCGTGACATAGCCGTTCAACCTGGCGCGATCGGCGGCACTCACCTGCATGGCCGTAATGATGAGGATCGGGATGCTCGCGGTCTCGGGCCGCTCCTGGAGCGCGACCACGACGTCGAAGCCGTTCACGTCCGGCATCAGCAGGTCGAGGATGATGGCGTCGGGGATCTCGCGGCGCGCGATCTCGATGGCCTCGCGGCCACCGGACGCGCGCAGCACCGTGTCGGCCAGTCCCAGGACTCCCTCGGCGATCAGCTCGACGGAGGCCGGATCGTCGTCGACGATCAGGATGCTGAGCGATTCGCCCTCCGGCAGCGGCACCATGCCGAGGTCCGCAAGGGCGTCGACCAGCTGCTGGCGCGAGACCGGCTTCTGCATGACGGCCGCGGCGCCCAGGGCGAAGCCCTTGGTGGCGTCGGCGACGACGGAGACGATCACCACCGGGATGCGCCGCAGCTCGGCCGTCTCCTTCAGGAGGGCGAGGAATTCCCAGCCGTCCATGTCGGGAAGCATGATGTCGAGCGTGATGAGCGACAGCGGCTGCTGCCGCGCGAGGACGAGGCCCTCCTCCGCGGTGAGGGCGTGCACCACCGTGAAGCCCTCCCCCTCGAGCTGGGTGCGGATGAGCTCGGCGGACTTGGGGTCGTCCTCCACGACGAGAGCCGTGCGGACGCCGACCGCCAGCTCGATGGAGGCCGGCCCTGCGGGGCGTGCCCGCGTCGATTCGCTGCCCGGCGCCTGCATGGGGAGCCACACCGTGAAGATAGAGCCCTCCCCCTCCGCGCTCTGCATCGCGACCGCGCCGCCGTGCAGCTCGGCGAGCTGCTTCACCATCGCCAGGCCCAGACCCGTGCCCTCGAACTTCCGCGCAAGGCCGCTGTCGATCTGGGTGAACGGCTGGAAGAGGCGGTGCAGGCCCTCCTCGGAGATGCCCACGCCCTCGTCGCTGACGGTGATCCGGAGGAACTCCGAAAAGTCGCTGTCCGCGGCCGCGAAGCTGCGGCCCGCCCAGGAGCCGGCCCGCCGGCCGACGTCCTCGGCGCCGACGCGGTGGGCACGCAGCACCACCCGGCCGCCGTCGTTGCTGAACTTCACCGCGTTCGACAGCAGGTTGTAGAGGACCTGCTTCACCTTCCGCGCGTCGACCTCGATGGTGCCCAGCTCACGGTCGGCGTCCAGCTCCAGGCGGATGTGCCGCTGCGCGGCCTTCTCCCGGATGATCGAGAGGCTGTCGCCGAGCAGCGCCGCGATCGACATCGGCTCCAGGTCCAGCTCCATCTTGCCGGCCTCCACCTTCGACAGGTCCAGGATATCGTTGATGAGGGAGAGCAGGTGCTGACCGCTGCTGAAGATGTCGGCGACGAAGCGCTCCTGCTGCTCCGACAGCCCGCCGACCAGGCCGTCCTTCATCAGCTCGGAGAAGCCGATGATGGCGTTGAGCGGCGTCCTCAGCTCGTGGGACATGTTGGCGAGGAACTCGGACTTCATCCGGCTCGCCTCCTCCAACTCCACGTTCGTGCGCTGGAGCGTCTGCTCGTAGCGCTTCAGCTCCGTCATGTCCCGTGCGGACGCGAACACCCCCTGCAGCTGGCGATCGCGGTCGTGGAACGTGCTGGCATTGTAGGAGACCACCGTCAGGGTGCCGTCGCGGGCTCGCGCCGTCAGCTCGTAGTCCGTGACCTTGCCCTCGAGCAGCACCCGGTTGATCCCGGCCTCCGCCCGCACCGGGTCCGTGAAGCAGCCCTTGAACGGCGCGCCGATCAGCTCGTCGCGCGTCCGGCCGGTCAGCGCCTCCGTCTGCTTGTTGACGTCCGTGATGATGCCGCGCGGGTCGGTGGTCATGAGGGCATCGATGTTCGACTCGATCAGCGAGCGCGTGTAGAAGTGCTGGTCGCGCAGCCGCTGATCCAGCTTCATGCGCTCCTCCTCCACTCGCTGGCGCGCCGTGTTGTCCGTGCCGATCAGCAGGTATCCGATGATCGCGTCCTCCCGGTCGCGCAGCGCCGTCACCGAGACCACCGCGGGGAAGCGGCTGCCATCCTTGCGGATGTAGGTCAGCTCGTAGATGTCCTCGATGCCGCGCGACGCCTTGAACACCAGCGCCTCGAAGCCGGGCGCGATCGGTGTGCTGAACTCCAGGCTCAGCGAGGCCGCCCGCCGGATCAGCTCCTGGGGGTCCGAGATGTCCGCCGGCGTGATCCTGTTGGTCACGTCGGCCGCCGCGTATCCCAGCATCCACTCCGCGCCCGTGTTGAAGACCTGGATCACGCCTTCCGCGTCGGTGGCGATGCTCGAGAAGTTCGCGCTGTTGAGGATGGCTTTCTGGAGCGCCCCCGCCTTGAGCAGCGCCTCCGCTCGCGTCATCTCCACCTTGCCGCCGTTCCGCCGGGGCTTGCGTCGTGAGACCATTCGCATCCCTCCAGGGTTCAGCCGGATGCTCTCCGGCGGCCCGCCACGGGGCGCCGCTCATCCCGCTCTCCCGGGACCCATTCCAGCAGGTCGCCGGGTTGTACGTCCAAAGCACGGCAGAGCCGGTCCAGCGTGTCCGTCCTGAACCGTCCGAACCGCTGCCGCGGGTCCGCCAGTCGGTACGCCGTGGGCACCGTAAGACCCGTCTCCAGCGACAGACGGTACGGCGTCCACTCCTTCTGCTTCAGGATCTCATCGAGACGAAAGCGAATCATGCCTGCATTGTCCGCGCCTCTGGGGTTACGCCAGACGTAATTATAAGTCGCTTTAGTAACGCGACGTTTAATTATAGCACCTTCCGGTTCCGGGCGACAGCCCTGGTGGGGGGATCAACCGGTGAAGCAGTGGCCGCGGGAGGCGCCGGAGTTCCAGGGGCACACCTCCTGGGTGATGCGTCGGTTGAGCGCACCATCCGCATTTCGTTTCGAACCGGTCGTGGAACCGGCAGTAAAAAAAGGAGTTAGCGGATCACGGCCGCGCTGCTCATCAAGGAGGCCGACCCTCGGATCGTCGAGGAATGGAAGTGGAGGGGGATCAGGGCGCCGATCGGCTGAGATGAAATGCCCGCTCGCTGATAGCGCCCGTTACATTCTCTGGCGAGGCGTTGCACCTGACCGCCCGCTCCGCGCGCCGCTGGTGAGCGCCAGTTCGCCGGGGGCTTCCCGACCGCCCCCATGATGAGGGCAGAAAGCTGGGCCATGGATGCGACGGTCGAAGTAGCGGTGATCGGTGCGGGTCAGGGAGGTCTGGCCGTGAGCTGGCTCCTCGAGGAAGCTCGCGTGCACCACGTGGTCCTGGAGCGCGGTGCCATCGGCGAGTCGTGGCGGTCGCAGCGCTGGGACTCGTTCTGCCTCAACACGCCCAACTGGTGCAACAGCCTGCCGGGCCTGGAATTCCACGAGGATGATCCTGACGGATTCGGGCATCGGGACGAGCTGGTCTCGTACTTCGAGCGATACGTTCGCCGCTTCGATCTTCCTGTAGAGCAGCATACTCCCGTGAGCGCCGTCGAGAGAGGCCCGACGGGTGTGTATGAGGTGCGCACCAGCCGGCGGAACATCCGGGCGAGAGCGGTGGTGCTCGCGAGCGGAAGCATGAGCCGACCCAGGGTCCCGGCTGTTGCCGGCCGGCTGCCGAAGGACATCCTGAGCATCTCCGCGGGGGAGTTCAGAAACGCGGATGTCCTTCCGGCCGGCGCGGTGGTGGTGGTGGGAAGTGGTCAGTCCGGGGCCCAGATCGCCGAAGATCTCCTCGCGGCAGGCCGGAACGTGTTCCTCTGTGCCAGCCGCGTCGCCCGCGTGCCACGCGTCTACCGCGGTCGGGACGTCGTGGCCTGGTGGCGGGACATGGGCTTCCTCGATGTCGGAGTGGAGGAGCTGGAAGAGCCGTCCGCCCGGTTCGCTGCCCAACCACAGGTCTCCGGGACGAACGGTGGCCATACGGTCAGTCTCCAGTCGCTCGCTCGTGACGGGGCCACGTTGCTCGGCCGCGTGACCGACGTCCGTGGCGCCACGATCACCCTGGCGGGGGATCTCCTCGAGTCCATCACCTTCGGCGACGAAAAGTCCCGGTCGTTCAAGGCCGCAATGGACGAATGGATCGACAGCCGGGGCATTGCTGCCGAGCCAGCGACCCCGGATCCCGGCGAACCATCATTGCCGGACCTGAACGGCTCGGACGAATGCCTGGAGCTGGATCTCCGCGATGCCGGAATCGCCTGTATCATCTGGTGCACCGGCTTCGATGCCGACTGGAGCTGGGTGGATGTCGACGTGTTCGACCAGCACGGTCGACCCCGACACCACGGCGGAATCACGGAGTCACCGGGTCTCTACTTCATCGGTCATCCGTGGCTCTCGAAGCGCAGCAGCGGCATTCTTCTCGGCGTAAAGGATGATGCCGCCAGAATCGTCGCGCACATCCGACGGGACGTGCTTCACGCTGGAAGATGTCCCGCTTCGTAGAAGCCGTTCGTCGCGCGTTGAACGGTCAGGACCCGAGGGCCGCGCCACAGGAGCGGGCGTTCAACCTTCCTCGATGGCGGCGGCCGGGACCGTGATCCGGATCAGACCGCGCAACTCCCCTTCCGTGTAGCCCGTGGCCTGGTCAGCCGGGTAGCGCGCGTCGAGGGCCTCGAGTACCGCGGGCTGCATCGCGTCCCGCCCGCCGTGGCATTCCACGCACAGGGGCGCGATCCGAAGGGGGCGGTAGTACCGGTAGTCCCCCTCGGGCGTACGCTGAACCAGCTCCTCGAGGCCGGCGCCTTCCGCTTCGGCGGCGTGGAACCGATCCAGTGCGTCGGCTTCCAGTTCGTCGGGCGCATTGGCGGGGTTGCGGGTCCGCCGCGCGGTCCGTTTCACCTGCCAGCCCTCGCCCATCTCGGCGGCGACCCGGCCGGTGAGCTCCAGCGCCTCGTTGGCGCAGAAGCCGATGGCGTGGGCGGGGCCGCCCTCCCTGACGGCGGCCATGAGCTCACCGCTCAGGGTCCCGGCGAGATGGCTGGCGGCGGGGCTGGCGGCGGCGACGACGCGGGCGCGGGTGTCGTCGTCTACGACGGCGGCCTCATCGACCCCGCCCGCGCACGCCGCCACGGCGCCGACGAAGAGGGTCAAGCTCAGGGAGCAGGTGCCGCGAACCATGGGGCTGCTGGAGACGCTGTTCATGGGGACCTCCTGCATTCGGTGTGCGGATCAACCTGCGGCGCGGGGAGCCGGCTCGCTATCGGGAACACCCCCACGCCGCGGCAGCCTCGGTCGTCTGCGGCCTTCCGACCTCCTGCGACAGCTCCAGCTTGGACGTGTCGCGGTTCCACCGCCACGATCGTCGCGGGAGCCGCATGCTCCCGCACCAGCGGTTCCTCGTCCTCCAGCGCCTCCGGAACCCCCGCCTCATTGGGTTACCGCCAGCCAGTTCCCCATCGCCATGGCCGGTGAAGGAGCTGTACCGCGCCCTCCGACCCCGTGTCGGTCGTCGTGAGCGCAAGCGGAGGCTTGTATAGCGAGGTCGGAAGCGCTACCTCCACAGGACGAGACCCGGGCGCTCGCCCCGACGTGCACGGCACGTGTTCGGACAGGCTCCCGGTCGTGATCCTTCACCGTACCGAGTCATGTCCAACAGATCACGTCGCGATTTCCTCCGGATCCTCAGCACGTCCGCCGTGGGGGCCGGGCTGGCGCCGTCGGCGCTCGCCCGCGGCCGCCGCGTCGAGATCCTCGAGCCCGCCTTGGGGGAGCCGGCTCGACCGGCCGCGCCGAGCGACCGCATCGGACTGGCCACGATTGGCATGGGCATCATCGGCTTCATCGACACCGACACGGCGCTGCGCGTGCCGGGGGTGGAGCTGGTGGCCGCCGCGGATGCCTACGACGGGCGTCTCGCACACGTGAAAGAGGTCTACGGCCCGGGTGTGGCCACCACGCGGGACTACCGCGAGATCCTCGCCCGTCCGGACGTGGACGCGGTCATCATCGCGGTGCCGGACCACTGGCATGCGCGCATGGCGATCGCGGCCATGGAGGCGGGGAAGGACGTCTACCTCGAGAAGCCGATGGTGAAGGAGCTGGCGGAGGGGCCGCGGGTCATCGAGGCGCAGGCGCGGACGGGGCGGGTCCTCCAGGTCGGGAGCCAGTACGCCAGCGACGTGATTTTCGGGAAGATCCGGGAGCTCCTGGCCGCAGGCGCCATCGGCGAGGTCAACCAGGTGGAGGCGGCGTACAACCGCAACTCGGCCATCGGCGCCTGGCAGTACTCGATCCCTCCGAACGTGACCGAGCGGGAGATCGCCTGGGAGGCGTTCCTGGGAGACGCGCCGCGGCGGCCGTTCGACCCCGTCCGGTTCTTCCGGTGGCGCAACTACCGGGAGTACGGCACGGCCGTCGCCGGCGACCTCTTCGTCCACCTCTTCACGGGAATCCACAAGGTCCTGGACGCAGTGGGCCCGACAACGATCTTCTCCCGCGGAGGGCTGCGCTTCTGGAAGGACGGCCGCGATGTCCCCGATGTCATCCTGGGGCTGTTCGAGTACCCGGAGACGGAGCACCACGCGCCGTTCACGCTGTCGCTCCAGTCGAACTTCGTCGATGGCAGCGGCGGCGGCTCCCACTTCCGCTTCATCGGCAGCGAGGGCGTGATCAGCGTCCGGGGAAATGG
>DATKBW010000147.1:0-13395 GCA_035513575.1 Longimicrobiales bacterium | reverse complement strand
CCGGCTGGAGCCAGACGCTGTGCTGCGGTGCCGACAGCGACGGCATGGTCGCCGATTGGAGCGGGCTGTACATGACGATCGGGGTGTTCGTGTCGCTCGGACGCTAGCACTTGCTCGCTCGACCGCGACCTTCCCACCCGGCTGCGCGGCGCTGGCCTGAGCGGAAGGGTGCCCGACGTACCCGCCGCAGTCGGTCCGGGCTGGCCCAGAGGGCCGCGCCGGTCCCGCTTGACAAACCCCCACGGCGAGCGGCATCCATCGGGAACCCCTGCCCGAGACGCCATCCATCTTCCCGAGACGCGCCACCGAGCTCAGGCAGGGCTCACCGCAGCAGGTCGAGGTTCAAGACCGGATGACCGCTCAGCGCGACACCGTACCCAGGCCCGATCCCGGACCTCGTCCGGGCGACATGGACCTCATGCTGGCGCTCCGGGACGGCGACCCCTCCGCCCTGGAGGCGCTGGTGGGCCGGTACTGGGAGCCGCTTGTCCGGTACGCGGTCCGGCTGCTCCACTCGGTGGACGTCGCGGAGGACGCGGTCCAGGACGCGTTCCTGACGGTGTGGGAGGAGCGGAAGAGCTGGAAGCCGGTCGGCACCCCTCAGGCCTACCTCTACCGGATCGTCCGGAACCGCGCGCTCCAGGAGGTGCGGATCGGAGAGCTCCACGCGCGGAAGGCCCCCGAGGTCGCTCGCCGCCGGCCGACCGTTCCGACTCCCCTCGAGGTGACGGCCGGCCGGGAGCTGGACCGGGCGTTCCAGGAGGCGCTCGACGCGCTCCCCGACCGCCGCCGTGACGCCTTCGTCCTGCGGCGCTACCACCGGCTGACCCTCGCCGAGGTCGCCGAGACCATGGGCGTCTCCCCCCAGACGGTGTCCAACCACGTGAGCATGGCCGTGGCCGAGCTGCGCAAGGCGCTCCAGACGTACCTTCCCTGATCGTTCCTTCCCTGATCGTCCCCGCCCGGATTGGTAAGAATCCGGGGCCCGTGCATTACAGGGCTTGAGTGGCCGCTCCCGGCCGCGCCGCCGTGCGCCGAGCGACCTTTCCCACATCGGACATCATGCGGATCAACGAACTCATCATCGCGTCCCTGAAGTCGGAGGCCGGCGAGGCGGACCTTCGCGAGCTCGCCGCGTGGCGGGCGGCGTCGCCGGAGAACGAGCGGTACTACCGGGACGTCGTGGCGCTCTGGGATCTGGCGGAGGGTGGCGACGACATCGCGATCCGGCCGCCGCCCACCATCGGGGACATTATGGCGGGGCGCCGGGCCGTCGACCCGGGGGCGGACCGCGAGGTGGTTCCCCTCTCGTCCCCCCCGCCGCGGGCTCGCGGAAGGGCTCGCCGGCGGAGGTGGTCGCGGTGGTGGCAGGTGCCCGTGGCGGCCGCCGCGGCGACCGCGGTCCTGGGCCTCGGAACCTGGGTGCTGGCGACGCTGCTCATCCAGCCGGCCGCGGCGCCCCTGGCGCAGGGCGCGGACGAGTTCGTCACGGGGAGCGCGGAGACGGCCACGGTGGGGCTGCGGGACGGGAGCGTCATCCGTCTCGCGCCGAGCAGCCGCCTGCTGCTGTCGGGGACGATGGACCGGCGGGAGGTGACGCTGAAGGGGCGGGCCTACCTGGCGGTGGCGCCCGACGAGGCGCGCCCGTTCCGGATCCGCACCGAAGCGGGGACCGTCACCGTGCTGGGTACGCGGTTCGATCTCCAGATCGACGGCGAGGACCTGCGTCTGGTCGTCCTGGAGGGGCGGGTCGCCCTGTCGGCGGGGGCCAGGCACACCGAGGTGGAGGCCGGCGAGATGGCCCGCGTGCTGGGCGGGACGCTGGTCCCGCCGGTGAAGATCCCCGACGTGTTCAAGATGGTCGACTGGGTGGGGAACTTCCTGGCCTTCCAGTCGACGCCCCTGGGCCAGGCGGCGCGCGAGATCGAGGAGGTCTACGGCGTCCGGATCGAGTTCGGCGACCCGGATGTGGCGGATCGCACGGTGACGGGCTGGTTCGCCGACCGGACGCTCGAACAGGTGCTGCTGATCGTATGCGCCGTCGTGTCGGTCCAGTGCACCCGGGTGGGTGACACGGTGACCATCGCGCGGGGCCTGGAGCTGGAGCGGGTGGGTACGGATGCGTCCGGAACGTCGTTGAACTATCGCGTGGAGCCTTCGAACACCAGCGGAGGAATGCAGCCATGATCTCCCGGCAGAGACTCGCACCAGGACTCCTCACGGCGCTGATCGGCGTGTCCTGGGTCGTCGCCCTGGACGCCCAGGCGCAGATGGCGCTCCACGACAACCGCGTCCGCGCCACGCCGCTGCTCGAGCGCCCGGCGGAGCTCAGCGTCCGGGACGTCACGCTCGACGCGGCCCTGGTCCGCCTGACGGAGACGTCGGGCGTCATCGTGGTGTTCAGCCCCAGCCTGCTCCGAGCCGACTACCGGACGGTCACCTGCGACTGCGAGCGCGCGACGGTGGGCGAGGCGCTGGATCGGCTGCTGGCGGGCACGCGCTTCGCCCATACCGAGATAGGCGGACAGATCGCCCTCATCCCGAGGCCGATGTCGCTCAGGCCGGCGCTCTCGGGGCAGGTGACGTTCGCGTCCTACGGCGCGCCGGCCCACGCCGGGCAGCTGCGGCCCGTCGTGACGCTGCGGGATCCGTTGAGGCCGCTGGCCATCCAGGTGCGGGCGATCCAGGGGGTCGTCGTGGATCAGATGAGCGGCTCCCCGCTCCAGGGCGCCGCGGTGACGGTCGAGGGCACGTCCGTCGTGACGACGACGAGCCGCGACGGCCGCTTCTCCCTGTCGTACACGCCGGGGACCGAGTTCACCCTGGTCGTGTCCATGCTCGGCTTCCGGGAGCGGCGCCAGGTCCTCGCTCCGACGGACGACCTGAGCAACCTGCGGATCGCGCTGACGCCGGACCCCTTCCAGTCGGAGGCGATCGTCGTCACCGGCATCGCCTCGAGCCGATCCCGGTCCCGGGCCGAGGTCTCGGTGGCGCGCGTGTCCGCGGAGGAGCTGTCGGCGCAGCAGCTCTATACCAGTATCGATCAACTGGTGGCGGGGAAGATATCGGGGGTCCAACTCCATCCGGCGGCCGGCTATGCCGGCGGCGGATACCGGTTCTTCGTCCGGGGCGGCGGCGGCCTGAACGGCGATGGCCAGCCGCTCATCATCGTGGACGGCGTGCGCATCGACGACTCGAACCTGAACCTGCTGTGGAACGGCGGACAGGGCTACTCGAACCTGCTCTCCCTGTCGCCCAGTGAGATCGAGACGATCGAGGTGCTCAAGGGTCCCGCGGCCGCGGCCATGTACGGCACGAACGCCTCCAACGGTGTCGTCCTCATCACGACGAAAGGGGGTCACGGGGTCGGCGCGGAGAGCGGCGTCGCGTTCAACTACAAGCTCAGCTACGGCCAGAACACGATGCCCTTCGATTACGACCCCGCCCTGTACAGGAACGCCGGGCTGTACAACAACCTGCTCCGCAGCGGCACCATCCAGGAGCACAACATCGACGCGTCGGGCGGCTCCGGCCTGTTCCGGTACTTCTTCGCGTACCAGAACAAGTCCGAAGAGGGCGTGACGCCGCGCAACCACCACACGCGCAACTCCGCCCGCGCGAATGTCACGGCCGCGCCCAACGACCGGTTCTCGATATCGGTCAACGCGGGGTTCTCCGGCAACGACATCGAGCGACCCCACAGCGACGACGCGGTCCTGTCACCCCACTGGAACACCATCATGGTGGACCGGGCGTGGAAATGGTACGACAGCACGGCCATCGCTTCCACCATCGCGCCCGCGCGCAACAACCGCACGACAGGGACGACCCAGGTGACGTGGAACGTCGGTCGGGGGTTCGACCTCTTCGGCAGTGCCGGCGTCGACTACAGCTACCACCGACAGGACGAGTTCTATCCCCCGGAGTTCGCGTACTGGATGGGGTTCGGCGGGCGCCGGAGGATCGCCGAGCGGTCGAACACGCAGTACACCTACGACTTCCGGGGGAGCTACTCCTACGAGCCGGTCCCCGAGCTGTTCGTTACCTCGGTGGTGGGCAGTCAGATGTTCGACCGGGAAGTCACGTCCATGGGCGTGGAGAACCGGCAGTTCGCCACGGGGCTGATCAGCGAGATCAGCTCGGGCTCCGACTACCGTGGCATGTGGGAAGGCAAGTTCCAGGAGCGGCAGGCCGGGATCTACACGACCAACACAGCGTCGTACCAGGACCGCTACTTCGCCACCCTCTCACTCCGCCAGGACTTCGCCAGCGCAGTGGGTGAGGACGCTCCAACCATCATCTACCCGCAGGCGAGCTTCGCGGTGCGGCTGGATCAGTTCGATATCCTGCCCGACCTCTTCAACATCTTCAAGCTGCGCGCCGCGTACGGCGAGAGCGGGCAGCTGCCGGGGCCGCGCGACACGAAGCGGCTCCTGTGGGGCGCCATGGGCACCGCGCTCGGGCCCGGCGCGATACCCACGCAGATGGGCAACCCGGCCCTCGAGCCCGAGCGGATCAGGGAGCTCGAGCTGGGGCTCGACACGGAGATCGCCAACCGGTGGTCGCTGGAGACGACGTACTTCAGGCAGAACGCGGAGAACTCCATCATCGGGCGTCCGAACGCGCCCTCCACCGGGTTCGGCAACATCATCATTCCCTACAACATCGGGAAGGCCCGGGCCCATGGGATCGAGGCGGCGCTGGGCGGCGACGTCATCCGTACCGAGCGCTACGGGCTGGGCTTCAACCTGATCTGGAACTGGCAGGCCAATGAGGTGGTCGATCTGGGCGGCGAGGGTCCGATCATCGCCAACTACCAGGTCAACGCCATCGCGGAAGGGATGCCGAAGCACGAGTACTACGCGGTGGTGACCACGGGCGCCCGCTTCGACGAGGACGGCCGCTACATCGGGGTCGAGGAGTCGGATGGCCGGGTCCGCCTGGGCAACCCGATCCCCGACCATACGGGGTCCTTCGCCCTCAACTTCCGGTTCCTGAGGGACTTCACCCTGAACGGCATGGCGGACTGGGGGCTGGGCAAGCAGGTGTTCAGCATCTTCCGGCAGTTCGCGGCCCGGAACGGCGGGTACATCCCGTTCGCGGAGATGGCGGCGCGCCTGGGTCTCGACGACGAGTGGGGCTGGATCACCTCCGTCGACTGGGATGCCATCGAGCCGCTCACCCCCGGCACCCCCGAGTACACGGAGCTGGCCCATGAGTTCGCCCGGATGGACCCGTTCTATCGGGGCAACTACATATTCGACGCCGACTACTTCGTGCTCCGGGAGCTGAGCCTGAGCTACGACGCAACCGAGCTGCTGGCCCGCTACACGCCCTTGGGGTCCAGGGTCCGGGGCATGACGCTGGGCGTGGCGGCCAAGAATATCCTGCGGCGCTCACAGTACCACGACGGTGATTTCGAGGTGAACGCGGACGGCGCCCGCTCGACCGCGTGGGGGATCGACTACGGCACCGTGCCGCCCCCGCGGGTCATGAATTTCTGGGTCAACGTTTCGTTCTGAGACGGCGAAAGGATACTGTCATGACACGGACATTGAAGACGCTGCTGATTGCCATGCCGTGCTTCGTCCTGCTGCCGTCGTGCGGCGACTATGTCACGGATCTGGACCCGTTCATCGACGTCATCGAGGACTCGGAGCTGGATTCGCCGGCGCGGGTGCCCTTCCTGATCACCGGTGTGCGGCAGCAGCTGGCGTACACGTTGGACGACATGTTCGTCAACGTCGCCGGGCTTTCCGACGAGTTCATCTTCGACCTGCGCACGCCGACGGCGGTGTTCCCCCAGTTCGGGGAGATCAATAACGGACTGCCACTGCTGACCAACTACCAGGTCGAGAACATCAACTCGAACATCGGCCTGCTGCGGCTCGTGTCCGACGACCTCATCCGCCGGGTCGCGGCGATCCAGGGCGTCGACGCGGCCGTCAGTACCGAAGCCCAGTTCGTGGGCTTCTTCCACGGCGGCCTCGCCCGGTTCTTCGGGGCGACCTACCTGGGCCTGGAGAGGAACGTCGGCGGCGCACCTATTGATGCGGGTCCGTTCATCCCCTCGAACGAGCTGTACGACCTTGCGATCGAGAAGATGGAGGCCGCGCTCCCCCATGCCACCGAGTACCAGCAGAGGGTCGTGCACTCGGCCATCGCCAAGGCCTATCTCTATCAGGGGGACTACCCCGCCGCGGCCACCCATGCGGCGGAAGGTCTGATGGAGGGAGACGCACCGTACCAGGCGCTGTACACGCCGCAGGATCCCAACTACTTCGACATCGAGGCGGGGTCGCAGCGGAACCAGTACACGGCCCACCCGCGGTTCCAGGCGTATGTGGATGCCGATCCGGCGGAGGCGAGCCGCCTGCCACTCCGGTCCATAGAGGGCAGCGGCGAGACGTTCTACGTGCAGGAGAAGTATCCGGGGCCGTCGTCGCCGCTGAACGTGGCTTCCTGGCAGGAGAACAACCTGGTGCGGGCGGAGCTCATCGTGAGGGGCGCCGCGGCCGGCGACGCGGCCGCGCTCATCGACGCCGTGCGCGCGTCGCACGGCGTCGGCCCCCTCGTGGGCCCGGTGACGCTGGACGTCATCTACGAGGAGCGTGACAAGGAGCTGTTCCTCACCGGTGCACGGCTCCCCGACCAGCGGCGCTTCGACCGCTGGCACCTGGGCCCGGATACCTGGCGGTTCATCCCCATCGATCAGCGGGAACGCGACCACAACCCGAACCTGTGACCATGCGCACCACGGCCAGGCACCTCGCGGCCTTCGCCGCCCTGGCCGCCGCCGTCGCCGCTGTCCTCGCCGTCGCGGCGCCGGCGCCCGCCCAGAACGTCGCCGATCACCCGCGGGTGGCCGAGGCGCTGCGGGTGGTGGATGTGTGGCTCGAGGGGATGCGCGCCTACGAGCAGATCCCTGGGATCTCCGCGGCGATCGTCCACGACCAGGAGACGATCTGGGCCGGGGCCCACGGCCTCGCGAACCCCGACCGGCGGCTCCCGGCCACGCCCGAGACCCTGTACAGCATCTGCTCCATGTCCAAGCTGTTCACCGCCATCGCGGTCATGCAGCTGCGCGACGAGGGGCTGGTGGCGCTCTCCGACCCGGTGGGCCGCCACCTGCCCTGGTTCCGGATCGCCGACGCCCACCCCGGCTCGGCGCCGGTCACCGTGGCGGGGATCCTGAGCCACGCGGCCGGGCTGCCCCGGGAGTCGGACCACCCGTACTGGAGCGCGCCCGATTTCCGGTTCCCGACCCGGGAGGAGATCATCGCGGGGCTGGCCAACCAGGAGACGCTCTACCCGGCGTGGCGCTACTACCAGTACTCGAACCTGGGGCTGACGCTGGCCGGCGAGATCGTGCGGGAGCGGAGCGGGATGTCGTACGAGGACTATGTGCAGCGCCGGATCCTGGACCCCCTCGGCCTCCGCGATACCCGCCCGTACATGCCCGAGGAGCTGTGGGGCGAGGCGCTGGCCACCGGCTTCGGCGCGCCGGGCCGTGAGGGAGAGCGGCGACCGCTCCCGTTCTTCCACGCCCGCGGGATCGCGCCTGCCGCCGGGTTCTCGTCCAACGCCCTCGACCTCGCCCGCTTCGCCGCCTGGCAGTTCCGCCTCCGGGGCGACACGGAGGAGGTGCTGCGCGCACACACCCTCCACGAGATGCAGCGGGTGCACTACGTCGACCCGTCGTTCGAGACCTACCGGGGCCTCGGCTTCGGCGTCTACCGGATGGGTGGGACCACCTTCGTCGGCCATGGCGGCAGGTGCCCCGGCTACCAGACCCAGCTCTTCCTCCAGATGGACGACCGCATCGCCACCGTCTTCATGGCCAACGCCGGCGGCGTGAACACCGCCAGGTACGCCCGGGGGATGTACGCCCTGGTGGCGCCCGCGGTGAAGGAGGCGACGAGGGACCGCGCGACGACCCCGGCGGCCACCACCGCCGCGGCGACCGCGCCCGCCCGCCGCGCCACTCGCGCGACCGCCTCCACCGGGCAGCCCCCGGCGCCCGCCGCCCCCGACCTGGACCGCTACCTCGGCAGCTACGACTACTTCCCATGGGGTGGGGAGGCCGCCGTCGTGCGCTGGAAGGGCGGGCTCGCGCTCCTCTACCTCCCCACCGACGACCCCGTCCGGGCGCTGACCCGGCTCGAGCACGTCGAGGGCCACACGTTCCGCCGCGTTCGCGACGATGACCAGCCGGGCGAGACCGTGCGCTTCGAGGTGGACGCTCAGGGCCGGGCCACGGCGCTGGTCCGCTACGAGAACCGGTATCCCCGCATCCGCTGACGCCGCGGCGGCTCCGCGCGGGGGCGATCCGGGGGCGGGGCCAGCCGCTCCGGAGCGCCCGCGTGGGGTCGATTACGAGGACGCCCTGCTCCACCAGCGAGAGGGCCGACCAGATGCCGCCTTCACCGGTGGTCGTAGGGGGCCGCTGACCGGCATCCGGCCGCCGCCCGTGCCAGCGTCCGAAAATCAGGCCGCGACCAGCAGCCCCGTGGCGTACATGACGACGAGCCCCGCGAGCACCCCGGCGGCATTCAGAGGAGAGGTGAGCCCGTCGCCGCGGCGGAACATGCGCGCGAGCTGGAGAACCACCTGTGCCACCGCTCCCGCGCCGATGGCCAGGAACAGCGTCGCCCACAGCGGAGATGCGCCGAATCCTCCGAGCCATGCGCCCAGGATCGTAGGTGCGCCGGCGAGGAGCCCCAGCCCGGCCAGGGCGCGGATCCGTACGCGCTCGCGGGCCATGGGGGCGACGATGGCGAGCCCTTCCGTCGTGTTGTGGATCAGGAATCCCACAACCAGGAAGGTACCCAGGGCGACGGCACCCGAAGCATAGGCCCCGCCGATGGCCAGCCCCTCGCCGAGGTTGTGGAGCCCGATCGCCAGGGCCACGAGCAGCGCGACCCGGAACGCCGAGGGCGCCGCCGATCGACGCAGACCCCCGGCAGCCTCGAGGAGCAGGGGCGTTCCGACGAGACCGAGGAGAACCAGCCCGGTGCCCATGAACGCGCCAGGCACCGCGGCGGACAGCTCCGCGGATTCCACCAGCGCATCCACGCCGAGGAACACCAGGAGCCCCAGCGTGAAGGCGAGGAAGAAATCGACCCAGCGGCGCTCGAGTCCGCGCAGGAACGGCAGCCACAGCAGGCCCAGCAGCACGGGCACCACGCCGACGTACGCACCGACGAGCGCGAACATGCCCAGATAGCGGGCGTTCATGGCGGGCGCCTGTGTGGCGACATCCACGGTCGCGTCGAACGTGAGCCCGGTGCTCGTGAGCAGCTTCACCTCGTGCGGCTCCCCTTCGACCCAGGGATAGGGGATCCGCAGCGTCCGGCTCTCCAGCCGACCGATCGTCCGCTCGCCATCCAGGGCGTGGCTCCACATCGCGTCGTCCACCAGCACCTGGGAGACCGTCACCGGCTCGGGGCCGCCGTTCACGACAGCCACGTGGATGATGCCGGGCTCGGGCATCCAGACGCGTTCGATCGTGAGCTCCTCCACGGGAGGGAACGACGTGCCGAGGAGGCCCAGCGGTCCCCAGCGGAAAAACACGGCGAGGAGGATCGCGAGCAGGACGAGCGGGATGACGCCGCGGACCCAGAGCGGCAGCCGGCGAAGCGGGTGACTCTCACCGGGGGTAGCGGGGTCGCCGTTCGCCGGCGTCGCGCCCACCGCCTCGCCCACCCGCTCGCGCGGCCGCCGGGGGGCTCGGGCAGCGTCAGGCATTCGTCGCCCCCTGCACATCGAAGACCCCCATCCAGCCCAGCTCGGCGAACTCGCTCTGGTGCGCGTGGAACATGAAGCGGCCGGTGTGCTTGAAGGCGAACTCCAGAACTGCCCGCTCGCCCTGGCAGAGCGCCACCGTATCCGTCCACTCGTGTCGCTCCAGGTCCGTACCGGTCCGGTAGCTGCGGAAGAAGTTGCCGTGGAGGTGGAAGGAGTTGAGGAGGTCGAACTCGGTGAGGTTCACGAGGTAGACACGCGCCAGCTCGTGCTGCTTCAGGCGGATCGGCCGTGTCTGGTAGGCGAATGCCTCGGTGTTGACGGCGTAGACTTCGTTCTCCCCGTCGAAGTTCGTGTCGAACCCGTTCATCACCATCACCATCTCCCGGGCCGGCGGACGCCCCCCGGGCGGGTCGACGATGAACGCGCCGTAGAGCCCCTTGTGGATGTGTCGCTTGAGGGGGAGCGCGTGGCAGTGGTAGAGGTGCAGGCCGAACGGCTCGGCGTCGAACTCGTACACGTAGCTGCCGCCCGGCTCGATGATCTCGAAGACGCCGTCCATGTCCGCGGCGTGGATCCCGTGGAAATGGATCGTGTGGGGATGGCTGCCCGCGTTGCTGAACCGGATGCGCAGCCGGTCTCCCTCCGTGCAGCGGATCGTCGGCCCCGGGACCTGCCCGTTGTACGTCCAGGCGGGGAAGAAGACGCCAGGGGCCACCTCGATCTCCCGATCCATCGCGACCATCTCGTACTCCCGCAGGGTTCGCCCGTCCGGCAGCGTACTGGTCCGACCGTAATCGAACCTGTCCAGATAGCTCACCGGGTCGAACCGGTCCCCCATCCGACCGACCGGGGCGTTCATCCCGTCGTGGCCGCTGTGGTGAAGGACCTGCGGAGCTCCTCCTGCCGGCGCCTGGCTCCAGAGGCGGCCCGCACCTCCGGCCGCCGCGAGCCCCGCCGCCGTGAGCGCGCCCGCCTTCAGCACGTCCCGGCGCGACAACGGCCGCGCCCTGGGTGCGCCTTCGGGAGGCACCGGTTGATGCCCTTCGCTTACGAGGGTCTCATCTCCCAGCGCAGGCGCTGACCGGATTTTCGCCGCACGATCACGCGGTTCGTCCACTGCTCCTCCTGGTGGTTTCCGTCGCCTGGGCGAAACTATAAGTTAGTCAGCCCTAAATCAACAGCGGCGGCCGCTGACGGCGCCCGTGTCGGGAATCCGGCGGGTTGCGCTCCCGATTAGATACTTGCAGAATAATCGAACCGTTGCTCAACTGAGAGGGATACCTGATGAGCTCTTCCTGCCGCGTTCTAGCGAGCGCCGTGGTCCTCCTGCTGCAGGCGGGTGTCCAGAGCGACGCAGCACAGGAGACGGATCCGCCGCCTGAGTGCTGGGTTCGTGGTGAGCGCGCCGATCTGGAGCTCCGGGCGAGCCCGTTCGATTCGGCAGCCGTAGCCCTGGATGACGGCGTGGTGAAGGTCTGCTACAGCCGTCCGCGGCAGCTGGGCCGTCCGATCATGGGCCGGCTGGTGCCGTACGGCCGCCCCTGGCGCCTGGGCGCGGACGAGGCGACGGCGATTCACGTTCCCGTCCGGGCGAGCATCGCCGGTGTGACGGTGGACCCGGGGTGGTACACCCTGTACGCCGTGCCCGGGGAGCGCGAGTGGCGGATCGTCGTCAACGGGCAGACGCGTCGATGGGGAGTGCCCATCGACGACGAGGTCCGGAGCGCAGACGTGGGATCCGGGCTGGTGCCGGTCTCTACAACCCCGCCGCAGGTCGAGCTGCTGACGTTCTGGTTCGACCGGACGGGGCGGTCGTCGGCCGACCTGGTCGTCCGGTGGGCAGGGACGTCGGTGCGGATCCCGGTGCAGCTGGCGCCGGGTGAGGATCGCGGAGGGGGAGGCGACCGGTGATGGCCGGACACGCCGACTCCGGAACCCTGACGGAGGACGATCTCAGCCGTGCCTTCCGTGCGCTGGGCCACCCGCACCGGCTGACGATCGTTCGGGCGCTGCTGAGCCGCGCCGTCGCCTGCTGCACGAGTGAGCGGGCCGACGACTGCCGGTTGGATCCCGCGAGCTGCAATGTGGGCGACCTGGGCGAGCTGGTGGATATCGCGCCGTCTACGCTGTCGCACCACCTGAAGGAGCTGGAGGACGCCGGCGTGATCGAGCGCGCTCGCCACGGCCGCTTCCTCTACTGCCGCGTGAACGAGCGCATGCTGAACCATCTGGCCGCGCTCCTGCACGGCTCGCCAGCGAGCGACAGCGAGCGTGCGGCGTGAGCGCCCAGGCGTCTACGCGGCGTATGGCGACGTATTCGTGGTGCTGTCGGTGCTCTGGGGGTGGTGGATCGACGGGCGGGCTCCGGACCGCGCGGACCTCGCCGGCGCGGCGCTCTGCGCTCTGGGCGTGGCGGTGATCATGTACTGGCCGCGGAGCGCGGTCGGGTGAGACTCGAACGGGAGGGACTGATGGAGGGACACAGATTCTGGAAAGGGTTCGGCTGGGGCGTCGTCGCGACGATCGCCATGTCGGCGCTCATGATCGCGGGGATTCTCAGCGGGATGGCGCCCATGCCGAAGCCGATCCCGGCGGCGATCGTCGGGAAGCTCACCGGCGGTGGGCTGCCGCAGCCCGCGACGATGGCGCTCGCGGTGATCCTCCACCTCGGGTATGGGGGCTTCTGGGGCGGTGCGTTCGCCGCGGTGGTTCGACGGGTCACCGTCTGGAAGGGGATCGGCCTCGGCGTGTTGCTGTGGCTCATCATGCAGGTCGTCGTGCTGCCGTTCCTGGGCTGGGGGCTGTTCGGCGTCGCTCAGACGCCGAAGATCGCGGTCGCGACGCTGTTGCTCCATCTGGTCTACGGCGCGACGTACGGCTGGCTCATGGATCGCCAGGCCGCCACCTCGACGCCACGATGACCTCCATGCCGCTGGCCTGTGTACCCGGCGCCATCCCGGCCGAGGAGCGCCCCGGCCATTTCCAGCTCATCCGTCGCCTGTTCGACTCCGCACGGGAGACCCGGCCACTGGAGAACGGGTACGCGTTCGTGTTCGAGTCGGAAGCGCTGATGGATGTCGCCCGCTTCATCGAGAAGGAGCGACGATGCTGCCCCTTCCTCGGACTGACGATCCCGGCAGACCGCGCGGTCCATCTGGGAAATCACGGCAGGTGATCGGGATCCGAGGCCGCGGGTGACCGCCTGATAAGCGTGAGGTCGGTGGTTCTAGTCCACCCAGGCCCATGGTAACTCGACGCCCCGCTTGGCGTTACGGCGCCGAGCGGGGCTTTGGTCTGGTCCCATTACCTCACGCCTCTCCAGACAGTCTCACGCTGGAACTCCAGGGCTGGGTCCTCTACCCGGCCTGCCTCCTCAGGACCATCCCGGTCCATGCGACCCAGACGGTGAACGCAAGCATCACCAGACCACCGAACCCGTGGAGCGTGATGCCGGCACCGTGGAGAAGGCCGGCGAGGGTGAAGGCGCCGACTGCGGCACCGAAAATGGCGAGCGTGCGCGAGAAGCGCGTCCGCCACATTGCCAGGGCCCACAGGATCATGGCAACCGCCGCCAGCCCGAATCCTACGGTGGCGAACGAACGATTCAGCGTCCCCGCTGCGGGTGGATCGATCCAGCCGGCCGCGACC
>DATKBW010000146.1:0-2150 GCA_035513575.1 Longimicrobiales bacterium | reverse complement strand
TCCCGAACTACCGCGAGTTCTACGAGAAGCGGCAGTTCACGTCGGGGCGGGACGCGGTTTCCCGGGAGGTCGTCCTCCTGGGCGAGCGGGTGCCGTTCGGCCGGGACCTGATCTTCGACGCGGAGGACATCCGGGACTTCTCCCTCCACGTGGAGATCTGCGAGGACCTCTGGGCGCCGGTGCCGCCGAGCACGTACGCGGCGCTGGCGGGCGCCACCGTGCTCGCGAATCTCTCCGCCAGCAACATCATCATCGGCAAGGCCGAGTACCGGCGGGACCTGTGCGCCGCCCAGTCCGGGAAGTGCATCGCCGCGTATCTCTACGCCGCCGCCGGCGCGGGCGAGTCCACGACGGACCTCGCGTGGGACGGGCACGCGCTGATCTACGAGAACGACGAGCTCCTGGCGGAGGGGGCGCGGTTCGGCGAGGAGCCGCAGGTGGTGCTCGCGGACCTGGACCTGGAGCGGCTGGCCCAGGACCGCATGCGCATGACCACCTTCAACGACGCGGTCCACGACCACCTGGACGCCGTGCGCTCCATGCGACGGGTCCGCTTCACCCTGGACGCCCCCACGGGGGTTATCCCGCTGCTGCGTCCGCTGGACCGTTTTCCGTACGTCCCGAGCGAGGCCCGGGAACGCGATGCCCGGTGCTACGAGGCGTACAACATCCAGGTCCACGGGCTCACGCAGCGGTTGCGGGCCACGGGGATCGAGAAGGTGGTCATCGGGGTCTCGGGCGGGCTCGATTCCACGCAGGCGCTGATCGTCTGCGCGAAGGCCATGGACCGCCTCGGCCATCCCCGCTCCAACATCCTCGGCTACACGATGCCCGGGTTCGCCACCAGTGAGGCGACCAGGGCGAACGCGTGGCGGCTCATGGAGGCGCTCGGGGCGAGCGCGGCGGAGATCGACATCCGGCCATCGTCGCGGCAGATGCTGGCGGACATCGGCCACCCGTATGCCGCGGGCGAGGAGACGTTCGACACGACGTTCGAGAACGTGCAGGCGGGGGAGCGGACGTCGCACCTGTTCCGGCTGGCCAACCACCACGGCGGTCTCGTGGTGGGGACCGGCGACCTGAGCGAGCTGGCGCTGGGATGGACGACCTACGGGGTGGGCGACCAGATGTCCCACTACAACGTGAACGCGTCCGTGCCCAAGACGCTCATCCAGTACCTCATCCGCTGGGCGGTGGGCACCGGGCAGTTCGATGACGACGCGAACGCCACGCTCCTCTCCATCCTGAATACCGAGATCTCGCCGGAGCTGGTGCCCGGCGACGCGGCGGATGGGCCGTCGCAGAGCACGGAAGCGGTGGTCGGGCCGTACGAGCTGCAGGACTTCCACCTCTACTTCGTGTCCCGCTACGGATTCCGGCCGAGCAAGGTGGCTTATCTCGCCCACGAGGCGTGGCGCGACCGCTCCCGCGGCCACTGGCCGGACGCGATCCCCGAAGCCGCTCGCCACGAGTACGACCTCCCGACCATCCGGAAATGGCTCGAGGTCTTCCTGCGCCGCTTCTTCGAGACCAGCCAGTTCAAGCGGAGCGCCATGCCCAACGGACCGAAGGTGGGCTCCGGCGGGTCCCTGTCCCCGCGCGGGGACTGGCGTGCGCCCAGCGACGCGTCGGCGGCGGCGTGGATCGAGGAGCTGCGGCGGAGGGTGCCGTGAGGGGCGGCCGCCCGCTCGCACCCCCTGTCGAAACCGCGCGGATCCGTTCGTAGAGAGTGAAAGGACGGCCAGGGCGGCCGTCCTCGACACTCCGTTTCCATGGAGGCCGGACCATGCGCTACATGCTGCTGATCTACGAGAACGAGAACAACGAGCCGGGGGACCTCCAGCGGTGGTTCGACTACACGGAGGAGATGGGGAAGGCCGGCGTGATGAACGGTGGTGAAGCGCTGCATCCGACGTCGACAGCCACGACCGTCCGGGTGAAGAACGGCGAGCCGGTGACCACGGACGGGCCGTTTGCCGAGACCCGGGAACAGCTCGGCGGCTATTACATCATCGACTGCAAGGACCTGGACGAGGCGATTCGCTGGGCGGCGAAGATGCCGAACGCCGATCGGGGGTCCATCGAGATCCGGCCGGTCATGGAGTTCGACCAGGGGTGAGCGGCGCGGCCCCGAAAGACCGGCCGGTCGC
>DATKBW010000145.1:0-24348 GCA_035513575.1 Longimicrobiales bacterium | reverse complement strand
GGTGGATCATGTCCGCAGGCGTGATGGTCCCGAGGGCGCGGGCGAGGTCGCGGTCGGAATCCGGGCGGCCTGCGCCGGGGCCGTTGGAACATGCGGCCAGGGCGAGGAGGAGTGCGAGGGTCTTCTTCATCCGGCATCAGGTTCGGGTCGAGTTCGAGCCGAATGCTGGGGCCCGGGCGCAGGCGGGGCAAGGTGTTGGCCCCTCCGGACGGGTGCTAGTGTACGGATGCCGAGATTCCGTATACATCGAGAACGTGGATGCGCCGCCGCGGTAGGCGCGAGGGTGAGGCATAGCAGCGCTATGCCGATCCCGAGCAACGCCGCGAGGCGGGATGCAGCCGCGTTCGAATGTCACGACATTTCGGCGTCAGTACACTAGCTTGCCCCGTAAGGAAGGCCGGACCGAAAGCGAAAGGGAGGGCGATGGAAGACGTCACGCGCAAGCGGATCCTCCGACAGCTGGACACGCTGCCGGACGAGCAGCTGTACCAGGTGCTGGACTACATCGAGTTCCTGGCGGCGAAGTACGCGGCTGCGGCGGCGCGGAAGCCGGACGCGTTCCAGCGCTTCGCGGAGCGGGTGGAGGACCAGATGCGAGTGCGGTCGCTGGCGCCGAGAGCGGTGCAGGGGACCATGAAGATCATGAGCACGGCGGGGAAGATGTTCGAGGGGGTGCGGGACCTCGGCCGTGACCTCGTGTCGACGCCGCCGGAGGGCCAGCCCGCGGCCGCTTCCACGGGGCCGGCCGGGAAGGCGGCGGTTGCGGCGAGGCCGGACCCGACGACACCGGCTCCGCCCCCGCCTCCGACGGTGCCCCGTTCGGTGGCTCCGTTCGGGAGCGCCGGCCCGGAGCGTCCCGGCGGCGGGGCTGAATCGGCCGGGGACTCGGAGAACGGGCGCCTGCAGGGCGAGGAGTCGTGAAGCTGCGGCGCCGTTCGTCGCGGGGCCCCGGGAAGCGTCTCGCCAGGACGCTGGTTCCGCTGCTGCCGTCGCTGGTGCGGCTGCTCGGGGGGCTGATGCGGGACCGGCGGGTGTCGCTCGTGGACCGGGGGCTGGTGGTCGCGGTGCTGCTCTACGTGGTCTCTCCCCTGGACCTGGTGCCGGACTTCCTCGGGGTGTTCGGGCTCACGGACGACCTGTTCCTGCTGGCGCTGGTGCTCCGGCGGCTGCTGCTGGGGGCGGGCTCGGAGGTGCTGGCGGCCCACTGGGGCGGGAGCCGGGGGGAGCTGCACCGGCTGATGGACTCGGTCGGGGATCTGGGCTCGCTGCTGCCCGGTCCGGTGCGCGGGCTGCTGGAGTCTTTCGGGGGGCGGTAGGCGGGGTACGACGGGGCTGGCGGGCCGCGGTTGACACCCCGCCGCGGCGCGCCGTAGGTTCCGCCATGGAACGAGGAAAGTCAGGGCAGACGGGACGAACATCACCCGCGGGGCCGCCGAGCGGCGGTCCGCGGGTGTCGCGCATCAGGGGGGTGAGGACATGAGCGATTCGGGGTCCGAGCGGATCCTCGGGGTGGGGCTGACGTTCGATGACGTCCTTCTGCTGCCGCGCTACTCCAGCGTGCACCCGCGGGACACGTCGGTGGTGACGAGGCTCACGCGGACCATCGAGCTGCGGATGCCGCTCCTGGCGGCGGCCATGGACACCGTGACGGAGTCCCGGATGGCCATTGCCATGGCCCGGGAAGGGGGGATGGGCATCATCCACAAGAACATGTCCGTCGACCGGCAGGCGGCGGAGGTGGACCGGGTGAAGCGCTCCGAGAGCGGGATGATCATGAACCCCATCACCCTAGGCGCCGACGCGTCGCTCCGGGACGCCCACCAGCTCATGTCCCAGTTCTCCATCAGCGGCGTCCCCATCGTGGAGGACGGGGGCCGGCTGGTGGGGATCATCACCAATCGCGACCTCCAGTTCGAGCGCGACCTGGACCGGCCCATCGTCGGCGTGATGACCAGCGAGGACCTGGTCACCGCCCCCGTGGGCACCTCCCTGGAGGACGCCGAGAGAGTGCTGCACGAGCACAGGATCGAGAAGCTCCCCGTCGTCGACGACGACGGCATGCTCCGGGGGCTCATCACCGTCAAGGACATCTTCAAGCGCCGGGCCTTCCCCGACGCCTGCAAGGACGAGCACGGGCGGCTCCGCGTGGGCGCGGCCATCGGGACCTCGAAGAACGACCTGGCCCGGGCCGGCCGCCTCCTCGAGGCCGGCTGCGACCTCCTGGTCATCGATACCGCGCACGGCCACTCCGAGGGCGTCCTCTCCGCCCTCGCCCGCGTCCGCGAGAAGTTCCCCGACGCCCAGATCATGGCCGGCAACGTCGCCACCGCCGACGGCGCCCGCGCCCTGATCGAGCGCGGCGCCGACGCCGTGAAGGTGGGCATCGGGCCCGGCAGCATCTGCACCACCCGCGTGGTCACCGGCGTCGGCGTGCCGCAGCTCACCGCTATCATCGAGGCCGTGAAGGGTACGGGAGGCGACGTGCCCGTCGTGGCCGATGGCGGGATCCGCTACTCCGGCGACATCGTAAAGTCCATCGCCGCCGGCGCCCACGCCGCCATGATGGGCTCCCTCCTCGCCGGCACCGAGGAGAGCCCCGGTGAGAGCTTCCTCCTCGAGGGCCGCCGCTTCAAGACCGTCCGCGGCATGGGCTCCCTCTCCGCCATGGAGGAGGGGTCGGCGGACCGGTATTTCCAGGACGAGGCCGAGGGCCGCAAGCTCGTCCCCGAGGGGATCGAGGGGCGCGTGCCCTACAAGGGACCCGTCGGCGACGTCCTCTACCAGCTCGTCGGCGGACTGCGCAGCGGCATGGGCTACTGCGGCGCGCCCGACATCGACTCGCTGCGCACCGAAGCCCGCTTCATGCGCATCACCGGCGGCGGCCTCAGGGAGTCCCACCCCCACGACGTCGCGATCACGCGGGAAGCGCCGAACTACCACCTGTAGGCGGCGCCTCCTCCCGCGTCCCGCAGGGGTGCCCCCGCCGGCGCAGCGGGCCCCCGCGCCGAAGGCGCCCCATGGCCTGTCTCTTGCTCGCTTGAAGGGCTTCGGACGGACCCAGCGGACCCGTACCAGGACCATCAATGATCTCACGCGAGCAGCTCCAGTCCCTGATCGATCGCCGCGCCAACGGGAGCCGTATCCTGTCGGCCTATCTCGACATGTCGGTGAACTCCGAAAACAAGCGCACCTACGACATCTTCCTGACCAAGCGGAAGGCGGACTTCCGCGAGCTCGCCAGCGACCGGCCGGGCCACCATCGCGAGGCCATCGGCGCGGCCTTCGACCGGCTCGAGCGCTGGCTGGCGGAGCAATTCGACCAGGGCAACAAGGGCGCCGCCGCCTTCATCGAGCTGGGCGGCGGCTGGAGCGAGACCATGGAGCTGCCGCTGCCCGTGGAGAACCGCCTGGTGGTGGGCGATCGTCCCATCGTCGCCCCGCTCGTCGAGATCGTGGAGCGCTACCACCACCACGGCGTCGTGCTGGTGGACCGCGAGCACCTCCGGCTCCTGAGCCTCTACCTCGACCAGACGCTGCACGAGCGGGAGGTCACGACCGAGCCCTACCCCGCGCCCCACGACGTCAAGCGCGGCGGCTTCTCGGCCAAGGACTTCCAGAAGCGGAAGGAGGAGGAGGCGCGGCACTTCTTCAAGGAGTTCGCCGCCGAGGTGGAGACCTTCGACCGGAACCACCGCCCCGATGACCTCATCCTGCTCGGCACCACCGAGAACGTGAAGAAGTTCTCCGACATCCTCCCCGAGCACATCCGGCGCAAGATCGCGCACACCGCCCGCGCGGAGCTCGACTCTTCTCCCTCGGAGATCCGCGAGAAGCTCGCGCCCGTCTTCCAGGAGCGCCTCCAGCGGGAGGAGGCCGAGGCGGTGGACCTCCTCCGGGAGCGCATCCGCGAGTCCCACAAGGCCGTGGCTGGCTTCGACCGGACGCTGGAACAGCTCCAGGAAGGCAAGGTCGACACGCTCATCATCGCCCGCGACGCCGACGCCAGCGGCGGCCGCTGCGACAAGTGCGGATTCCTCCTCACCCGCGCCTCCGGTACGTGCCCCTACTGCGGCGGCGACCTCTCCGATGGCGTCGACCTCGTCGAAGAGATGGTCCGCATGGCCGGCGAACAGGACGCCCGCATCGACTTCGTCGCCGGCTCCACCCTCCACGACCTCGGCGGCGTCGGCGGGCTGCTCCGCTTCTGATACGGCCCCGCGACACGCCCGGGCCGGCACCCCGGGCGCGCCGCGCTTGACCTCGTGGCGCCCCGGGACCTATCTTACCTCCGACGCGCCCGTCCCTCCCCCCGATTCAACCCGTCCTACCCGACGTGTGCCATGGCGGCGACCCTCGATCCGGAAACCCGCTCCACCCTCGAAGCGAGCGTCGTAGAGCTCGACGGAATCCTCCACGCCGCGGTCGATTTCCGCACCGGCGAGCTCTGGGTCGTCCGCGACCCGGCCTACGAGGTCGGGCCCGTCGAGCTCGCCGTCCGGGCCCGCATCGCCAGCCTCGGTCATGATCCCGCCCAGATCGCCGTCCGCCTCACCCTCCCCGCGGCCAGCGGGCCCCGGCGCCGCGTCCGCTTCGTCAGCGCGGAGCGGCGGGACGAGCAGGGCCGTGTCACGGTCGTCGTGACGCTCGAGTGGAACGACCGCCACTACTCCGCTTCCGCCACGGGGGAGAAGGGGCCGGCCATCGAGCTCAAGACCACCGCCCAGGCCGCCCTCGATGCCCTCCAGAAGCTCAGCCCCCAGGCCCTCGAGTGCCGCATCATCGGCATCAAGCCCATCCATGCCTTCGATTCCGTCCTCATGGTCGCCTCCCTCTTCCGCGGCAATGGCGCTCCCCAGCGCCTCGTGGGGGCCGTCGTCGTCTCGGGCGACCCGAACGCGGCCGCCGCCATGGCGGTCCTCAACGCCCTGAACCGCACCCTCGGGAACTTCCTCCACAGCTCCGACTGACCCGGCGCTTCGCGCCGGGCCTCGGGCGCCGCGCCAGGGCCCGCCCTCCCCCCTCCACCGGCGGCCCAGCCGCATCCGCGGGCGTGGCGTTGTCCCGTTCTCCCCCGTTCCCCGTCCCCCCCTTCGGGGGGGAACATTTGTTTGCGCCGGGGGTACTTGTGGTCGGTTCCATGGCTATGGCTGAAAACCGGAGGATAGATGCGAGGACGATCCTGGTACGGAGCGATGGCGGCGGTGCTCGCCATGGGAGTGGCGACCGCCTACGTGGTCGAGGCCCCCCCGGAGACGGAGCGGGCGCCGGTGGACGTGCTGCTGGAGAAGACGGCGGACGCGGACCTGCCGGAGGCGAGCGTGGGGTCGACGATGTTCGCCGCGGCGCCGCTGCGGACCCGGACCGAGTGGGACCTGACGCCGACGAGCAACGACCGGGTGCTGTACTGGATCGATTTCCTGAAGGGGCGCAACTACGACAAGACGCGGCTGTGGCTCGAGCGGGAAGGGAAGTACGGCGAGTTGATCCGGACGAGGCTGCGGGAGCGGGGGATGCCGGAGGATCTGCTGTACCTGGTGATGATCGAGAGCGGCCTGTCGCCGAAGGCGTACTCCCACGCCCACGCGGCGGGGCTGTGGCAGTTCATCTCGGAGACGGGGCGGCGGTACGGCCTGGAGGTCTCGCCGTACGTGGACGAGCGCCGGGACCCGCTGGCGGCGACGGACGCGGCACTGGATTACCTGACGGACCTGTACGGCCGGTTCGGGAGCTGGTACCTGGCCGCGGCCGGCTATAACTCGGGCGAGAACCGCGTCGAGCGGATCCTGCGCCAGCGTGTGGGCGGACAGAAGGGGAGCGACGGGCTGTTCTGGATGATCGACGAGCACCTGCCTCGGGAGACCCGTGATTACGTGCCGCTGATGCTGGCGGCGGCGTACATCGGGAAGGAGCCGGCGAAGTACGGGTTCGACGGGCTGGAGCTCCAGGAGCCCCTGGCGTTCGAGCAGGTGGAGGTGCCGGGCGGCGTGTCGCTGCGGACGGTGGCGAAGGCCGGGTCGCTGGACGCGGGTGCCGTAGAGGACCTGAACCCGCACCTGCTGCGGGGGATCACGCCCCCGGGCCGGTCCTGGAAGGTCCGCATTCCCGTGGGCGCGTCGACGGCCGTGGCCGCGAACCTGGAGAAGGTCGCCGAGGAGGACCGGCTCGCGACGGTCGAGCACCGGGTGCGAAAGGGCGAGACGCTCAGCCACATCGCCCGCCGCTTCGGCGTGAGCGTGAGCGCGATCCAGGTCGCCAACCCGGGCCTCGACCCACGCCGGATCGGGGTCGGGCAGCGCGTGCACGTGCCCGCGCTCGGCAGCCAGGCCGCGCGCGCCGCCGCCTCGGTGGCCGCCGCATCGGCCACGCCGTCGTGGACCACGTACCGGGTCCGCCGGGGCGACACGCTCTGGGGGATCGCCCGCCACCATGGCGTCACGGTCAACCAGATCAGGAGCTGGAACGGCGTCCGCAGCCGGATCTATCCCGGCCAGACGCTGCGCCTCGAGTCCTGACGACGACCGTCGTGGCGCGTCTCCTGCGTTGGCCTTTTTCCTGGACGGAAAGGGTCCCCGGGGGGAGGCGAGCATGCACTGGGTACGGGTGACGAATCCGCAGTACGAGCAATCCGAGCGCTACAGGGGTGAGGTGGGGGAGGTCGTCGGGCGCTGGGGCCCCGAGAACGCCGCGGCCAGCGTCGAGGGGTGGCTGGTCGAGTTTCCGGATGGCGAGGTCGTGGGCGTCACCGAGGATGAGGTGGAGACGGTGGACCAGCCCACGGGCCCCCGCCCGGTGGGCGGCGCCCTCGAGGGCTGAGCCGGGCTTTCGGGCTCGCTCCTCGTCCTCCTCTCCCTCCCGGCTACTGCACCGCGTCCATGATGGCGCGGGCGTAGCCGTTGGCGGGATCCCCGCCGATGCGCCGGATGGAGTCCACGGTCCCGGGCCCGCGGTTGTACGCGAGCAGCGCGAGGCGCAGATCCCCGTCGTACTTGTCCAGCATCTTCCGCAGGTACCGGAATCCCAGCCGCAGATTCGTGTCCCGGTCGAACAGGTCCCGGTACTCCAGGCTCGGATCCAGCTCGAAGGCGGTCGGCGGCATCAGCTGCGCGTAGCCCACCGCCCCCACGGGGCTCACCGCCATGCGGTAGAACCCGCTCTCCACCTGCACCAGCCGGAACGCCAGCGCCGGTGCGATCCCTTCCGCCAGCGCGATGTCGTTGATGGCCGCCGCCAGGTCCGCAGGGATCCGATACTTCCGGGAGTACTCCATGATCTCCCCGAGGCGCGTCATCTCCATCCGCACCAGCTCCAGCTCCCCCTGCCGCGCCGTCAGCGCCACACGGGAGCCGTCCAGCTGCCCCTGGAGCGCCGCCAGGTCCGCACCGTCGGGGCGCGCGGCCAGCTGCAGCCCCAGTACGAACGCGAACGCCGTGAACGCCGCCAGCCGCGCCGGCGCTCGGAGCGGCACCCAGTAGCCAGCCAGGTGCCGGCGCAGGCGACCTCGCTGCTGCGCCTCCCACCCCGCCAGCGTCGCGCCACCGCGATCGGTGTCACGCCGGCCGTCAGGCACGGGGCCCTTCTTCCCCCGCGCCTCCGCCTCACGCGCCAGCTCACGCAGCAGCTGATTGCGCGACGGCGGCGCGAACGGCTTCCGGACCGCGTTCGATTCCATATATCCTCCTCAGGAGGTCTCCGCGGACCAGTCGCCCGACCGGCCGCCGCTCTTTTCCAGCAGGCGGACCCCGTCGATTCGCATGTTCCGATCCACGGCTTTCAACATGTCGTACACCGTAAGCAGGGCCACTGACACCGCCGTCAGCGCCTCCATCTCCACACCCGTCCGCCCCGTCACACGCGTGCGCGCCACCGCCCGCACACCGGGCAGCTCCGGGTCCGGCGCGAGCTCCACATCCACGCTCGACAGCGACACCGGGTGACACAGCGGCACCAGCTCCCACGTCCGCTTCGCCGCCTGGATCCCCGCCACCTGCGCCACCACCAGCGGATCCCCTTTCGGCGTCCGCCCCCCCTCCAGCCTCGATAGCGTCGTCGGCGCCATCCGGATCACACCCTCGGCCACCGCCGTTCGCCGGCTCTCCGCCTTCTCCCCGACGTCCACCATCCGAGGCCGCCCTCCCTCGTCCTGGTGCGTCAGTCGGCCCGGCACCTCCCCCGATTCCATATGCGCCCAAAGATAAACCTCGCCGCTCGGGCGGCGGAACCTCCTCGGCACAAGATGCAGGGCGCCCGATAGATACACCGGCGTCCGGGGCACTGCCATTTCGGCATGGGACCGCTAATCGAGTACAAAGTTGCCGGTTTCCACACCCACTAGTGTACGGATGCCGAGACGACATTTCGGCGTCAGTACACTGCCGGGCGGTCAGGAGAGGGTGGCGGCCAGGCGGTTGAGGAGCCAGCCGAGGGTGAGCTGCGGGTTTGCGTTGATCCGGCCGCCCTTGCGGGCTTCCTCGACCAGCGTGATTGCGTGGGGGATGGCGTCGGCGCGGACGCGGCGGGCGAGGGGGCGCAGGCGGTCGGCGGCGTCGTCGCCGAAGACATCGGAATCGGCGCCGGCGGCGACGGCGGCGAGGTCGCGGAGCCAGAGCTCGAGGGCGTCGAGGGTGTCGGAGAACGCGCCGCGGGCGCCGGCGGGGCGCTCGGCGTGGGCGGCGGCGTAGCGTGCGGCGGGTGCGGGGTCGAGGGCGGCCTCGAGCCAGAGGCGGGCGGCGGTGCGCACGGCCTCGGCGGGACCGGGCTCGCCAGCGCGGGGGAGGAAGGCGAGGGCGCGGCCGATGGAACCCTGGCCGAGGCGAGCGGCGAGGCGAGCGGCGGCGGGGTCGGCGTGGGTGCGGCTGCCGATGTAGTCGGCGACCTCCTGGTCCGGGAGGGGCCGGAGGCGGACGGGGAGGAGGCGGGACCGGAGCGTGGGCAGGAGTGCGTCGGGGTCGGCGGCGGTGAGGATGAACGTGGTGGCGGTGGGCGGCTCCTCGAGGATCTTGAGGAACGCGTTGGCGGCCTCTTCGCTGGCCTCCTGGGGAGTGAGGAGCTCGGCGTCGCCGACGATGAACACCTGTCGCCGGGCCATGGCGGGGCGAGAGGCGCCGAGTCGGCGGATGGTGCGGACCTGTGCGAGGTAGAGGCCGACCAGCTCGTCGGGCGGCGGGCGGTAGAGGGGGTCCGCGCGGCGCTCCGCCAGCGCCTCGTGGCGTGCCTCTTCGAGGGCGTCGGCGAGCTTTTCGGGGCTGGACGCGCCCTTGGGCCTGGGAAGGGGGAAGAACCAGTGGATGTCGGGGTGCTGGAGGTCGAGGGCCATCCGGCAGCCGCGGCATGCGTCGCAGGGCCCGTCCGGGGCGGGGTCCTCGCAGACGAGGAGCCTGGCCAGCCAGCGGGCCAGGGTCTGCCGCCCGACGCCGGGGCGCCCGTAGAGGAGGAGCGAGCCCGGGAGCTCCTTCCGGGCCACGGCGCCGGCCAGGTCCCGGCGCACGTCCGCGTGGCCGTGGACCTCCGCCATCAGGGCGTGCCGAGCCACGGCAGCGGGTCGACGGCCACGGGGGACTGCCCTCGCACGGGGGCGTGGAGGCGGAAGAAGAGGTGCGGCCCCTCGTCGGCGCCGGTGCCGACGGAGCCGAGCACGTGGCCGACCGGCACGTCCTGCCCGACCTGTACGCGCACGTCCCCCAGGTAGAGGTAGAGGGTGTAGAAGCCGGCGCCGTGGCTGAGGACGACGCCCCGCCCCCACCCTTCCATGGGACCGGCGACCGCGACGGTCCCCTGCTTCACCGCCCGGACGGCCGTTCCCGGCGACGCCGAGATGCCGATCCCGTTGCGCCGCAGCGTGACGCCGTTGGGGCGGCGCTCCGGGCCGAAGCGGTAGAGGAGGTCGCCTTCGACGGGCCAGGGGAGCCGGCCGAGATCGCGGGCGCTCAGGTTCCCCGCGCCGCTCACCATCCCGGCCGCGGCCCGGCGGCGCTCCTCGGCGACGCGGACCTTCTCGAGGTTGTCGACGACATCCGCGAGCCGCTTCTCGTCGGCGGCGAGCTGCTGGATCCGCCCCTCGGTCTGGGTCGCGCGGGCCCGAACGTCCTGGAGGGTCCGGGTGCGGGACTGCTCGAGGTGCTGGAGCTGGGCGAACTCCGTCAGCTTCTCGGAGCGCACACGCTCGATCTGCCCGAGGTTCTCCTTCAGGACCCGCTCCTTCACCGCCAGCTCGCGCTCGAGGCTGCTGATCTCGTTGAGGAGGAGCCGGTCGTGCACGGAGATCAGGTGCAGGTACTTGTAGCGGTTGAGGAGGTCGCTGAAATTCTCGGCGCTCAGGAGCACGCGCGCCGCGTGCAGGGGACCCTGCTGGTAGATGGTCCGCATTCGCTGCCCGAGGACCACGGTCCGCTCCCGGAGCCGGTCGCGGGCCCGCACCAGCTGCTGCGTGATGGCCTCCACCGACGCCGCCAGCGCGGCGGTCTGGAAGTCGAGCTCCCGCAGCGCCCCGGCGGATGCGTTGACCTGCCGCTCGATGTTGCCGAGGTCGGTCGAGATGTCGCGGGCCCGGCCGCGCAGGCCCTCCATCTCCTCCTGCAGGCGGTCCCGCTCCGCCCTGATCTCCCGCAGCCGCTCCTGGCTCGCCCGGATCTGCTGCTGCACCGAGTCCTGCTGGGCGGCGGCCGGCATGGCGGCGCCCGCGGCGCCGACGAACGCGAGGAGCCAGGCTCCGACGAGGCGGCGCGGGCGCATCACCTCAGATCTCCTGGAGGTGGCGCCGGACCGCCCGGTCGCTGGCGATGACCCCGAACAGCGCTCCCGCGGCGATCCCCGCGGCCACCCACATACCCGGCATCCAGTACAGCTCCAGGACGGAGTCCGAGAGCAGGCGGAAGAGCATGTACGTGGCGGGGAGGGCCAGTAGCGACCCGAGCGCGCCCGTGATGAGCCCCTCCAGCAGGAAGGGGCGACGGATGAACCCGTTCGTGGCGCCGACGAGCCGCATGATGGCGATCTCGTCGCGGCGCGCGAAGATCGCCAGGCGGACCGCCGAGCCGATGATGAGCGCGGCGACGGCCGCGAACGCGCCGCCGACCACCAGGGCGGCCGCGCCCGCGACGCGGCGGAGCAGGTACACCTTGTCGAGCCAGTCCTGTCCGTAGCGCACGTCCTCGACGAAGGGGTACGCGGCGATCCGGTTCGCGACGCCCCGCACGGCGTCGGCGGTGCGTTGCCCGGGCTGGAGCGTGATCTCGAGGGAGGCGGGGAACGGGTTGGCCTCGAGCTCGGTGAAGATCGCCTCGAAGTCGCTGAGCTGCTGCCGGGCCAGCTCGAGCGCCTGGCGCCGCGAGACATACGTCACTTCGCGCACGGCCTCCAGCGCCGCCACCTCCGCGCGCAGCGCTTCGACGGATTCGTCGGACGTGTCGTCGCGCAGGTAAGCGACGATCTCGACCCGGGCCTCCACCTGGTCCAGCACCAGCCGGATGTTGTGGGCGGCCACGCCGAACAGCCCCACGACGAACAGGGACAGCCCGATCATCGCCGCCGAGAGGCCGGTGAGCACGGGCGCGCGTCGGAACGCCGCCAGCGCCTCGCTCAGCGCGTACGGCATCATCCGCCGTCCGCCCAGGAGTCGTACACGAGCCCGCCGTGGTCCAGCTCCAGCACCCGCAGACCCGGGTTCGCCCGGAGCAGGTCCGCATCGTGGGTGGCGAAGAGGACCGCGGTCCCGGACGCGTTGATCGCGCGGAACAGGTCGAACACGCCCCGCGTCGCCCGCTCGTCCAGGTTCCCGGTGGGCTCGTCGGCCAGGAGGAGGACGGGGTCGTTCGCCAGCGCGCGGGCCACCGCCACGCGCTGCTGTTCACCCCCCGAGAGCTCCGAGGGCAGCGCGCTGGCTTTCGACGCGAGCCCCACCTGGGCGAGCAGCCGGCCGACCTTGGTCCGCACCACGGACCTTCTCGCCCCCGTCACCTCCAGGGCGAACGCGACGTTCTCCGCGGCCGTTCGGTCCTGGAGCAGGCGGAAATCCTGGAAGACGTAGCCGATCTTCCGGCGCAGCACCGAGATGTCCTTCGTGCGCAGGTTCCTCGTGTCGTAGCCGCTCACCCGCACTTCCCCTTCCGTGGGCCGCTCCGAAAGGTGGACCAGGCGGAGCACCGTGCTCTTCCCGGCACCGCTGTGTCCGGTGAGGAACGCGAACTCCCCCTTCGCCAGCCTGAAGCTGACGTCGTTCAGCGCCCGCCCGACGCGGGGGTACTCCCTGCTCACGTGTTCGAACCGGATCATCCCTGGATCACCGCTGGAGTGCCTCGGACCAGCCGGACGGCCAGGCGGACCGCCGCGATCATCGAGGACGGGTCCGCCACGCCGCGCCCGGCGATGTCCAGCGCCGTGCCATGGTCGGGCGAGGTGCGCACGAACGGCAGACCCAGCGTCACGTTCACCCCCGATCCGAAGCTCGCGGTCTTGAAGGCCGCCATCCCGACGTCGTGGTACGGCGCGATCACCGCGTCGAACTCCCCCCGCAGCGCCCGGACGAACACGGTGTCCGCCGGGAACGGGCCGCTCGCATCCACGCCCTCCTCCCGGAGGGCCGCCACCGCCGGCTCCATGATCTCGGCCTCCTCGCTCCCGAAGAGCCCGCCGTCCGACGCGTGGGGGTTCAGCGCGCAGAGCGCCAGGCGCGGCGCGCTCATACCCCAGCCCTCCCGCAGCCCCCGCGCCGTGAGACGGCCCTGGCGGACGAGCTTGCCGGTGGTCACCGCGCCCGGGACCGCCCGCAGCGGGAGGTGCGTGGTCGCGAGCACCACGCGCAGCGCGCCGCCCAGCCGCGTCTGCTCCGCCGCCATCAGCATGACCACCTCGGGGGCGCCCGTCAGGTGCTGGAGCATCTCCGTGTGGCCGGGGAAGCGGTACCCCGCGGCCGCCAGGGCCGCCTTGTCGATGGGGGCCGTCACGATCCCGTCGACTTCGCCCCGCAGCGCCAGCGCCGTGGCCTGCTCGATGGCGGCGCCGGCCAGCGCGCCCGCCTCCGCCGCAGCGCCCCGGCTCCAGCGGCCCACGACGACATCGGGGGTGGCGGCGGTGCCCTCCGGCCCGATGATCGTCAGCGCGGCCTCGCCGCCCAGCGCGGACACGGCGGCGGCCGCGACCTCGGGGCCGATGCCCCGGGGATCCCCGAGCGTTACTGCCAGGCGTGTCGGTGCCCGATCCATCAGGCGCGGTGTCGGGTGGAGGTCAGTACCGGATGTCGATGTAGGTCCGGCGTCGGAGCTCCGTGATGACCTCTTCGAGCAGCTTCTCCTGCTGGAGCGCGCTCCGGATCTGGTCGCGGACATCCGGGTCGTCGGCTGAGTACGGGCCGGCGGCGCGCCGGGCGACCACCCGGACCACCGCGTACTTTCCCGTGCCGGGGATCTCGAACGGGGCCACGACCTGCCCGGCCTCCACGTCCGCGAGCCGCGCGTTGTACGGGGCCGGGAGCGAGTCCATGAGCGCGGGCCCGACGCGGGTCTCCTCCGTCTCGTCGTGCACGGCCGAGATCAGGCTGTCCATGGACGCTCCCGCCCGCAGCCGCTCCGCCACCTCCTCGGCCCGGCTCGCCGTCCGCGCCTGGTCCGCCTCCGAGACCTCCGGACGGATCAGGATGTGTCGGGCCTGGCGCTCCGGGCCGCGGACCTTGTCGACGCGGATGATGTGGTACCCGAACGGCGTCTCCACGATGGGGCTCAGCTCGCCCTGTCGGAGCGCGAAGGCGATGCGGTCGAACGCCGGGACGAAGCGCCCGCGCCGGAACCAGCCCAGCTCACCCCCGCGCTGACTGGAGCCCGGGTCGTCGCTGTGACGGCGGGCGAGCAGGGCGAAGTCGGCGCCGTCCTGCAGCTCGGCCAGCACGCGCCGCGCCTCCTCCAGCGCGGCCGCCCGGGCGGAGTCGGAGGCCTCGGGGGCGACGACCACCTGGCGGAACTCCACCGTCGCGGGGCGCATCCCCAGCGTGCCGGCCCGTTCCGCGAAGAAGGCGCTCACCTCGGCGTCGGTGACGGGCGGCGGCCGGCGATCGCGCTGTAGCACGGCCATGTACTGCCGCCTGATCTGGTTGCGCCGCAGCGACTCCACCATGGTGGCGCGGTAGGACTCGATGGTCAGCCCTTCCCGGGCCATGGCGGCCTCCAGCGCCGGTCGCCCGCCGAACTGCCGCTCGAGCTGGGCGACCTGCGCGTCCACCTGCACCTGCACGTCCTCCTGCAGCACGAAGATGGAATCCCGCTCCGCCGCCTGCAGGATGATCAGCTCGTTGACCAGCGACTCCAGCTGGTCCCGGCGGAATTCCGCGAGTGCGACGTCCTCCGCGGGGACGCCGACGCCGGAGGCCCGCAGGCGCTCGATCTCGGCGAGGATGTCCGACTCCAGCACGATGCTGTCGCCGACCACGGCGACGATCCTGTCCACCACCTCCGGTCCGGGTGGCTGCGGGTCCTGGGCAGCCGCCGGAGCCGCCACCAGGAGGGCCAGGACGGTCAGAATGCGTCGCGTCATGTGCTTCGAGTCCGTGGGGATCGCCGCGGGCCGGCTCGACCGGCCGGCCCGCGTGTCATACGCCCCGCCGCCCGCCGGGTTCCTCACCCGGCCGTGTCGCCGGCCGGGGGCTGCCCGCCCTGCCCGGGGCGGTTCGGCATGGGGAAGGCCGGGGCCGGCGTTGCGCCGGCTTCCGTCGCCCGCCGCTCCGCCAGCGCGTCGACCACTGTCGGGAACGTCCGCTCGTGGATCCGCCAGTCCGTCTTCTGCCGCAGCGCGTACGGCAGCGCGCCCAGCGGCAGGAGGTTGGCCCGCCCCGCCAGCACGTTCTCGAGCAGCGTCCGAACGCGCCGCTCGACCGCCTCCGGCTGTGTCTCGCCTTCCTGCGCCGGCCCGGCCAGGCCGGCGGCTCGGGTCAGCTGCGCGATCTGCTCCCGCAGCAGCGCCGTGACCGAGTCCTGCTCGGCCTGCGGTACGCTGATCCCCCGGCGGGCGGCGTCGGAAAGGACGAGCTCGTTGGTCGCCAGGTCCTCGAGCACCTGGTTCATCTGCTCGTCCCGCATGGCCGCGAAGCCGGCCCGCTGCTGCGGCGGCATCCGGCGGATCACCTGGAGGAACTCCCCCGCCGTGAGAGCACCGCCCTCCCACGTGACCAGCTGCCGCGACGCCGCACGCCCGCCCAGCCGCGTCGCCGGCCGCCGGGCCAGGTCCCGGACGATGTCGCCCGCGCCGCTCTCCACCTCCAACTTCGCCGGCTCCGTGAGTCCGGACACGTATTCGTCCAGCGACTCCTGCCGGCGCTGCGCGATGGCCTGCGTGCGGAAATCCGGTCCCATCTCGCCGAACGACGGGCTCTGCCGCTCCTCGACCTTGATCACGTGCAGCCCGAACGGCGTCTCGACCACCGGACTGATCTCGCCTGGCTGGAGCGCGAACGCGGCGTCCTCGAACGGCTTCACCATGTCACTGCGCTCGAACCACCCCAGGTCCCCGCCGCGCTGCGCCGCGCCGGGCTCGTCCGAGTGCTCCCGGGCCAGCCCGGCGAAGTCCTCGCCGGCCAGCGCCCGCTCGCGCACCTGCTCCGCCAGCGCCCGCACGCTGTCACGCTGCCCATCCCCCGGATTCTCGGGGTAGGTGAAGAGGACGTGGCGCGCCCGCACCCGGAGGCCGGGGCTCCGCTCCTCGAAGAAATGGCGCAGCTCCTCGTCGCTGATCACCGTGTCCGGCGTCACCACCTGCTCGCGGAGCTGCATGAACGTGCGCTGCTCCACGTACGGCTCGACCATCCCCGAGAGATCCATGTCCGCGAGGCTGCTGTCCCGCGCGAGCAGCTGCGCCAGGATCATGTAGTCGACCCACAGGTCCGCCACCGATGCGACCACTTCGGTCTGTGCCGGGACGCGCGGGTTGCCGGCCAACAGATCCACCATCTCCTCGACCGTCAGCTCGTGCCCGCCCACGCGCGCGACCACATCCGTGTGGGACGTCATGGCATTCCCGAACTCCCCGCAGGCCCCCGCCGCCAGTGCAAGCGCCAGAATCGAAAACCGCCTCATCATCGCTCCTGTTGGGTGCAAAGCCGACTGAAGATAGGCCTTCGGGTTTCCCCGGTCCACTGCGGGCGGGGGCGGCGTTCCCCCTTCGAGCCGACATCCAGCGGATCTCGCCTCGACGGTCGAGCGGAGGCCCGGGAGCTCACGCCGCGCGTCGGCTCTGGGCCGCGAGCAGCGCGAGGGCGTCCGCGAGCAGCTCGCTCATGCGCGCCGTCCCGAGCCGGTGGAGGACCAGCGACAGCGGGTCCGTGCGTTTCACCTCCACCTCGATCTGGCGGTCGTGCATCGCCGTCTGGAGCGCCGTGAGCCGGGGCACCACGTCCCGCGCGAAGGTGATGCGCGCCTGGTCCCGCCGCACCGCGATCCGCTCCAGGCCCAGCGTCTGGCCCAGCAGCCGGAGCCGGGCCGCGTCCAGGAGGCGGTCCACCTCCGGAGGGGGCGGCCCGAAGCGGTCCTCCACCTCCGCCCGGAGCCCGACCACCTCCTCCACCTTCTCCGCCCGCGACAGCCGGCGATACAGGTGGAGCTTCTGGGCCGAATCCGCCAGGTACGTGTCCGGCAGGTACGCGGGGCCGTCCATGCCCACGTCGGGGGCGGGGTGGGGCTCGGCCTGATCGGCGCCCTTGAGACGGGCCACCGTCTTCTCGAGCAGCCGTGTGTAGGTATCGAGCCCGACCGCGTGGACGAACCCGGACTGATCCGCCCCGAGGATGTTGCCCGCGCCACGCAGCTCCAGGTCCTTCATGGCGATGGCGTAGCCGCTTCCCAGCTCCGTGTAGTGCTCGAGGATGCGCAGGCGCTTCTCGGCTTCCTGCGTGATCCCTTCCGGCGCCACCAGGTAGCAGAACGCGCGGTGGTGGGACCGTCCCACCCGCCCCCGGAGCTGGTAGAGCTGCGCGAGCCCGAACATGTCCGCCCGGTCCACGATCAGCGTGTTGGCCGTGGGCACGTCCAGCCCGTTCTCGATGATGGCCGTCGTGACCAGGACGTGGAACTCCCGGTCGAGGAACCGCGTCATGACGGCGTCGAGGTCCCGGGCCCTCATCTGACCGTGGGCGATATCCACCTCGCCGTCCGGGACCAGCCGCTTCACGCGCTCGGCCACGGCGCCGAGGGACTGCACGCGGTTGTGGACCACGAACACCTGGCCGCCCCGGTCCAGCTCCCGCAGCACCGCGTCCCCGATGACCTCGTCGATCCAGGGGACCACGTGGGTGATGATGGGCATCCGGTCCCGCGGCGGCGTCTGGATCAGCGTCAGGTCCCGCAGGCCGGCGAGGGAGAAATGCAGCGTGCGGGGGATCGGCGTCGCGGTCATGGCCAGGACATCGATCTGCCGCTTCAGATCCTTGAACCGCTCCTTCTGGCGGACCCCGAAGCGCTGCTCCTCGTCCACGATGAGGAGCCCCAGGTCGTGGAACTCCACGTCCGCTTCCAGCAGCCGGTGCGTCCCGATGAGCACATCCACCTCGCCCGCCACCACGTCCGCCAGGATCGCGTCCTGCTCCTTCGCCGTCCGGAACCGGGACAGCGCCTCGATGCGGACCGGGTAGTCCGCCAGCCGCTCGCGAAACGTGTGGAGGTGCTGCTCCACGAGGATCGTCGTCGGCGCGAGGACCGCCACCTGCCGGTCGTCCTGCGCCGCCTTGAACGCCGCCCGGATCGCCACCTCCGTCTTGCCGTAGCCGACGTCGCCACAGATCAGCCGGTCCATGGGCCGCTTCGACTCCATGTCCGCCTTGACCGCGGCGCTGGCCGCCCGCTGGTCCGGCGTGTCCTCGTAGAGGAAGGCGCTCTCCAGCTCCTTCTGCCAGCGCGAATCCTGCGCGTAGGCCGGCCGCTCCGCCATCGCCCGGGCGGCGTAGAGCTCGAGCAGCTCGGCGGCCATGCGCTCGATGGCCTCCTGCGTGCGCTGCCGCATCCGTTTCCACGTCTTCCCGCCGATCTTGTGGAGCGTCGGGGGCTCCGCCTCCTCGCGGTCGGGGACCCAGCGCTCGATCAGGTCCAGCCGGTAGATGGGCAGCCGCAGCATCTCGCCGCCGGCGTACTCGATGCCCAGCGACTCGATCTCGGCGTCCCCGACCCGCACCCGCTCCAGCCCCCGGAACCGGCCGATGCCGTGGTCCATGTGCACCACGTAGTCGCCCGGCTGGAGCTGCGACAGCGACTCGATGGCCCCCCCGCCCCGGAACCGGCGACCCCGGCGGACGCGGCGCGCCCGCCTGAAGATCTCGTGATCCGTGAGCACACGGAGCGGTTCGGGTCCTTCGAGCACGAACCCCCCGGCGACGGACCCCAGCGCGAGGGACGTCCCGGGTGGGAGCCGGTCCGCCCCGCCCAGCAGCTCTTCCAGCCGCTCCAGCTGACCCGTGTTGTCGCACAGGATGAACGTCCGCTCTCCCCGCGCGGCGCCGGCCTCGAGCACGGCGGACAGCTTCTCCATGTCACGGTCGATCGACTCCGCCTCCCGGGTATCGAACCGGAGCGCAGCGGCGGTCGCCGACGGCGGCCGCGGCTCCCCCCCGGGGCGCACCGCGATCCGGCCGAAGCCGGCGAGCCGCTCCCGTACGCTGGCGGGCGGGAGCATCAGCGCTTCCGGCCGCTCGGGCGCGTGGCCACGCCGCTGCTCGGCCTCGTGCAGCTCCAGGAGCTTCCGCCACGCCGCGTCGAAGCCGCTGTCATCCTCCGCGTGCAGCTGCACCAGGATCGACTCGGCCGGCAAGACGTCCAGCAGGGACCGCCGGCTCGCCGCGCCGTCCCCGGCCAGCCGCAGGTCCACCGGGAGGATGTCCACCCGCTCCAGCTCGCCGGTGGACCGCTGGTCCAGGACGTCGAAGTGGCGGATCGAGCTGATCTCGTCCCCCCAGAACTCGATCCGGACGGGGTCCGCCGCGCCGAAGCTGTACAGGTCGATGATCCCGCCCCGGGCCGCGAACTCGCCCACCTGCTCGACCAGCCCCGTCCGCTCGAAGCCCATGGCCTCCAGGCGTCCGGCCAGTTCGGCCGGGCGTACCTCCTCCCCGACCCGGAGCCCGAGGCGCAGGTCCGTCAGCTCGTCCGGGATCCGCTCCCGCTCCTGCAGCGCCCGGGCGGTGGTGACGAGGACCCGGATCCGACCCGCGAGCAGCGCCTCCAGCCCCTCCACGCGCTGCCCGCTCACCTCCACGTGGTGCTCCTCCGCCTCGAACGGGAGCGCCTCCCGCTGCGGGTACAGCGCCACGCGCCCTTCCTCCAGCAGCGCCTCCACGTCCGATTCCACCGCCTCGGCCTCGGGCGGGTCCGTGGCCACCACCACGAAGATGCGCCGCTCCAGGTCACGGGCGAGCGTCGCCACCAGCAGCGACGTGGACGAGCCGGACAGGTCGCACACGTCCGTCGTGGACCCCGGGGTGGGAAGGTCGTCCCGGAGCGCGCGGTAGGCCGGCTGGCGACGGAAGGCGTCGAGGAGCTTCGGGTGCATTTCAGACCGCCTCGCCCGTGGCCCGGCCGCCGGCGCGCTCGACCCCGCCCGTCCCGCCCCCGGCGGGTGGCACGGTCCGGACTCGCGCCGCGGCCCGGCCGGTCGCCGCGACCACGGATTCGGCCACCAGCGCCAGCAGCGCCAGGAGCACCAGCGGCCACGCGATCTCGATGCCCAGGCGCCGCACGTAGATGCCGTCCTCCCACTCGCCCGGGGCGGCGACCCGCACGTTCCAGCCGGGGAAGAACTCGGCGATGTCCGACGGCTCGACGCGCGCCAGGTCGGACTCGGCCGCGGCGGAATTCACCGCGTAAGCCGCCACCGTCTCGCCGCCGCGCAGCGCCCGGTACACCCCCGGAGCGCCGAGCCGGTGGATGGTGCCGTCCGCCACCGGGGCGACGGTCCCGGCGGGGCCCACGAGAGAGTCGGCCGCGGGAAGCGTGACCGCGTCGCCGGGCTCGTGCTCCGCTCGCTCCGCCGCGCCGGCGGCCCACGCCCCGATCGCCCGGTCCAGCAGCGGGAGCATGGCCGCCGAGGTCGGGATCGTGCTGGCCTCGGGCGTGAGCGGTGTCGCCAGCAGGACATAGCGCCCGCCCGCCGGCGTCGTTCCGGCCACCGCCCACGGCTCGCCGGTGGTCAGGCGCAGGAGCACGGAGTCCGCCGGTGCGCCCTGCGGCTCGAGGCCGTACACCTCTCGCAGGCGCGTCTCCTCCAGCGCCGCCGCCGCCTCGGCCTCACGGGCCTGGAGCCGCCCCTCGCCCGCCGCCGGCGCGCCGAAGCGCCAGGGGATGCCCGCCGCCGAGAGGCGCTGGTTCGCCGCCCCGAGCTCCAGCACCGATGCCGGCGGGAAGATCACGACGCCCCGCCCGCTCCGCGCCGCATCGGCGCCCACTCCGCCGGGCGCCAGCACCACGTCGGCCGACCCCGGCGCGGAGCGGCGGATCCGCCCCGCGTCCTCCAGGACCGAAACGGCCTCCGCGAGGAACGGCAGCGGGTCGGTCAGGGCCACCCCCGGGGGTGCGCTCACCCGGGCGACGAAGTAGCGCCGGTCGTCATCGGTCAGCGCGTCCGCGTCCAGCTCCACCCGCCCCGTGACGATCCCCGGCTCCCCCGCCGGAAGTGCGAAGACCACCGCCGCGCCGGGGTTGACCCGCGCCGCCGCCCGTACGACGCCCTCCACCACCAGCCTCGCGGTCCCCCCCTCGCCCGCCGCCGAATCCTCGTGGGCGGCCTCCCCCGAGCCCACTACCTCCGCCGTGACCGTCAACCGCTCCCCCGATCGTGGCGGCAGCCCGCCCCCCACGGAGACGGCCGCGACCCCGCGGTTCGGCGGGGGCGGGGCGTCCGGCGCGAGGACGACCACCGGGGTCGTCCCATCGGAAGCCGCGGCACGCCGGAGCCCCGTCGCCTGCAGGTCGCTCAGCACGTGGACCTCACGCGCCCGCCCCTCCGGCTCTCCGGCCAGGATCGACGCCGCGCGCTCCACTTCCGCGGCGAGGTCGCCCCGCCCGGGTGCCGCCTCCGCGCGGCGCACGGCGGCGGCCACGGTCGCCGCGTCCCCCGTCACCGCCGGCTCCCACGACTCGCCCGCGCGGATCAGCCAGAACCGGTCCTCCCCCCCCGCGTTCCCCAGCGTCGCCAGCGCCGCCTCCTTCAGGCCGTCCAGCACCCGCCGATCTCCGACGATGGCGCCGCTCGACAGCGAGTTGTCCAGCACGATGACCACGGACGTCGGCTCGTGACCGGATCCGCCGCCCCGCAGGAAGGGGCGGGCCGCGCCGAGGGCGAGGAGGAGGAGCGCGAGGACGCGCAGGGCGAGGAGCAGCACCTGCCGGAGCCGGATCCGCGTCGCGTGCTCCCGCTCTGCCCGCTGGAGGTACCGGAGCGCCGGGAACACCATGCGCGGCCCCTGCTGCCGCTGCAGCAGATGCAGGAGCAGCGGAACCGCGGCGGCCAGGCCGAGCAGGAGCAGCGCGGGGGCGAGAAACGTCATGGCGCCGTCAAGCTAACGGGAGCGTCCCACCCGTCAACGTGACCGGGAGTCGGGCGGGCCCCTCCGATGCATCGGGACGGGGTGTCCCGATTCGCCACGGCCGCGCATATTTCCATGGGGGCCCGACTCGCCCGCCGGGCGACGCCCCTCGCTTCACCGGCCGCAGGAGTGACGCCACATCATGCGCTGCCCACGCCCACGCCTCGCCTCCCTGGCGGTGTCCGCGCTCGCGCTCCTGGCCGGACCCCTCGTGGCCCCCGCCGCCGCCCAGACGATCGTCGGCGCGGTGACCGACCGGGGCACCGCCGCCCCGCTGGCCGGCGCCTTCATCGTACTGCTGGACGAGCAGGATCGGCGCCTGAACGGCGTGCTTTCGGGCGCGGACGGCGCGTACGTCCTGCGCGCTGCCGCCCCGGGGCGGTACCGGCTGCGCGCGGAGATGATCGGCTACGCCACGACGACGACCGGCTGGATCGATCTGGCCGCCGGCGCCTCCATGCGGCAGGACCTCTCCGCCGCCGTGGAGGCCGTGAGCCTGGAGGCCATCCAGGTGGAGACGGGGGGACGGTGCCGTCGCAGGCCCGGGAGCGGCCCGGAGACGGCGCGGCTCTGGGAAGAGGCGCGCAAGGCGCTGGAGGTGGCCCGCTGGGGCGAGGGGCAGGGGGTGCTCCGCTTCGAGGTGGTCGAGCATCGGCGCGAGCTGGATGCCACCAACCTGCGGGTCGTCGCCCAGAAGGAGGAGTCGAAGCGCGGGCTGTACGATCGGAGCCCCTACCGGAGCATCCCCGCGTCCCGCCTGGCGGGCGGGGGGTACGTGCAGCTCGCGACGGACGAGCGGTGGGATTTCTTCGCTCCGGATGCAGAGGTCCTGCTCTCCGAGTCCTTCCTCGAGAGCCACTGCTTCAGCGTGGCGGGTGCGCCCCCGGGCGAGCCGGGGCTCATCGGGCTCGCCTTCGAGCCCGTGCCGGAGCGGACGCTGCCGGACATCCGGGGCGCCCTCTGGCTGGACCGCGGATCCGCCGAGCTGCAGCGGCTCGACTACCGCTACGTTGCGCTGCCGTTCCGCCACGGCCGCTGGGACCAGGTCGGGGGCCGGGTCGAGTTCGAGCGGCTCGCCACGGGGATGTGGATCGTGCGCCGGTGGTACATCCGCATGCCCCTCGCCGCGCAGGAGACCGGCGGGTTCGGCGGCGCGCCCCGGGAGCTCGAGCTCCTGACCCTCAGCGAGGAGGGGGCCGAGGTGCGCGCCGTCATGACGCGGGAAGGGACCCGGGTAGCGGAAGCGATCGGGGCCACGCTCTTCGGCACCGTCACCGGCAGCGAGGGCGGCCTCGGCCCGGGGCTCGCGGACGCCACCGTCGAAGTGGTCGCCGCCGGCGCGCGAACCACCACCGCGGACGACGGCGGCTTCCGCCTCACCGGGCTCCCGTCGGGCACTTACGGCATCCGCATCACCCACCCCGAGCTCGTCCGCACCGGGGTCGGTCCCCTCGAGCGGATCGTGGAGCTGAACGCCGGCCGGGCCACCCGGCTGGTGGTCGGGGCGAACCTGACCTCCGCACGCGCCCGGGAGGTCTGCGAGGAGGGCGGCTGGGCGCCCGCCGGACGCGGCGGAGACCCCGCCCTCGTTTACGGGGTCGTCCTGGGCCCGGACGGCGAGACGCCGGTCCCGGGGGCCCTCCTCCGCGTGTGGGTCGGGGGGCCCGAGCTGCGGGTGCTCGCGGACAGCACGGGCGCGTTCCGGTTCTGCCTGGATCCCGCCACGGAGCCCGTCCGCGTCGCCGCCGTCGAGCCCTCCGCCGTCCTCGCTTCGCCCGGCCTCCTGGACGTAGTCCGGGTGGACGCGTCGCGTCCCGGCTTCGTCAGCGCGCGCGTCCCCCTGTCCAGGGCGCGCGCCGTCGCCGCCGGCGCGCGGGCGGCCGGTGCGAGCTGGAGCAACGCGATCCTCGGCCGGGTTCTGGAGGAGGGAACCAGCCGGCCGGTCGAGGGGGCGCTGGTGACGCTCACCACTCCCGACGGGGCCGTGGCCGGGTCCATGGTGACCGACGAGACGGGGCGCTTCAAGCTGCTGCACCCGTCCGGGAGCGGCGACCGGTTCACGCTCAGGGTCGACCACGTCGCCTACGGCACCGTCGCGTCCGCCGTGAGGTTCCCGCCGCGGCAGGAGCTTCGCATGGACGTCCTCGTTTCGACCCGGGCCATCGACCTCGACCCCATCGTCGTCACGGAGCGGCGCCACGACTTCCTGGCCGACCAGGGCTTCTACGACCGCCTCGAGCGCGCCGCCGGGGTCTTCATCCAGCGGGAGGAGATCGAGCGGCGCCGGCCCACCCGGATCACGGACCTGCTCCAGGGACGCACCGGCCTCCAGGTCGTCTCCAGCGGCGGGGATTACGACATCCGCCTCATGCAGCAGATCAGCTTCAGGACCGACGCCATGCGCTGCCGCCCCTCCATCTGGGTGGACGGGGTCATGATCCGGAGTGGTGGGGAGCCGCGAGGGGAAACCGCGCTGGGCACCGGGCTGATGCTCTCCGAGGTGATCGACCCGGAGCACGTCGAGGCCATGGAGGTCTACACGGGACCGGCCGGGATGCCGCAGGCGTTCGGAGGGACGTACTCCCCGTGCGGCGCCGTCGTCATCTGGACCCGTCGCGGCGGCGCGCCCACGCCCTAGGCTGTCCTCATTCCGAGTTGATGCGACCGTAGGAACGGTCCGGGAGCCTGATCGTGGCTCGCGAGCCGTCGATCCGCGGGGCCCCGGCTCCCTGCGGCGGCGTGAGTCGAGAATTCCTGCCCCTCGTACTCCCTCTGTTCTCGATCCACGGCGCTGAGCGACGTCGGGG
>DATKBW010000144.1:0-18809 GCA_035513575.1 Longimicrobiales bacterium | reverse complement strand
GACATGGTTACCGTCAGGGACACAACGCCATGGAGCTCACATGAGGCACAGCAGTCGATTCTGGAGCGCGGGGATGCTGGTAGCACTCGGTGCCCTCGCCTGTGGCGACAGCGGTACCGAGCCCACGGACGTGACGTTCGGCGAAACGACGCTCGTGATCGTGGTGAACCCACCGATCAACGATGCCAATGACCAGTCAACGGTACCGACTCCAGGGGCGACGCGCTCGGGGGTCACCGTGTCCGTTCAAGGCGGTCCATCGGGCACGACCGACGCCAACGGTGTTGTGGTGCTCGCTCCAGTCGAGCCGGGCACCAAGTCGATCTCGCTCAGCGGCGGCGGCGCCAGCGGGACGGTCTCCCTATCAATCAGCGACAAGGATCTGCGGGAAGTTGCCGTGGCTCTCACGTCAGGCGGAGCCCAGATCATGGCCAACGTGCGCTACGCGTTCGGGGGCGAGGTCGTCGAAGTGACGCCGTCTATGAGCGTTACAGAGGTGAACAGTCAGCTGTCGCGTAGCAACATCATCGTTTTCTTCAAGGCGGGGAGCTATACCGGCGACCTGCTTTTCTCGGGCAGCAACGTCACGTTGTTCGGCGAGGGGACGCAGGGCGGGCAGGTGACGCTGAACGGCACCGTGGAGGTCGGGGGTAGCGCCAACCGCATCCGTGGCGCTCGCATGACCTCCGACGTCAGCGTCCCGGGCAGCAGTTTCGGTTTCTCGTTCAGCCGCGTGGCCGGAAGCTTCAGTCTCGCCGGGAGCAGCGCCGTCCTCCTGAACAACCGGTTCTGCGGCACCAGCCAATCCATCTCGGGAAGCGGAACGACGGCATTGGGGAATATCGGACTGACACCGGACACGCCGAGCACGGGTTGCTAGTGGTGTGTCGCTAGAGTGTCTAGGTACCCCGACACTCGCGTTCGACACCGACGTTCCACAAGGAGTCTACAAAGAGCTGGACGTGTCGGTGGACAAGCTCGCCGCGCTGGTGAAATACAGCCACCGGCCGTCGGGCGACCACGCGTCCAGCGATCTCCGGCGGCAGCTAGAGGGGGGGCAAATGCCGGCGCTTTCTCCAGCAATTCTGCAGGCGGCGGAATCTGCGCTGACGCGGCTCGACGCACGCGCTGGCGAGGATGTCGAGGCTTGGGCGACGCGCCTCGCTGAGGATCTGTCGCGACCGAACGACTAGCTGTGGACCCTCGGCGCAATGCATCCCCGAGATTGTCCCCAGGACTGGCAGTACGAGGATCACCCCGACCGAGATAAAGTCCTCCCGGACCGCTGCGCGGAGGTTCTTGCGCGGCTTCGGCGCGGGGTTTTGGCCACGAACAGCGTGGTCTTGGACTCTCGTCCCGTGCACCGGTTCCTCTTCCAGGGATTGACCCCCATCGGGTGCCCGTACTTCGCCGGACATTACCGGGGTGAGGACCACCGATGTCTGCGCCACTACGAAGTCGGGATCCAGAGCGACCCAAGAGTTGGGACAGCACCGCGCTCGGTCGGGCATGAAATGGAATGCCCTTAGGGCTGAGCTGCAGGCATGCCTTGCGGCACTGGATGCGGCGCACGCGCTCCCGAACGCACAGAACCCTCCGGCCCTAAACTTCGCCACCACCTTGGCCGTTGCATGCCGAACCCTCGAGTGGTTCTTGAGGATCCACCCCTATGCTAACGGCAACGGTCACGCCGCTCGGATCATTGTTATCGCCATGCTTGGACGCTATGGCTATTGGCCGAGTAACTGGACCATCGAACCCCGCCCGAGCGCCCTCCCATATGATGCAATGATCACGCAGCAGCGCGGAGGGAATCCCGCCTTTTGTGAGCAGGAACTGGCGAACGCCATATAGCCCGTGCGGTGTCGTCTTAGTGTACGCCACCAGGCCTCTCTTGGGGGCTTCCTGGACGAAGCGCGCAGGGGAGGGTCGGAGGCGGACGCAGAAGAGCCTCGAAACCGCAACGAAAACTGCAACGGTTCCGAGGCTCCCTCTGTAAGCCCTTCTCCTGAAGCCACTTCGGGCGAAGGGTGGACTCCCCGAATGTAACAGTGTTAGACGCGCCCGGGGATGGGCCGAGCCCGAAATCTGGTTCCGCATCATCCACGTCGCCGTGGATGGCCACAACGGCGCGCACGTGGCCGCCTACCGCGAACAGACGGTCGAGATCGCCCTGGGGCCCAAGGGAGCCTTCGAAAACGGCAACATCGGCACCCTGACGCGCCGTGTGCCCGCCGACCAGGTCGTGTGCGCCGTGCCCCCGCGCCGGGGCAAGCCGAAGCCGCCCAAGGAACCCAGGACGCCCCGGGTGGTCGAACTCCTCCGCAAGGCCCTCGAGTGGCACCCTCATTGAGTCCGGCGAGGCGTCCAACCAGGCCGCCATCGCCCGCCGGGAGGGCATCACCCGCGCGCGGGTGACCCAGGTCATGGGCATGCTCCGCCTCGCGCCCGAGATCCAGGAGCACGTCCTGTCCATGCCCGACGCGGTCCGGCGGCCGGCGATCAGCGAGCGGGCGCTGCGGCCCATCGCGCAACTCGAGGACCAACGCCGCCAGATGGAAACGTTTCAACGAGCGCTGGTCAGCAGGCTGTAAACCCGAGTGGCGCAGGACCCCACGGGCTGGTCCCGCTCCTCCCGCACGTCCATGAGCGGCACCCCGTCCTCGAGGCCGGGTAGGCGCTTGACCGCCTCCAGAAGGAGTTGGGCGAAGCACACGCGTTGATGAAGCCCTTTACGATACAGGAGATCGACGCAATCATGCGACTTGCGGCGCCCTGACGTGCCTAGTCGAAAAGCTTGAACAAGCCCAATGCGGGCAGCCCATGCGGAGTAGTCGCCATCCGTCTCCTCGCCCTCTACGGGCGCGAAACGCGGCGGCCTGAGGCGACTCTATGGGAGTGGCCCGCGGTGATCCGCTTCTTGGGTTACGAATCGTCCGACACAGCCGAGGATTCGGATTTCCCTCCTTAGCGCGCCTCCACTTCGACCACTCCCTTGCCGGTGCCGCGCAGGCGCGGCAGGGCGCGCCGTATTTCGTCCGGCCCCAGCCCGAGTAACGGCGCGGCGGCGAACAGTGCCTCCAAATCAACCGGGTAGAGTCGCCGCCGGGCGGGATCGGCAAGGCCAGCCACGTTGCGGGGCGCGATCAAACGGCGGACGATGTTGAAATACTCCGCCGCGAAGCGCGGATCGCGCCGCGTGGGGAGCCGCGTAAGCAGAGCGCCGGCCTGTGCCACCGTGTCGCGCATGACCGGATCTGAGCTTCCGGCGAACCCGTCCCATGCCCAGGAGCCGACGGCTTCGGGCGGTGGCAGGAGCCGCTGCCGGGCTTCCGCATAGCTCACTGCCGCGAAGTAGAGGTAGGAGTAGGCGCAGAACACGTCGAAGTCATGGCGCGCGCGATACGCTCCACCCACCAGCTCTTCGAGATGGTCCGCCTCTCTCTCGAGCAGCGTCGCGTATCGCGCGAGACCTTGCTCGAGCCCCACCTTGTTGGCGCCGCCCCCGGCGGCCGGCTCCAGGAGGAGCGCCAGGCGCTCGACGCCAAGCAGACTCCACGCGATGCCGGTGGAGAACAATGGGCTGAGGAAGGAAAATCCGTGTGGTAGTAACGCCCAGTTCGGGCCTGCAGACCGCTCCAGGCGACGCTGGAGCCGAGGAACGATGCCGATGGGTTGCACGGCGCGGGCCTCGCCGAATTGCGCCGCGAGGGTCGGGTAGCGGTCCAACAGATGGCGCCACGCCCGCTCCGGCGGGAGGGCCCTGAGCGATCGCCACACGTCGCCCGCCTCGATCACGAAGCCGGCGCTCACTACGTCGTGGTCGAAGGGAAGGACATACATCCACCCCTCGGCCAGGATGTGGTGCACGGCCGCCCGTTCGTCGGGATACGGGCCTGGCGGGAATTCGGCTGCCGGCGCCGCCTCGGCAAACGGCCGCACACCCGTGAAATGCCCGAACACCAACCCAGTGTCGAGCCGAACACGCGAGAGCGCGGTCGGCACCGTGAACAGCTGCGCGAGGGCACCGCCGCCGCCTGAGGCGTCCACTACGAGATCCGCAGACACCTCGAACGGCCGCCCCTCACGCACGGCGGAAAGCCGCACTGCGCCGCCGCGCTGCCGGACCTCGCTGACCTCGACCCGATCCAGGTAGCCAACGCCCTCGGCAACCGCCTGCCGCACCAGAAAGTGGTCTACATCCTGGCGCAGCCAATGCGCGTCGGCCACGCCGTCGTGGGGACTCGCCGCAACCAGCAAGCGGTTCGCATTTTCCGTGTTGTTCTCAAAGAGCTTACCTGGCCGGTGGGCGTAGAACGTGAATCCACGCTTGAGGCCGCGCCGCACGTCGGGCAGGTGGCGCACCCAGCGGTCGTACGCCGCCAGATGATGCAGATCCTCGAGGCCATACCGCGCGGCCAGCCGTTCGAGGCAGATCGCCGCGAGCGGGGTCGAGGACTCGCCCAGCGCGAACCGCGGGTGGACCCCGCGCTCGAGCAGGCGTACCTCGTGGCCCTGGCGCCTGAGAATCCGCGCGAGAACGGCGCCGGCGAATCCGGCGCCGAGGATCACGACGTGGAGGCCCGCCACGCTACACAGTCGCACACCGCTCGCACCGCACCGGCGGCTCGCGCCGACCCGTAAGGTTCATGCGGGCGAGCCGGTCGCGGCGAGGCAGGAAGCAATCCGGACAGCGGGCCAGGCGTTCGACGTCCCACAGATCCGCCGTGATGACAGCGCCGCCGAGTTCCAGGGCGCGCCCGAGCGCCTCCTCGAGTTGCGCCAGCGTGGGCGGGACGAATGCACCCGCCTGCGCGAGCGGCTCGAGTGCCCCATTGCCGCCACGGACCGGGATGAGTGACACGTGCCCGGCGCCGCACCCGATCGCGTGGGCCGCCGAGCGCACCGCCCACTCGACCGCCTCCGCCGAAGGGACGAACGGCGGGGAGAGGAGCACAAAGGCACGTAGCGCAAGACCGGCACCCACGAGCGCGGCGGCGGCCTGCTCGAAGTCGCGCAACGTCATCCTCTTGTTGAGCCGTGGCAGCGCGCCGGGGTGAATCGTCTCGAGGCCCATGGCCACCTCCAGCCGGCCCCCGACGCGCTCCCCGAACGCGAAGCACCGCCGCCCAACCAGCCGGGGATGGCACTCTACGGTGACCCGAACGAACGGCGCGAGGAGCTCGGCCAGCGCGGGGTCGTCCGCCGGCGGCACCGCGCGACGATCGAAGAAGTTGCTCGCGTTGTACAACTTGATCCCTGCACGCTCAGGGAGCGGTGAGGCAGTCTGGAGCGCAGCGCGCACTTGCGCCGGCACCGCGCCGGGCGGGGTCGGTCCGTCGAGCGTCGAGCGCCACAGGTCGCAGAACACGCAGGTGAACGGACACTCGGCTCCGGCGAGGAATACGGTCAACACGGGGAGCGGACCGGCCGCCGTGCGCTCATCCTCCCACGAGTATCCCACCGGCCGCCACGGGTCCACCGGCCGCTTGGGGGGCCGCAGCGACCGCACCCATCGGGTCATTGTCATGCTGTCAGTCGTAAAGCCGCGTGGAACCGCCCGAAGAAGTGGGCGCGGTACGTGCGCTCCTCGCTGCGAAAGCGGCGGCCAAAGACCTCGTCCGGCACCGCGCCGTGCTGGAAACGCCGCTTGGGAAAGACCGGCAGGTCGCAGCCGAGCACCCGCCGCACTCCGCGGCGCGCCACCTCGCCCTTGAGGCGGTACAGCGTCTCGTGCGAGCCCTGTGTCAGCTCCGCAAACGGAATCGATTCGGCCGCCGCGACCACGGCGGGTGCGGTGTGCGGGCTGAAAACGGAGAACCCGAAGCGCTTGGCCGGCGCGTAGCCGCGCACGCACCCGCGGCTCAAGCCGCCCGTATAGGTGAGGGAATGCTTGAGGCTCTCCACGCCCCAGCCTTCGTGATAGAGCAGCCGATTGTTCACGACGCTCTTGATCGTCAGCTCGGGGTTCTCTTCGATGGGATAGTCCTTGAGGTTTTCGTCGCCGCCGTCACCGTCGGCCAGCCAGCGCCAGGAGGGATAGCGCGCGCGGATGCCCGCGAGGAGTGCCAGGCTCACCGCTGCACACTCCACATCGAGCGGCTTGTAGTCCTCGATCACTTCCACCGCCTGAAGCGGATCGAGGGCCGAGGCCGGCACCTCGATCTCTTCGCCCAGCAGCTGGAGTCCCACACGTCGCAGGAATGCGCGGGCCTGCGCCGCGTCCGTGCCGCCGCCGTCCACCGCGAGCGTGAACGCCTTGAGCCGGGCCGGACTCTGGCCGCGGGCCAACACCTCGTGATAGAGACACAGCAGGACCACCCCGCTGTCCACGCCGCCCGAGAACAGCACCCCGATCGGCTCGCTGTCCTCGATCAAATCGAGCCAGAGGCGGATCTCCGAGCACAGCGCCTCGACGTATGCGCCGCCGATGCCATCCAGGTCCGGCGGCAGCGCGCCGCGCGGCGGGTCGAAGAACCGCCGGTGGGTCGGACTGGGGTCCGGGCAGCCGATCAGCCGGATCTCCGTGACGTAATGGGCCGGGACCATGCGCGTGTACATCGGATAGAACTGCTCGCCGTAGCCTTCGCGCTCCAGCACGGCGCTGATGGCGTCGATGCGGTCGGCGACCACGAGCATCGGGCCGTCCGGCTCCTTGGCCAGGAAGTAGCGGAGCGGCCGGTTGAGGCTTCGGGCCAGGCAGACCCGCTCGCCGTCGCGGGCGACCAGGGCAAACGAGCCCCGAATCCGGGAGACCGCGCCGGGATCGTCGGCCAGCAGGAGCCAGCGAGCCTCGGCCACGCTCATGTTGAGGATCTGCTGATCATCGTCACTGATCAGGTTGACGATGCGGTGAATTGGTCGGTCCACCATGGTATTCCGATGAGGAAGGGGGACGTAGTCTTGTTTGCTTCGGGCCCGGGGACGCCGCCGCCCGAGGCACGTCCGCAATCAGTCCGTATTCAGAAGGTATCCGTCGCTCGCCGCACGGTCCACACCTGCGCCACGGTGCGCCTCCCGCGAGCTGCCGTGCCACCGCACTGCCGGGCGATCGCAGCCGCCTCACCGGCTCGGGCCGCGGGGCTTGGCGCTCTGCGGCGGCGCCGGACATATTGATGCTGGAGAACCCCGTTCCGACCGCGTGGAGGGAAGCCGATGCCTCAGTCGCGTTCGACGTTGTCGTTGCTCTCGCAGCTCAAACGGGCCGTGGCACAAGCCCGCCCTACTGACCTTCATGGCCATCGTAATCGCCCATCTCGCGGAACACGTTCTCCAGGCGTACCAGGTCTACGTGCTCGCGTGGCCGGTGCATGACGCGCGGGGGATGCTCGGCCAGTGGTTCCCGTGGCTGGTGCACTCGGAGGTGCTGCACTACGGCTACGCCCTGATCATGCTCGTCGGCATCTGGGTGCTGCTGCCGGGGTTCGTCGGCAGCTCACGCACCTGGTGGCTCGCCGCCCTGATCATCCAGTTCTGGCACCACATCGAACACGCGTTACTCCAGGGCCAAGCGATCGCCGGCCACAACCTGTTCGGCGCCGCCGTGCCGACGAGCATTGTGCAGCTGTGGATCCCGCGCGTGGAACTCCATCTGTTGTAGAACTCGCTGGTATTCGTCCCGATGGTGGTGGCCATGTACTTCCACTTGTTCCCGAACGCGCCCGAGGCCGCCACGATGCGCTGTGGGTGCGCGCTTCGTCCCCGTAGCGCCACGGCTTGAAGTCCCGGAGCTCAGGGGTCGCGCGGCCGCAGGTGAGCGCCGTGCCGCCCGCCCTGGGTCAAGCCCAAGCCGCGCCCAGGGTGCCCTGGGCCCTTGACCCTGCGCTGCGGCTGCTACGGCAGCAGGCTCTGGATGACGAAGTGCAAGTTCCGAAGATCGAAGGGCTTTTCAAGACGCGGGTTCGAGCATCACGGCCCGAGCTCGTCCGTCTCCACATTCAGCGCCCGTTGGAGTCGCTGGATGTCCTCGCGGGAGCCGACGACCACCAGGCGGTCGTGCGCGCGGACGACGGAAGCTGGGCCGGGAATCTCCACCGCCTGTTTGCGGCGCAGGGGATCGTAATGCGCGATCTGGAGGACATGCACGCCGAACACGGCGCGGGCCGCGATCTCCCCAATGTTCCGGCCGTCCAGGGCCGGTGGCGAGCGATCTCCTCCAACTCCGGACGGTCGTGCCCCTCGACAATGCCGGCTTTCAGAAGGCCCTCGGGCTCGGGTTGCGCGACTTCGAGGATGGGGCCCAGGCGGCCGCGTGTTTGCAGATCGGGGCGGATTGCCTGGTCACGCGTAACCCCAAGGACTACAAAGGAGCCCCGGTTACGGTGCGGACGGCGGGTGAAGCCCTGGCGCTGCTAGCCGGGTGGGGAGAGCCAGATGCTCCCAGCACCGGCTGGCCGCAGTCCATTGCGTTCGACTGCTCTGGGCGCACCCGTAACCAGTTCGAAGACTGGCTCAGAAACTCCCGCGGTAGGACTCGAACCTACGACAAACCGGTTAACAGCCGGTTGCTCTACCAGCTGAGCTACGCGGGAATAGACGGGAAAACCTAATCCCGGCACCCCCTTGCGTCAACCGCCCGAACGGAGCGTCCGGGCGGGCTCCGGAGCGGGGATTCGCAGGGCCGCCAGGATGGCTGGAGCGCCGGGAGATCCGGGGATGTCCGCGACGCATGGGGGGTCGTGGCCCGGCTGGCCTGACAATGCCGCTTCGATGGCGTCGAGCAGCGATTCCAGGGCGCTCCCGCCGGGCGTTCCACGAATGCCGGCCGCGGCTGGTTCCAGCGCGACCCGCGCCATGCGCGCGCGGCCGGCGAGATCCAGCGGCCGCGCGAGCCGGCCGAGGATCTCGTCCACGCGCCGGACCAGGACCGGGTCGGGCTCGGGCCCCAGGGCCGCGAGGGCGCGTCGCAGCTCCCGGGCGAGCCGCGCGGGAGGCTCCCCGCCATCGACCCTCGGTGGACCCATGCTGCCGCGCAGGGAGCGCAGGTGCCGGATCGCCCGGCGAGCGGCCGCTGTCGCCTCCCGCTCCAGGGCGGGCCGCTGCGGCGTCGGCGCGTCGGAGCCGTCGGCCAGTAGCGGGCGCAGCGCACCGGCCGCTTCTTCTTCATCCTGCCGGACGCGCCCGCGCGTCGGGATCGCAAGGAGCGCCGGGGGATGGTCGGCCACGCGCGCCAGCACCAGCCAGACCGCGGGCGCGAGCGGGTCCTGCGCCCCGGCGGCGGCCGCGAGCAGCGGCGCCCCGGCGTCAGGAGCGCCGGCGCGGGGCCGCGCACCGGCGGCGTCCGTCTCCCGCAGGGCGGCCCGCAGCCGTTCCCGGGGGCTCGCCTCGCTCCCGGCGGTGATCGCGTCCATGGGATCACCCGCCGGTTGACCGCCGAGGCGGGCCAGGAGCTCGCCCGCGTCGCCGGCCCCCACGGTGGCGGCGATCCCGCCGAGCTTCGCCCGCAATGTCCGGGTGAGGCGGAGCACCCGGTCGAGCCCGGTGTCGGGGACGAAGACGACGGGGCGGATGACGTCGTGGAGCGAGCCGAGGCGATCGACCCGGCCGATGCGCTGGAGCAGCCGGACGGGGTTCCACGGGAGGTCGTAGCTGACCACCACCGCCGCATCCTGGAGGTTGAGGCCCTCGCTCAGGACGTCGGTGGCGACCAGGAGGTCGACGCGCTCGCGCTCCGGCGGCGCCGGGCGCCCGCTCGACGCGGGGGCGAACCGCTCGATGACGGCGCGCCTGCCGCTCCGCCGCGTGCCGAGCCATGCGCCGCCTCCATCCACGCGTCCCACTCCACCCAGCGGTAGCAGGGCGCGCCAGAGCGCCGCGGCCGTATCGCGGAACTCCGTGAAGATCACGGCCTTCTCCCCTTGCGGGCGGGCGGCGGCCCAGGCGAACAGCGACTCGAGCTTGGCGTCGGGTCCGCGGATGGGGCGGAGCATCCCGGCGAGACGATCGGCATCCCGACGCGCGGAGGCGGCGAGGCGCCCGAGGTCGAGGCCGGGGCTCGCGGCCGCCAGCGCCACCTCGTCGAGCAGGAGCTGTACGCAGTCGTCGTCGCTCCCGGCCCCGCCCGCCGGCCGGTCCCCGGGCCGGAGCAGGAGCCCGCGCTCCGCGGCATCGGCGAACAGCAGCACGAGTCCCCGGAGCCGCCGGAGACTCGCGGCCAGGGCTGCTCCCCCGGACTCGAGGCGCTTCAGCAGCCCCAGCCGCAGGAGAGCCTCGGTGCCGCTCGTCGTCACGGAGGCGCCCGGGCGCGCGGGCCCGGCCGTGTCCAGGGTGTACGGGGCCAGCTCAAGAGTCGCGATCCCATCCACCAGCGCCGGGACCCGCGGGTCGTCGTACCGGACCACGGTCGTGGCCGCGCGCCGCGGAAACCTCAGAGCGGGGACGGCTCCGCCGTCGAGACGGAGGCCGTCCCGGGCGCCGGCGCCGACCGGCTGCCCCACCTCCGCGCGCGTCCGCCGCACGACGACTTGAGGCGCGATCCGCGCCGCCTCCTCCACCGCTCCCCCGTACCGGTCGGGCTCGAGGAACGCGGCCCGCAGGCTCGCCACGCCGATGTCACGGAAGGCGTCGTCCGGGGCGAACTGCCGGATCAGGTGATAGAGGTCCCCCACGCTGTTGTTGACGGGCGTGGCGGTCAGCAGGAGCAGCCGCGAGCCCGAACGCCGCTCCGCCAGCGCCCGGTACCGCCGGGTGGCGGGATTGCGAAAGGCGTGCGCTTCGTCCACCACGACCAGCCCCGCGTCGTACAGGCGGCGGGCGTCGTGCGTCCCGCGGCTGAGGCGGGTGTGGGTGGCCACGTGGAGCGCGGCGCCGCCGCCACGCCCCGCGATTCGCCGGACCAGGGGCGTCCAGGCCGGCCGGACGGCGGCGGGAACGAGAAGCGCCACGGCCTCCCCCTCCCGCAGCGCCTCCTCGATCAGGGCGAGGGCGACGTACGTCTTCCCCAGCCCGACCTCATCGGCCACGATCACCCCACCGCGACGGGCCATGACGGTCCGGGCACGCCGCACGGCATCCTCCTGGAAGTCGGCCAGGGGAAACGTGCGCGGTGGGGCCGCCCCGGCGCCGGGCTCAGAGAGCAGGGACCGGGCGATCCCGGCCGCCACCGGGGCCGCCGGACTCCACTGCCAGCGCATGCGCCCTTTCCAGTACGACCTGAATCGCCGGCAGCACATCATGCCCGCGCCGCCACAGTTCCTCGAACCGGACCTCGAGGAGATGCTGCGAGACCGGTTGTTCCACGATCGCCGTAAACGACGGTCCGAAAACAGGATACGGCGCTCCAAAGTAGTGAGCGCCCAGCAGCGCCGTGGTGCCGGTCCCGCGGAAGATCGAGAAGTCCGGGGTCCAACCCGCCAGCCCCGCGGAGCGGACCTCGAGCCGGCCCGAGGCCGCGAACGAACGGAGGACCATCAGCCGCCCGGCCGCGCCGGCGGGGCCGGATTCGGCCGCGTCCAGCAGCGTCGCGGCATCCAGCGTTCCGAGGAGGACCCGGCACCGCTCGACGCGGGCGACCTCACGAGCGGCCAGGTCGAGGGCGGCCAGGCGGATCCGCGCAACGGCGAAGTCCGCGGTGGCGGCATCCGCGAGCAGCGTCCCGATGCGGGCGCGGACGGACACGGGCGCGCGCTCGTCCAGAACGAGAGGTGGGGTGGGTGTCACGGCTTCCCCCGGAGCCACGCATCGAAGGAGGCGAGCGCGGCCATCCCCGCGGAGTCGAGCCCGTACAGCGCCGCGACCGCGGCGTCGAGGCGGCGCGCCGATTCCGGGGCAATGCCGCCGGCCTCGTGGGCCGCCGCGGAGAGGGCCAGGATCTCCCGCGCGGCCGCGCTCCCGCGCCAGGCGCCGGGGAGGGGGAGGCAGGAGACCGTCCAGGCGAAGAAGCGGAAGCGGGCGTCCTTGGCCCGCTCGGCGATCGCGCGCAGGAAGACACGCACGGGAAGCGAGTTGAGCAGGCCGGCCAGGAGCAGCGCCTCCCGGCGGTCCGGGACGGGGAGGAAGTACACCGTGTTCAGCGCCACCAGCTCCCGGTCCAGGCCGTCGAATCGATGGGTCGGGGGGAGGGCCACCGCGCGAACGGTGTCCGAGAGGTCGTGCCAGGCGACCCGATGCCCCAGGCCCTCCGAGGCGAGACGGAAGATGGCGCCCAGCGGCCGGCCGGGGCGCCAGCCCTGCCGCGCCTCCAGCACGCTCCGGTGGCGCTCGAGGTAGCGCGAGAGGCGAGGCGGGGGTGCGGCGGGAGCGCCCGCGCCGTCATGGCACCACACCACGTAACTGTCGGTCCGATAGCGGAATGCGTCGATTCCGGACCCGCGGACGAGGGGACGGATCGCGCCGGTCTCCACCCACGCGCGATAGCGCCGCGCGGCGACGCCTGCCCCACCCGCGCGACGCACGCGGCGCCAGCCTTCCGCCTCCACGCGCGCCAGCCCGCCCAGCTTCGGCTCCACGGACCGGAGCACGAGGACGTCGTTCGCACCCGTCATGATGCCACGGCGCACCCGCGGCCCCGCGCCCGCCCCCAGCGGCTCACCCGCGTCCTGCATGCGACGCATGGCAGCGATCACGCCGGGCGGCGCGAGCACCCACGGCGACGCGGGGTCACCCGGAAAGAGGGACAGGTCCCGCTCCCGGAGGCTGAAGCGGAGGGGCTCGCCACCCCGGCGGACCAGCTCGACCCGGACGGGGCCGCCGTTCGCCGGGCCGGCCGCGTTCCGCGCGGAGTCGTCCCGCCCCGCCCGCTTCCTCGCGACGAGCACGCCGGCGAAGGCGTCCGCCCGGAAGATGGAACGGTGGTCCAGCGCGTGGTCCTCGATGCTGGTGATCTCGAGGTCCCGCAAGCAGATACGCCTCGCACCGCCGCCATACAGGGCCCGGAAGGTCTTGGCGGGCAGGAGCAGTGCGAGCACGCCGCCCGGGGCGAGCAGGCGGACGGCCCGCTCGAGGAACAGCAGCGAGAGATCGACCTGCGCGCCCACGCCCGCCGGCGCTCCGGCCAGCGCCGCACCGCCGCGCCACCCGGCTTCCCTGCACACTTCGTAGCGCCGCGCCACCGCCCGGAGCCGCTCGGGCCAGCGGTGGGAGCGGACCCATGGCGGGTTGGAGAGGATCAGGTCGAATCCCGCCGCGGCGTCCGAGAAGTGGATCCCGAAGCTGAAGAACGGGAGGGTGCCGTCGTCCTCGATCCGGTCCCGGAGCCGCCGCACCTCCCGGGCCCGGGCCTCGGCGGCGGGGAGCGCGAGAAGGGCGCGGCGGGCGTCCGGGGCCACGTCCCCGAACAGGTCCCGATCGGCGGCCGCGGTTCGCAGCCGGAGCAGGCGGCGGTCCTCGAACCTGGCCACGCCGTCCACCCACCGCCGCGCCAGCGTCCGCTCGGCCTCGGCCAGCCGTTCGCGGAGCCGCTGGCGGTCCCCCGGGCCGGAGTCCAGGTAGCGGCGCGCGGCCGGCTCCACGGCCCGGAGCGCCCGCCGCACGTCCGCGTCCCGGAGCGGATGGAACGCCTCGCCCGCCGGCGCGGCGCCGGTCCCCGCGGCGAGGTCCAGGGGGTCCACCAGCGCGTCGCCCTGGCGGATCCGCCGGTCCAGGTTCGGGAGCGGCCGCACCTCGCCATCGCCGGCGGAGAGGGCCAGCCAGAGGCGGAGCGAGCACAGGAGGGCGGCGTCGTCCAGGAGATCCACGCCATGGAGCGACCGGCCCACGATGGCGCGTCTGCATGCATCCGGCGGCTGCTCCCCGACGGCGCCGAGGGCGTCGGCCAGCCGCCAGAGCGCGCCCAGCAGGAATGCGCCGGAGCCGCAGGCCGGGTCGAGCACCCGCACCCGGTCGAGCGCTTTGCGGACCCGGCGCCGACCCGCGACGGAAAGCGTCGCCGCGGATCCGTCGAGCACCGCACTCGCGTCTTCACGGCCGCACGCCCCCGCCAGATACTCGGAGACCGCCTCCCGAACGACCCGGTTCACCACCGGGGCGGGTGTGTAGAAGCTGCCGGTGTCCCCGCGGTCTCCGGGCGCCATGAGGCCCTCGAACACGCGCCCGAGCATCTCCGGATCCACGCCGAATCCGGCGCCCTCCCCTTCCTCCCGCGTGGTGAACCGATAGCGCTCCAGCAGCCCCTCGATGACCCCCCTCGTCTCGGAGTCCCGGAGGTCCAGGTCCGGGAAGCGGCGCTCCAGCGGGTGCCGCTCGAAGAGCCCGCCATTGAGGTAGGGCAGCTCCCCCAGCGCGCGCCCGTCCCCGTCCCGCTCCTCGGGACGGCGGTTCAGGGCCGCGAAGAACAGCGGGACGAGGCGCGTCCGGTAGAACGTCGTCCCCCCGCGCGGCCCACGCAGCCACTCGCCGAGCAGACGCGGGACGTAGCGCTCGTCGCCCGCGAGGGCCCCGCGCCGCTGGATGAAGTACAGGAAGGTCAGCCGCGAGAGGAGCAGGAGCGCGAGCTGCGCGCGCTCGGGTCCGGCCCCGGCGGGCACACCGGTCCAGGCGGCCGCGACCGCCGCCCTCCGCTCGCGGAACTCGAGAAAGAAGCGCCGGGTCAGGCGCGAGCGGTCCAGCGCGCGGCCGTGCCGCAACGCCAGCGCGAGGCCTTCCTCCCCCGGCCGGGCCGCGAGCTCCTCGAGCAGCTCGAGGTCGGACGCCCGGAGGCCGTCCCGCTCGATCACCACGTGGCGGAACGATTCGCCGGCGCCGTACGTCCCGAGGAGGAGCGCCTCGTACCCCGGGGCGGCGACCGCGAAGAAGTGAAGGCGTGCGGCGTTGCGGCCGCGGATCGCCGCGGCCAGCCGGGGCGCGTCGTCCAGCGCCGCGCCGGCGCGGAGCTCCAGGACCAGGGCATCCATCGAGCCGGCCCGCCCGGCGACGACGAGGGCGGCCAGCTCGAGAGGCCGACCGAGGCCCCAGGCCGGCCACGCGCTCCGCGGAACCACGTCCCGGGTCACCGCGAAGCCGAGGGCCTCCAGGAGCCGGAGCAGGCCGGAGCGGTCGCGGGCGGCCCGGACCAGCGCGTCGAAGGAGGGGGCGGTCGTCGTCACGCCGGGAATACCGCCGTCGCGACGGGGCGCCGGAATGGCGCAACGGGACGACCTGGATGGCGAAGCGGCGGCGGCGTGCCGCCTAGGCGAGCCGCCAGCCCCTCACGTCACCCTCCACCGCATCCGGCCGGACCAGCACGATGTCGCCGGGATCCGCCGGGTCGACCACGCCCAGGACCAGCACCTCGCTCCGGAACCCCGCCACGCGGCGGGGCGGGAAGTTCACCACGGCCAGCACCACGCTCCCGATCAGCCCCTCGGGGGTGTACCGGCGCGTGAGCTGCGCGCTGGACGTCTTCTCCCCGAGCTCCGGCCCGAAGTCCACTCGCAGCCTGAGGGCGGGCGTACGGGCCTCGGGGAACGCTTCCGCGTGCGTGACCACCCCGGCGCGGATGTCCAGGGCAAGGAACGTTTCGATGTCGGCGGTGGCGGTCTCGGCCATGACGCTCCGGAATGCGAGAAAGTTCGCGAAATTCTTGACAATTCGCCTCCTGCGGACGTAAAACCATAGGAGCCGAACCCCCAGGACGCGCAAGACGAGGACGATTTCGATCGGCGGCCGTGCCGCCTCCGTGCCGCGCCGTGCCCGGCAGCAGCCGGGGCTGAACCCGTTCCGGGACCGATCCGCGGTCCGGGGGCGTCCGCTCTCGCACCAGGAGGATGCGAATGTCGATGATTCAACGGGTAGCGCAGATCTTGGGCTGGATCTTCGTCGCTATCGCCCTGTGGGGGTTCTTCGTATCGGGCGGAAGCATGGAGGCCGACCCCGCCATGGCCCCCAAGGTCATGGGGCTGTTCGCGGTCAACGTTCTCCACAACCTGGTCCACCTGGCGTTCGGCGTATGGGGGATCGTCGCCGCGCGCTCCATCGCCGGCGCACGTGGCTATGCGCTCTGGGCCGGCGCGATCTACCTCTTCCTCGCGGTGCTCGGCTTCGTCACCCCGACGACGTTCGGCCTCATTCCCATCGGCGGCAACGACATCTGGCTGCACGCCCTCATCGCCCTGGTCCTGCTCGGTGCCTGGGCGGCCTCCCGCTCCGCGACCGCAGCACCCGCGGCCCCGGTAACGACCACCACAACGTCCACACCGCCGCCCTCCGGCACCGGACGGCCCACCACGACGCCGCCTTCCGGCACCGATCGGCCCTCGACGCCACCGCCCTCCGGCACCGGTCGCCCGACGACGCCGCCCCCGGGCGGTTCCGACCGACCCCCCGCCCCGCCGCCCACGGGCGGTCCCGACCGGCCGGCCACCCCGCCGCCCTCCAGCCCGGACCGGCCGGCCACCCCGCCGCCGTCCGGACCGGACCGGCCGGCCACGCCGCCGCCCCCGCCCTCGGGGGGGCCGGATCGGGGTGTGTGAAGACGGTCGCGCGCACCGGCATTCCGCGGGTCCGGACCGTCGTCCGGGCCCGCTTTCGTCTCCACGGGCGGCACGTGCACACGCGTAACGGAGCACACCCCCGGCGATGATGCGATCCGTCCTCCTCCGGATGTCCCGGTCGAAGTTCATGGAACGGCAGATGAAGCGGCGCAAGTTCGCTCGCCGGGCGGTCCGGAAGTTCATGCCCGGAGAGGAGCTGGACGACGCGTTCCAGGCCGCCCAGAGGCTCGGCCGCCGCGGCCTGGGGGCGGTGCTGACGGAGCTCGGCGAGAACGTGACGACCGCGGAGGAGGCCACCGCCGTCGCCCGCCACTACGAGACTGCGCTCGACCGGATGGCGACGCTGGCCATCGATGGCGAGATCTCCGTGAAGCCGACCCACCTGGGGCTGGACCTGGGGGAGGGTGTGGCGCACCAGAACCTGCAGCGGCTGGTGCGGAAGGCGAGCGAGCTGGGGACCATGGTCTGGGTGGACATGGAGGACTCCTCGTACGTGGACCGCACCCTCGACCTCGTCCGGCACTCCCGTCAGACCGGCCCGAACGTGGGCGTCTGCCTGCAGGCCTACCTGCACCGCACCCCCGAGGACCTGGAGTCGCTCATGGGGGCGGGGATCCGCGTGCGGCTGGTGAAGGGGGCGTACCGTGAGCTGCCGGAGCAGGCGATCCAGCGCAGGAAGGACGTCGACCACCGGTTCGCCGAGCTCGCGCTGCGGATGCTCAAGGACCGGGACTATGTCACGAGCGCCACACCCGTCTTCGGCACCCACGACGACCGGCTGATCGAGCGCGTCCGGGAATCGGCGCGCCAGTACGGCATCTCACCCGGCCAGCTCGAGTTCCACATGCTCTACGGCATCGGCATCGAGCTCCAGGAATGGCTGGCTGCGGTCGGCGCCCGCGTCCGTGTGCTCATCAGCTATGGCGAGCACTGGTACCCCTGGTACATGCGCCGGCTGGCGGAGCGGCCCGCGAACCTGTGGTTCGTAGTTCGCAAGTTCTTCGGCTGAGCCGCGTTCGCGGTTCGGCGTTCCCGTTTCCGGCGATGTCCGGCTTCCCCGTGTTCGACCGCCGGCCGTCTGACGACGGCGGCTTTCGAATCGCTTCGCCCTGCGGGCTCCGCTGTTCGACCGGACGGCTGCGAACGCGGCGCGACGGAGCCATTTCAGTCGGAATCCTTTCTCCGTGCGCAGCTCGGCAGCCCATGGATCTCTTCGGAGGAGCACCGCGGCGACGCAGACCTGGAAGGTGGAACGATTAGTCCGACACGTTGGGCCTCGTACATCCGCTCCAGGGACGAAGGCGGCCGCGGGATCCTGAACCTCCAGCGCCTCGGCGCCTCGTGGAGCAACGAACCGGGCGTGTACGACTTGCAGCCGCTGAACTTCTACCTCGGTGAAGACAGTATCGGGAATACTGCGATCTACCTGCGGCAATCCGGAACGTTGTACAATGGAGCCTCGGATCGATATGTCGCCGAATCCGGCACCGTTACGGTCACGAGGGCGTCCCACGAGCGGGTGGATGGTCATTTCGACATGGTCGTCGTGTACTGGTGCACGCCAGTCGTGAACGGGGAGTCGTGTGTCAGCCTCCCGGACGAATTTCCTCCCGATGCTCAGCGGATCCACCTCGTGGGCGAGTTCTCCGCCATTCCGCCCGCACCTGTCCCGACTCTTCCGGGCAGCGCAGGCGGCTGAACCCCGACGGCGCGCCTCGCCCATACCTGGACAAGGACCGTCGACTTCACCGCACCTTCCACGACCGGCGGGACGAGCCGCAGGATCCTGCGGTCGAAGCTGCCCGAACCTGCTCGTCAGCGGGTCGTCCGCAAGTTCTTCGGCTGAGCCGCGTTCGCGGTTCGACGTTCCCGTTTCCGGGCGATGTCCGGCTTCCCCGGGTTCGACCGCCGGCCGTCTGACGACGGCGGCTTTCGAATCGCTTCGCCCTGCGGGCTCCGCTGTTCGACCGGGCGGCTGAATGGCCATCCTTCCTCTGGCCCTCTGTATCGCCCATCTGCTCCCGCAGTCCCGAACCCGCGCCCCGCGCGGCCCCGCGCCGCGCAGCGGCCGCGGGGTTCGAACACCGGCGAGGAGGCCCCGCCGCGAACGCGAACGTCGGCCGTCGCGCCCCGAAGCGCCCGCGAACGTTCGCGGTTCGAAGTTCGAACTCGATCGCTCGCCCCGGTTGTCGTCGGACCCCCCGCCACCACAGATTGCGCCAGGCCACTCCGACACCCACAGCAGCTAGTGGAGCCGATCGACGATGGTGATGCCGCAGCGCCGTGAGCGCGTCCTCCCGCGCCACATCGAAGACGAGATGCGCGACAGCTTCCTGAACTACTCCATGAGCGTGATCGTGCAGCGCGCCCTGCCGGATGTCCGGGACGGTCTCAAGCCCGTCC
>DATKBW010000143.1:0-22984 GCA_035513575.1 Longimicrobiales bacterium | reverse complement strand
CAGGCGCTGCCCGCGCCGACGCGTCGCGAGACGCGAGAAGTCCCGGGTAGGCCGCACGAGGCGGCGGGCGACCGTCGTCCCAGAGAAATGGCTCGCCTCCGGCTCCGGCCGGAGACAGAACTCGGCTTATTCCGCTTCCCGTTCCGCCGGCTCCCTCGCGGGCCGACGCGCCCGTAGCTCAGTTGGATAGAGCGCATGCCTCCGGAGCATGAGGTCACAGGTTCGAATCCTGTCGGGCGCATTTGTTGCAAATGCAGGCCACGCTTTAAGTTACGGCGTGGCCTCTTTCCCATTTCCGGACCGCGACGACGCAGCGTTCCAGGCGGCTCTCAAGCGGTACTCGCACCGAGCACGAGCGGACATGGCGATCCCGGCGGACCAGTTCCATGCGATCGTGGCTACCATGCTCTGACGGGGGGGCGAAAAGCAGAGGTCCTTGGGCTCGCCGTCGACGATGTGTCGTTCGACCGGCGCACTGTGACATTCCGGCCCCACCCGTGACGGCGCCTCAAAACGGCAACCAGTCACCGCACGGTCCCGCTCTGGCCCCAGCTCGAAGAGATCCTGCGAGCCTACGTGTTCGCGGGCCAGGGTCCGCGTGGGCGACTCCTGTTCCCCTCCAACCGGGCGGAGAAGGAGCAGCCCATCCAGGACGTCCGGAAGGCGCTGGACACGGTAGGGGAGCGGGCTGGGTGAGTTGGGCCACGGGGGCCAATCGCTCGTGGACCGGGTGTACGGGCATTTGGGGGACGTGCGTCAGCGACTTGAGGTGGTCGCGTACAGGATCGAGGAACATAGCGAGCGGATTGGGGATCGCCTCGCAACGAGGTAGGGCGAGCCTGGCGTGTTGGTGCCGGTTCCGAGCGTTGACGAACAGGCCCGGATCTCCACCATTCTTGCCGCGCATTATGGCCGTATCCGCGCAGAGGAAGCCTTCCGCGAAAGTGCCGCTCGCCTTCGGGGGTGAGCGCGTACGGCGCTCAGGCGAACTCGGCCTTCAGGTGGTCTGACAGCCGGAGGGTCAGCGCGACCAGGGTCAACGTGGGGTTCGCGGTGCCACCCGTCGGGTAGACCGACGCACCGGCGATGTAAAGGTTGCCGAGCCCGTGGACCCGGCAGCTGGCGTCGACGACGCCCTGGCGGGGGTCGTCGTGCATCCGGGTGGTCCCCATGTGGTGCCAGCCGCCGCTGAGCGACGCGGGCCAGGCCGGGTCGTCTCCCAGTACCCAGTCGAGGATCTGCACGCGGCCCGCGCCGCTGCGCCCGAGCTCGCGGCCCATCACCTCGTAGAAGACGCGGAACGAGCGCCGGTCCAGGTCCGTCAGCCGCCAATCGAGCTTCACGAGCGGCATGCCCAACGCGTCCCGTTCGGTACTGAGGGTGACGCGAGAGTCCGGGTTCGGCGCCTGCTCCTGCCGCATCGCCAGGTGGAAGAATCGCTGCGGCGGCCCGGCCGTCGGGGCCTCGGGAAGGCCGGCCGGCGGCGGGCTCTCGCGCCCGCCGGCTTCCCATCTCCTGAACGCCTCGAGCAGCTCGGGCGTGGCCCACTGGAACGTGCTCTGGGCCACTTCCCCCGCGGCACCAGGTGCGAGCGAGACCGTGCCATTCAGGACCCGCCGCTCGCGCTGCACGGCCGCGCTCAGGGCCAGCTCGCCACGCGCCTTCGTCTCGCCGAAATGGAGCCCGTACATGGCCGTGCTCGCGGGCTGCTGGCCGGCCAGCATCAGGTGGCCGCCGGGCATCTCGAGGTGCTCCATGAAGTACCGCCCGACCACGTCGTGCCCGTTGCCCAGCCCGGCCGGCGCCCGTCGGTTCGACGACAGGAGCAGCCGCGCGTTCTGGGTGCTGTTGCAGGCCATCACGTACTGCCGCGCCCGCACCCGGTGCTCCTTGCCCCCGAGTGTGCGCACGCGCAGCCCGTCGACCGCCGTCACCGGTTCGTTCGCCTCGACTTCACAGACGTTGGCATGCGTGTACAGGTGTACGTTGGGCCCGTCGATGATGGCATCACGATACCGGGTGCCGAATCGCGTGGGCGGGCTGAACTGCCACATCTTCGTCCACATCGTGCGCGGGTCGAGCGCCAGAGGGACCAGCGCGGGATCGCGCCGCTGCCAGTCGTCCGCCGCGTACTCGTAGGGACCCAGTTCAAGCACGCGGTGCGCGCGCGCGTAGAACGGGTCCAGCTCGTCCCGACGAATGGGCCAGCCGCTGTGCGGCACCCAGTCGCGCTTCTCGAAGTCGATGGGATCCAGCGGGGCGCAGAACCCCGCCCAGTGGCCCGTCGTTCCGCCGAAATAGTGCAGCCGTGCGACGTGCAGCGGGTAGTACGGCAGACCGACGATCTCGCCGCGGTAGAGGTCCTGCATCGCCGGCTCGTATTCGAAGCCGCCGCCCTCGAGCAGCAGCACCGTGCGCTGCGCGCCGATCCACTCGAGCGCCATGCTGATGCCGGCCACGCCGGCGCCCATGATGCAGAGGTCGGCTTCGAGCAGGCTGCCGTTCGGCAGGTCCCCGGCGTCGGTGTGCATGTGTTGTTTCGCGGCCTCAGGAGCGCAGGAAGGAGAAAAGGGCGCACTGGCGCGCTTCGGTGACCGAGAGAACCCATCCACGCACGATGATCGTCCGGTCGCCGGCGAAGTCGTCCCGGACCAGCTCCGCGACCGGTGCGGCCATCCCGGGGAGGCGCGACGGCCAGGGACGCATCCCGAGGATGGCGGCGTGCAACACCTCCACCTGATCCTCGGCGGGCACCAGCTCGCGATAGCGCAAGCCGATCTCGTGCACCGCGTCGGGACCGAGAATGGAGAGCAGATCCGGCCGGGCTAGCGCCTGCAGATCGTAAGCAGCGTCGGGCCGGCACGCCGCGCCCGTCAGGCCCACGACCGCCGTCGCAGCGCTTACACGCAGGAACTGCCTACGATGCATGGTCACGGGCGAGTGCCAGGGGGTAGGAAATCCAAACGCCATTTTGGCACTTGAGCAACGATGGGAGCGGGTGCCTGGAGAGTCAAGGACAACCTTCTCCCTGAGCAGCCTGCGTTTCGGGCCCGGCGCCATGGCTGAACACGTCGCTTTAGCACCACGGCGGGCCTGGAGCGTGTACGGACGGTGCGCGCAGCGCTGTGAGGCGCAGCTCCGCTCATCCGCCGCGGCTCTGGTCGAACTCAAGGTCCGGCTCGGGCTCGGGCTCGGCGGGGTCGAAGGCGGGGGTCTGGTCGAGCTCGAGCGTGTGCTCGGGGTCGAATCCGAGGTCGGGCTGGGGCGGGCCGCGGGCGGGCGCCAGGGGCGGCGGTGTGGCGGGCAGATCGAGGTGTCGGAGGATGGCTTCCACGGGCTCGGGATCAGTCATGAAAGCGAGGAAGCCCGTGTCTCAGCCGTGGGATGCGCCGGTGACAGCGGTGGTGTCGAACTGATCGGCGTTCCCCAGCGGTGACAAGCGCTGGCGATGCCGGAAGTCCAGTGATTCCAACGCGCTCCAGCGTTGGCCAGTGCCGGAATGGGGCCTCCGGAGCATGAGGTCACAGGTTCGAATCCTGTCGGGCGCACTCTCCTGACTCGTTGCCCCAAGGCTCTTTGCCTTCGGGGCTTCTTGTTTTCGGGCGTCGCCTGACCCCGCGGGGACCGGGCACGCGGCGATTACGAGATCCGGCTCGCACCGCGCAGCCGGCCAGCCGGCGGGGCTTCCGGCGGTCGTGGGGCGGGCAAAGGCGTCTGCCGGAAGCGGCGGCCGGCGCGGTCACGCGGCCGTTGCCCTACCAGCGCGTGGTGAGGTTCACGCCGGTGACGAGGGACCAGTCGTCGGCGGCCACGTCGGGGGCGGGGGTGCTGTCGCGGTCGTAGAGGAAGGCGAGGGTGAAGGCGAGGGTGTCGGTGAGGCCGAGGCGGATGGAGGAGGCGGACTGGAGCAGATGGTCGCCGGAGTGGCGCCACTCCGGCTGGTAGAAGACGATCTGTTCCAGGCGGGACCGCTCGCCGAGCTCCCGCCGGCCGCGGGCGCGGAAGCTCCAGCGGGCGGTGCGGTTGATGTCGTTGCCGGGTTCCGCGAGCTCCAGGTTCTCGTGGCTGTAGAGCGCCGCGGCGCTGAGCGACACCTCGCTCCATCCGTCCCGCCAGACCGATCGCTTGACGCCCGCCCCCCCGTTGAAGCGCAGGTCCAGGCTCCGGAACGGGTCCTTCTCCGCGGAGGCGAAGAGGAAGGGCGACCAGTGTGCTTCGGGGCGGAAGTCGAACGTGAGGGCGCCGCGCATGTTCTGCGCGACGTCCCGTCCACCGCTCCGGCCGTAGCGGATCCGGCTGTCGAAGCCGAGCTCGAAGGCGTCGGTCTGGATGTGGCTGAGGGCGAGGGTGGATGTGAAGACGGTGAGGTCCTCGTTCCCGCCGGACGAATTGAGGGCGACGCCGAGGTCGAAGCGCCAGCGCCGCGCCTCCTGCTCCGGCTCCTGTACCTGTTCGCGCTCCGGCTCCTGTACCTGTTCGCGCTCCTGCTCCGGCTCCTGCGCGGTGGTGGTGGCGGGCAGGAGGTGGAGCGCGAGGAGGGCGGTGAAGAGTCGTCGCATGGCTGGAGTTGAAGGGATGGGCCGCGGCGATGCAACCCGCGCTCTTGACGGAGGCCTCCCGTCCCGCGCAGCCTACCTCGGCTGCGCTACTGCTCCCGCCGCGGGCCGGCGCCCCGCGGACAACGTTGGGCCACTCGACAGACAAGGAAGGGTCTGATGGCGGACCAGGTACCGTACCAGCCGTACGTGGGCGCGGACGAGGACGTCCGTGAGTTCAGCCTGCGCGCGGTGCTTCTCGGCGTGGTGATGGCGGTGGTCCTGGGCGCGGCGAACGCCTACATCGGGATGGTGGCGGGGCTCACCATCGCCGCGACGTTCCCCGCCGCGGTGGTGGCGCTGGCGACGCTCCGGCCGCTGGGCGGGACGATCCTGGAGGAGAACATCGCCCGGACGACGGCGTCGGTGGGCGAGGCGCTGGTGGCGGGGGCGATCTTCACGATCCCGGCGTTCGTGATCGCGGGGGTGTGGGAGAGCATCAACCTCTGGATCGCCACGTTCATCATGATGGTGGGCGGCGTGCTGGGGGTGCTGTTCGTGATCATCCTCCGGCGCACGCTGGTGGAGGAGAGCGGGCTGCCGTTCCCGGAGTCCGTCGCGGCGGCGGAGATCCACAAGGCGGGGCAGAAGGGGACGGGGGGCGGGAAGTACCTGCTGTCGGCGGGGCTCCTGGCGGCGGGGCTCGAGCTGATCAAGAACCCGTCGGGGCTGCGGGTGATGGCCTCGGAGCTGACAGGCTGGTGGGGGTGGGGCACGGCGACGGGGGCGCGGATCGGCGGCCCGGCCGGATCCACCTACACGGGCGGGATGTTCGCCGCCACGCCCTCCGCCTCGCCGGCTCTGCTGGGCGTCGGCTACATCATCGGTCCGAGCCTGGCGGCGGTGGTGTTCGCCGGCGGCGTCCTGGGGTGGTGGTGCCTGGTGCCCGTGATGATGTTCGTCAACCGGGACCTGCTGGCGACCGCGGAGGTCGCCGGATTCGGCGCCACCGCGCTGGAGGTCGTCTGGCAGCAGCAGGTCCGGCCGCTCGCGGTGGGCACCATGGTGGTGGGCGCCGCGTGGACGCTGTGGCGGATGCGGAAGAGCCTCGCGGGAGGATTCGCCCGGGTCTTCGGTGACCTGCGCGCGGTGAAGCAGGTCGAGGCGCCGAGCCGCCACGAGACGGACATCCGGTACAAGTACATCGTGTGGGGGATCCTGGGGCTGCTCGTCCCCATCGCGGTCCTCTACTACTACTTCACCCAGAGCTTCGGCGGGTCGATCCTGGCGGCCCTCGTCATGGTGGTGGCGGGGATCCTCTTCGCCGCGGTGGCCGGCTACCTCGTGGGGCTGATCGGGAGCAGCAACAACCCGATTTCCGGCCTCACCCTGTCGACGCTGATCCTGGCCGCGCTGCTGATGGTCGCCATCGGGATGCAGGGGGACCAGGGGGTGCTGGCGGTCCTGGGCGTGGCCGCGGTGGTCTGCTGCGCCATGGGGATCGCCGGCGACATGATGCAGGACCTGAAGGTCGGCCACATCCTGGGCGGCACGCCCGCGTCCATGCAGAAGGGGGAGCTGATCGCGGTCATCGCGGCGGCCCCCGCGCTGGCCGGCGTCCTGGTGCTGCTCGGCTCCGCCTACGGCTTCGCGGGTGCCCCCGGCGCGGACCCGGCCACCGCCCTTCCGGCGCCGCAGGCGGGGCTCATGGCGCTGGTGAGCACCGGGATCGTGAACGGCGAGATGCCCTGGCCGCTCTTCATCGGCGGGATGATGTTCGCGGTCATGCTGATCCTGGTCCGGGCACCGTCGGTGATGCTGGTGGCGGTGGGGATGTACCTCCCGATCTGGAGCACGTTCGCGATCTTCGTCGGGGGCGTCTTCCGGTGGATCGTGGATCGGATGATCGAGGGGCGGTACCGGTCGGGCGTGCCCATCGAACGCGCGGCGAACACCGGGATCCTGGTGGCGTCGGGGTTCGTCGCGGGCGAGGCGCTGATGGGGGTGGTGATCGCGGCGGTGATCGTGGCCGATATCTCCCTGCCGACCCTGGTGGCGGACCCCACGCTCCGGGGGATCCTCGGGCTGCTGATCTTCCCGCTCGTCCTCTGGTTCTTCTACAGCCGGTCGAAGCGGGAGGCGGAGGCGGGCGCGCGGGAGGACGTCGCCGCCTGACCCTCAGGAGCGGGACGCGACGACCCGGTTGCGTCCCGCCTCCTTCGCCTGGTAGAGCGCGGCGTCCGCGGCCTTCACGACCTCCGCGGGCGGCCGCCACCGGTCCGGCCGCGCCGCCGCGCCGATGCTCACCGTCACGGTCAGCTTCTTCCGGGCGTGCAGCGACGGGATGACCGGCCGCGGCCTCTTCTTCGGGCGGTCGGCCGCCCGGAGCACGAATTCCGCGCCGGCGATCGCCTCGCGGAGGGCGTCCAGGTGCGGGGCCGCGTCTTCCAGCGTGCGGCCGCGGAAGACCAGAGTGAACTCCTCGCCGCCGTACCGGAACGCCCGCGCCCCGCCGCCCGTCGCCTTCAGCTTCTTCGCGACCATCCGCAGCACCTGGTCCCCGACGTCGTGACCGTGGCGGTCGTTGAACGCCTTGAAGTGGTCCACGTCCACCATGGCCACGGTGAAGCGACGGCCCGTCCGCTGCAGCAGCTCGTCCAGGGCACGGCGGGAGGGCAGGCCGGTGAGGGCATCGCGGTAGGCGAGGGCGTGGGCGTCCTCGATGACCGCCACCAGCAGCACGATGCCCGAGGCCGCCATCAGGTAGGTGGCGCCTCCCGGGTGACCCGAATGGGCCGCGAAGGCGCCGGCCGTGGCCCAGAACGCGCCGCGTGCCGGGGCGGCCCGGGTGGCGACCGCGAGGATCGCGAGCACCCCGATGGCCGCGCCGTAGACGACGGCCGCCGCGTCCAGCGTCATCCCCAGGGCGGGCACCGTGATGGCCGCCAGCGGGTCGGGCGATGCGGCCGGCCATACCGCCGGAAGGGCGATGATGAGCGCCGCCTGGAGTACGATCGCGCCCGTGCGGAAGAGCCCGCCACGGGTGACGATCCCGCGGTCGGGGAGGAGGGCGATCGCCGCGAGGTTCAGCGGGACGAGGACGGTGGCGAGCGTGGCGGTGGGGGCGCCGGTGGGGAGCAGCGGCAGCGCCGCGGCGGCGGCGAGGACCAGGAGTCCGTGGACGACGCGCCCGCGGGCGAAGCGCCAGCCGAGGGCGAAGCCCGAGAGCACCACCGCCGCGAGGAGGAGAGGGGCCCGGGGGTGAACGAAGGCGAAGAGCCCCGGCAGCAGCGGGAGCGCCAGGAGCGCCCCGAGGACGAGGCCCTCGGGGACAATGAGCCGCATCGGCGCGGCGACTACGGCCCTCGGGATGCCGCCGCGGCTCATCGGATGGCGACGTCCCGCGTGGCGGTGAGGGTCGGATGAACGGGGAGGGTCACCCGGAAGATCGTCTCTCCCGTACCGCTCTCCACCTGGATCTCCCCGCCGTGGGCGAGGACGCCCGCCCGGGCGATGGGCAGGCTCAGTCCGGAGCCCACGCGCCCGAGGCCCCGCCCCTGATAGTAGCGGTCGAACACGAAGGCGCGGTCCTCCGCCGGGATCGACCGGCCGGTGTCCCGCACCTCGAAGGCCACCATGCCACCCTCGCCGCTGACGTGCAGGTGGACGCGGCCACCGGGCGGCGTGAAGCGGAACCCGTTCTCCAGCAGGTTGCCCAGCACCTCCGTCTGCAGGCAGTCGGGGTCCGCGATCAGGAACGACGGCGCGCTGTCCGTCACCGCCGTGGAGAAGGCGATGCGGTGCCGGGCCGCCGCGGCGGAATGGGCCTTTTCGAGGCTCGCGGTGAAATGGCGGAGGTTGATCTCCTCCAGGCCGAGCCGGAGCCCCGAGGCCTCCATCCGGCTGATCTCCAGGAGCTGCTCGACGCGGCGACCGAGGGTCCGGGCCTGCATCGCGAGGGCCCGGACGATCTCCCCGTGCCGCCGGTCCAGGGTGCCGTTCAGCTCCTCGGCGAGCATCTCGGCGTACCCGGAGATCACGCTGATCGGCGTCTTCAGATCGTGCGTGGCGACGCCGACGAACTCCGCCTTCATCCGGTCCAGGTCGGCCAGCCGGAGCGACATGGAGCGGAACGAACGGGAGAGCTCGCCCAGCTCGTCGTTCCGGTGGTACGGCAGGTCCGAGGGCGGATCGAAGCGCCCGCTGGCCACCGTTGCCATCGACGCGGAGAGGCGCAGCAGAGGACGGCTGAGCAGCCGGGCCGCGATGATGGCCAGCGCCAGCGCCAGCACGACGGCCACGATGAGCGCAGTCGTGGTCGCGGACACCGCGGCGGCGGTGAGGCGGTCGGCGCGTTCGACCTGGGCGGCGGTCGCCCGGTCGAGGGCGGCGGCCAGAGCGGCCGTCGCCGCATCCGCGCGGGCGAGCAGGGGGCGCGCCTGGGCGCCCATCAGGGCGGTGGCCTCGTCGAGGCGCCGCTCCGCCATGAGGTCGTCGATCCGCGCGGTCACGGCGCGCAGCCCGTCTATGGGGAACTCCGTGGCCTCGGCCACGTCCGCGTACCCCGAGCGGGAGAGGGCCTGCAGGTGCAGCTCGAGCTGGCGCACGGCCGCCCCGCTGCGGCGCTGGTGCTCCGGGTCTCCCGTCGCCACGAACGCGCGCTGGTAGCGGTCCAGCCGGGCCAGCCCCGCGGAGAGCCGGCCGACCGTGAGGGAGGAACGCGCGGCGTCCTCCCGGAGGTCGAGGGCGATCCGGCGGACGTCCCGCACGCGGTTCACGGCGTAGACCGCGGGCACCACCATCACGGCGAGCACCGTGAGCAGGCTCAGGAGCAGGAGCGTCCGGAGCTTCATCGATCCGTTCGGGCGGCGGTGAGCTTCGCGATCCGGGCATCCCGGCGCGCCAGCTTCCGCTTCGTGTTCTCCAGCTCACGGGCGAGCCGCACCCGCTCGGCCTCCAGCTGACCGACGCGGGCGGCCAGCGAGTCACCGTTTGCGCCTTCGTACGCGGGCAGCCCGATGGTCACCCCCGCCCTGCGGCTGCGGCCGATGCCGGTGCCCGGGCGGCTGCCGGCGGAAGCGGTGCTCGCGACCGGCTGCGGGGGCAGCTCCGCGCCGGTCAGGACCGTCACTTCCGGGGCGATCCGCAGCATGGCCTCGACCACGTCGGGGTCGAACTGGGTCCCCGCGCACGCCTGGAGCTCGTCCAGCGCCTCACGCACCGTCCACGCCCGCTTGTACGGCCGCTGGTGGGTGAGCGAGTCGAACACGTCCGCCACGGCGACGATCCGCCCCGAATCGGGGATCGCGGACCCCACGATCCCCACGGGGTAGCCGAGCCCGTCCCACCGCTCGTGGTGGCTCAACGCGATCTCCTCCGCCAGGCGCAACAGCGGCACCTGGCTTCCGCCCAGGATGTCCGCGCCGATGTTCGCGTGGGCCTGCATCATCTGCCGCTCCTCCGACGAGAGTGGCCCCTCCTTGAGCAGGATGGCGTCCGGGATCCCGATCTTCCCGATGTCGTGCAGCGGAGCGGACCGGCGGATGAGCTCGATCCAGTCCGCGGCGCAGCCGAGCACCTCGCCCAGCCGGGCGGAAACCCGGCCGACGCGCTGCGTATGCTGCCCCGTGTCGTCGTCGCGGTACTCGGCCGCGCGCGCGAGGCGGGCGAGGATCTCGATGCGGGCCAGCTCGAGCTCCCGGGTCCGCTCGCCGACGTGCTCCTCCAGGCGCTCGTTGTGCCGACGCAGCTCCTCGTGGAGGAGTCGCGTGTCCAGGAGGTTGCGGACGCGCAGCCTCACATCGGCCGGGCTCAGCGGCTTGGTCAGGAAATCACGGGCGCCGACGGAGAGGGCCCGCCGGCGGGTCTCCGCCGAGCTGTCGGCGGTGGCGACGAGGATCGGCAGGACCTCATCCTCGTCGATCATCTCCAGGACGCGCTCCATGAACTCGAAGCCGTCGCAGCCGGGCATCATGAGGTCCAGGATGATGAGGTCGGGGCGGAGCGCGGGGAACGCGTCCAGCGCCTCCTGCGCGTCCGTCATCTCGAAGAGGCTCGCGTAGCCCTCGGGCTCGAGGACGTGGCGCAGGAACTCGACGTTCGCAGCCTCATCGTCTACGATCAGGATGCGGGCGTCGCGCCGCGCCACACGGGGGTCGGGGATCCGCGTCATTCGTCCTTGATGACTTTCAGGGGAGGGACACGAGTATGGCGACGGACCGCCGCCGAGACAAGGGTGGCGAAGGAAAGGGATACTGGCGGGGGCGCTCGGCCGGCGCGTGATCGGGCCGGACCGCCGCCCGAACCAGGGTCGGGCCGCCCACACGCAGCCGGGGGAGAGAGGATGGCGGAAGGACCCGCGGCCGTGCTGATCCCGGGCTTTCTCGATACGCCCCTTCGAGACTGCCGCTCCGCTTCTTCGCCCGTCCCGAGGCCACCCTCCTGACCCTCACGGGGCCCCGCGGCCCCGGCGCTAGCCTCCGGGTCGGACCGCCCTCGAACGCCGGCGCGCTTCTGCCTCGGGACACCAGCGTCCTTCTGGCCCTCACCCTGCCTCCGCTCCATATTTGGACACCCCTCCGACACCGGAGCCCACCCTATCCACGGAGGCCCCATGAAAATCCGCGACATCCTCCGGACCAAGGGCACGAACGTCATCGCCGTGGAGCCGGATCAGCCGGTCCTCGCCGCCGTCCGCGTCCTCTCCGAGCACCGCATCGGCGCCGTCGTGGTCCGACACGCCGGGGAGATGCTCGGCATCCTCAGCGAGCGGGACATCCTCAATCTCGCCGCGGGGGATCCGGCCCGGCTGGAGACCGCGCGCGTCGAGGAGGTGATGACCCGTGACGTGATCGTGGGGAGTCCGGAGGACGAGCTGAACCACGTCATGAACGTCATGACGGAAAACCGGATCCGCCACCTCCCCATCGTGGTGGGCGCCGCGCTGGAAGGGATCGTCTCCATCGGCGACGTGGTGAACGCGGTGCGGCGGAGCGTGGAGAGCGAAAACCGGCACCTGATGGACTACATCCACGGCATTGCGGGGTAGCCCGGAGCGACGCGGGCGAGGCGGGGGGTGGGGGCGCGTGCCCACGGCCCTCGCCTCGCGTTTTACCGGCCGTCTCGCCCGGCTCCCCATTCCCGGCCCGCTGCGGCGGCCCGTGCTGGGCGGCGTGGCCCGGGTCCTGGGGATGGACCTGTCGGAGGCGGCGCATCCCATCGGCCGATTCCGCTCGCTGGACGAGCTGTTCATCCGCCGCCTGCGGGACCACGCCCGGTCCTGGCCCGAGGACCCGGTGGTGCCAGCCTCTCCCGTGGACGGCGTGGTGGGTCAGAGCGGGGGGATCGAGGGCGGACGGCTCCTCCAGGCGAAGGGGAAGGAGTACTCGGCCGCGGACCTCCTGGACGACGAGGAGCTCGCCGCGAGGTTCGAGGGGGGCACCTTCGTCACGCTCTACCTGGCGCCGCGCCACTACCACCGCGTCCATGCCCCCGTGGAGGGGCGGGTGCGCCGGGCGCGACACGTCCCGGGGCGGCTGCTGCCGGTGAACGCCCCGGCGCTGCGGCTGGTGGACCGGCTGTTCCCGCGCAACGAGCGGCTGGCGGTGCTGATCGAGGGGGATGCGGGGGCGGTGGCGGTGGTGGCGGTCGGCGCGTTCAACGTGGGCCGGATCACGGCGGACTTCGACGAGCACCTGGTGACGAACCGCCGCGGTGCGCGGCCCGAGACCCGGCTCTACCATCCGCCCATCGACGTCGGCCGTGGGGAGCCGATCCTGGCGTTCCACATGGGCTCGACGGTGGTCCTGCTCTTCGAGCGCCCCCTCCGCCTGGACGCCGTCGTTGGCGCCGGAAGCGACATCCTGCTCGGCGCCGCGCTGGGCCGCCCCGCGGGGCCGGGCGTCGCCCCGGGATCGCCCGCGGGATCGCCCGCGCATTGAGCCGCCGCGGCGTCCGGGCTTACCTTTCCACCCCATGACGCCCGCGTCCCAGCCGCTGATCGAGCTCATCCGCGCGTCGGTGATCGGCGCCGAAGAGGCCATCGAGACGCCGTACGGCCCGCGCCGCATCACGTACGCGGACTACACGGCGTCCGGCCGATCGCTCTCGTTCATCGAGGACTTCATCCGCGCCGAGGTCCTCCCGCTGTACGCGAACACGCACACCGAGACGTCCGGCACGGGGCGGCAGACCACGCGCTTCCGGGAGGAGTCGCGGCGGCTGATCAAGGATGCGTGCGGCGCGGCGGATGAGGACGTCCTCGTCTTCTGCGGGTCGGGGGCGACCGGGGCGGTGCACACCATGATCGACGTGCTGAACCTGTGCCTGCCGAGCGACCTGGCGGCACGCTACGACCTCCACGCGCGCATCCCCGAGGAGGAGCGGCCGGTGATCTTCATCGGCCCGTACGAGCACCACAGCAATGAGCTTCCGTGGCGGGAGAGCATTGCCGACGTGGTGACGATCCACGAGGACGCGGACGGCAGGATCGACCTCGAAGAGCTGGAGCGCCGCCTCGACGAGCACGCCGGCCGGCCGCTCCGGATCGGCAGCTTCTCCGCCGCGTCGAACGTCACCGGCCTGGTCAGCGAGATCACGGCCATCTCGGCGCTGCTCCACCGGCACGGCGCGCTCTCGTTCTGGGACTTCGCAGCCGCCGCGCCGTACCTGCGGATCGCCATGAACGGCGAGACCGACGACCCGCTGGACCACAAGGACGCGGTGTTCCTCTCGCCCCACAAGTTCGTCGGCGGGCCGGGTACGCCGGGGGTCCTGCTGGCGAAGCGCGCGCTCTTCCACAACCGCGTGCCCGGGCGCCCCGGCGGCGGCACGGTGGACTACGTGACGGAGACCTACCACCGTTACATCGAGGATCCGGAGCACCGGGAGGAGGGCGGGACCCCCGCGATCATCGAGGCGATCCGTGCGGGGCTCGTCTTCCAGCTCAAGGAGGCGGTGGGATGTGACACGATCCACGCCCGCGAGCGGACGTTCACCCGGCGCGCCATCGCCGCGTGGGAGGCCAACCCCGCCCTGGACATCCTCGGTCCCCACGAAGCCCCGCGGCTGTCCATCCTCTCCTTCACGGTGCGATACGACGAGCGGCGCTACGTGCACCACGACCTGGTGGTGGCGCTCCTGAACGATCTGTTCGGCATCCAGGCCCGGGGCGGCTGCTCCTGCGCCGGGCCCTATGGCGCCCGGCTCCTCCACATCGAGGGGCCCGTCATGGAGGACCACGTGCGGAAGATCGAGGAGGGCTGCCGTGGCCTGAAGCCCGGCTGGACCCGCGTGGGCCTCAACTACTTCATCTCCGAGGCCGAGGCGTCCTTCATCCTCCGCGCCGTGGACTGGGTGGCCACCCACGGCTGGAAGCTGCTCCCCTACTACGACTTCGACCCTCTCACCGGCGAATGGCGCCATCGGGAATGGAAGGCGCACGCCCCCATGTCCCTGGCCGATGTCTCCTACGGGGACGGCCGGATGCGCTTCCGCTCCCGCCACACCCGCGCCTCCGAGCGCGACCTGGAGGGCTACTTCGCGGAAGCGGAGGCGGCCGTGCGCCGGGCGGAGGCGGAGATCCCGGCGCTGGAGATCGCCCCCGCGCCCCTCGAAGAGGACTTCGAGCGCCTGCGCTGGTTCCCGCTCGCCCACGACGTCGCCGAGCGGATGCGCCGCGAGGCCGTCGGCGCGGGCGCCTGACCCCACCCGTACCCACGCACGGAGGTAACGATGCCTCGTCTCCCGCTCGTCGCGGCGCTGGCCGCGGCCCTTTCCGCTCCCTTCGCGGCCCCCGCCGTCGCCCAGCAGAGCGAGGATGCCTTCGCCCTGGGGCTGGGGCTGAGGAGTACCCCCATCATCTTCGACGACGACTTCCTCACCAGCTTCGCCCCACGCGTGTATTTCGCGTTCCCGGCCGGCGGGCGCATCATCCTCGAGCCGTCCTTCGGCCTGTTCCGCGTGAGCCGGAAAGCCGAGAGCGACGCCGGCAGCAGCAGTTTCTCCGCGTCGGCGGTCAATCTGGCCGTGGCTCTGCTGTTCGCCAGCGACGCCGGGAGCGACGGGCGCCTCTACTGGGGCCCGCGCGTCGGCGTGGTGCGCTCCGCGTTCGAGAGCGAATTCTCCGGCGGCCCACGAAACAGCTCGCAGCGGCTGGACCTCCAGCTGGCGGCGGTCACCGGCGGCGAGTTCTTCCTGGTCCCGCGCCTCGGCCTGGGCGGGGAAGTCGGCCTCGAGTGGACCCGGACCGGCGATGACGACGGCCCCGCCGACGAGTCCGGCTCCATCCTCGGCACCACGGCGGAGCTCCGCCTCCGGTGGTATCTGAGGTAGCGGTCACCGGGCGCGGGTGACGGCGGCCGTGGGCGCCCCACCCGCACTGCTCACGGGCGCCGCGGCTTCGTGCGCCGGGTCGGCTCCGCGCGGAGCGGGTCCTCCGGCCACGCGTGCTTCGGGTAGCGCCCCCGCAGGTCCTTGCGGACCTCGAAGTACCCCTCCCGCCAGAAGCTGGCGAGATCCTGCGTCACCTGGACCGGCCGGCGGGCGGGGGAGAGGAGGTGCATCGTCAGCGGCACCCGGCCGCCGGCGATGCGCGGCGTTTCCAGCATCCCGAACACTTCCTGGAGCCGGACCGCCAGCACGGGCGCTCCGGGATCCGCGTAGTCCACCCGGATCCGTGAGCCGCTGGGCACCTCCACGTGCGTCGGCGCCAGCGCGTCCAGCTTCGATCGGAGCTCCCGGGGGAGCCGGGCGAGCAGGGCCGCCGCCAGGTCCACCTTCCGGAGATCCTCCAGCCGCGTCAGGCCGGCGAGGAAGGGCGCGAGCCACGCGTCCAGCGTCGCCGTCAGCTCGGCCTCCGACGACGACGGCCACCGCTCCGGCTCGAGCCGGTGGAGCAGCTCCAGCCGCTCCCGGAGCTGCGTCGTGTCCGCGCCCCAGGGGAGCGCGGCCGCGCCGGCCGCCCGGACTCCCTCCAGCAGCGCCGCCGCGACCGCGTCCGGCGGGGGATCCCGGAGCGGTGCCTCCCCCAGGGTGAGCGCGCCCAGACGCCGGACCCGCCGGGACACCACGCGCGCCGCCGCGCCGTCCCACGCCACCTCCGCCGTCTCCTCGATCCGGGCGCCGAACCACGCCTCGATCTCCTCCAGCGTCAGCGGCGCCGCGCGGAAGATCCTCGCCTCCGCCCCCCGCCCCTCCACCTCCGCCACCGCCAGCCAGTCCTCCCCCTCCAGCGCCTGCGGCTCGAGGAAGCGCGCGCCGCGGCCATTGCGGAGCAGGAACCGGCCGCGCTCGCCGGCGCGGCGCCGGGCGATGCGGTCGGGGTACGCGAGGGCGACGAGGAGTCCGGGGGAGGGGGCCCGGGCCCCGTCGCCTGCGGAAGGCGGGTCCTCGAGCACGCCCGGCTCGAGCCGCCCTGCGATCCGCCGGGCATCCTCCCGCACCGATCGCAGCGCGCCCCGATCCACCTCATGGCCGGCGGGGGACCGGCCCCGGAGCACGTCCAGGCGGAGCCGCAGGTCGGCGTCCGCCGCCCGCCCCGGCCCCCGGAGGATGTCGCGCTCAGAGAGAAGCGCGGCCAGCGCCGCGGCGGCCTCCGCGGCCCCGCCCTCCGCGCCGCGGAGCGCCATGTGCGCCAGCCGCGGGTGCAGCCCGAACGACACCATCCTGCGGCCGTGATCGGTGATGGCATCGTCGTCACCGAGCGCCTCCAGCCCCCGGAGCAGCTCGAGCGACTGGCGGTAGGCCGCGTCCGGGGGCGGGTCCAGCCAGCGCAGCTCCTCCGGGGCCGCACCCCACGCCGCCAGCTCCAGCGCCACCGGCGCCAGGTCCGCGTCCTGGATCTCCGGGCGACGGTGCGGCACCAGCCCCCGCTCCTCCGCCCGCGTCCAGAGGCGGTAGCAGACCCCGGGCGCCACGCGCCCCGCACGCCCGCGCCGCTGGTCCGCGGCGTCCCGCGTCACCCGGACCGTCTCCAGCCGGGTCATCCCCGTTCCCGGGTCGAAGCGCGGCACGCGCATGAGACCGGCGTCCACCACCACGCGCACCCCCTCGATGGTCAGCGAGGTCTCCGCGATGGAGGTGGCGAGCACGACCTTGCGGGTCCCGGGGGGGCTCGGCGCGATCGCCCGCTCCTGCGCCCCCCGTGGCAGCGCCCCGAAGAGCGTGTGCACGGTCACCGACGCCGGGAGCCCCGCCTCCCCCAGGCCGCGCTCCGTGCGCCGGATCTCCGCCGCCCCCGGGAGGAATACCAGCACGTCCCCCTCCTCGCGGTCGAGCGCGCCCAGCACCGACCGCACCACCGCGGGCTCGATCCACCCCTCCACCGGCGCCTTCCGCCACCGCGTCTCCACGGGGTGCGTCCGCCCCTCGCTCCGGACCACGGGCGCCTCCCCCAGCAGCGCCGCCACGGGCGCGGCGTCCAGCGTCGCCGACATGACGAGCACCCGGAGGTCCGGCCGCAGCACCGCCCGCGTCTGCAACGTGAGGGCGAGCCCCAGGTCCGCGTGCAGCGACCGCTCGTGGAACTCGTCGAACACCACCAGCCCCACCCCCTCCAGCGCGGCGTCGGACTGAAGCATCCGCGTCAGGACCCCCTCCGTCACCACCTCGATCCGCGTCCCCGGCCCCACGCGCGTGTCGTTCCGCACCCGGTACCCCACCGTGCCCCCGGGCTCTTCCTCGCCCAGCAGCCACGCCATGCGGTCCGCCGCCGCCCGCGCCGCCAGACGACGCGGCTCCAGCACGATGATCCGGGACTCCGCCGCCCACCCCTCCTCCAGCAGCGCCAACGGCACCACCGTGGTCTTCCCGGCGCCGGGCGGCGCCACCAGCACGGCCGCGCCCGGGCTGGCCAGCGCCGCCCGCACCGCCGGGATCGCCGCCGCCACCGGGAGGCGGCTCCAGGGGTCGCGCGAGGTCCGTCTCATGGCCGTCAAGGTGGCGGTTCCCGCGCGTCGCCGCACCGGTGGCGGCGGCCGCCCCATCCGTCCCCCCGACGGGACACTCGTCGCGTTCGGGTGTAGGACAGAGCGAAGAGCCGATCCCCCGGCGGACGCGTGGCACTACCCTTGCTTCAATCCGTTCGAACGGACCTGTCAGAGGAGGAGTACGCGAGATGAGCAAACTCATGAGGCTGCCACTCGCCGCGCTCGTCCTGAGCGGGATGCTCGGGACCACGGCGTGCGCGAGCTGGAATCAGAAGGAGAAGGGCGCGGTGATCGGCGCGGGTGCCGGCGCAGCGGTCGGTGCGGCGATCGGGAGCCAGGTCGGCTCCACGGCGAAGGGCGCCATCATTGGCGCGGCCGTGGGCGGGACCGCCGGGGCGATCATCGGGCACCAGATGGATCAGCAGGCGAAGTCGCTGGATGACGACCTCGATGGCGCCACCGTCGCCCGCGTGGGCGAGGGGATCGTGGTGACGTTCGAGAGCGGGATCCTCTTCGACTTCGACAGCGCGACGCTGCGGTCGCAGGCGCGCTCGAATCTTCAGGAGCTGGCGAACAACCTGAAGCAGTACGGGAACACCGACGTCCTGATCATCGGGCACACGGACGCCACGGGCCCGGCCTCCTACAATCAGACCCTGTCGGAGCAGCGGGCCCGTTCGGCGGCGAACTACCTGCAGGAGCTGGGGATCGCCGGTGATCGCGTCTCGACCCGCGGCATGGGCCTGAACGACCCTGTCGCGACGAACGACACCGCCGAGGGCCGTCAGCTGAACCGCCGCGTCGAGGTGGTGATCTACGCCGACGAGGAGTGGCGCACGGACCTGCAGCGGAACCAGTAGGGGGGCTCGGCCTCGGCCTCGCGGCCCCGGCGGGGTCGGGGGCCGAGTCGCGTCCCGGACACCGCCGGGGCGAGGCCGACCACCATGATGGCGATCATGGGTGGTCGGGTCCGTCCCGGTCCACCACCACCGCGAGCCGCCGCCCGTCGGGGGAGACGGCGAGCCGCGTGACCCTCCCGAGCCCGGCCTCGGCCATGTCCGCCACCAGCCGCCACGTGCCGGTGCCGCCGCTCTCCCACTGGTAGATCCCGGTCCCGTGCGCGCCGAGCAGCGACCCGCCCGGGGTCCAGACGTGGTACTCGTCGGGGCCCGGCATCCGGGCGAGGGCGCGGATCTGGCGCCGGCCCAGGTCCAGCTCGCGGATCCACCACTGGTCCCCGATGGGCTGGGTGAACGTCAGCGCGGCCCGCCCCGGCACGGGCTGGATGGAGCGCCCGATGCCCCGTGCCCTGACCCGCGCGGTTCCACGGTCCGCATCGGCGACCAGGAGCAGCGAGGGGTCGCCCAGGACGAAGATCCCGATGCGGCTGGCGTCCACCCAGGCGTGGTAGCCCACGGGCTCGATGTCCTCCAGCACGAGCCGGGGATCGCTGCCATCGAGGGCGAACGACCAGAGGCGCTGCGTCGAGTCCCGCTCCACGCGCACCACGGAGAAGCGGCCGCCGCCGGGGATCGGCGTGGGCGAGTACTCGCTCTCGGGCGTCCGGGTCACGCGCGTCGTCTCGCCCGTCCGGATCTCGTACCGGTACGTGTCCGCCTGCCCATCCCGGATGCTCGTGTACAGCACGGCCGCCCCGTCGGGAGTGAACGCCGGCTGGTTGTCGTACCCGTCCCGGTCCGTCATCCGGGCGGGGGCGCCGAGGACCAGGACCTGGCCATTCCGTTCCGCGATCTCGAGGAGGTGGATGTCGGTGGCGGTCTGGCCCACCGCGGAGCCGGCGAGGAGCAGGGCGGGGAGGGAGAGCGTCGTCAGGGTCCGGTGCATGGCGGGTGGCGGGGTTCAGGGTCCTGCGTGATGCTAGCGCGGGTTGGTGCGTGCGGGCCAGTGCGCCGCCGCGGCACCCCCGGGCCGCTTGCCACCACGCCGCCGGCCCCGCACACTCTCCCGGATGCCCAGCGCCCCCGCACGCGCGACCTGCTCCCCGATGGCCCGGAGCCACTGAATGGAGGCCGAGGAGGACACCCGGCCGCCCCACCACGGGCCGGACGGCCGGTACCGCAATCCCTGGCCAAGGCTCCCGCCGGAGCCCGACGCCGGCGACATGCTGAAATGGGTCTGGCAGCGCGTGCGGACCGGTCTGCCGCCGGACCCCGGCCCGGCGTCGCTCCCCGCGGGAGAGCCGGACCTGGCGCAGCCGCGGCTGCCGCCGGCCGGAGACGGGATGCGGGCGACGTGGGTCGGCCAGGCGACGTTCCTGGTGCAGCTTCCCGGGCTGAACGTGCTCACCGACCCGATGTTCGCCGACCGGGCCTCTCCGCTGCCGTGGGCGGGGCCGCGCCGGCTCGTTCCGCCGGGGATCGCGCTGGACGCGCTGCCGCCGGTGGACGTGGTGCTCCTGTCCCACGACCATTACGATCACCTCGACCGCCCCAGCGTGCGCGCCCTCGCGGAGCGCTTCCCGGCCGCCGCCTGGTTCACGCCTCTCGGGTACCGGCCGTGGCTGGAGTCGCGCGGGGTGGCGCGGGTGGTGGAGCTGGACTGGTGGGACGAGGCGACGCACCGCGGGGACACGGGCGTCGTCGCCGGGATCCGGGGCCTGCCGGCGCGCCACTGGACGAAGCGCGGAGTGCTGGACGCGCGGCGGCGGCTCTGGTCGGCATGGCGGCTCGAATGCGCCGGCCGGCGGGTCTTTTTCGCCGGGGACAGCGGCTACTGCCCGGCCTTCTCGGAAGTGGCGGCGCGGGAGGCCCCGTTCGACCTGGTGCTCCTGCCCATCGGGGCGTACGAGCCCCGGTGGTTCATGGCGGCGGCGCACATGACGCCGGAGGAGGCGGCCCAGGCGTACGCGGACCTGGGCGGCCGCGGCGCGTTCGTGGGGATGCACTGGGGCACCTTCCGGCTCACCGATGAGGCCCCCCTGGAGCCTCCCGCGCGCCTGCGCCGGGCGTGGGCGGCACTGGGACACGCGGACGCCGACCTGTACGTTCCGCGTCATGGCGAGACGCTGCGCCTCTGACCGCTGGCGCCCGCGACGCCGATCCGCGACCCCGACCCGAGTACCGTCCATGCGTTCACTCCGATTCCTCCTCCTCGCCTCGCTGGGCGCCGGCGCGTGCACGCTGGTGGGCCGCGGCGGGGACGAGTTCGGCACGGACGAGCGTCCGGACGCGGCCGTCTCGCTGGACCGGGTGGTCCGCCGCACCATCCAGCCCCGGGAGATCCGTCAGCACGTCGGCTTTCTGGCCTCCGACCGGATGCGAGGCCGGGATACGCCCAGTCCGGAGCTCGAGCGGGCCGCATCATGGATCGCCGAGCGCTTCGCCGCCGCGGGGCTGGAGCCCGCGGGGGATGACGGCGGCTACATCCAGTTCCTGCCGCGGGAGCCCGGAGCGCCGGTCGAGGGCGCGGAAAGCCCCGTCACCAGCGCCGGCCGCCCACCCGCGCAGGTCCCGAACGTCGTGGGTGTCGTGCCCGGGTCGGACGGCGCGCGGGCGGGGGAGTACGTGATCCTCATCGCCCACTTCGACCACGTGGGCGTGGGCACCCCGAACGAGGACGGCGACTCCATCTTCAACGGTGCGGATGACAACGCGTCCGGGACCGCCGCCCTCGTGGCGATCGCACAGGCCTTCGGCGTCCTCCGCGGCCACGCCGCCCGGCCCATCCTCTTCCTGGCGACGAGTGGGAAGGAGAAGGGGCTGCTCGGCGCGTCCTGGTTCGCCGCCCACCCCACCGTGTTCCTCGACGACGCGGTAGCGGTCCTGAACCTGGACCGGATCGGCCGGAGCGGTCGCGACACCGTGGGCCTCGTCGGCCACGACTCCTCGTCCCTCGGTCCCCTGGTGGTCCGCACCGCGGCCGCCGCGGACCTCCGGTTCGCGTTCGACCACCACCGCGGTCCCGGCGCGACGCTCTTCACCCGCGGCGACCACTACCCCTTCGCCCGCCGCGGCATCCCCGCCATCGCCATCACCACGGCCCTGCGCGATGACGAACCCGGCCTCGACGACGAGCCCTCCCGCATCGACGCGGACAAGGTCGCCCGGATCGCCCGCCTGGTCTTCCTCGCGGCGTACGAGCTGGCCATGGGCGAGGATGCGGAGTGGACGGAGGAGGGGCGGAGGGCGGTGCAGGAGTAGACGGCGAACGCGCCGCTACCGCCCCGGCGTCGGGAACTGGACCACGCTCTCGTGACCCTCGCGGTCCACCGACGCCACGCCGAAGAGGTAGTTGTCGATGACGAGGTTCTCCATCACGTGCCGGACCTCCGCCTCGTCGTTCCAGGGGATGAAGATCCAGTTCGTCCACTGGGGCTCGGTGGTCAGCCGCCAGTAGACCTTGTGCCCGGCCAGGTCGGGCGCCCGGTGGACGTCCCAGCGCAGCCGCGCCGACGCCTGCACCGCTCCGCCGATCTGTAAGTTGGCGGGGGGCGGCGGGGCCCAGGCCAGCGCCGCGAGGACCGCCGCGTTCACGCCCGTCAGCTTGCGGGCGTAGTCGAAGTCCACGAACTCGATGACGTCGCCGTACCGCCGCCCGTCCTCGGTCCGCAGGTCCTGATGCTGCCGGTCGTAGTGCTCGTGCGCCTCCATGATCCGCACGCCCGGGAACCCCTGGTCGTTGAACGGCCGGTGGTGCCCGCCGCGCCCGAACCGGTCCAGCCGGTAGATCATCATGGCGTCCAGGTTCCGGAAGTACTCCGACGTGATCCGCTCCACGTAGCGCGCCACCTGCCTCGACGGGCCGTCCACCTCGCCGCCGTAGAACCGGATCGCCCGCCACTCGGCCTCGGTCGTGGCCGGCGGGCGCGGCTCGCTGAACACCCGGAACACCGTGTTGTCGATGACCTGATCGAGCCCGGCGATGTTGCCGATCATGTCGTTGTTCAGCACCGCGTCGATGTTCCACCCCTCCGCCTTCGCCTTCGCGGCGAGATGCTGCCCGCCGTACAGCCCCTGCTCCTCGCCGGCCAGCCCGGCGAACACGATGGACTTGTCGAACGGTCCGTACTTCGTCAGCACCCGGGCCGCCTCGATGGTGCCGGCCATCCCCGAGGCGTTGTCGTTCGCCCCCGGGTTCTCCGCCGTCGCGTTCAGGGCGCCCGACACGCGGTTGTCGATGTCGCCACTCATGATCACGTACCGGTCGGGGTGGCTGGCCCCGCGGAGCGTGGCGGTCACGCTGATGACCCACGCGTCCTCCCGGATCCGGCCCTGCGGGTCCCCCTCGACCCGGTAGCGCTGGTACTCCACCTCCAGGCACCCGCCGCACGCCGCGCTGATCCGCTGGAACTCGCCGAAGATCCAGCGCCGCGCGGCGCCGATCCCCCGCGTGGCGGAGACCGTATCCGAGAGCGTGTGCCGGGTCCCGAACCCGACCAGGCGCCGGATGTCCGCCTCGATCCGGTCCGCGGAGACCGAGTCGATGATGGCGTGGATCCGGAGGTCCCGCGCCGGCGGCGTCGTATGGGCCTGCTGCGCGGCCGCCGGCGGCGTCAGCGCCACC
>DATKBW010000142.1:0-13109 GCA_035513575.1 Longimicrobiales bacterium | reverse complement strand
GTGGCGGCCGATCTCGCCGGCGGTCCCGGATCGTTCGTGCTGGCCGGGCGCGACCGCGGGAAGGTCGAGCGGCTGGCGGCGGAGGTGGGCGGTGTGGCGGGTGCGGAGGTCGTGGACGTGAGGGACCGGGCGTCGCTGGAGCGGCTGATCCGGGGCGGCGACGCGGTGATCAACTGCGCCGGTCCGTTCAGCGAGCTGGGCGAGCCTGTGGTGGCCCGGTGCGTGGAGGCGGGCGCGTCGTACGTCGACACCACGGGGGAACAGCCGTGGATGCGGGCCATGCGGGAGCGCTACCACGACGCCGCCCTGGCGGCCGGGGTCCCGGTGGTGAACGGGATGGCCTTCGAGTGGGCGCTGGGTGACTGCGCCGCCGCCCTCCTCGCCGCGCGGCTCCGGGGACGGACCGCCGACGCGGGGCGAGCGCTCCGCACGCTCGACGTGATCTACGCCTGGGGCGGAGCCGCGTCGTCCCGGGGTACGCGCCGGACGTCCATCCGCATCCTGGGCGCGCGAGCCTGGGAGCTGGAGGGCGGCCGGTGGCGACTGCGCGCCCCCGCTTCCCGGCGCCGGCGCGTCCGGTTCGCGGGCGGGCGCGAGCGCTGGGGGATCGCGTTCGGCGCCGGCGAGGTCGTGACGGTGCCGCGGTGGTCCGCGGCGGAGACGGTCCGGGGCTGGCTGGCCGTGCGCCGACGCAACGCCGTCCTCGCCCGAGTGGTCTCCCCCGCCCTTCCCGTCCTGGTCCCGTTGCTGCGGCCGCTGCTCGAGCCGCTGGCCACGCGCGCCGCCGATCCGACCCTCGAGGAGCGGCGGGCGAGCGTGTTCACGATCCGCCTCGAGGCGGAGGCGGCGGACGGATCCCGCGCCGCGGTGGAGGTCCGGGGCGCGGATCCGTACGGGCTCACCGCGGCCATCGCCGTGGCCGGGTCCCGCCGCACGCTGGAGGCCGGACCGCCCGCCGGGGTGCTGGCGCCGTCCCAGCTCGTGGACCCCGCCGTGCTCCTGGAAAGCCTCGCGCCGCGGGGCGTGACGGTGGACCCGGACCCCTGACCGTGGCCTGGCTACGCCGGATCCAGGCCCCGCGTTGCGGGCCCGTTCAAAACTCCTCCCTCGGGGTCGAACCGGGACCCGTGGCACGGGCAGTCCCAGCTCCCCTCGGTCGAGTTCCAGTGGACCACGCAGCCCATGTGGGTGCACACCGCGGTGCGCCGGTGCAGCGTGCCATCCGGATCGCGGTACACGGCCACCGGCTTCAGCCCGCTCCGCAGGACGGCCCCGTGCCCGGGCGTGACGTCCTCCTCCCGCTCGACCTCTCCCGGCAGGAGCCAGTCGAGGTAGTGCCGCCCCACGGACACCCCTTCGTGCACGTACTCCCGGGCCGCCCGCGCCCGGACCCTCGATGGCGCGTACAGGTCCGCCCAGGGGTTCTTCCGCCCCACGATCAGGTCGCGGAGCAGCATCCCGGCGATCACCCCGTGCGTGATCCCCTGCCCCGAATCGCCGGTGCAGAGCGCCACGCGTTCGGAACCGGGCGCGCGTCCGATGAAAGCCATGAAATCGGCGGGCTCGAGCACCTGCCCGGACCACCGCTCCGTCACCTCGCCGACGCCGGGGAACCGTTCCCGGGTCCACTCCTCCAGACCTCGCAGCCGAGCGTCGCCGTCATCGCTGGTCCCGGTCTGGTGGTCCGCGCCGCCCACGATCAGCACCGGAGCCTCCGACGGCCCGGCCAGCCGGATGTAATGGTACGGGTCCCCGGTGTCCCAGTAGAGCCCGCGCGGCACACCGCCCGGAGCGCGTGCGGCGATGGCGAACGTCCTGTACGGGAGCATCTTCGCGGTGGTGAGGTAATGGCGCGCGGGCGAGTTGGTCGCCAGGACCGCGTGGGAGCACGCCACTTCGCCGCCGCCCCGCAGCATGATGCGGCAGCCGTCGTCGTTCTCGTCCACGTCCAGCGCGTGGGTCTGGCCGTGGATCCGGCCGCCCAGCCGCTCGATCGCCGCGACGAGCCCGTGCAGGTAGCGCAGCGGGTGGACCTCGCCCTGGCCCGCGAAGCGCAGGGCCGGTCCCGTCGCGAACGGCAGCGGCGCCTCCCCGTGCCGCTCCACCTCCAGCCCCGCCCTCCGGGCCGCCTCGAGCTCCCGGTCCAGCAGCGTCTCCTCGGCACCCGCGGCCAGGAAGAGCCAACCGTCCACGCGCCGGAACTCGCACGCGATCCCCTCCTCCGCCGCGACTGCCTCGATCCGGTCGATGGCCGCGCCGTGACTCTCGGCGGCGATCCGCGCTCCCGCCTCGCCGTGCACGCGCTCCAGCTCGACGAACCGGTCGTCCATGGCGTTGGCCAGGTGCGCCGTCGTGCGGCCCGTCTCGCCGGCCCCCGGGTGCTTCGCCTCCAGCACGACGACGTCCCGCCCGGCGCGGGCCAGCTCGTACGCGGTCGAGAGGCCGGCGATGCCCGCCCCGATCACGCACACGTCCGCCCGGGCGTCCCCGGACAGCGGCGGCCGCTCGAGCGCCTGGCTCGTCCCCATCCAGTACGACACGGTCTTCCCGGTATCCGGCATCCGTTCTCCTTCTGCGCCATCAGGTGGGACCCCCGGACAGCGAATGCAGGACACGGGCCGGTGACAGCGATCCTCGTCCGGCCGGCCCGGGCCGGTCGAGCCCGGGAGGAGACGGCAGGTCCGGGGCGGGTCCGCGGGGAACCGCCCGTCGGCCGCGTGGCTTCGGTGGAGCGATGACGAGGATGACCAGGCCCGGGCGAGGGCGGGAGAAGGAGCGGGAGCGGCGCAGCGTCGTCCGGCGGACGGTGGACGTCGTCCTGTGGGCCGCCGTGCTGGCGCTCCTGGCGTGGCGCTTCGGTCCGCAGGTCGGCGCTGCGTTCGGCCTCGGGCGTGGCTCCGACCCGGCCCCGGACTTCGAGGTGGTCACGCTCGACGGCGAGACGCTCCGCCTGTCCGAGCTGAAGGGGAAGGTCGTGCTGGTGAACTTCTGGGCCACGTGGTGCCCGCCCTGCCGCGCCGAGATGCCCGGGTTCCAGCGCGTGTGGGAGGACTACCGGGACGACGGCCTCGTGATCGTCGGCCTCTCGCTGGACCGCGGGGTCCGCAGCGATGTGGAGCGGTGGGTCCGCCAGCGCGGCATCACGTACCCGGTGGCGTTCGCGCCCGGCGCGGTGGCCCGGGCCTACGCTGGCGCAAGCACGCTGCCCACCTCTATTCTCATCGGACCGGAGGGGCGTATCGCCCACCGGGTCGAGGGGTTCTACGCGGAGCCGGCCCTCCGCGCCGCCGTCCGGCGACTCCTGCGCTAGCGCCCCTGGCACGAAACCTGACCTGCGGTACGGACATGGACGATCTTCAGAAGCAGGCCGACCGTGTCCGCGAGCTGGTGTCCGAGACCGACCGCATCCGCCGCCTCCACATCGAGGTCCTCCGGGCCGTCGGAACGGATCACGGCGTCACGCTCCGGGCGCGTCGGAACAGCCGGACGTTCACGGCCGAGCGCGGCGCGGACTGGACCGGTGAGCCGGTCCAGAGGCTCGCGGAGCTGCTGAGCCGCGACCTCGTGGCCGACGTGCTCGGGCCGACGCCGCCCCTCCCCAGGGGGAGCCCCCGCTGGGGGCGCGCCGCGGATCACCTGAATCGCCGCCCGGGCCCCGCCTCGTCCTGACCGAAGGCGGACCCCAGGAGGACGCCCGCGAGCGCATCCTGCTCTACGACGTCGTCGTGGCGGAAACGCTCATGATGGCCCGCCGGCGGCCCCGGCACCCTCCGCGGAACGGCCTCGCGGACGCGCAGCAGTTCGAGCACCTCGAGCTCCCCCGCGAGCGGTTCAGCGACGAGGTGCTCGAGGACCTCCTGGGCTCCGCTGCGCGCACCGTCTCCGCCGCGGACGGGACCATCATGATCGAGCACCTCTACACCGAGCGGCGCGTCCGCCCCCTGGACCTCTATCTCCGGGATGCCGACCCGGAGGCCACCCGTCGGGCCGTCCTCGATTTCGGCCAGGCCATCCCGTACGACGAAACGCGCCGCCTGGACGGCGCGCCCTGAGACGCGGCGGGAGCCTCAGCCGTACTCTTCCGCCGGCGGCCGGGTCAGTGGCCGTGAGGCGGCGTGCCCGGGGCGTGAGCGTGCCCCCCCGGATCCTCCCCCGCGCCGCCGGCGCGCGCCGCCTCCCGCGCGGCCGACCACTCCCGGACCAGCGTCGCGTAGTCCTGCTCGGTCATGGTCTCGAGCCGCCGCACGAAGCCGACGATGGCCCAGATCTCGGCATCCCCGTGCGTGCTCCCGAACGCCGGCATCCCCGCCAGACGGATCCCGTGCCTGGTGATCCAGAACAGCTCCGCATCGGACCACTCGTGCGCCTCCTCCTCCAGCCGGGGCGGCGTGGGGGTCATCCCCTTCCCGACCTCTCCCCGGTCGAGCCCCGGAGCCCCGTGGCACTGCACGCACATCAGGTGGAAGTGCTCGAACCCGTGCGCCAGGGAGATCGAGTCCGTGGGAGGCGCGCCCTCCACGGACGCGGCCCGCGCCGAGACCGAGCGGTGCTGGAGCGTGTTCAACGCCCAGCGCGTCACGGACGCGTGCTCCGTGGTGGCGGCCACGTCGTACGCGCCGGTGTAGAGGACGGCGAGCCCGGCCGCCACGGCCACCACGATGAGGGCCGCCACGGTAATGAGGACCGTGATCAGGGTTCGCTTCATCATCCCTCCGTTTCGGGCGTCATTCGACGGTCCGGTAGTCCCGATGGCGCCACGCCAGGGCGGGGCCATCCCGGCCCGGGCGCACCTCGTCCACCCGCGCGAGCACCAGGCTATGATCTCCCCGGACCAGCACCTCGTCCACCGTGCAGACGAGCCCCGCCAGGGCATCCGCGACGAGCGGAGCACCTTCGGACGGGAACGGCGAGGGGCCGACCGGGAACGTGTCGGCGAACCGCGTCGCGAGCGCCTTCTGGTCGGCCGCGAGCAGGCTGATCCCGAGCTCCACCCCGGGATCCAGATACGGCGCCGCGGCGGCGTTCGGCCCGAGGCCGACCAGGACCGTCGGCGGCTCCAGGGAGACCGGGAGGAAGGCGCTGACCGTGAGCGCGTGGACGCGCCCCTGCGCCCGGACGGCCACGATGGTGACCCCCGCCGGCCATGACGCGAGCGCGGCCCGCAGCGCTTCCGGCATACCGCCCTCCCGCGCCCGCTCCTCCCCCGCCCCACCCTCCCCGATGTGCCGGCCGATCCGTCGTGGTCCCATCCCGGAATCTAGGCGTGCCGCCACGCGCGCAAAAGCGACCGGGCGGTCCGGTCCTTGCGGCCTCGACCGGCGGACCGGCGGCCGTTTCGACCCAGGTCACCGGCGTTCGATCGACCGACCCCCGCGCGGGCGGGGCATCTCACCAATGGATGGAGGAAAAGCAAATGCGCAACGGACTCAGGGTCCTGTTCGCCGTCGCCTTCGCCGCGGGCGTCGCGGCCTGCGATGGCGGCAATGACGACATGGAGCTCTACGAAGCGGAAGAGGCGGCGACGCCGTCGCTCGAGACGTCGCCCGGGCCGGACGCGGCCCTCATGACCGCGCAGTTCCAGCCCGGCGAGGGCGCCACCGAGGCCGCGCGCATCTCGGGGACGGTCCACGTGTTCGCGGCGGGCGGGCGGGACGCGGCGACTACGCCGGCGGCGGACGGCCGGGCGGCCGCGCCGACGGGCGAGAGTGGGACCACCGGCCAGGGGTTCCGGGTCGAGGTCTCGGTGAACGGGCTGAGCCAGGGCGAGCACGCCTGGCACATCCATTCGGGCCCCTGCGGTGAGGAGGCGCCGGTGGTCGTGGCGTTCTCGCCCACGGAGGACAGCGAGGGTCTCACCAACCCGCTGAACGCCGACGAGTCCGGCCACGCCGAGGCGGAGGCCACGGTCCCGGCCGACGAGCTGACCATCGAGGGGCTCCGGGCGGCGCAGCACAGCCTGCACGTGCACGCGCAGGGCGGCGTCGACCACGGTCCGACCGTGGCCTGCGCGGACCTGCGGGATCAGGGCTCCACGACGATGTAGCCCGGCGCCGTAGCGCGGGGGAAGGGGGCGGCCCGGACCAGGGGCGCCCCCTTTCTCGCATCCGCGGGGGTCAGTCGGACCGGAGCGCCTCCACGGGGTCCACGCGCGTCGCCCGCCAGGCGGGGATGAGGGCCGCCAGGAGCCCGATGGCGAGGAGCAGCCCGAGGATGCCCGTGAACACCCCCGGGTCCCGCGGCTGCACATTGAAGAGGAACTGCGTGAGCGCCGTGGCGAGTCCCACGGCCAGCCCCAGCCCGAGCAGGATCCCGATCAGGAGCTGCGTCATTCCCTGCCGCACGATCATCCGCACGACGTGGCCCGCCTCCGCGCCCAGGGCCATCCGGATACCGACCTCCCGGGTGCGGGTGCTCACCGCGAACGCCAGCACGGCGTAGAGGCCGATGGCGGCGAGGATCAGCGCGGCGATGCCGAAGGAGAGGAACAGCGTGCCGAAGGTTCGCCACTGCCAGTTCACCTCGGTCATCCGGTCGGCCAGTCCCCCCACGAAGTAGATCGGCAGGTCGGAGTCGACCGCCTGCACGGCCCCGCGCACGGCGCTCGTGATGGCCGTGGGCGGACCGTGCGTCCGCACGGCGACGGACGCGAACGGGTCCGGGATCTGCGCCAGGGGGACGTACATCGCCTCGGGCGTGTCGTTCTGGGGCCCTCCCGCGTGCATGTCCGGGACGACCCCCACCACCGTCAGCCACGGCCGCTCCGGGTCCGATTGACCCAGGCGCACCCGCTTCCCGAGGGATTCGCCGGCCAGGTAGCGGCGGCCGAAGCTCTCGTTCACGACCACCACCGGCAGCGACCCCTCCCGGTCCTGCGGCTCGATCCCCCGCCCCTGCACGGGCTGCACGCCGAAAGTGCGGAAGAACCCGGGCGAGACCGCGATCCTGTGTGCCGCGGGATGGTCCTGCGGACGCTCGTACTGCACACCCTCCACGCCGAACCAGTACCGCCCGCCCCAGAAGCCGGGGAGGGCCGTGGTCAGCGACGCGGACCGCGCGCCCGGGAGCGCCTCCAGCCGGCCGAGCAGCTCGTCGTGGAATCGGACCCGGTGCCCGGGCGTCGGATACGCCGCCTCCATCAGGGCGATCCGCGCCGTGAAGACATCCTCCCGCGCGAACGCGTAGTCCACGTCATTCAGCTTGATCACGCTCTTCACCAGGAGCCCCGCCGCGACCAGGAGGCTGAACGAGAGCGCCACCTCGAAGACCACGAGCCCCCGGCTCAGCCTGCCGATCCGGAAGCTGGACGAGCCCCGGCTCTCGTCCCTGAGGATCTCGCCCAGGTCCGCCCGGGCCGCCTGCCACGCCGGGAGCGCACCTGCGATCACCGCCGCCGCCGCGGTGGCCAGCAGGACGAACAGCAGCGACGCGCCGTCGATCCGGATGTCGATCCAGAACGGAGCCTGTATCCGGTCCATCACCCCCTGGAACCAGCGTACGCCCACCCAGGTGATCCCCATCCCGAGAACCGCCCCCACCGCTGCGATGGCGAACGCCTCCGCCAGGAACAGACCCACCACGCGCCGGCGGGACGCCCCGAGGGCGAGGCGCACGCCGATCTCCCGCGTCCGGAGCACGGTCCGGGCGAGGAGCAGGTTGGCCACGTTCGCGCAGGCCACCAGCAGGACGAGGAACACGGCGGCGAGCATGACCGCACCGAGGTAGTAGTTCTCGTCCCCCATGAACTCCCTCATGTACGGCTTCAGGACCACGCCGACCCCCTCGTTCGAGGCCGGGTACTCCAGCTCCAGGCGACGAGCGATCCCCGCCAACTCCCGCGCCGCCTGCCCTTCCGAGACCCCGTCCCTGAGCCGCCCGAACACCTCGAACGTCCTCCCCTCCCCCCGCGGGAAGTCGGACGGCCGGATGCGTAGCGGCACCCAGACCTCCTGCCGCACCGGGAACAGGAACGTCTCCGGCAGCACGCCCACCACCGTCGCCGGCTGACCGTTCACCCGCACGCCGCGCCCCACCACGTCCGGGTCGCCGTTGAATTGCGCCTGCCAGGCCGCGTGGCCGATCAGCACCACGAGCGGGGCGGACGGATCATCGTCCTCCTCCGTGAACGTGCGCCCCAGCACGGGGGCCACGCCCAGCATGGCAAAGGCGGAGGGGGTGATGAACGCGCCATCGTATCGCTCGGGCCGCTCGTCTCCCATGATGTTGATGGTGCCGACGTAGGCCGCGGCCAGGTCGTGGAAGCTCCGCTGCTCCGCCCTCCAGTCCACGAAGTCGTGAATCGTCACCTCCATGCTCTCGATCTCCGCGGCCAGGTTGCTCCGCTCCAGATGCACGATGCGGTCGGCGTCCTCGAACGGCAGCCCCCGGTACAGGGCGCCGTAGACGATGCTGAACGTCATCGTCGTGAGGCCGATCCCCAGCGTGAGCGCGAGCACGGCCGTGACCGTGAGAGACGGGTCCCGTACCAGCTTGCGGAAACCCACGCGGAGGTCTTTCGGGAGGGCGTTCATGAGGGTCCTGGCGTCGCGGGAACGTCGCGCGGTGTCGGTGCCTGTACGGCCCCGGGCCGGGGTGGTTTCAGCCCCCGGGGCGCCGGGAACCCGGGCGGATTATGTTCACGGGGGGGCCGCCCCCGAAACTGGACGAACGTTCGATTGCTTTCGTACGCGAGGGAATCAATGACCGAGACGAGCCGGGCCGCGCGGGAAGCCACCGTCGCGTGCCCTTTCTGCCTCACGCTCAACCGCGTGGACATGCGTCGGGCCGCGGATCGCCCGAAGTGCGGCGAATGCGGGAAGCCCATCCTGTTGGACCGCCCGGTGAAGGTGACGGACGAAACGCTGGAGCGGGTCGTGAAGGGGTCGACCGTGCCGGTGGTCGTGGACTTCTACGCGGACTGGTGTCAGCCGTGCAAGATGATGGCGCCGGCGCTGGACCAGCTGGCGCACGACCGGGTGGGCGAGGTGCTGGTGGCGAAGCTGGATACCGACGCGAGCCCCGCGATGGCGGTGAAGCATGGGATCCGCGGGATCCCCACGCTGATCGTCTTCCGGGACGGGACGGAGGCACGCCGCCAGACGGGTGTGGTGCCTCTGGACCGGCTCAGGGCGCTGGTGGCGGAGGCGGAGGGGCTGTAGGCGGCGGTGCCACCGCCGGCCGGCCGGGATCCCACGCCGGGGCCGACCCGGCCGCGGATGCCGGCTTCGCTGCGCCCCCTCGGTCGTACCAGTGGAAGAACCGCTCTGCGGCGGCCTCGGAGTAGAGGACGGGGGTGCCGCCGAGGGCGAGGATCCACGCGGCGTCCTCCTCGTCGAAGACGCGGACGATCACCGGGACGCCCCGGACGTAGTCCAGCAGCCGGCGATTGTCCTCCGGCCGGCGGATGGTCGAGCTGATGACGCGGGCCTCCCTCGCGTTCACGCGCTCCAGCACCGCGTAGTCGGACGCCTCGCCCCGAACGCACGGGATCTCCAGCTCCACCAGCCGCGCCACGATGGCGGGATCATCGTCCACGACGGCCACCTCATGGCCGGTGGTCAGTATGGTCTCCAGGAGCGGCATCCCCGTGGAGCCGGAGCCGAGCAGGAGAATGTGTCCGCCCGTCGGCGGCGGCAGGGTCGCCCGCGCGGCGACGGGGTGCAGCCGGAGGAGCCGCCACGCCACGCGCTCGTGGGAGAGGCTGGGGGTCAGGAACATGGTGATCAGCGTGACGATCGCGATCACCGAGAACGCCTCCCTCGCGATGTGCCCCTCCGCCAGCCCGTAGAGCCCCACCACCAGCGACAGCTCGCTGGTCTGCGCCAGGAGCAGTCCCACCTCGATGGCGGGCTTCGCGGCGAGCCCCGCCCGCTCGGCGATCACGGTGACGAGCGGGGGCGTGGCGAGGATGAGGACGGCGGTGAGCGCCAGGGCGCGGAAGATCACGTCCGGGTCAGGAATGGCGACCAGCGCACCGAGGGTGGTGAAGAACACGACGGTGAAGAAGTCGCCGATGGAGGCGAGCTGCGAGCGGACCACGCCGCTGGCCGGGAAGTCGGAGAGCGAGACGCCGGCGAGGAAGGCGCCGACGACGAGGGGGAGCCCGAGCCACCGCCCCAGGAGCATGAAGGCGAAGAGGAATGCGAGGACGGAGAGGAGGAGGGGCTCCTCGTCTCCGTCCAGCCGCAGGACGGCCGGGGCGATCCAGCGTGCGGAGACCCACGTGAGGCCGCCGAGCGCGGCCACCGCGAGCACGCCCTGTCCCACCGCGGCCGCGCCGAGGGGGAGGCGGGTCATGATCGGGATCAGGAGGATGACCAGCAGGTCCTGGAGGAGCAGCACCCCGACGACGACGCGGCCGAACGGCTCGAACATCTGGCGTCGGCGCTGGAGGAGCCGGATCGCGACGAGGGTGGAGCTGGCGGTGAGGGCGAGGGCGAGGTAGCCGGCGCTGAGGAGGTCGAAGCCGAGGGCGAGGGCGGCGAGGAGGCCCAGGGCGGCCAGGGCGAAGAACTGGGTCAGGCCGACGCGCAGCGCGACGCCCCTCTGGCCGCGGGTCCGGGTGGGATTCAGCTCGATCCCGGTCTGGAACAGGAGGAACGATACGCCGAGGATGAGGGAGTCCTCGAGGAACTCCGCCGCGAGCAGCCCGGTGGGGGCCAGGAGGACGCCGGCGACCAGCAGGAGCGGCACCGGCGAGACGCCCAGGGCGCGGGCCAGCCCGTACGCGACGGCGGCGCCGAGGAGGAGGAGGGCGATGGCGTGCATCTCAGCCCATCACTCCGGCGCGGCGGAGCGCCTCGGCGACCTGTCGGATCCCGTCGTACTTCGAGACCATCAGGTGGGTGGCCCCGAACGACCGCAGCTCCTCCACCAGGGACGGATCGAACGCGTGCACGCTCACCGGCACCCCCATCCGCGCGGTCCGGTAGGTCAGCAGCGCGTTCGCATCCTCGATCTGGAGCGCCGACACCACGAGCTTCGCCCGCGGGACCCCCGCCTCCTCCAGCACCGCCGGGTGGTCCGTGTTGCCGAGCAGGGTGGGGCACGGCAGCCCCGCGAGCTTCCGGGGATCCGTGTCCACTGCCAGGACCAGCTCGCCGCGCGCCGTGAGGCCCTCCACGAGCCTGCGTCCGAGCGTATTCATCCCGACGACGACGACGTGGCCCGCCAGCACGGTACCCGCCGGCCTTTCCTCGCCCTCGCCGCGCAGCAGCCGGAGCAGCCCGGCGCGGCTCATGGCGTGGTACAGCCGGCCGGCGGCCTGGATGGCCCCGGACGACGCGCCGATGGAGAGGAGGCCGGTGAGGGCGACGAGCGCCACCACGTCCCCCCCCACCATGCCGATCGAGGCGCCGAGGGCCACCATGATGAACGAGAACTCGCTCCCCTGTCCCAGCAGCACGCCGGTCATGAAGGAGGGGCGGCTGCCATACCCGAAGCGCGAGACGAGCACCGCCACCAGCACGGGCTTCAGGAGGAGCACGAAGGCGGTGAAGGCCAGCGCCATGGGCCACACGCGGGCGGCCGCGGCCGCGTCCAGGTGGACGCCCAGGGAGACGAAGAAGACCGCCAGGAAGAAGTCCACGAGGGGATTCACCCGCCGGATCAGCTCGTGGTTGTACGCCAGCTGCGCCAGGCTCACACCGGCCACGAACGCCCCGATCTCCACGGAGAGCTGGAGCACCTCCGCCAGCAGGATGAAGCCGAAGCACCACGTGAGGCTCCAGATGAAGAGCCCCTCCAGCGAGCGGCCCATCCAGCCCATGGCCCGGGGCAGGACCCAGCGGGCGCCCGCGATCGCGATGGCCACCAGAGCCATCATCCCCACCGACGCCCGCGCCACGCCCATGGCCACCATCCCGGGCCCCAGCTCCTCCCCCGAGGCGCCGAGCCCCGCCAGCAGCGTCAGCGTGACGGCGACCACCAGGTCCTGCACCAGGAGGACCCCGACGGCGAGCCGACCGTGCAGCGTACCGAGCTCGTCGCTTCGCTCCAGCAGCTTCACCACCACGACCGTGCTGCTGAAGCTGAGCGCGAGTCCCACGAAAGCCGCCTCGGCCAGTCCGACGCCGAGGGCGAGTCCGAGGAGCGTCCCCAGCGCCGTGGAGACGGCCACCTGGACCAGACCGGTCACCACGGCCGCCCGCCCCACCGCGCGGATCTTTTCGATGCTGAGCTCGAGACCCACCAGGAACAGGAGCAGCGCGATCCCGACCTCGGAGATCAGCTCCACCGTACCGGTGGCGTGGACGAGCCCCGTTGCGGGACCGAGGAACAGCCCGGCGAGGATGTAGGCGACGATGGACGGGACGTGCACCGCCCGCGCCACAAGCAGGAGAATCGCGGCCGCGGCCAGGATGGTGCCGAGGTCGGTGATGAGTTCCAGGTCCGTCACGCCGGCGCGGGTCTCCTTGCTGGTCGGAGCGTCCGAGGGTGAACCTACGGCGCCCCGGGCGCGTCGGCCACGCGGTTCGGGGCTCAGCCGAGGCCGAGCGTCTTCTTCATCTTCGCGGTGATGCTCTGACGGACGTCGTCCCGCCGCCGTACTGCCCCTCCGGGATGATCCCCTCGAAGTCGCCGTAGCTCATGGGGTGGTCCTCGGTCTCCATTCCAGGCGGAAATCGTAAGGAGCCGGGTGGCGGCGTGCTTCAGCGTGGCCCGGCGAGCCGACCGGTAAGCTCGGCGTGTTCTCCTCCATGCGCTCCGTCCCGGCCTGAGGGCAAGATGCCGTCCACCGGCGACGCGCGCCGGACCAGGACTTGCACGTTGCGCCGGCGAGTGTCATCTGAAACGGCAGACCATGAAATCCCTGCACTGGGCGATCCTCACCGCCATCCTCGTCGCTGTCCTCGGCACACCACGAGCCGCCCCTCGAGTGAGCGGCGGAGGAGGGCGGCGACGGTGGAGGTGATCGAGCTGGGCCGGCGGGGCCCGGGCGTCGCATGGGCGCTCATCTTCAGCACGGACGAGGAAGTGGTCGCCCTGCTCCGCGATCACGCCCGCCGCACGGGTCTTCGCGCGGGCCATTTCCGGGCGCTCGGGGCGTTCAGCGAAGCGCGGCTCGCGTTCTTCGACTGGGAAACCAAGCAGTACGAGGAGATCCCGGTCGA
>DATKBW010000141.1:0-2350 GCA_035513575.1 Longimicrobiales bacterium | reverse complement strand
GGAGGACCCCGCGCTGCGCCGCACGTGGGAGGACCTGACCGCCCTCCAGCAGCGCGTCCTCCGCGCCGTCGCCGCCGGCGAGGAGGCGCTGCACTCGGCCGAGGCCCGCGAGCGCCACGCCCTGGGCCCGTCGTCGTCGGTTACGACGGCCGTGGAGGCACTCATCTCGCGCGCGATCCTCGTCCGCGAGGCCGGCCGCGTGGGGTTCGACAATCCGTTCTTCCGGGAGTGGGGGGTGCGGGAGCTGGTGGGGTGACGAAGACGTCCCATCCAGCCATGGAGTCGCCCCGCCTCGACCTGTACTGTCCGTCCTGTGATCAACCGCGGTCCGCGCGGCCGCGGTCGGAGGCGGGAGGTGGAACCCCGGCCGGGGACCGGCGCCGGGGACCCTGATCGGGGTGTCGTCTGGACCCCGGCCGGGGATCATGGCCGGGGAGGTCGCCGGGGAGGTCGGCGGGAAGGTCGGCGTTGCCCGGATGACGTGAATCGTGAAGAACGCCCGTCGCCCCGGCCACACTTCAGCCCTGACGGCGCCCGGCGCCGTCCCGCGTGAAGTGTCGCCGCGCGAGCCGATCGAGTGATGCCCTGACGCCACTATACGACGTGAAACCTGAACGACGCCCCCGAACCGACGAGTTCTTCAAGGCTGCCGCCATCCCCGACGGCTCCACGACCTCCAGCGCGTCCGGGGGCTCCCCCATGTCCCCCACGTCCCTGGCCCCGCTCCCACGCCGCGACCGGGACGCCGTCATCCGCACCCTCGCGGCGCCCCAGCACGGCGTCGTCGCGCGGGCGCAGCTGGTGGCCGCCGGCGTGCCCGCGCACGGGATCGATCATCGGCTGCGCGACGGACGGCTCGAAGGACTATTTCGCGGCGTGTATCGCGTGCCCGCCCCGCTCGCCGGTCGTTACGAGCGGGAGATGGCGGCGGTCCTCGCCTGCGGGCACGACGCGCTGCTGAGCCACCGCAGCGCGACCGCGGTGTGGACCCTGCTGCCGGCAGTCGCGGGGGAGCCGGTCGAGGAGGTCAGCATGCGCGGCACCTACCGGGTGCCCGGCCCGTCGGTGCGCGTTCATCGGGTCACGCGCCTGGACGCGGCCGACCGGACGGTCGCGCACGGGATCCCGATCACGACCCCCGCCCGGACGATCGTGGACATCGCCGCGACGGCGACCGCGCGCGAGCTGGAGCAGGCGCTGGCCGTGGCGGAGCGGGACGGGCTGGCCACCCCTGACGAGGTCGCCCGCGCCCTCGCCAGGCGGCCCGGCCGGCGCGGCGCCGGGATCCTGCGCGCATTGCTCGATTCCGCCGAGCCTCCCGCCTTCGCGCGCTCGGAGGCGGAGGAACTGTTGCTCGCGCTCGTTCGCAGCGCCGGCCTCCCCGCGCCCCGGACCAACGTCATCGTCTGCGGGTTCGAGGTGGACTTCCTCTGGTCCGCGGCGGGCCTCGTCGTCGAGATCGACGGGTTCGAATTCCACCGCTCGCGGGAAGCGTTCGAGCGCGACCGCCGCCGCGACGCCGACCTCATGACCGCCGGATACCGCGTCATGCGCGTGACCTGGCGCCAGCTCCGCGACGAGTCACATGTGGTGCTGGCCCGCCTGGCCAGGGCCCTGGCGACGACCACCGGCCAATGAGCATCCGCGACCATGACGGCGACCTGCCCGGGCCCGACGGTCCTGGAGGGCGTGCGCCCTGCCGGTGCGGCGACCCGGCTGGCGTCAGCCATGAAAAATGGTCGCCTTTCCGGTCCTCTTCAGCCCTGACGCCGCCCAGCGCCGTCCCGCGTGAAGTGTCGCCGCGCGAGCCGATCGAGTGATGTCCTGACGCCGCTATACGACGTCAACCATGATGTCGCCCCGCAAACGACCAGGTCCTCACGATTGACGCCACCCGCGACCCGTGAGGCATCCGAGGAGCACGGCCCGAGCGGAAGATTGGAGCGGCAACGGTAGATGTTTCCCGGAGCACCCGCGGCCGCTACCGTTCTCCCACGGAGAAGCGCGCCCGCGGTGTCGGAGAAACGCCCCTTCGTTCGTTGTGACAGGAGACCTCCCGGGAACCCCGGCCATCGTATGACCTTTCGAATCCTTCCAGCCTTGCTGCTGGCGGCGGTCGCGCTCCTCGCCGCGCCCCCCGCGGCCGCGCAGAGCTACGACCCTCCGTCCGTGCGGGCGGTTCAGCTGGGGGAGGGGGAGGAGATCGAGTTGGACGGGCTGCTGGACGAGGCCGCCTGGGCGCGCGCGCCGGCGGCGTCGGGGTTCCGGCAGCGGGAGCCGGCGGTGGGCGAGCCGGCCACTCAGCCGACCGAAGTCCGCGTCGTGTACGACGGCACGACCCTCTACGTGG
>DATKBW010000140.1:0-52080 GCA_035513575.1 Longimicrobiales bacterium | reverse complement strand
CACCAGGGCACCCATGAAGGCCCCCTCGTCGAAGGCGGAGGTAGGACGGGCGGCCTCGGCCCCCGCCCCGCGCGGCAGGCGCTGGCCGTAATAGAACGACGACACCTCGGCTGTCGGGGTGAAGCGGGTCTCGCGCCTTTCGCCGGGGGGGATCGCGACGGGCTCCGAGAAGGCGAACGCGGGCAATTCGGTTGCCCCTGGAGGCGGGCCCGCCGGCGCCATGGAGGCCCGGTCGATCAGGCCGCGAACGGCGATGGGCCGGGAGAGGGTGTTGCGGATGGTGACCGCGACAGTCACCCCCGCGGGTGCCCGGATCAGGGGTGCCGGGACCTGGGGCGGGCCGCCGACCTCCGCGAATGCGGGCGTCACGACCCGCGGCCCGTCCGGCCCGCGCGGGTACCACGCGGCCTCGACGGCCTCCAACTCGATGCGGAGCTCCCCATCGACCATGCGGCCGGCCGGCGTCCGCTGGTCGTTGGCCTCGGCACGGGGAAGCATGCTCCCACGCTCCAACGCCGTCCCGAGCGGCTGCTGCTGGGCCTCCAGCACGGAAGTGCCGACGAGGATCAGGACGCAAACGAGGAGCGGAATGACGCGCGGGTGATGAGGCATGATCGAGCCGTTGAGGAATGGGTAAATCGGGGGGTTCGCTCCCAGGAGGGGAGGATTTGCAGACGGCAGGGCCGATCTGTCCCGGCAATGTAGGGCGTTTCCCGGCACACGTCCAAGGATCTCCCCAACGCCTGGTGCAGGTCAGCCGCGGGTCAGCTGTCCAGAAGGCGTCCCGGAACCTGGCGGGCCCGGGTGAGGCGGCTATTCCGGTGCCACCCGTCGCACCCGGACTCGGCGTCGGACCCGGGCGCCTCCGGGAAGAAGACTACGGCGCCACCCAGCGGTGTCTCGAGCTTGCGCCGCTGGTCGTCAGCCGGTTGGAGATATAGCTCTCCCTCCCCAGTCCACTGAACCCTCGAGTCCGTTCGTGCCATCAGGTCGAAGCACTCGAACACGAACGCCAGCCCCCTTCCCTTTCCGAGCGTAGCGGAGTCCGTGATCTGAAAGTGCAGGTGGGGAGCGGTCGTGGCGCCGGAATTTCCGATAAGGCCGAGCACCTGCCCCCGGCGAACGGTGTCTCCGGGCTGGACCCGAAGACTACCGGCTTGAAGGTGGCCGTACCAAGCGAACCGGGCCTCGCCGAGGTCGAGCGTGATCGCGTTTCCGCCGATCGTCTCCCAGTTCATTACAGTGCCGGAAGCTCCCCAACCGCCGACAGGCTCGTCGGGGATGCCGTCCCCCGTAGACACGACCCGTCCATCTGCGACTGCCAAAACCTCCGTACCCGCGGTACCGGTCCAATCAGGTCCCAGATACGAGACGGCTCCCGGCGCCGCCCCCGCATGTCCCAGCAGGAACCAATCGGTTGCGAACCGCTGGTCCATGGTGAGCCTCCCGTCCCTCGGGGCCAGCGTTCGCCTGTGATGCGACGAGTTGTCTGGGCCCGAACCGGCGTACCAGGGCCCTCCCCGGACGGGCGGGGCAATCACCAGCGGTGGCTCTCTCGAAATCGGGATGGCATCTGTCTCCAGCCGATGGACCTCGCTCTCGCCGCTGTGCGCGTGGATCCATGACAGGCGGTGTCGGATCCCCGCCTCCCGGTCCCGGAGATTCGATCATTTCCTTCAACTCCGTGGGACCGTAACTGGCCAGCACCCCCGGTGCAGAGTCTCCGTCCAGCACCTCGACGTTCTCGAGCCGAAGAACGCGCGGATCGAAGCCGGTCAGGCGGAGTTCGTAGAAGAGGTGAAAATCTCCGTCTGCTCGTACGGGAACGACCGGAGCGATCTCCTCCACGGCGACTCGGACGCCGAGGTCAGGCACGGTGACCGGTACCTCTTTGGCGTCGGGAACATCGGGCGCGGCGGAAGGGAAGAAGCCCGAACGCCGGTCGTCGGTGATCCCGCGGAGAATGCGCGCGACGATCGGCTCTGGTATCAGCCAGGGCTCGGATGGAAGGATGTTCCACTGGTTGATGACTATGATCAGGTCCTGCTCCGGGATTGCGATGGGGAACTGCCCGCCGAAGCCCGAGCCCAGCCACATGAAGCGTGTGCTGTCGGTGGGATTCGGGTGAAGCCACCACTTGAGCCCGTAATGCACCCCGCTCGGGCGCACCGGATCATGCACGGCTATGGCGGGTGCAACCGACGCGCGTACCCAGTCGGGGCTCACCACCTCTTGCCCGTCCCAGGTCCCATCGCGCAGGAACAGGAGCCACAGCTTGGCGAGATCTTCGGAGGTCAGGTACAGCCCGCCCTCCGTGTCCGGGAGCCCCGCCGGGGTGCGCTTCCAGAACCAGTCGTCGATCCCCAGCGGCGCGAACAGATGACGCGCGGCGTATTCCTCGATGTCGGAGCCGGTGGCCTTGTGGAAGATGTGCGAGAGGAGCTGACTGGCACCGCTGTTGTAGTTGAACCGGGTCCCCGGCTCCTCCGCCATCGGCCGGTCGATCGTGAACTGGACCCAGTCATAGCTCGACTCGAGGGCATCGACCGTCCCTTCCTCGCCCAGGACCGCCCCTTCTTCGTCCCAGTCCAGCCCCGCCGTCATCGTGAGCAGGTGCCGCACGGTCATCCGACGCTTGCGGTCATCGACGTTCGCGGCCGTGCCTGAATCGAAGAACGAGAGGACGGGAGTATCGAGCGAGGGAAACTCGTCCCGTGTCACGGCGGCGCCGATCGCAGTTGAGGTGACGGTCTTCGTCACCGACTGGAGCGTATGCAGGTCGCCACGCCGGTAGTATGGGTGCCACCACGGGTTGAAGTAGTTGTACGGTCCGGCACGGTGGTGGTTCAGAAACAGCGTCCCTACTCGGGCGGAATCCCCGTAAATGCGGTCGTAATCGTTGCGGTAGCGCCTGTCATAGGCGAGCTGACCATTGCGGATCACGAGGAAGCGGTCAACGTAGCCGTAGTCCCCCGCCCTGATCTCGGCATCGATGCTATCCAGCGTCGCGGAGCTCAGCCCTACAGCCTCCGGCGTAGTCGCGGGCCACTGCTCCGTCGGCCAGGGCGTCTGCGCTACCCCAGTTGAGACGGCCACCATGATCAGGAGCGCCGTGATGAGCAGGGGCGCGACGGCGGCCGAAAAGCTCTTGGTCATGTGTCGCCTATCTTCCTGTGGCATCGGATGTACTCCCCCGGCCGGTACGACCGCACGGCGTTCGCCCGCACGCCCCCGACGGCGTCGCCACAACTCTACGCTCCGCCCGGATAACGGAACCGCCTTTCCATGCGGGTCCTCACCGGCTCCCCGTCCAGTAGCCCGGGCGTGAACGAGCAGGAGAGAACGTCGCTCTTGGCCCTCGAGACGAGGTCGTCGCCCACGGGTTTCAGGCCGCGGCGGGTCTGGACCTGGATGGTCCCCGGGGCGACCGTCCCGGTCTCGTCGACCACGAACGTCAAGAGCACGGACGTCGCACCCACATTCGACGGGAGCACCGGATCCTGATACTGGCTGCAACCGTTGAGCGTGGGGGCGGCGTCCAGGCGCGAAACCGGAATCGCGGCTTCACCTGTGGGGGTGGTGGCACATCCGGCGGCCGCACCGAGCACCAGGCTCAAAAGGCCGGTGCTCAGGAGCCACTTCAGCTGGTCGAAACTTCTCATGTCTCTCTCCCGGTTGAGTAGTGGGTTCAGAACTTTCCCAGTCCGCGCCGACGCGCTCCCGCAACGCCTCCAGCTTCTCACGTAGCCGCGCCGCCCGTAGATCCCGGGCGGTGGTCGCTCTCCCGACCGCCTCCTCGCGGCTCCGCAGCGCGTCGTCCGATGTCCACGGTGAGGACGAGCTGCAGAGGGACAACCGTAGCAAAGAGGAGGCAGACGATCAGCGGAAGGCGAGAAGACTACCGCATGGCAGACGCTCCAAGTAGAGGAAGGAAGGCTATTCCCCAGAATGCGTCCGGCAAAGAATAATGAAGCCTTCGTCGCGCCTCCCGCTCATTCAACTCCTCTCCAGTGAACAGACACGAAATCTCCGCGGCAGGGATCATCGACCGGGAGATTCACGCGCGCGGATCTCCGCAGGCCAACGGTGCCCGTGAAGGCCGCTGTCGTGATGCCGGCTTCCAGGTACGCGCGCAGCCGGCCGTGGAGTACCTACCGACGCTGGCACACTTTGGCGGACGTGAAATCAAGGAATCCCAACGCCTGCTGGCGCTGGCTGACGCTGGGAGGGCGTTCCCAAAGCAGGTGCGCTACCGGGACTGCGCCACGCCCCGAAATGCTCTGTAACCTATCGCGGCAGAAGGCTTTAGCGACTCGGGGGCGGCCGCCTGAAGTCTCACACCTCGCAGCGCGCCGCCCCACACCAGAAGAAGACCCGCGGCCGCTTCCAGTGCCCCAACAATGAACCACTGCGCGTCCCGGGTCAACCACGGGAGGGTAATGGGCATGGGACGGAAGGGGACTGGCCGTGCTTCGACCGCATTCCCCCTCCCGATGTGCCGGATCCGCGGTGGCGGCGCCGGCGGGAGGCGGAGCGACTCTACTCCGGCTGTCGCACCCGTACGATGACGGCGCGGGCGGTCCCCACCAGGTACTGGATCACGAGCCTGTGGTCCCCCTCCGGCAGCACGTACTTCTGCCGCTCCCGCTTCCCCAGGAACGGCGGCAAGTCTTCCAGTCGTCGGGCATCCTCCGGGAGTCGGAACTCGGGATCGCCGCGCAACCGCTCCGCCTCGTACCGGAACGGCGCGCCGTCGAGCATCGCCGCAATGACGACATCCGCAGTATCGAGGCTCGTTGCCAGGATCGGCCGCACTTCCAGCCGGAGGGGGCTGCCCCCCTGTGGCTCCACTTCGATGCTCTCTCCCAGTCGGAGGACCCACCAGCGCTGCGACCCGCCTTCCGGCTTCAGCACGCGGACCATGAGGCCGCTGCCGGGTGTCAGCGTTTCCCAGTCGATGCTGCTGGGCCCCATCAGTCCGCCCAGGGTCCAGGCGCCGACGCTCAACAGGAACGGGATCAGCACCAGTGAGGCGAGACGGGCCCGCTGCCACGCGCGATAACGCGGCTGCAGCGATCTCTCGATGGCCGGCCACACCGATCGCCGCGCCCGGTCCAGGTCGAACGGGAAGTCGATCTCGACCCACGGCGTTCCGGCCACGTTCACGCCCTCGACCTCGACCTCGGAGAGGATGCTGCGCACCGCCTCCGTCACCCAGGCCTTGTGGTCACCGGCGGCGACGATGGCATCGGCGCGCCGCCTCAAGGCCGCGGACCCTTCGGCGTTCAGCTTGATGAGCCCCAGGTTCTCCCCGCGGGCGCCCGTCTCCGGCAGGTCCTTCCCGAGGTCCGTCACGCGGCCGCGGTTCAGCCCCACTTTCGTCCCCTCCGCCCCCGGGATGCTCATGGAATCGAAGGCGAGGCCGTTCCCGTCGGCCACCAGCAGCTTCTTCAGGATGTGCGGGTGGAACAGGAGGTCGGAGTTGAGGAGGAGGACATCCCCCTCCAGCCACTCCCGCGCCAGCCAGAGCGAGTAGAGGCTGTTCGTCTCCGAGGGCCGGTGGTTCTCCACGTACTCCACCGCCTCGCCCAGGGCCTCCCGTACGTGCTCGGCGCCGTGGCCGACCACCACCACCACCGGGCCGATCCCCTCGCTGGACAGCGCCTCGAGCTGGTGCTCGATCAGCGTCTTGCCTCCGACCTCGATGAGCGCCTTCGGCCTGCCGCGCGATTGGGCGCCCAGGCGGCTTCCCAGCCCCGCTGCCAGTACGATCGCTCTCATATCCGATCTCCTTGAATCGCCGGTATGGCCTCCGGCGCTGTAGTCTCCGTCACCTTTGCCATCGCCCGGGGACTTGCGGGTTCGGCCCCCGCCACGTCCCGCAGTCGCCCGCCGCCGAGGTAGACCACCCGGTCCAGCCGCCGGGCGACGCGGGGGTCGTGGGTGATCCAGAACGTCGTGCGGCCGCGCGTGACGTCCAGAAGGATCTCCTCGATCACTTCCGTGGTCTTCTCGTCGAGTCCCGTGGTCGGCTCGTCCAGGAGCCAGATGGGGGCGTCGCGGAGCAGAGCGCGGGCGATGGCCAGCCGCTGTCGCTCGCCCGCCGAGAACAGCCGGCCCTGGCGCTTCACGACCGTGTCCAGGCCCTGCGGGAGCCGCGCGAGGAGGTCGAGCGCCTGCGCACGGCGGGCCGCTTCCAGGATCTCGCCCTCCGTGGCGTCCGGTCGGCCCAGGGCCAGGTTCTCGCGTACCGTGAGGCCGAACAGCACCGTGCCCTGCAGAACGACGCTCATCTGGTCGCGGATCGACGCGACGGCGTACTCCCGCAGGTCCCGCCCGTCCACGAGGATCGCCCCGGCGTCCGGATCGCTCAGCCGGAGCAGGAGCCGCAGGAGCGTCGACTTGCCGGCACCGTTGGGACCGACCACCGCCACCCGCTCGCCGGCGGGAACCGTCAGGCTCACGTCCCGCAGCCCCCATTTCCTCGTACCGCGGGTCCGCCTGGGGCTGCGGGCGGAAACCCCGCGGAGCTCGACCCCGCCGCGGAGGCTGGCCGCGACCGCCGCCCCGGGCGCATCCGCAATGGCGGGCGCGCGGTTCATCAGCTTCCGGAGCCGGTCGGACGATGCGACGGTGGTACTGATCCGCACCGTCTGCCGGGCGAACCGGAAGAACGGCGGCAGCAGCGCCGTGGCGTAGGAGACGAACAGCACGAGCTCACCGGCCGTGACCGCGCCGGCCGCCACGCGCTGCGCACCCAAGACGAGGACCACGCCGATCCCGAGGCTGATGAGGAGCTCGACCTTCATCAGCATGCTCGAGCTCAGCCGGTGGACCTTGCTCTCCTCCTTCAGGCTCTTGGCGTTCAGGCGCTCGAACGGTCCACCCTCGGCGCGGCCCGAACGGAAGGTGTGGATCTCGCGGATCGAGATCAGCTCCTCCGCCACCAGCCCGGCCAGCTTCCCCTCCCGCTTGCGGTTCTTCCGCGCCGCCTTGCGGACCCGGTGCCCGCCCCTGGCCATGTCCCACAGGGCGATCGTGCCGGCCACGGCCAGAACCGCGGCCAGGGGGGCATCGACCCAGAAGAGCACCACCAGGATCGCCACGAACGTCAGCAGGGTCTGGAAGAGCCGCGTGAGGACGTGGTTGAGACCCTTCCGGAGCCGCGTCGTGTCGTAGATGATCCGCGTCAGCAGCTCGCCCTCGCTCTTCCGCTCGTGGAAGCCCAGGGACTGACGCAGCACGTGCGCGAACAGGTCGGCCCGGAACGCGTACAGGATCCGGTTGCCGACGCCCACGAGCGTCATGACCTGCCCATACTCGGTGAGCGCGGCGGCCGCCGAGAGCAGGAGGAACAGGACCCCCGCGGCGACCATTCCGACCGGCACGGCCGGGACGCCGGTCAGCGCGTCCACGATCCACTTCAGCGGCCACGGCTGCGCGAGACGCAGCCCCAGCAGGACCAGCATGAGGAAGAGCCCCCACGCCAACGCCCGCCGCTGTCCCGGCAGGTAGGGACGCAGCAGGTCCAGGACCCGCCGCAGGTCCCTTAGCTGACGGAACAGCTTCGGGGCACGCATGGCTCCGCCTCAGCCGCCGGCGGCGGCGAGCTGCGGTGTCCGCGCGGGCGGCAGTCCCAGCTCCTGGCGGATCCAGGCCTCGGCGGCGTCCGTCGCGTGGCCGGGGTTGTAGAACAGGTCGGCCGCCATGGCGCGGCGCACCTCGCCGGCGTGGTCCGGGTGCGCCAGGCTCCACTCCACGGCCTCCACCGCCTCGTCCGGCCATCGCGCCACCACGCCGCCGTTTCGGCCCCAGGTCTCCAGATCCAGGTTGGCCTTCTTGCTCTTCTCCGCCGCGCCCAGCAGCTCGGGCACGTCCAGGAACACCATGGGCCGGTCCATCAGCGAGTACTCGCTGCTGACCGAGGACGCGTCGGTGAGGAGGAGGTCCGCCACGAACAGGTACGGCACGATGTCGAAGTCGGTGACGTGGACCGTGTGGTCGTCCACGAGCGCCAGGAGCTCCGCGGCGCCCGGGTTCTTCCGGTCCCGCGGGTGGTCGTGCAGCTTCAGCAGGATGTCGTAGCGGCCGCTTGCCGCGAGCCGCCGGATGACCTCCGGGCCCGTGGTCGCCACCGAGTTCCCCTTCTGTCCGGTGGGCGCGTACAGCAGCACCGGCCGGTCGCCTCGCAGGCCGAGGCCGTGCAGGATCGTCTGCCGGTCCAGCGAGCCATCCCGGAGCCGGTCGACCTTCACGAAGCCGGTGGGCACCAGGCGCGGGTCGTCCTTCCGGAACAGCTTGTCCTCGATCAGCGCCCGGTGCATGTACGGCCCGGCCACGAACAGGTTGTCGTAGATCAGCACGTCCCGGCGCACCGCCATGTTCCGGAAGGACAGCCCGTGGAACACCTGCACGCGTTTCCGGTCCGCGGCCGGGAAGAACCCGGAGATGTGCGCCGAGAACACCATGTCGTACGACCGCTTCTCCATCTCCGGGAGCTCGATCACCGTGGACGGATCGACCCGGAACGGCCGATACAGCTCCTGCGCCGAGAGGGCGCCGACGCCATCCGGGTCAGGATCCCGGCCGCCGGTCAGCTCCACCCGGACGTCCGGGCGCGCCGCAAGGCGCCGGTAGATCGGCTCGAAGCAGACGAAATGGACGGCCGCGTAGCCGCCGAACAGGATGCGCTTCATCGCCTATACTTCAATCCCAGAAACGCCCGGAACCGCTGGTAGTCCGCCTCGTCGCCCGTGTCGCCCCGACCGGGGCGGTACGCCGTCTGGAACTGGTGCTCCGCCCCGACCGTCAGCTCCGCCCGGCCGACATCCAGCCGCAGTCCGCCACCGAGGGAGTGCCGCCGGTCCCTGCGATCCCCGTAGTACGGGTCCTCGCTCAGCGACGCCGTGTAGCGGCGCTCACGCAGGTCGTACTCGGCCACGAGACGGCTGCGCTTGCTCATCTTCAGCGTCGTCTCGGCGGCCAGCCGGATCTCGTCATAGCTCCGGTCGAGGGGCGCCATCACGAGGCCGACCTCCGTGAGGATCGGCTCGTCGCCGCTGTAGCCGTCCAGCGCCCGGGCGCCCGCAGCGGTCAGCTCCAGGCCGAACCGCCCCACGTCCAGATCCGCCTCCAGCTCACCGCCGATCTCCGTCCGGTCCCGCCACGGCAGGTCGTCGAACGTCCGCCGGCCGGCCATGACGCCCATGGTCACGTCCAGGTCCGGTGCGCCGCGCTTCCCGCGCAGCACCCGTCGCTGGTACGACAGCTCCCCTTCCACCGTCGTCGCCACGCCCGCGACATACTCCACCTCCCCGGTGCTCGACGCGGTCGGGTAGTTGCGCCGGAACTCCGACGGCGTGACCTCGAAGCCGAGACGCAGCACGTCGCGCTTCGAGAGCCGCTGCGTGGCCGCCAGGGCCACCGCCACCGAGCTGAGTCGGCGGTTGAACGTGTACATGTCCAGCCGCACGTCCGACTCCAGCTCGAGACGACGGCCCGCCAGACCCCGGCCTCTCAGGTCCAGCCCGAGGCGGAGCCGGTTCGCCACGTCGTACGGCTGCGACAGCGACTCGTACCGGTCGCCCCCGTCCAGGAGGTCGTTCCGCTGGCCGCTGCTCAGTCGCAGCGGGTTATGGTCGAACGTGCTTCCCAGCCCGACGGTCCATCGCGCCCGCCAGCCGCTGTCGCCTCCCTGTGCGGCGGCATCCGCCGCACCCACCGCGAAGAAGACCGCGCCCACCGCGCCGGCCACCAGGCCGCGCTTCGCCCACCCGTGCATCATCGCCCGTACCCCCGCCTGTAAGAAAAGAGCTGCCCCGGGCGCGTTCCGGGCCATGCTCGGCCCTTCCCGCCGTGGAGCTACTGTACGACCAGCGGCTCCACGGTGTTCCGGATGCTCAGCTTCAGCTCCGAACCGAACAGCCCGCCGGCGATGTCGACCTTGTTGAACCGCCAGACCCGGAGACGCTGGTCCTGGGACACCGGATTCGAGGTGCCCGGGATCGTATAGGAGCCGGTGTCCGGAAGACCCTCGGCTGTGAAGTCCCGGGTCTCGATCTCCACGCCTGCCGCCTCCGACTGACGCGTCCATGTCACGGTGATCGGCTCGTTCGCGGGCAGCGTGTCATTGACCGACGGCGACGTGATGGTGTGCGTCGAGAGCCCACCCACGACCACCCCGCTGACCTGGTCGGAGTCGCGTGTGACGTCGAGGCGGTAATCCCCGGCCGCGAAGCTGTTCACCGTCGCGACGTACTCGCCGCTCCCGGCGTCAATCTCCAGCAGGTTCACCGTCCCCAGCGACGAGTTCCGGACCGTAACGGTCGCCCCCGAGACCCGCGCGCCCTGCGCGTCGCTCAGCACCACCTCGAACTGCGTCACGAACCCGCCGGACACATCCTGCCCCTCGATGTCCGCCCGGACCATCAGCGTACGCGTGCCCGTGCCGGGGTCATTGCGGTCGATGGCGGGCGCGATCGGGTCATCGCCACACGCCGCGGCCACCACCAGGGCGGCCGCCAGTACCCACAGCTTCTTCGCTGTCATTGTCCGTTCTCCTGTAGTGGCGCCCGGCGGCATCGCAGGGACCATAGACACAGTGGTGATCTTCTTCATTTTCTCCACGGGGACTGGTTCCCGGGCTGCGTGTACCGCTTCCCCGTTTCCTGGCCGCTTGCGCAAGCCACGGACCACCCGTCGCATAATCCATTAACTCCCTGGTCTACGACACTTGCAGCAAAGCCAACCTCCACACGGATGAAAAAAAATCGATACTATTTGCCGGGTTCGGTGGTCCTTACGGGGGAGCAGAGGCCCGCCGTGGCAGACATTCTCCCGCCGCGGTGCAGCGCGCTTCACCACGAGCCGCGGAGCGTGCCGGTTGCCGATCTGACGGCTCAGCGGCTCCCGAGGTCACATAATGCTCGCGTGCTCCCGACGATACGGGTGAGCGGACCGGCTCACAGGCGCGGCCGACGCTGTGCCCCGATCAGGAGTCCGGCTGAAGCTGATACACTCGCCCGTTGCGGCTCAGAACGTACAGCTCGCCCGCTGCATCCTCCCCGAACGACAGCACCTGTCCCATGCCGCCGACATCCCATTCCTCGTGGTCGGTCGCACTGCCACCGGCCAGGCGGAAGCTGCGCAGGAATCCTGTGCAGAAGTCCGAATAGAAATAGTGCCCCTGTAGGCCGCTGAGGCTCGCGCCGCGATAGGCGTGACCGCCCGTTATCGAGCAGCCTTCGGCGTGCGAATACTCGTGGACCGGCATCGTGAGCCCGGTCTGATCGCACGAGGTCGCGCCGAAGCAGTGAGCGCCTTCCATGACGTTCCAGCCATAGTTCACCGGCGCCTCATCCGCAGGCACCGCGTTGATCTCCTCCCACTGGTTCTGCCCGACGTCGGCGATATACAGCATGCCGCCCGGCGCGTCGAACGAGAAGCGCCACGGGTTGCGCAGGCCGTAACCCCAGATCTCCGGTCGCACGGAAATCGAGCCCGCGTACGGGTTGTCCGGCGGGATCACGTACGGGGCCGTGCGCACGTCGATGCGGAGCATGGCGCCGAGCAGCGTGGAAAGCGTCTGCCCGTGATCGTCGGGATCGCCGCCACTGCCGCCATCACCCATGCCGATGTAGAGCATGCCATCCGGTCCGAATGCGATCTGCCCGCCATTGTGGTTGGCGTACGGCTGCCCGACTTCGAGCACGAGCAGCGCGGAAGCAGGATCCGCGACGTTGGGATCGGCCGAGACCCGGTATCGCTCGATGCGCGTATCGCCGTCCGTGTCCGTGTAGTTGACCCAGAAGTGTCCGCTTGTCGCATACGCCGGGTCGAACGCAATGCTGAACAGGCCGCGCTCACCGCCGTACGACACCCTGCTTCTGAGATCCAGGAACGGCGTGGGCAGCAGTGCGCCGCCGCTGACAATGCGAATGACGCCCGGCTGGTCGATGATGAACAGACGCGCATCACCGGCAGGCGCCGTCAGGTGCACGGGCGACTCGAGTCCGGCCACGATTTCAACGGCGCGCAGACCCGTCACCGCCTCCGGCGGGCCGGTACCGCTGTCGGAGCAGGCGGCTACGACGAGCGCCAGCAGCATGACGCGTTTCATGGTTCTTTCCTGAGAGAATGTCATGGAGTCGACCGCAGTCCGCTGCCCCGCCACCGCGCGGCCCGGGACACGCATGGTCCGTACCCGGGAACGGGGTCAGAGTAGAAGCCGGTAGAGGGCGAGGGTCTGGTCCGCGATCGCCGGCCAGGCGAACTCCGCCTCGACGCGCGCACGGGCCGCCGTCCCCATCCGCCGCGCCGCCGCCGGATCCGCGAGGAGGGCGTTGATGCGGTCGGCGAGGTCGCGGGCGAACCGGTCGGGGTCGGCGGGGGATCCGAAGGCGTCGTCGCCGGGGGTGAAGGCGACGAGGTAGCCGGTCTCGCCGTCCACGACGATCTCGGGGATGCCGCCCACGGCCGAAGCGACGACGGGCGTGGCGCACGCCATGGCCTCGACGTTGACGAGGCCGAACGGCTCGTAGATGGACGGGCAGACGAAGACGGTGGCGTGGGAGAGGACCTGGACCACCTGGCGCCGGGGGAGCATGCCGGGGATCCAGAAGACCCGCAGCCGCCCCCCCTCCTCCAGCCGGCGCACGTGCTCGGCCACCTCGCGGCCGATCTCCTCGGTGTCGGGGGCGCCCGCGAGCAGGACGAGCTGGGTCCCGGCGGCCAGGTGCTCGGCGGCGTCGAGGAGATGGGGGAGCCCTTTCTGGCGGGTGATCCGGCCCACGAACACGGTGGTGGGGACGCCCGGATCGATGCCGAAGCTCTCGAGCACGCCGGTCCCGCCATCCGGCCGGTAGGCGTCCGGGTCGACGCCGTTGTGGATGATGTGGACCCGGTCCGGCGCCACGGCCGGATAGCTCCGCAGGATGTCATCCCGCATCCCGCCGGAGACGGCGATGATGGCGTCCGCGGCCTCCGCGGCCGTCCGCTCGGCCCAGAGCGACAGGCTGTACCCGCCGCCGAGCTGCTCCGCCTTCCAGGGCCGGAGCGGCTCGAGGCTGTGGCTGGTCATGACGTGGGGGGTCCCGAACGTGAGCTTCGCCAGGTGGCCGGCGAGGTTGGCGTACCAGGTGTGGGTGTGGACGATGTCGGCGCCCTCGACGGCGGCCGCCATGGCGAGGTCGATGCTGAACGTCTCGAGGGCGGCGCGGTGGGGGCCGGTCCCCTGCAGCGCGCTCCACGGGCGGTAGGCGGTCACGAACCGGTCCTCGCGGGGCTCCCCGAAGGCGTGGACGGCCACGTCGGCGTGGTCGATGAGGGCGCGTGCGAGGTGCTCCACGTGGACGCCGGCGCCGCCGTACACCTCCGGCGGATACTCCCGGGTGCAGAGCGCCACCCTCAGGCGGCCGGACCTCATGGCGCGATCCGCTCGTCCTTCCCGACCACCACGACACCCCGCTCCGTGACGTGGAACCGGGCCCGGTCGGCCTCGGGGTCGACGCCGATCCGGGCGCCCTCGGGGATGCGCACGTTCTTGTCGATGATGGCGTTGCGGACGACCGCATGCCGGCCGACGTCCACGTTGTGCATGAGAACGCACCCCTCCACGTCGGCGTAGGAGTGGATGTGCACCCACGGCGACAGCACCGAGCGCCGCACCGCCCCGCCCGATACCACGACGCCCCCGGAGACGATGGAGTCGAGGGCGTGCCCGGTGCGGCGCGGATCGGCGAACACGAACTTCGCCGGGGGCATGGGGTCCTGGGCCGTCAGGATCGGCCACTGGTTGTTGTAGAGGTTGAAGACCGGATCGACCGAGACCAGGTCCATGTGGGCGTCGTAGTAGGATTCGAGGGTCCCCACGTCCCGCCAGTAGGCCCGGTCCCGGGCCATCGCGCCGGGGACCTCGTTCTCCGAGAAGTCGTAGACCGCGGCGACGCCGGCCTCGACCAGCATCGGGACGATGTCGCCGCCGAGGTCGCGGCGTGAGCCTTTCGTGCCGGCGTCCTCGGTGACCGCGTCCACGAGGGAGCGGGTGGTGAAGACGTAGTTGCCCATGGACGCGAAGACCTGGTCGGGCGCATCGGGGAGCCCCCGGGCGTCGGTGGGCTTCTCCCGGAAGCGCTCGATCGTGCGGCCATCGGCCCCCACTTCGATCACGCCGAACTGGTGGGCCTGATCGAGGGGCACGCGGATCCCCGCCACGGTCACCCCCGCGCCGCTCTCGATGTGCTGCTCGACGAGCTGCCGGGGGTCCATCCGGTAGATGTGGTCGGCGCCCACGACGATCACGTAATCGGGGTGCTCGTCCCGGATGAGGTTGAGGTTCTGGTAGATGGCGTCGGCGGAGCCCGCGAACCAGTGGGGCCCCTCCCGCATCTGGGCGGGGACCGAGATGACGTAGTTGCCCAGGATCGGCGCCATGCGCCACGTCTTGGCGAGGTGCACGTCCAGGCTGTGGCTCTTGTACTGGGTGAGCACCACGATGCGCAGGTACCCACCGTGGGCCAGGTTGGTCAGGGCGAAGTCGATGAGCCGGTAACCCCCGCCGAAGGGGACCGCGGGCTTGGCCCGGTCCCGGGTGAGCGGCTGGAGCCGCTTCCCCTCCCCGCCGGCCAGTACCATCGCGAGCACGTGAGGCTGATCCATGGCGGGAATCCTACGGAAGCGGCGCGCGCTGGACCAGTTGGCCTCGATCGGGATAGGGAATAGCCGGTGATCCAGCTCTCCGGGGGACTCTCACCCGCAGGCCACCAGCCATGCCGGGCACACACGACGAAACGGCCGCCCCCGTCGGGGGGCGGCCGTTCCCGGGATCTTCCGACCGGCGCAGCCGGCTAGAAGGACCCACCCGGCCGGCGAGGCGGGGTCGGCCGGCCCTCGGGCGCGCCGGTCACCGGCACACCGAGGGGGGCACGGTCGAACACCGAGGACGGGGGCCCGCGCCGGGCCCGCGCATCCAGCGCCTCCCCGCGGAGGTCGGCCAGGGCGTCCGGTCCGCGCTCGAGCGCGGCCTTGACGCGTTCCAGCGCATCGGCCGGAACGTGGCCCGCGTCGACCAGCACGCCCAGCGCTGCGGTCGCCGCCACGCGCTGGTCACCGGTGGTGTTCTCCGCGAGGGCGGTCAGCACCGCGCCGCTGACGCCGGCCCCGAGCGCGTCGGCGCCGGCCGCCAGCTCCGCCTCGGAGGCCTCGACCCCTGCGCGGTTCATGGCGTCCTTCGCACGGATCAGCGCGTCGGCCCGGCGCTGCATGGCGTCCTCCAGAACGCCGATGGTCACGCCCCTGGCCTCGCCCTCCGCCTGGAGCGACTGGAGCAACGAGATGGGAATCCCGGCCTCCGCCACGCGGGCGAAGGCGTCCTCGATCGGGTTCTGCTGGGCCGCCATCGTAGCCGGCGCAGCCAGCAGCGCCGTCACCGCCAGCATTGCAATGCGCTTCATGGTGTTCCTCCTCGTGAAGAAAGGGTGCTTCTACTGCAAGACGATCCAGGAGCCTTCCGGGTCACTCTCAGTCCGCAACGATGATGAGCGCCACCTCGCCGCCCATCCCGTCGGGGCGACGGTAGGCCGTCTCCGGGACGAACCACCGGCCGTTCGCGTCGCGGACCGCGTACCGATAGGCGCCGCTCGGAAGGGAGAGCTCCAGGACCCACTCGCCCCCGACGCGCCGCATGGGAACGAGCTTCCAGCCGCTGAACTCCCCCGCCACGTGCAGCGGCCCGGCGACACCCGCCGCCGGAACGGTGATCCGGATGCCCTCCCCCCGGCGCACCACCGGCACGGCCGCCCCGAGCCCGCCCCTGCCGCCCATCGCCCTGGACAGCCCCACGCTCCAGCTCGTCCGGGCCTCGTACCGGTACAGCGGGTCCATGGACTCGCGCGCGGCACCGCCCGTCAGCGAGAGGCTGCGCGAGAGGGCCATGAGCGCCTGCACGGACCACGAAGTCCCGTCGATGAGGTCCCCCAGCCACTGGCCGGCATCGGCACGCAGCTCGCCCCGTGCGTGCCGGAGCGTGACGTAGCCGCCCAGGAAGGGCGTGTCGCCCTCGGGGCTGCGGACGTAGCGGGCGTCAACGCCCACCCGGACGGCACGCCGCAGCCGTCCTTCCAGCGTCAGGTCGCTGTGGTGCACCGCGCGGCTCTCGCCGTAACCGGCCGAGCCGGCGCCGTAGGCGCGAACGCCTGTCCGGATGCGCAGGCCGAACTCCGGCCGATCGAGCCGCAGCGCCGGCAGCGCCCCCACGGCGCCGCCCATGCCGGTGGCGCCGCTCAGGGGGTCCCTGTAGCCGTAGCCCTCCGCGCTCAGGTCCAGACCCGCGGCAAACGGCCCGAAGACCACGCCGCGGTTCTGTTCGGTCGCCGCGGCGAGCCACGACGGGTCCTGCCCCGCCGACAGCGGGACACCGACGGTGACGCTGCTCCAGCCGGCCTCGTCCGGCGCGTAGGAGAGCCCCGCCAGCATGCTGGTGGAGAACGTCTGGAGCGCCTCGTAGCCGGAGCGGCCGGCGCCCAGGTGCAGCAGGGTCGCCTGCGGGGCCGCGTCCTGGACCGCGAGCAGCGCGAGGACAGTGGCGATCAGCATCGATCGGGTCATCGTCACCTCTGACTGGAATGGCTCGAGAGTGATCCCTTCGTGGTGCGAAGCCGCTGCGGAGCCGCTTCCTGGACCTGACGCGCGAGCGGGCGCCCGGGTCACACCGGGGGGGGTGCGGCTAGTCGCGCAGCGGCCAGGGCGCGGCCTGGAGCGCCGACGCGAGCGCCCGGAACGCGCGGGCGCGGTGACTGCTCGCGTCCTTCACGGCGGCGGGGACCTCCGCGAAGCGGGCGCCGAGCGCGGGGACGTGGAAGAGGGGGTCGTAGCCGAAGCCGCCGTCGCCACGCGGCTCGCGGGCGATGCGCCCGGCCACGGTGCCGAGTGCGAGCAGCGACCGGCCGTCCGGCCAGGCGACGGCGGCGCAGCAGACGTAGCGGGCTCCGCGCTGGTCGTCCGGTACACCCTTCAGCCGCTCGAGCAGCGTGGCGTTGTTGGCGTCATCCAGGTCCTGTCCGGCGAGGTCTTCGCGGCCGGAGAAGCGCCGGGTGCGGACGCCGGGGGCGCCGCCGAGGGCGTCGACCCGGAGCCCCGAGTCGTCGGCGAGCGCGACGGCGGCGGCGAGGCGGGCGAAGTGCCGCGCCTTGGCGGTGGCGTTCTCCCGGAAGGTGTCGAAGGCCTCGATGGCCTGCTCCTCCGGAGTCTCCTCGATCGCGCGGTCGGCCAGCGATTCGAGGCGAAAGCCGAGGGGCTCGAGGATGCGGGCGACCTCCGCGGCCTTGTGGCCGCTGCGGGTGGCGAGGAGGAGCGAGGAACGAGCCATGCGCGGCTCAGGTGGCGCCCCGGGCCGAGAGGGCCTCGCGCTGGATGTCGTGGAGCCGGCGGATGCCGTCGGTGGCCAGGTCGAGCAGACGATCGAGCTCGTCGCGGGTGAACGTCCCCTGCTCCCCGGTCCCCTGCACCTCCACCAGTCCGCCGCTCTCGAGCATCACCACGTTCATGTCGACGTCCGCGGCCACGTCCTCCACGTATTCGAGGTCCAGCCGCGCCTCGCCGCCGATCACCCCGACGCTGATGGCGGCCACGGACTCCCGGACGGGCGACGTCGTCAGCCTGCCCTGCGCCACGAGCCAGCGGCAGGCCTCCGCCAGGGCGACGGCGCCCCCCGTGATGGCGGCGGTCCGGGTGCCGCCATCGGCGACCAGGACGTCGCAGTCGACGACGATCTGCCGCTCGCCGAGGGCGTGGAGGTCCATGGCGGCGCGGAGGGAGCGGCCGATCAGCCGCTGGATCTCCTGGGTGCGGCCGCCGAGCTTCGTCCGCTCGCGGGAGGTCCGGGTGTGGGTGGACCGGGGGAGCATGGCGTACTCCGCGGTCACCCATCCCCTCCCGCTCCCCTTCCGCCACCCCGGGACGCTCTCCTCGACGGACGCGGTGCAGAGTACCTCGGTACGGCCGAAGCGGGCGCGGCACGAGCCCTCGGCGTAGGGCGTCACGCCGAGCTCGAGGGTGACGGGTCGCAGGTCCTGACTGGCGCGGTCGTTCCGTGGTTCAGCCACGTCTCTCCAGGCGTTCGATGAGGGCTGTCGTCGAGCGTCCCTCGACGAAGGGAAGGATCACGATGTCGCCGCCCGCCGCGCGAACCTCGCGCCCGCCGACGACGTCCTCCGCGCGGTAGTCGCCCCCCTTCACGAGGACGTCCGGGAGGAGCGCCGCGATGAGCTCGCGGGGCGTATCCTCCCCGAACGGGGTCACGGCGTCGACGCAGGCGAGCCCGGCGAGCACGAACATGCGGTCCTCGACGGGGACCACGGGGCGGCCCGCGCCCTTGAGGCGACGCACGGAGTCGTCCGTGTTGACCCCCACGACCAGGGCGTCCCCCAGGGCGCGGGCGGCGAAGAGGTACTCGACGTGTCCGCGGTGGAGGAGGTCGAAGCAGCCGTTGGTGAAGACCAGCCGGCCGTTGCGGGGGCGGCCGAACCGCTCCAGGAGCGCCGCCCGATCCAGGACGCTGTCCTCCGGGCTGACCGCCGGGTGCGTCACGGCGGGGTGGCCCCGGGGAACGGCGATGCCGCCCGGACCTCCGCGAGGACGCGGTCGGCGCCGCGCGCGAGGAGCTCCGCGGCGAGGCGGCGCCCCACCGCATCGGCCTCATCGGCGCCGCCGCCGGCCTCGCGGCGGAGCACGGTCCCGCCGTCGAGCGACGCCACGAGGCCGTGGAGGGTGAGGGCGCCGGCGCCGGTGAGGTCGGCGAGGGCGCCGATGGGGACCTGGCACCCGCCCTCGAGCTCGTTGAGGAAGGCGCGCTCGGCCGTCGTCGCCGCCCGGGTGGCGGGGTGCTCCAGCGCCCCGACGAAGCCGCGGGTCGCGTCGGCGTCGTCGCGCGTCACGATCCCGAGCGCCCCCTGCCCCACCGCCGGCAGCCAGCCGGGGGGCTCGAGCCACTCGCCGATCTCGCCGGCGCGCCCGAGGCGGCGGATCCCGGCGGCGGCGAGGACCACGGCGTCGTAGTCCCCCGAGGCGACGCGGGCGAGGCGGGTGTCCAGGTTGCCGCGGAGGTCGTCCACGGCGAGGTCGGAGCGCCGCGCCAGGAGCTGCGCGCGGCGCCGGAGGGAGCTGGTGCCGACCCGGGCGCCGGGGGGGAGCTCGGCGAGGGAGCGTGCCGCGCCCGGCCGGAACACGACGACGTCCCGCGGGTCCTCGCGCTCCGTCACCGCGGCGATGGCGAGGCCGTGCTCCGTGCGGGTGGGGAGGTCCTTGAGGGAGTGGACGGCGAGGTCCGCCTCCCCGTCGAGGAGGAGCCGGTCGACCTCCTTCGTGAACAGGGCGCGGTCCCCGATGCTCGCGAGAGGGACATCGGTGACGCGGTCGCCGGTGGTCTTCACGATGCGCAGCTCGACCGCGAGCCCCGGGTGCGCCGCCTCGAGGCGGTGGCGGACGTGCTCCGCCTGCCAGAGAGCGAGACGGCTCCCGCGGGTGGCGATGGTCAGGACCATCGCGCGCTCGCCGTCTCCACCTCCGCGGCGCCCGGGTGGACCGGTAGCCCGCCGGTCCCGACGTGATCCTGGCCCCGGCTGAAGATGACCTTGAGGAGCGGCGGTGCGATGAAGGTGGTGAAGATCACCATGATGAGGATGGCGCTGAAGACCTCGGAGGAGAGGATGCCGTTGACGAGGCCGATCTGCGCGAAGATGAGCCCCACCTCGCCCCGGGGCACCATGCCCACGCCGATGGCCATGTGGTTGAGCTTCTTGCGACCCCACCCGACGGTGAAGCCGCTCACGAGCTTGCCGATGATGGCGATGACCAGGAGCGCGCCACCGACCTGGAGCACGCCCCAGTTGAACTGGTCGCTCCAGGGGAGGAACAGCGCGACGTTCACGGCCGCGCCAACGGACACGAAGAAGACGGGCGTGAAGACGTCGGCGACCGGCTTGATGCGCTCCTCGATCAGGTCGAACTGGTTGGTGGAGCTGAGGACGATCCCGGCGGCGAAGCTGCCGATGATGAGCGCGGAGCCGGCGAGCCCCGCGAGGGCGCCGAAGAGGAGGGCGAAGGAGAACGCGCTGACCAGCAGGATCCCGCGCACCTGGAGGTTGTCGATGATCCGGAACAGCCAGGGCGCGACCATGTTGCCGATGATGACCGCGGCGACGAGGAAGCCGACCGCGATGGCGAACGTCCTGGCGATCCCGAGGGCGGTGAGGCCGGCGCCGGCGGCCAGGCCGCTGACGACTGCCAGGATGACGAGGCCGAGGACGTCGTCCACCACCGCGGCACCGATGATGACGCGGGCCTCGGCGGTATGGATCCGCCCGAGGTCAGTGAGGACGCGAGCGGTGATGCCCACGGAGGTGGCGGTGAGCGTGGCGCCGACGAAGATGGCGACGAGGGTGTCCGTCACACCCCCGGGGTGGGTGCCGATGGCGGGAGTGGTCCAGTACCAGTAGAGGAAGCCGAGAAGGAACGGGACCGCGACGCCGACGAGGGCGACGAGGGACGCGGACGGCCCGACGCGGAACATCTCCCGGAGGTCGGTCTCGAGGCCGATCTCGAACAGGAGGATGGCGACGCCGATCTCGGCCAGGAGCGTGATCATCTCGGCCATGGGCCCGTCCACGGGGACGACGGCGAGGACGCTGGCGCCGAGGATGACGCCGGCGATCAGCTCGCCCAGGACGGAGGGCTGACCGAGCCGCTCGGCGATCTCTCCGAGCCCCTTCCCCACAACCAGGATGGCGATGAGCACGAGGAAGAAGTGCTCGGCCCGGATGCCGTGGGCGGCGGTGGCCGCGTCCGCGGCGTGCTCCTGCGCCCCGAGCAGGAAGGGGACGAGGAGGAAGGGGACCAGCCGGAGCGAGCGGTGCATCGCGGTCCTCACCACTGGGACTGGGCCCCGTCGACCACCTGCTCGATGATGTTCTCGATGGCCTGGCGCTGCCCCTCGCGATCGGTCTGCGAGTCGGGGCGGTACTGTCCGCGGCCGATGAGACCCCTCGACTCCCAGCGGATCACGTTCTCGCGCACGTCCAGGAGCTGGACGGTCACGCCGATCTGCACCTCGTGGGACAGCACGTCGACGACCTGCCCGGCGGAGCCGGGGCGGTAGTTCTGCGCGACATCGTCGTAGCGGACGATGCGGCCGCTGAGGATGGCGTCCGCGACCTCGCGCCCGGCGGGCCGCACTCCCAGCTGGCCGGGGAGCTCCTCGAGGAGCCGGGTGGAGAGCCGCTGGTCGATGTCGAACTGCGCCGTCTCGTTGATGAACGGCTCGATGTAGATCGTGCGGATGTGGGACGGGAAACCGCCGCCCTCGAATCCGTAATTGCAGGCGGCGAGCAGCAGCAGGGCCGCTCCCGCCAGGGCCTCAGCGGCCCGGCGACCAGATGTCCGGCGGATACGGCTCGACTTCATCGACGCGCTCGAGGTTCAATTCCAGCTCCGTGTAGCCCGACCAGTCCCGGAAGACCGCCCGGCGCGGAAGACCGTGCTCGGCCGCGCCCTCCAGCCGGACGTCCATCCGGACCCCGCCGCCCTCCCATTCCGCCGCCGCGAGGCGACCGCCGCGGAGATCGTAGCGGAGCAGACCATCCCCCACGCCGTAATAGACCTGCGTCAGCCCGGGTTCCTCCCGCGTGCCGCGGAGCACCGCCGGGTCCGGCGGCGCCACGACCCCGAGCACGGCCCACATCATGGCGGGCGGCGGGAGCCGGCCCGGCGAGACGCCCGGAGGGAGGCGCAGGTCGTGCCCGACCAGGGCGGCGCTCAGGTAGCCGTCGCCGGTCGGGCCGAACAGGTCCAGCCGGGCGTGGTACGGCGGCTCCAGCCGGGCCGCGCCGCTGCCATTGAAGCGAGCTTCCCGCTCCAGCGCGCGCCAGGAAAAGATCACCTGCAGCGGCCGCTCCGGCGCGGTCGCCGAGACCGCCGCCTCCGCCACGGCGGGGTCCGCCGTGTCCGGAATCGATGCCCCCCCGCACGCCGACAGCAGAACGGCGATGGAGGCCATCGCCGCCGTGCTTCCCCGTTTCATGATCCGAAAGCGGTGAACATACCGGCCTTTCTCGAAGAGCGTCAACACGAGCCGTCTATTCCGAGCCGTCTATCGCGCCGGGGTCGCGGATGTTCCTGTCTCTCACCGGATCCGCACCTCCAGGATCGGCTCGCCCTGCACCACCCGATCGGCGATATCCATGCCGGCGGAGACGCGGCCGAACACGGTGTAGCCACCATCGAGGTGCGGCTGGGCCGAATGGGTGATGAACCACTGGCTCCCCCCGGTGTCGGGCCCCGACAGCGCCATTCCCAGCACGCCGCGGCCGTAGCGGAGACGGTTGATCTCGTCCCGGATCGCCCACCCCGGTCCACCGCTGGCGTGCCCCGCGGGGGCGCCGTCCTGAAGGACGAAGTTGGGGACCACCCGGTGCCAGACTCCCGCGTCATGGTACCCGGCGCGGGCGAGCGCGACGAAGCCGGCGACCGTGAGGGGCGCCTCCTCCGCCAGCAGCTCCAGCCGGATCTCGCCCGACCTGGTGCGAAGGACGGCCACGGGCCGGTCCCCGCCGGCGAGGGCCGGAGCAACGTAGCGGACGACGATGTCGCGATAGAACGACCGGTCGTCGGCCGCCACCGCCGGCGGCGCGGCCCCCCACCCGGCCCCGAGCGCGTCCGCCGCCGCGCGTCGGATCCACCTATCGGCCGGCGCCGGCCGACCCTCGAAGAACGCCGCGGCGGTCCCGGGATCCGTGCGCTCCAGCGCGCCGAGCGTCTCCACCACCGCGATGGCCGCCGCACGGGCGGCGTGGGTGGCTCCGCCCGCCGCGGCCGCATACGCCCGCAGGAGCGCATCCCGGTCGCGCGGCTCGACCACCGGCGCGAGCGCCGCCGCGGCCACGGCGACGATGCGGGGGTCGGGGGCGGCGAGCCGCTCCAGCACGAGGCCCCTCAGGTCCTCCCGCGCGTCCGGCGCAAGCGACGTGTCCGCCGCCAGGCTGGCGGCGCCCTCCAGGGCGGCGATCGCCACCCTCGGGTCCTCGTCGGCGGCGAGGCGGTGAAGGACCTCGCGTCCGGGGCGCCACCCCATCGGCGCCAGGGCACGGGCCGCCAGGTAGCGGGCCTCGAAGGCGGCGCGGGTCCACGGCTCCGCGATGGCGGCGGCCCGGGCGGGGTCGAGGGGCGCGAGCTGCGCCAGCGCGGCTCCGCGCACCGGCATCGGGAGCCCGGGATCCCCCGCAGCGTCGGCGAGGGGCGCGGCGGCGGCGGCCCCGAGGCGGCCGAGCGCCGCGGCGGCTGCGATGGCCACGTTCCGGTCCGCATCCCGGAGTCGTTCGGCGATGGTCGGGAGCGAGGCCTCCTCGCCGTACGAGGCCAGGGAGCCGAGGGCACTGATGCGGACGTGCGGGTGCTCGTCCCGGACGGCCCGCGTCACCAGGGCGCGTGCGGAGTCGGCCGCCCCCGCCGTCCCGGCGGTTGCGCGGGCCAGCCCCCGGGCGGCATGGGCGCGGACGCGGTGATCCGGGTCATCGAAGAGGCCGAGGAGGTACGGCGCCCCGGTCGGCCGTGCCGAGCGCATGAGCGCATAGGCGGCGCGCCAGCGGATCTCCGGATTGCCGGAGCGCAGGAAGGGCGCGATGCGGTAGACGGGCGTGGCCTCGCCGAAGCGCCACGCGGCGAGGAGCGCCTCCGCGGCGACGCGGGCGGGCCGGCCCCCCGCGGCAGCGTTCGTCTCCAGGAGCGCGTCACCGACGAGGCGTCCCGCGGCGGCGGTCCCCAGCTTCCCGAGGGCTGCGAGCACCTCGATGACCACGGTGGCGCCCGGGTCGCGCACGGGCACCCACGAGGGCGGGGCGACCTCACCGAGGGCGGCGACCACGGCCGCCGACGTGTCCCCGAGCTGCCCGAGACCGAACGCGGCGTCGGCGCGCACCTGGGGCGCCGGATCGGCGGCCAGGGCGCGGAGGAGGAGGGGGAGCGCGGCGGGGTCGCCGATGCGGGCGGCGGCGGTGACGGCGCGCCGGCGCACCTCGACCGACCCGGAGCCCGCGAGCCGCTCGAAGGCCGGGGCGTCGAACCGCCGGTGGTCCTCCAGCATGAGGACCTCCGCGATGGCATCGATCTCCGCTTCCGTCAGGCTGGCGTCGGCGCGTTCCGGGGTCGGGACGGCGGGGCCGCGGACGGCCGGTGCACAGCCGGCGGCCGAAAGGAAGAGGACGAGGACGAAAGGCCAGGATCGCAGACCGTCGCGGACGGGCGGCATCACGGCGTCGTCTCGCGGAACATGTCCAGCACGGAGCCCGGGAGCCGGCGCGGGGCTCCCTGCCGGTCGATGGAGATCAGCGTGGTGCGCGCGGTGGCCAGGTGGGTGGGGTCCGGCTCGGCGCGGGAGATCTCGTAGGCGAACGTGAGGGTGCGCGACTTCACGCGCTCCAGCCACGTCTCCACCCGGATCACGTCGTCGTAACGCGCGGCGGCGGCGTAGCGGACCGACGCGTCGGCGACGGCCAGCAGGTGCCCGCGCCGCTCCATCTCGGCGTACGTGATGCCGAGCTCGCGGATGTAGTCCGTCCGGCCGATCTCGCACCACACGAGATAGTTGGGGTGGTATGCCAGGCCCATCTGGTCCGTCTCGCCATAGCGGACCCGGAACGTGGAGACGGAACGCCGGGTCATTCCCCGTAGGGGACCCAGATGTTCTTCACCTGCGTGGCACGGCGCAGGAACTCGGTCCCTTCGCCCTGCACCGGGTCCGCCCAGTCCCGCCCCGCCCGCGGGGCCCAGGTCCGCTTCATGTTGCCCGCCGCCAGGCGCTCCACCGCGGCAGCGCCCGCCCCGGGGCCGAAGTACCAGAGCGCGTCGACGTCGTAGTGGCCGGCGAGGGTCTCGGCGAGGGGGTCCCGCGGCCCGGTGACGATGTTGACCACGCCGCCGGGCACGTCCGAGGTGTCCAGCACCTGGTACAGGTCCGTGGCGGCGAGGGGCGCCCGCTCCGCCGGGACCGCGACCACGGTGCTCCCCAGGGCAATGGGGGGGAACACGGTGGAGATGAAGCCCAGCAGCGGCCGCTCCTCCGGACAGACGACGCCGAAGACGCCGATCGGCTCCGGCATCGCCAGCGTCACGTTCCGGAAGGGCGTGTGGTGCACCGCGCCATCCCACTTGTCCGCCCACGCGGCGTACGAGAAGAGGCGGCGGATCGAAAGCTCGACCTCCTCGCGTCCCTCCTGCTCGGAGGCGCCGGCGAGCGCGGCGAGGCGGCGGGCGAACTCGTCGCTCCGGGCCGCCAGGTTCTCGGCCACGTAGTAGATCACCTGCGCCCGGGTGTGCGCGGCCGCCCGGGACCACCCTCCGAAGGCTTTGTGCGCCGCCTCGACGGCGTCCCGGATGTCCTTGCGGTTGCCCGTCCCCACCTCGCCCAGCAGCCGGCCGTCCGGCGTCACGACCGGCGTGGCGTAGCCGCTGTCGGGGCGCGTCTGCCTGCCGCCGATGTAGAGCTTGGGCGTGCGGTCGATGGGCGGGGCGGCGGCCGGGGGGGGTCCGGCGGCGGGAGGCTCGTCGGCGCCGCCGGCCTGCCGGGCTCCGGCCACCTCCGTGGCGTTCCCCGCCCTCGACGTGTCCCCTCCACCCGCGGCGCGAGCCGCCTCCCAGACGGGCTCGAGGTACTGCCAGAGCCCTTCCCTGCCACCCTCCCGTCCGAAGCCGGATTCCTTGTAGCCCCCGAACCCGGAAGCCGCATCGAAAAGGTTCGTGGAATTCACCCAGACGGTGCCCGCCCTGATCTTCGGCGCGATGTCCAGGGCCAGGTTCACGTTCTCGGTCCAGACGCTCGCGGCCAGGCCGTAGGGCGTGTTGTTGGCGAGCTGCACCGATTCCTCGGGCGTACGGAATGTCATCAGGACCACGACCGGGCCGAAGATCTCGACCTGGCTCACCGTCGCGGCGGGGGAGACGTTCGTGATGAGCGTGGGCGGGTAGAACCAGCCCTCGGTGGGGCACCCCCAGGACGGCTGCCACACCTCCGCTCCCTCTTCCCTCCCCTGCTCCACCAGCGCCGTGATCCGCTCGAGCTGCACGGGGGCGACGATGGCCCCGATGTCCACTCCCTTGTCCAGCGGATCGCCCACCCGGAGCTTCTCCATGCGCTGTCGAAGCTTGTGGACCAGGCGGTCGGCCACGCCCTCCTGCACGAGGATCCGGGACCCGGCGCAGCAGACCTGCCCCTGGTTGAACCAGATGGCGTCCACGACGCCCTCGACGACGCTGTCCAGGTCCGCGTCCTCGTAGACGACGAAGGGCGACTTCCCCCCCAGCTCCAGCGAGAGGTGCTTCCCCGTGCCCGCGGTCTCCTGGCGGATGATCCGGCCCACCTCGGTGCTCCCCGTGAAGGCGATCTTGTCCACGTCCGGGTGGCGGACGATCGCCGCGCCGGTGCGGCCGTCGCCGGTGACGATGTTGACGACGCCGTCGGGCAGCCCCGCGGCCTGCACCAGCTCCGCGAACCGCAGCGCGGTGAGGGGCGTGTACTCGGCGGGCTTGAGGAGGACCGTGTTCCCGGTGGCGAGTGCCGGGGCGATCTTCCACGCCAGCATGAGGAGCGGGAAGTTCCACGGGATGATCTGTCCGCAGACGCCCAGCGGCCGCTGGTCACGCAGGTCGGGGTCGGAGCCCATGAGCTGGGCCCAGCCGGCGTGGTGGTAGAAGTGCCGGGCCACGAGCGGGACATCGATGTCCCGGGATTCGCGGATGGGCTTGCCGTTGTCCAGCGACTCGAGGACCGCCAGGAAGCGGGTGTGACGCTGGACCTGCCGGGCGAGGGCGTAGAGGTAGCGGGCGCGGAGGTGGCCATCGAGGGCGGACCAGGCCGGGAACGCCGCGCGGGCGGCGGCGACGGCAGCGGCGACGTCGTCGTCGGAGCCCTGTGCGACCCGCGTGAGGACCTTGCCGGTGGCGGGGTCGTGGACGTCGAAGCGCTCGCCGGCGGAGGGCTCGACCCACGTGCCGCCGATGAAGTGGCCGAAGGGGCCGCGCTCCTCGATCCACGTCCGGACCTCGGAGGACGCCTCCGGGGCGGGTCCGTACTCGAGGCGCTCCATGAGCTCGGGGACCTGCGGTAGCGTGTTTTCGGTCATGCCATGGGGTGTCGGTAGCCGGCGGAGTAGCGGCCGGTGACGTGATGCTCGAGCTGGCGTTCGATGTCGCCCAGGAGCGAGCTGGCGCCGAAGCGGAAGCGGGCAGGCCGCGTCCACTCCTCGCCCAGCTCCTCCTTCATGAGAGTCAGCCACTCCAGGGCGTCCTTCGCCGTGCGGATCCCGCCGGCGGGCTTGAACCCGGCGACGAGGCCCGTGCGCTCGGCGTAGTCCCGGAGCGCGCGGGTCATGACGACGCCGGTGGGGATCGTCGCGTTCTCGGCCTCCTTGCCGGTGGACGTCTTGATGAAATCGGCGCCGGCCATGAGGGCGACGAGGCTGGCCCGGGCGATGTTCGTGAGGGTGGCCAGCTCTCCGGTCGCCAGGATCGCCTTGATGTGCGCCTGCCCCGCGGCCGCCCGGAAGGCCCGGACCTCGTCGTGGAGCGCCTTCCAGTCGCCGGTCAGGACGTGGGCGCGGGTGATGACGATGTCGATCTCGCGGGCACCCGCCGCCACGCTGGCGCGGATCTCCTCGAGCTTCTGCTCGAACGGATTGAGCCCCGCCGGAAAGCCCGTGGATACGGCGGCGACGGGGATCGCGGACCCCTCGAGGGCCTTGACGGCGGTCGCGACGAGGGCGTGGTAGACGCAGACGGCGCCGACCCTCACGGCCTCGGGCTGGAGGCCGAGGGCCCGGAGGAGGTCGCCGCGGATCGGCTGGCGCGCCTTGGCCGCGAGGCGGCGGACGTTGCCGGGGGTGTCGTCGCCGGAGAGCGTGGTCAGGTCGATGCAGGTCACGGCGCGGAGGAGCCACGCGGCCTGCCACTGCTTCTTGATGGAGCGCCGCTTCACCAGGGAGGCGGCCCGGCGCTCGACCGCGCTCCGGTTCACGCGCGTGCCGCGGACCCAGGCGAGGTCGAGGGGGATACCGTCGTTGCGCACATCACGTTGCGGGACCGGCTGATACGCGGTGACCGGCCGGACGGCGTCGCGTTCGCGGGGCTTCGTGGCCATAGGGCCTACAAGGTATCATGCGAGCCGCGTGGCGAACAACAGACGAGGAGCCCCGGCCCGCGGCCGGCGGCAGGGCCCGCGGTCGCCGCGGAGCCGTCCGCGGTCAGCGGAACGGGCCGTAGACGAGATTCAGACGAAGGAATACGCCACTGAGATCCACGCGGGAGGGACCCGTGTCGGCGGCGAGGAGGCGGGTTCCGACCTCGAGGGCGCGGACCAGTCCGCTAGAGGCCGAGACCCCGGCGCCGGCCTCCAGGTACGGGGACACGCCGTCGCCCGGTCCCATCGAGGAGTCGAGGCGGATGGCGGCCAGCCCTCCGCCCGCGGTGGCGAAGAATCGGCCGCGCCCGTCGAGAGCTAGCCTGGAAACCGCGCCAGCGCTCAGCGCTTGCAGGTTGGAGTAGGACGTGACGAAGTCCCCGGTGATGCATCCGAAGAACCAGCCACAGCGGGTCTCCCGCTCGATCTGCTCGAACGTGTGGGTCTCCACGACGAACGCGGGTCCGACGGCCCAGCGCGGCGACACCGGCCTCAGTAGCGAGAGCCGCGTCTCCCAGGCCTGCGGCCCCATGGCCTGACGCCGCTCGCCGCTCTCGGCGAGACGGTCGCGAAGGTCTCCGACGCGTACGGCGCCCCACCCGGCCGAGAACGCCATCTCGGCCCCGCTCGACTGGACCAGGACGCCGAACAGTATTCCGGTCAGAGCGCCCAAGGCGACCAGGGCTTCGTCTCCGACCGCGGACGGACCGGAAGGATTGACCGCCATGACGGCCGTCGCCGCGCCGAACGCGGTTCCGGCGAGGATTGGCCGGATCCGGAGGGCGGGGCGGTCGGGACTATCGTGGGCGGCACCGGTGCCGGCCGTATCCGCCGCCTGGGCGACGAGCGGCGCGGTCCAGGCGCCCGGGAGTGCCGTCAGAGCCGCCCAGACCACCACGGTGATCGTGGCGCGGTCGCGAGGCAGGTGAGCGAAGCGGTGCGTCACGTGAGGCATTGGACGGGTCCCGTTCCGAAGCCGTGGACCTGGGACGTAACGGGAGTGTTCACCTCCGGGGTCGAGAACGCAACCACGTCGTGGAATCCCGCCCGGCGCCCGGTTGCTGGGCGGGGTCCCCCCTCTCTACCTTCGCGGCCATGCCGAAACCGGACTACATCACCTCCGACGTGCACCTCGGCGCCATCCCGGAGGCGCGGGAGCGGTCGTTCGTCCGCTTCCTCGGGCACGCAGGGGAGTCGGCGGGTCGTCTGCTCATCCCGGGGGACCTGTTCGACTTCTGGTTCGAGTACGGAGAAGTGATCCCGGGACGGCACTTCCGGGTGCTGGCGGCGCTACGGGACCTGGTGGACGCCGGGGTGCCGGTGACGCTGCTGGGGGGGAACCACGACGCGTGGGGCGGGCGGTTCCTGGAGGAGCACGTGGGCGTGTCGTTCCACCCGGGTCAGGTGCGGATGGAGATCGCGGGCCGGCCGGCGCTGCTGGCGCACGGGGACGGCCTGGGGCAGGGCGACATCAGGTACCGGATCCTGAAGACGGTCCTGCGCAGCCGCGCCGCCGTATGGGCGTTCCGGGCGCTGCACCCGGAGCTGGGGCTGAAGCTGGCGCGGCGGGTGTCGTCGACGGAGGCGAAGTCCGATGAGGACCCCGGGAAGCAGGGGCGAGCGGCGTTCATCGAGGAGTGGGCCCGCGAGATGCTGGCGCGGGACCCGTCGCTCGGGTGGGTGGTGTGCGGGCATGCCCACCTGCCGGCGGTGGTGCAAGTGGAGCCGGGGCGGCACTACCTGAACGCGGGGGACTGGCTGACGCACCGGACGTACATCGTGATCGGCGACGACGGAAGACCGGAGTTGTGTGAGTGGGAGGGTGTTTAGGGTCGACCCCGGTTCATCCTCCGCGAGCCTCCGGGGCTCGCCGCCCGAGCGGGGGTGATTCGCGGCCGCCGCTCGATCATCCCTCCTTCCGGCCACCTCGCCCTGCCTCGGGACGTGGGAGACGTGGGGGAAACCGCCCGCGCCGCCGCGACCGTCCCCCACGTCCCCCACTCCCGGGGGCGTCCCGGATGAAGCATGCGGGTGCTCCTGTGCGATCGTGGCCCGGGAAGGACCCGCGCTCCGGTACCCCGGGCTCCAGGCCTCTCGCCTGGAAAGCCCTTTCCAGCCCCGCCCGCTACGGGCTCGCCAGCCGCTTCAGGTGGATGCCGAGGCCGTCGATGTCCACGTTGGCGACGGATCCGATGAGGTCACCGACGAAGCGGCGGCCGACCTCGCGGAACCTGTGGGGCGAATCGCTGACGAAGAAGGTGTAGGCGGGCGGTGCCCCGGCGGCGCGCTCGAGCCCCAGCTCGCGCAGGATGCCCTCCACGGCCCGCGCCGTCTCTTCCGCGGAGTCCACCAGCCGCACGTCGGGCCCCATGGCGTCCTGGAGGACGGGGCGCAGGAGGGGGTAGTGCGTGCAGCCGAGAATGACGACATCCACGTCCACGTCCCGGAGCGGCTGGAGGTATTCCCGGGCGATGGCGGCGGTGACCGCGTGCTCCGTCCACCCCTCCTCCACGAGAGGGACGAAGAGGGGGCACGGCTGCGCATAGACGCGGCCCGCCTCGCCGAGCCGGCGGCGGACGGCGAGGTCGTAGGCGCCGGAGGAGATGGTCCCGGCCGTGCCCAGGACGCCGATCCGCCCCGTCCGGGTCGCGGCCACGGCCGCCGTGGCGCCGGGCTCGATCACCCCCACCACGGGAACGTCCAGCTCCATGGCGAGCTCCGCGGCCGCGTGTGCCGTGGCGGTGTTGCACGCGATCACGATGATCTTCGCGTCCCGGGCGAGGAGGAACTGTGCCGCCTCCCGGGAGAAGCGCCGGACGATGACCGGCGACTTCGAGCCGTACGGGACCCGGGCGGTGTCGCCGAAATAGAGGACGGACTCGTTCGGAAGCCGCTGCCGGAGCGCGTTCACGACGGTGAGGCCGCCGACCCCCGAGTCGAACACGCCAATGGGGCGGTCTCGCTCGACTGCGGCGCGGAGCGAGCTCACGGTCTGCGCCTCCCGAACGGGATCTCCAGGCGCAACGAGACGCCGCCGTCGCGCTCCGGCTCCACGTCGATGGTGGCGGGGAAATCGGCGAGGTGGGCGGTGACGTAGCCGTCCACGCCGGACGCGAGGATCCAGAAGATGGACCAGGCGATCCAGTCCTCCCGCTGCGCCTTCCGCGCCCGCACGAGCTTGCGGAGGTTGTCGCCGAGATCGTCCGCGCGGATGGTGCGGTCCAGCAGGTCCGTGGTGTCCAGCACCATGGCCAGCGAGTCGGGATCGGGTGACGCGGCCAGGAGCGATTCCCGCAGCTCGTCGGCGCGGAGACGGTAGCGGTCCCGCGCCTCATCGAGGCGAACCACGTTCTTGAAGTTCATGAACCAGTTGCCGGCCCAGCCGGCGAAGAACACGCCGCCGCGGAGGTGGGAGCCGAACGCGGCCTGCCCCCAGCCGGGCAGGACCATGGAGCGGACGAAGGCGCCCCGCGGGCTCATGGGCTGCCCCTGCGCGGCATCGCCCTGGCCGGGGAGGGCCGCGACGGGGACATCGGGCGCGATGACGACCGAATCCACGGGGACGGGGATCGTGTCCGGCTCCTGCGCCGCGGCCGGCGTGGCCACGGCCGCAGCGGCGCAGAGGGTGCCGAGAAGGGCGCGGGCCGTCGCGCGAGGGAGGCGATGGGTCACGCGGCCTCCGGGCTGGCCAGCACCGGGAGCGCGCCGGGTACCACCTCGAAGCGGATGGAGCGGACGTCCGGCGGCTCGTGGAGCTCGCCGTCGAGCTGAAAGAACAGCGGGGCGGCCCCCAAGGCTTCGATGTCGACTCCCTTGGCCCTGTGCATTTCGACCTTCGGATGCCTCTCGTGAACGCCGCGCAGGATCAGCGGGATGGCCCACAGCGCCTCCAGGAACGACGTACGTCTCACGATGCAGATATCGAACCGGCCGTCGTCAGGTTCCGCCGCCGGGCAGACCCAGAATCCGCCCCCGATGCACCGGCCGTTCGCTGCGGCGACGATCATGACGTCCGCTTCGAGCACGCGGTCGTCCATGCGGATGCGCAGGGGGATCGGACGGTAGCGGACGAGGGCCCGGAGCACCGCCAGCAGGTATTTCGCCACCGCGGGACCGCTCCCGCCGCGGCGGAGCAGGATCTGACGGACGACCTCCACATCGATGCCCGTCCCGGCCGCGTTCACGAACCAGTGGGCCTCGTCGCGCCAGAGGGCGCGGCCGGCATCCAGGCGGCGAACCGCCCCCGCGGCCAGGATGTCGAGGGACGCCTCGAACTGCTTCAGGGGTCCCACCAGCTTCGCGAAGTCGTTACCCGTGCCCACGGGGAGGACCCCGAGGACGGTCCCGTCGAGGCCCTCCTCCTCCCGGCCCCGCAGCAGTCCGTTGGCGACTTCGTGGACCGTCCCGTCCCCGCCCGCCGCCACGACGATGTCCACCCCCTCCCGCGCCGCCGCCAGCGCGAGGGCGGCCGCCTCCCGGGGCGCCGTCGTCGCCCTGATCTCCGCGCTGATCCCGCGACGCTCGAGCCCGGCCAGGATGGCCCCGGTCGAGCGTCCCCCACGGCCGCCGCCGGACGTGGGGTTGAGGATGACGCGGGCGGTCTTCGGCATGGGGCGGGATGCTACGGGTGGGCTGGGGCGGCGGTCAATCGCCCAGCACCCGGTCGATGCCCGCGACCACGGCGTCGGGCGCGAAGCCGCGGCGGGCCAGGTGGCCGTAGAGCCGGCGGCGGGCTCGCTGCCGGTGCTCCCGGGAGCCGGCCGCCTTCCGCACCACGGTGCGGTTCTTCCGCGCCCACGCCTCCGCGGCGTCGCGGGCCAGCGCGAGCTCGTCCACGCCCTCGGCCTCGAGCACGCGGTCGATCGCCGCTGCGGCGGTCCGCTCGTCCACGCCCTTCCGCCTCAGCTCGCTCAGCAGTCCCATCCGTCCGCGGGGGCGGAGCCGGAGACGGTCCCGGATGAACGCGTCGGCGAAGCCCGCGTCGTCGAGGTAGCCCAGGGACACCAGCCATTCGACGGTGCGGTCGACCACGCCGGCCGAAATCTGCTTCGCGCCCAGCCGGCGGCGCAGCTCGGCCCGGGACCGGGCGCGGTGGGACAGGAGCGAGAGGGCGGCGTCCCGGGCGCGGAAGGACTCGTCCTCGCGCAGCAGCTCTTCCAGCGCCCTCTCCCCCAGCTCGTCACCCGGGGCGAGCCCGGCGCGGAGCACGAGGTCCAGCGCCAGCTCGGCCCGGGGCTCGTCGTCGCCCTCGACGTAGAGGCGGACGCGCTCCCGGCGGAGGTGCCGCCTGATGGCTGTGATCCTCGGCATGTCCTCGAGCGTCAGCGGTCGGGTTGACGGCGGGGCCCACGGGCCGCAATGGTGCGCGCGGTCATGTTCCTCCCGCAATGGAAGCTATGCCGTGGGACACCGCCATGCCTGGAGCGGCCGAGCAACGCCGCGAGGCGGGATGCAGCCGCGTTCGAATGTCACGACATTTCGGCGTCAGTACACTAGCTTGGGACCGCCATGCGCGGGCGCACGCTCGCGCCGAACCACCGCCGGAGGGAGTCCACCGTGAAACAGCTCGTCCTCGCGCTCCTGCTCGTCTCCGCGTGTACTCCCGCCTCGCCCCCCGCGACCCCCGCTCCCGGTCCGGCCACGACCGCTTCCGGAGAGCCCACCGCGGCGAGCGTGGCGGAGCGGTACCGTGAGGTGCAGTGGTTCCGGACCGCGGCCGAGTACCGGGCGCTGGCACTGCAGACCTACCGCGCGGCGGGCGAGCGGCTGCGGGAGCTCGAGGCGCCGCTGGCGGACGGCTCATGGGCGGTGATCATCGACGCCGACGAGACGCTCCTGGACAACAGCCTGTTCGAGAAGCGGATCGCCGAGGCGGGCGAGGCGTTCACGGAAGAGGCGTGGGACGCGTGGGTCCTGGAGGAAGCGGCGACGGCCATCCCCGGATCGGCGGAGTTCGTCGCGCTCGTTCACCGGCTGGGCGGCCGCGTGGCCGTGGTGACGAACCGGCACCAGGGGATCTGCCCCGCGACGGTCGCCAATCTCCACGCTCTCGGGATCCGGCCGGATGTCGTGCTGTGCGAAACGGAGACCTCGGAGAAGGAGCCGCGCTTCGCCATGGTGGCGGAGGGGACGGCGTCACCGGCGCTGGGGCCGCTGCGCCCGATCCTGTGGATCGGCGACAACGTGGGGGACTTCCCGGACCTCGACCAGTCGCTGCGGAACGCCGGGGCCGACGCCTACCGCCTGTTCGGCGACCGGTACTTCGTGCTGCCCAATCCGATGTATGGTTCCTGGATGCGAAACGAGTGGCGGTAGGCCCGGCGCGAGGGCGCCCCGCCCACCTCCCTGTGCGCCTCCTCCCGGCCGGTCGATGACCTTCGCTCACCGGTACGGTTGTTGCTCTCCGTGCGGCGACGGCACCACCCCGCTGACAGCCCTGGAACCGTGACGACAGGCACTCTGCAACGCACGCTCGCTCGATGGGGTTGGGTCCTGCCCCTCGTGGCGTTCGCGCTCCTGATCGGCACCACCCTCTATCTGGACCGGCAGAACCGCGCCGACCTCCAGCGGGCGCGTGAGGATGCCGGGGCGACGGCGGACCGCGAAGCGGCGGCGCTGGCGGAAGCCATCAGCTCCGCCATGGCCGGACGGATCGGCGCCCTGGCGGCCGCGAAGCTCCAGTTCACGCAGCTCGAGGACTCGCTCTCCCAGAATACCTTCCTGGCGGCGGTGGACAGCGTCATCGCCGGTGTGCCGGGGCTCGCCGCGGTGACAGTGATCTCCGAGAACGGCCAGACGTCGGCCTCCTCGGGCGCCCTGCTCTACCGGACCTGGCGCGAGCCGCTCTCCCGCCCCGACGTGGAGGCGGCCTACGGAAAGGCGGTCGCCACGGGAGCGCCCGCGGCAACGGGCGTCGTGCAGCTCCGGGGCGGAGCCCGGGTGCTGGTATTCGATCCGGTGCCCGCGTCGGGAAGCGGCGCGGTGCGGGCGGTGCTCGCGGCGGAGCTGGAGCCCCTGCCCATCATCCGGGCCGCGCTGGATGAGGAACGCCAGCGGCTCCGGCCCGCCTTCTACGCCCTGTACGACCCCGATGGGGCGCGCGTCACCACCGTCCCCACCCCCGAGGGGTGGGACCGGGTCACGCGTCCGGTCCGTGTCGCGGACCGGGAGTGGACGCTCGCCGTCGCGCACCCCCCCGTGAGTGAGCGGTCTTTCGAGATGGTGAGCGGGGCGATCCGCCTGAGCGGCCTGCTCCTCGCCGTCGGCTTCGCGCTGTCCCTCTTCCTGCTCTGGCGGACGGTCGCGTCGCAGCAGGCGGAGATCCGGCGCCGGATCGGTGCGGAGCGGAGCGCCGCGGAGAACGCCGCCGAGGCGGCGCGGCGGGCGGAAGAGGCGCGGTCGCTGTCGGAGCAGCTTGGCTCGGCGCAGGAAACCGCGCTCCGGCTCTCGGCCTCCCTCGACCCCGAAGAGGTGATGGACGAGTTCCTGGGTGCGGTGGGCGAGGTGGTCGGGGCCGACGTGGCCTTCCTCTATGGCTTCGACGAGGAAGGCGAGCACGCGGTCGGCCGGCACCGCGTGGTCCTGAACCCCGGCGGCGTCCCGCCCGAGGCGGAGCCGCACGACGACTTCCGCAAGGTGCGCGTGCCCGTGGCGCTCCTCGGCGACCTGGCCGAGCCGATCACCTCGGGGGAGCCGCTGCTCGCCCGCACCGACGACGCGGCGGGGACCGGTGCGGGCGATGTCGGGCTGACCAAGCCTCGCGCCACGCTGGCCGTGCCGCTGAGCGTGGGTGGGCACGTCGTGGGCCTGGCCGTATGGCAGAGCTACCGGCCCGAAGGGCTCAACGCCCACATCCTCCCGTTCACCCGCACGGTAACAGCGCACGCCGCCGCGAACCTGAGGGCGGCCGAGCTCCTGGAGGGTGTCCGGCGCGCGCGGGCGGGCGCGGCCCGGGAAGCCACGCGGCTCGCCACCGTGCTCGAGCGCCTGGCGGACGGGGTCGTGCTGTTCGATCGCGCCGGTAGCCCCGAGCGGGTGAATGCCGCCGCGCAGGGGCTGCTGGGGTCCCGGCTCAGCAAGGCGCGGCTCGCGGAGTGGCCGGCGCTCATCCGCGGGGGTCACTCCGGTCGGAGCACCGGGGAAGAGCCGTTCCCGCTGCTCGAGGGGCTGAAGGGTCGTCGCGTGGACAAGTACCGCTTCACGTCGAGCGAGCAGGGGCTGGAGCGGTACCTGTCCGCCTCCGCGGCGCCGATCCTGGCGGCGGACGGCGAAGTGCGCGGGGTGGCCGTGGTCATCCGGGACGTGACCGACGAGCACGAGTACGCGGAGATCCTGCGGCACACGAATGAAGAGCTGCGGGAGAAGGCGGCGCTGCTGGAGCAGGCGAACGACGAGCTGACCACGGCCACCCTGGCCAAGGACCAGTTCCTGGCGATGATGAGCCACGAGCTGCGGACGCCCATCAACGCCATCATCGGCTACTCCGACCTGCTGGAGATCGGCGTCCACGGGGAGCTGGGGCCGAAGCAGAAGGAGATGGTGCTCCGGGTGGTGGAAACGTCGCGGCACCTCCTCGGGCTGGTCAACGACGTGCTGGACCTCACCAAGATCGCGGCGGGGCGGCTCGATCTGACGCTCGACCCCGTGATCCTGCGGCCGGTGCTCCTGCGGGCTGCCAACCAGGTCGCGCCGCTGGCGGACAGCAAGCAGCTCGAGGTCCGGGTCGAGGCCCCCGAGGACATGATCGTGCTCGCGGACGAGACGCGGCTGGCGCAGATCCTGATCAATCTGGCGGCGAACGCCGTGAAGTTCACGGAAGAGGGTGAGGTCACGCTCTCGGTGGAGGCCACGGGCAGCTCGGGGATCATCCACGTGGCAGACACCGGCCCCGGCATCCCGGCCGAGGAGATGGAGCGCATCTTCGAGGAGTTCCACCAGCTGGACTCCGGCCACGCGCGCAAGGCGACCGGCACCGGTCTCGGTCTCGCCATCTCCCGGCGCCTCGCCCGTCTCATGGGCGGCGATCTCCGCGTGCGGAGCATCGTCGGGACCGGGACGGACTTCATGCTGGAGCTGCCGCTGGCGGAGAGCGCCACCCGGCCACAGCCGGGCAAGGTGGCCGCGCAGGGTCGCCGGTAGGGGAGCTGGCGGGAGCGTGTGGGAATCGAACCCACCAACCCGGTGTTGAGCCGGGCCAGCCGGTTTTGAAGACCGGTCGGGCCACCAGACCCGCTCCGCCCCCCCGCGTCAGCCCACGAGAGGGAAGGCTAAGGGAAGGCCGTATGCCGGGAAAGGGCGCGGTCCGGCCCGAATGCCACCCTTGCCCCTCCCGCCGGGCCGGACCCACTGTTTCCCGCCATGTTCGATCGGGACTTCTGGAAGAGCTTCGGGCCGGGACTGCTGTGGGCGGGTGCCGCGATCGGCGTGTCCCACCTGGTCCAGTCCACGCGGGCGGGCGCCGACGCGGGGTTCGCGCTCTCGGGGGTGATCCTCCTGGCGCTGATCCTGAAGTACCCCTTCTTCGAGTTCGGACCGCGCTACGCCGCGGCGTCGGGCGAGAGCCTGGTGGAGGGGTATGCCCGGGTGGGACGGTGGGGGCCGTGGCTCTACCTGCTGATCACCCTGGTCACGTCCGTGATCGTCGACGCCGCCATCCTGCTCTTCACGTCGTTCCTGCTCCTCTCGGTGCTCGGCCTCGAGGCTCCCGTCTGGCTGGCGGCCGGGGCTCTCTACGTCGCGTGCGGGGCGCTCCTCTGGATCGGGCGCTATCGACTCCTGGACCGGACCATCAAGGTCATCCTGGTGGCGCTGACCCTCTCCACGCTCTTCGCCGCGGCCGTCGCGCTGCCCAGGGCGGACCTCACCACCGCCGCGCTGCTCCCCGACCTGGGCCCGGGCGGCGTGACGTCCCTCGCGTTCGTGCTCGCCCTCGTCGGGTGGATGCCCTCCGCCGTGGACATCTCCGTCTGGAGCTCCCTCTGGACGCTGGCCAAGGACGAGAGCGACCGCGTCGAGACCAGCGTCCGCAACGCGCTGCTGGATTTCCGGATCGGCTACGCGGGCACCGGGCTCATGGCCTTCGCGTTCGTGACGCTGGGAGCGGCCGTGATGCACGGGAGCGGTGAGGCGTTCAGCAGCGGCGGCGCGGCCTTCTCCCTCCAGCTCGTGGACCTCTACGGCCGCACCCTCGGGGCGTGGTCCCGCCCGTTCGTGCTCGTGGCGGTGCTGACGACGATGCTCTCGACCTCCATCACCGTCGTGGACGGGTTCCCGCGCGGCATTGCGCGGTCCATCGAGGTGCTGGCGGGGCGGCGCGGCCCGGGGGTCAGGATCGCCGAGACGGGGCGGGCCTACTGGGCGGCGATGATCGCCATCGGCGTGGCGACGCCGCTCCTGCTGGCGGCGTTCGCCAGCTCGCTCACCGGGATGGTCGACTTCGCCACCACCGTGGCGTTCCTCACCGCGCCGGTGCTGGGGTACCTGAACCTGCGGGCGGTGACGGGCCCGGGCGTGCCGCCGGAGCACCGGCCCGGGCGGGCGCTCCGGTGGCTGTCGTGGGTCGGGCTGACCGTGCTGGGCGCGTTCGGGGTGGTCTACCTGCTGTCGCTGGCGGGCCGACCCGGGTAAATGCTCTCGTACACCACCCGCGAGCCGTCCTTGCGGAAGGCGATCACGTCGTACGGCTGGGGGTTCGCGCCCTCCATGCCGGGGGAGCCGATCGGCATCCCGGGCGCCGAGATCCCGCGGATGTCGGAGGGCCGCTCCTCCAGCAGGCGCGCAACTACCGAAGCGGGCACGTGCCCCTCGACCGTGTAGCCGGCGATCACCGCCGTGTGGCACGAGCCGAGGTCCCCCGGAACGCCGAGCTCGGCCTTCTTTCCCGCCATGGCCTCGTACTCGACGAGATCCACCGCCGCCACCGAGTAGCCGGCCTCCCGCATGTGGTCGATCCACGCGTTGCAGCACGCGCAGGTCGGCGACTTGTAGACGACGAGGTCGGCCTCCGCCGCGGCCGCCTCCGCGGTAGCCACGCCCCGCGCGGCCGGGGCCTCCCCGCCGCACCCCATGAGTATCGTGCCCGCGATCGTGAGGGCCAGGGCCCGCGCCAGTGTCCTGTCGGTGTTTCGCATGCCGAAAGATGCGGGCTCGCGCCGGGGCTGTCGAGCCCCGCTCACGCCCCCGCGCCCCCGAGGAGCGCCTCCCGGAGCGCCGCGAGGTCCGCCGCGTCGTTGTAGAGGTGCGGCGAGACGCGCACGGCAGTGCCGCGCAGCGAGACCAGGACGCGGCACCGCTCCAGCGCGCCGCGGACCGCTTCCATTTCGCGTCCCGGCGGGAGCCGCAGGCCGAACAGGTGGGGAGCCCGGCCGTCTTCGTGGTCGATCTGGTAGCCGCCCGCCCGCAGGTCGTCGAAGAGGCCGGCCGTCAGCGACCGGCAGTGCCCGGCCACGGTCTCGACGCCCCACGCGAGCAGCTGCTCCAGCGCGGCTTCGGCCATGGGCAGCAGGATGAAGTTGCTGCGGCCGCCGACGTCGTAGCGGGCGGCGGCGGGGCGGTATTCGTCCGCCGGGTCCACCAGCGCGCGGAAATCGTCGCTGCCGGCGCGGGCGAGCCACGCCTCCTCGAGGGGGACCCCGCCGTCGTAGCGGGGACCGAACCAGCCGAGGGCGAAGGAGTAGGGCCCGAGAAGCCACTTGTAGGTGGCGCAGACCAGGGCGTCCGGCCGGACCGCCGCCACGTCGAACGGGAGCGCGCCCACGGACTGGGTCCCGTCGATCACGAGCGCCGCCCCGTGGGCCCGGGCCCGGTCGCCGATCGCCTCCAGGTCGAAGCGGGTCCCGTCCGTCCAGTGCACCGCCGGCAGCGCGACGGCGGCGGTGGAGCCGTCGATCGCCGCCAGGATCGCCGCGGTCCAGGCGACACTCCTCCCCACGGACTCCGCCGGGGCGCGGACGACGCGGAGCTCGCCGCCCCGCTCCGCGGCGAGACGCCTCCAGACCAGGACGTTGGACGGGAACTGGCCTTCCGTGAGCACGATGGTCTGGCCGGCCGTGATGGCGGTGTTCCGGGCCGCGATGGCAATGCCGTACGACACGGCCGGGAGGATGGCCACGCGGGCGGGGTCATCGGCACCCACCAGCCGCGCGAACAGCGCCCGGACACGGTCGGCGCCGGCGAAGAAGTCGGCGGGCCCGATGTCGCCCGGGAACCGCTTCTTCCGGATGCCCGCGATCCCCGCCTCCTCCACGGGCCGGAGGAGCGGCGACATGTAGGCGCAGTTCAGGTAGTGGACATCCCGCGGCAGGGAGAACAGGTCGCGCCAGGTGTGCGGCGCGGTGCCGGTGGGGGCCGCCGTTCTCATGCGCATCCCTCCTTCAGCCGTTCAGCTTGTTGCGGAGCGTCCGGACGCTGATGCCGAGGAGCTCGGCGGCCCGGGTCCGGTTCTGTCCCGTCTCCTCGAGGGCGCGCTCGATGAGGCGGGCCTCGGCGTCCCGGATGTCCAGGCTCGTCAGCGTCACGATGCCCGGGCTCCCCCACCCGGCCGCGGGGACATCCGCCGGGGTCCTGGACGCGTCCTGCGCCACCGGGCCCCCGGGCGCCAGCCCCCGGAACGCATCCGCCTGGAGCACGGGACCCGGCGAGAGGATGACCGCCCGCTCGACCGCGTGCTCGAGCTCCCTGACGTTTCCGGGCCAGTGGTAGCGGCGGAGCAGCTCCAGCGCTTCGGGCGAGATCCCGGTGACCACCTTTCCGGCCTCCTCCCCGGCGAGGCGCGCGAAGCGTTGCGCCAGGACGGGGATGTCCTCGACGCGCCGCCGGAGCGGAGGGAGCAGGATGGGCACGACGGAGAGCCGGAAGTAGAGGTCCTCGCGGAACTCCCCGGCCTCCACTGCCGCCCGCAGGTCCCGATTGGTGGTGGCGATGACGCGGACATCCACTTTCACGGCCTGCGTCCCGCCGACCCGCTCGAACTCCTGTTCCTGGAGCACCCGGAGCAGCTTGGACTGGAGGTCCAGGCGCATCTCGGAGATCTCGTCCAGGAGCAGCGTTCCCCGGTGCGCGCGCTCGAACGTCCCGGGCACGCGCCGGTCCGCCCCCGTGAACGCGCCTTTCTCGTGCCCGAAGAGGGTGCTCTCGATGAGCGTCGCGGGGAGCGCCGCGCAGTTGACAGAGACGAAAGCCTCCTCCGCCCGGTCGCCGAGCTCGTGGAGGGCCCGGGCGACCAGCTCCTTCCCCGTACCCGACTCCCCCTGGATGAGGACGGTGGAGCGCGTCGGGGCCACCGCCCGGACGACGTCGAGGACGCGCTTCAGCGCGTCGCTCTCCCCGATGATGGCGCGCTCGCCGCGCAGCTGCCGCAGCTCCTCCCGCAGCTGGGCGTTCTGACGGCGCAGCCGGTCGTATTCCAGCGCCTGCTCCACCGCGAGCTGGAGCTGCTGCGTGCCGAGCGGCTTGGTGATGTAGTCCACGGCGCCGGCCTTCATGGCCGAGACCGCGTGCTCGATGCTGCCGTGGCCGGTCACCATGATCACCGGGATCGTCAGACCATCCCCGCGGAGTCGCTCGACGAGGTCGATCCCGGACATGCCGGGCATCTGGTAGTCCGAGATGATCAGGTCCACGCCGCCGCGGCCGATGACGGCGAGCGCGGCATCGGCGTTGGTCACCGCCACCACCCGGTGTTCCTGCCGCTCCAGGGCCATCCGGAAGACCTGGAGGGCGCCCGGCTCGTCATCGACGCACAGGATCGTCGCCATGGGGGAGGAACGTAACCGCGCGGCCGGAGAGGACAAAAGAGAGCGCCCCGCCGGGTCGTACACCGGCGGGGCGCGGGGGCACGGCGCGGGGCGTCAGGCGCCCGGTGCCACGACCCCCGAGGGCGTGAGAGTCCGGTCGATGGGACGGACGTCCTCCGCCATGCGGCGGAGGGCGTGGGCGACCTGGTGATCGCCGTTGCGCTCCGCACGCTGCGCCGCCCTGAGCAGAAAGTCCAGCCGCTGTTCGGTGCTCATCGTCCCCTCCTCTCTCCCGGTTCTGCCACCCTCTCACCCGGTTGTACCTGGACGACCCGGTCCGGTGTTCCACGGGCAGGTCACCGGGAGGCGCGGGGTGCTGGCCAAGGGGGACGGGGAGGTCTAGCTTCGGCGCCGTCGCGAGACCCCACGACAGGAGGCGGATGGCCGAACGGGACCCCGGAAGCGAGCCACGAGGCGCAGCCGCCATCCCCATCGGCCTCCGCTACATGGCCGCGTCGGCGTTCTTCTTCAGCGTCATGAGCCTGCTGGTGAAGGCCGCCGGGCAGCGGCTGCCGACGCAGGAGATCGTTCTCGCCCGCTCCTCGGTGGGTGCGCTCCTCAGCTGGATGGTCCTCCGGTCCCGGGGCGTGAGCGTCCTCGGGAACCGGAAAGGGCTCCTGGTGGTCCGCGCCCTCCTCGGGTATGGCGCCCTCTCCTGCTTCTTCTACGCACTCGTCCACCTCCCGCTGGCCGATGCCACCGTCATCCAGTACACGAACCCCGTGTTCACGGCGCTCCTCGCCGCGGCCCTGCTCTCCGAGAAGCTCCGCGCCCGCGAGATCGTGCTGGTCCTGGTCAGCCTGGCCGGCGTCGTGCTGATGGCGCGACCCGGGTTCCTCTTCGGGGGGCTCGAGGAGCGGCTGGCCCTCGGCGCGGCGGCGATCGCGCTCCTCGGCGCCCTCCTCAGCGCGGGCGCCTACGTGACGGTCCGGAAGCTGGGCGCGACGGAGGATCCCCTCGTCATCATCTTCTATTTCGCCGCCGTGAGCTCCCTCGGGGCCATCCCCCTCACCGCCGCGGACGCCGTCCTGCCGACGGCGGCGGAATGGGCCGCCCTCGCGGGGATCGGCGTCATCACGCAGCTTGGCCAGGTCTGCCTGACCAAGGGGCTGCGCCTCGAGCCGGCCGGCCGCGCCATGGCGGTCGGCTACATGCAGATCGTGTTCGCCGCCCTCTGGGGGCTGCTCTTCTTCGCGGAGCTCCCGGACGCGTGGGGGGCGGCCGGGGCGCTGCTGATCATCGCGGGGACGTTCGGGATCGCGCGGCGGTAACGGGCCGAGGAGGAGTCGAGATGCACCTGGACAAGCTGACGGCCATCTGGGAGCGGGTGCGGGACAGCCTGTGGTTCCTCCCCGGGGTGTTCACCCTCGTCGCGGCGGGGCTGGCGATCGTGACCGTGCAGCTCGACATGAACGGGATCCTGGCGATCCCCGCTCCCGAGGACCCGGCCAACGGTGCCCCGCGCGCCGTGCGCATCGTCTTTTCCGGGACCGCGGATGGTGCACGCGGCGTGCTCAGCGCCATCGCCGCCGGGCTGATCACGGTCACGGGCGTGGTGTTCTCGGTGACCATCGTGGCGATCCAGCTCGCATCCACGCAGTTCACGCCGCGGATCCTCCGCAACTTCACGGCGGACCGCGGCAACCAGCTGGTGCTGGGGGTCTTCATCGGGACGTTCACTTACGCCCTCCTGATCCAGCGGGTCGTGCGGGGGAGCAACGAGGAGGTGCCGGCCTTCGTGCCGAACCTCTCGGTGACGGTGGCCCTGGCGCTGGCCCTCGTCAGCATCGGGTTCCTGATCTTCTTCATCGACCACGCGGCCCGTTCCGTCCAGGCCGCGGTGATCATCGACCGGGTCGCCAGGGACGCGCTGCGCACGAATCAGCGGACGCTCCCCGACAGCGTCGGCGGCGCCATGGACGACGACCCCGCTTCGGTGCTACCGGACGGACCGGGCAAGTCGGTGACCTCCCGCACGAGCGGCTATGTACAGGGCATCGAAGTCAAGACGCTGATGCGGCTGCTGAGGCAGGAGGGGCGGACCATTCGCCTGGAGCCGCACCTCGGGGACTTCATCATGACGGGAGCCCCGCTGGCGACGCTCTGGCCCGCCGATTCCGACCCGGATGACAGCGTGGCCGCCACGGTGCGGGAGGCGTTCATCCTCGGCTACGAGCGAACGCCGCGGCTAGACCCCGAGCTCGGGGTCGTCGAGCTCGTGGATATCGCGGTGAAGGCCCTCTCGCCCGGGATCAACGACCCCACCACCGCCGCGATCTGCCTGGACCGGCTCTCCGAGATCGTCGTCGATTTCGGTCGGCGCGATCCGCCGCGCCGCGTCCATCGATACCCCCGGACCGGCAGCGTCCTGATCCTGCCGAGACCGGAGTTCGAGCACCTGGTGGAAACGGCCCTGGACCAGATCCGCCATTTCGCGGCCGGCAACCCCCATTTCGTCGGGACCATCCTGCGCCGGCTCGCGGAGATCGGCCGGCTGCTCCCGGCCCACCGGCACCCGCCGCTCCTGGCCCAGGCGGAGGCCGCGCTGCGGGAAGCGCTGGCCCAGGAGCCCGACCTGACCGACGCGCGCCGCCTCCAGCAGGCGGCCCGCGAGGCGCTGGACGCTCTGGGCGGCGAGGACGCGGGCCGAAGCGACGGGAGCTGAGCGGGCGGCGTCGTCTCGTTTGCGGGCTGCCCCGCCCCGGCTATCTTGCGGCGCATGAAGATCGCCTACCTGGATGGCGCCAGGCTGCGCCGAGCCATGCTCGCCGCCTGCGAGCACGCCCGGGGATCCAGAGCCGAGCTCAACCGCATCAACGTCTTCCCCGTCCCCGATGGCGATACCGGGACCAACCTCGCCCTCACGGTCACGTCCGTGGCCGACGAGCTCAGGCGCAACACCGACGACCACGTCTCCGCGGTCGCCCGCGCCGCGGCGAACGCGGGGATCCTCGGCGCGCGCGGCAACTGCGGGATGATCCTCTCGCACTGGCTGATCGGCCTCGCCGAGGGACTCCGCGACCACCGCCGCGCCCGGGTGCAGGACGTGAAGGCCGCCCTCCGCAACGCATCAGACCATATCTACCGCTCCCTGGACAGGCCCGTGGAAGGGACGATGCTCACGGTCATGCGGGAGACCGCGGAGGAGGCGGAGTCCGTCGACAGCCACGACTTCGTGGACCTCATGGGCCACATGATGGCCCGGTCCCGTGACGCCCTCGCGCGCACGCCGACGCTGCTCCCGCAGCTGAAGAAGGCGGGCGTGGTCGACGCCGGCGCCATGGGCTTCGTCCACTGGCTGGAAGGCATGAGCGCGCTCATCCACGGCGTCCCCATCCTCGCCGCCGAGGAGCCGCCATCGTACGGGGACGCCCGCCCCATCGCCACCACCGACTTCCCCTCCAGCGCGGGAGGGTTCCGGTTCTGTACCGAAGCGCTGGTCCGGGGACCCGCGCTCCCCCCCGAAGAGGCGATCCGGGCGTCGCTCCGCGGCCTGGGGGACTCCCTGATCGTGATCCGCAGCGACCAGCTCCTCAAGGTCCACCTCCACACCGACGAGCCGGAGACCATCTTCGGGTACCTCCGCGGGATCGGGCGCCTCGAGTCCCACAAGGCGGAGGACATGGAGGCCCAGCACGCGGCCGTCGGCCGCTCGGCGACCGGCGTCGCGCGACGACCCCTCTCCATCGTCACCGACAGCGCCTGCGACCTGCCCGAGGCGGTCCTCCGCGCCCACGGCATCCACGTGGTGCCCCTCTCGCTCGTCTACGAGGATCGCGTGCTCCGCGACGGCATCGACATCGACCCCGACACTTTCGTCGAGCGACTCCGCGCCGGCGAGCACCCCACGACCTCACAGCCGCCCCCGGCCGCGTTCCTCGAGGCCTACAGGCGGGCCGCCTCGGACGGAGAGGAGATCCTCGCGGTCCTGCTCGCCTCGGCTCTCTCGGGCACCTTCGCCTCCGGACAGGCCGCCGCCCGCGCCTTCGAGGACGCCCCCGTACACCTCGTCGACTCCCGCGGCGCCTCCATCTGCCAGGGGCTCCTCGTGCTCCGGGCCGCCGAGCTGGCCGAGCTCGGCTGGGCCCACGACCGGATCACCGCCGACCTGGCGCGCATCCGGGACCGCTCCGGGATCCTCTTCACCGTGGACACGTTCGACCGGCTGCTGGCCTCCGGCCGCGTGAGCCGGGGGCGGGCCTGGCTCGGCGGGCTCCTGGACATCAAGCCGATCCTGCAGCTCAACCGCGCCGGCGGTGCTGAGCCGAGGGATCTGGTGAGGGGCGCCAACGCATTGCTGCCACGCGTCCTGGACCTCATCACTTCAGAAATCGGATCAGCCCGACAGTTCCGCTTCGGGGTGGTGCACGTCGACGCACCGGAGAGGGCCGAAGAAGTACGTCAGGCGCTCCTGGACCGCTTCGGGGCGCGGGATGTCCTGGTCTCACCCGCCACGCCCGTCATCGCCACCCACATCGGCCGCGGCGCCTGGGGCGTGGCTTTTCAGGTGGAAGAGTAGAGGTCAGAGTTCAGGGGTCAGAGACCAGTCTCTATCGAACCGCGGCGATGGCGTCGATCTCCACCAGGACGTCCTTGGGCAGCCGGGCCACCTGGACGGTGGAACGGGCGGGCATGTGGCGGGAGAAGTGGCGACCGTAGACCTCGTTCATGGCGGCGAAGTCGTCCATGTCGGCCAGAAACACCGTCGTCTTGAGCACCGTGTCGAGAGACGCGCCGGCCTCGATGAGGATCTGCCGCAGGTTCTGCAGCACCCGCTCCGTCTGCGTCGCCACATCCTCGCCGACGATCTCCATGGACCGCGGATCCAGCGGGATCTGCCCGGCGGTGAAGATCAGGTCGCCGTGGCGCATGGCCTGGCTGTAGGGCCCGATCGCCGCGGGGGCGCCAGCGGTCTGGACGCGTTCAAGCTTGGGCATCGTTCCACTCCTCCATCCCGGTTCCATGTTCCTGGCCGCGGCCCGGGTGCTCCGCCAGCCTCGCGACGCTCTCCATGATCTCTTCCGGCGAGACCGTCACCACGCCCGCCTTCCCCACCTCCACGCCCGCCGCGTGCGTGGCCAGCATCGCCCCGGCCTCCAGCTCGCCGCCGGACCCCAGCGTCGCCGCGATCACCGCGGTCACGGTGTCGCCGGCACCGGAGACATCGTAGACCGCACGAGCCACGGCCGGCACGCGCAGATGCGCCCCGGACTCCCTGGCCAGCGCCATGCCGTCCGCCCCCAGCGTCACCAGCAGGTTCTCGCACTGGAGGTGACGACGCGTCCGCTCCAGCCAGGCCGGGTCCTCCGCCAGCACCGGCGCCCGGAGCGCCGCGGCGAGCTCCGGGTGGTTCGGCTTGAAGACCGTGCAGCCGCGGTAGTCGAAGAAGTGCCGCGCCTTCGGGTCCACCACCACCGGGATCCCGAACCGGCGCCCGGCATCCAGCGCGGCCTCGATCACCGCCGGCACCAGCACGCCCTTGTCGTAGTCCTCCAGCGCGATGGCGTCCGCCTCCGCCGCCAGCGCCTCCACTCGCCCGCACAGCTCGGAGATCCGGTCCGTCGACAGATCGTCGTCCACTTCCCGATCGTAACGCGCCACCTGCTGGTGCCCCACCAGCACCCGCGTCTTCAGCGTCGTCGGACGCGACGCATCGGGGACCAGCCCGCCTCCGTCGATCCCCAGCTCCGCGGCCACCCGCCGCACGTCGCCGCTCCCCGCATCCTCGCCCACGATCCCCACCAGCGACGCCCGCGCCCCCAGCGCCACCAGGTTCGCCGCCACGTTCGCCGCCCCGCCCAGCGCCTTCCACTCCCGGCTCACACGCACCACCGGCACCGGCGCTTCCGGCGAGATCCGCGTCGCGCCGCCCCCGAGGTACTCGTCCAGCATCACGTCCCCCACCACCAGCACCCGCGTCGTCCGAAAAGCCTCCAGCAGCCCCCGGGCGCGCGCGGTGTCGAGTCGGTCCATCCTGCTCCCTCTTGGGCACGGAACTTGTGTCAGGCGGAGCCCGACTTCGGGCCGCCGGAAGCTATCCCGGGCACTACTTCGTGTAAAGCAGACGGAACCGGACGAATCGGTGAAGGGACGGGAATGACGGGCATCCTCACCCGAGTGGACGACTGGATGCGCAGCGTCGCCCTCGGCGTGCAGGAATACTTCACGCTAGGCACGCGCGCCACCCGCTTTGTCGTCGCCCGGCCCTTCTACTGGCGGGACACCCTGACGCATATGGACCGGATGGGGGTGGGGTCCTTGCCGATCCTGCTGCTCACGGGTCTGTTCACGGGGATGGTGCTAGCGCTCCAGAGCGCCGTGGCGCTGCAGCGGTTCGGGGCGGACATCTACGTGGGGAACCTGGTGACGGCGTCGATGGTGCGGGAGCTGGGCCCGGTGCTGGCGGCGCTGATCTTCGCGGGCCGGGTGGGGTCGGGGATCGCGGCGGAGCTGGGGTCGATGCGAGTGACGGAGCAGATCGATGCGCTGCAGAGCTTCGGGACGGATCCGATCAAGAAGCTCGTGACGCCGCGGATCCTGGCCGCGCTGATCATGGTGCCGCTGCTGACGATCGTGACGGACACGGTGGGGATCCTCGGGGGTCTGGTCGTGTCGGTCTACAACCTCCAGGTGCCCGCGGACGCGTACATGCGGGGGGTCTGGGGGACGCTGGCGCAGTCGGGGTTCGTATTCGGATTCTTCCCCCGGGACTTCGTGGGGGGGCTGCTGAAGCCGCTGGTGTTCGGCGGCATGATCGCGCTGACGGGGTCGTACTACGGGCTGGCGGCGCGCGGGGGGACGGAGGGCGTGGGCACGGCCACGACGCGGGCGGTGGTGACGTCGTCGATCCTGATCCTGGCGATGGATTACTTCCTGACGCAGCTCCTGATGGTCGTCCTGCCGCTACAGGGCACATGAGGACGCCGCATGAGCGGGTGCTGCGGGAGGCGATCCGTCGGGAGATCGAGACGGACGAGGCGAAGGGTCCACAGGCGCCGTCGCGAGCGGGCGTGCCGGTGATCGAGCTGGAGGACATCCATCTGTCCTTCGACCACCCGGTCCTGAAGGGGATCGACCTGGAGGCGCGGAAGGGGGAGACGCTGCTGGTGCTGGGGGAGTCGGGGATCGGGAAGTCCACGATCCTGAAGCTGATCCTGAGGCTGCTGGTGCCGGACAGCGGGCAGATCCGCGTGTTCGGGAGCGAGATCCGCGACTTGAGCTTCGAGGAGGCGCTGGATCTGCGGCGGAAGATCGGCATGGTGTTCCAGAACGCCGCGCTGTTCGACTCGGTGAACGTCTTCGACAACCTGGCCTACCCGCTCCGTGAGAACACGCGACTCACGGAGGCGGAGATCGAGCAGGTGGTGCGGCAGCGGCTCGAGTTCGTGAACCTCGACCCGGACAAGGTGGGCCCGCAGCTCCCGGGCGAGCTCTCGGGGGGGATGAAGAAACGGGTGGGTCTCGCGCGGGCCATCGCGACGGACCCGGACATCGTGCTGTACGATGAGCCGACCGCGGGGCTCGACCCCTTGACGGTCGGGACGATCGGCGACCTCATCCGCAAGCTGCAGCGGGAGCGCGGCGTGACGTCGATCGTGGTGACGCACGACATTCGCGCCGGCTTTCGCGTGGCGACGCGGGTGAACCTGATCCGGCACGGGCGGATCGTCTTCGATGGCACGCCCGAGGACATGATCGCGCACGACGACGAGTACATCCAGCGATTCCTGGCGCTGAGCTAGGGGAGGCGAGCATGGCACGGGGCAAGCTCACCAGGGGTCACCAGCTGTCGCGCCAGCTGCGCGTCGGCATCGTCGTGATATTCGCGCTCCTGCTCCTCGCCTACGCCATCTTCCAGGTGGGGAAGCTCTTCGACGTCTTCGCCTCGCGCTACGAGCTGGTCACCCTCGTGGAAAGCTCCGCCGGCCTCATCGAAGGGGCGCCGGTCACCCTCGCGGGGCAGCGGATCGGCCAGGTGGACGCGATCCGCTTCATCCCCGTGGAGCGGCGCGTGGGCGGCGCCAACATCTACATCCGGCTCTCCATCAACCAGGATGTGCGCGAGCAGATCCGGGAGGACTCGGAGGCGAGCCTGCGGACGCAGGGGCTCCTCGGGGACCGCTTCGTCGAGATCACGCCGGGGTCCCCTCGCTTCGCTGCGCTGGACGCCGGGGACACCCTGCCCTCCCGGCCGCCCCTCGACTACGAGGACGTGCTCCAGACCGCCGCGGCCACGCTCGTGGAGGTCCGCTCGATGGTCGGCGATCTGCAGGTCCTCACGGAGAGCCTTGCCCGCGGCGATGGCACCCTCGGCGCGCTCCTGGCGGACGACCGGCTCTACGAGCGCATGACGGTGGCCAGCGCCGAGCTGGCGGGGCTGCTGCGGACGATCAACAGCTCCGATGGTACGCTCGGGCGCATGATCCGGGACCCGGCCCTCTACGACCGCATGAACACCGCGCTGGTCCGCCTCGATTCCATCGGCGCGGCCCTCATGGGCGGCGAGGGGTCCCTGGGTCGGCTGATGCGGGATGACGCGCTGTACGAGGGGCTCGTGGGAGTCGTGGAGCGGGCGGATTCCACGGTCGGGGGGATGCAGCAGTTCGTCCAGGGGATCGGCGAGGGGGAGGGCACCCTCGCGCGCCTGGTGGAGGATCCCGCCCTCTACGACCAGCTCCTGAAGACCATCGTGGACATCCAGAACCTGATCCGGGACATCCGGGCCGACCCGCGGGCGTTCACGCCGCCGGTGACGGTGGAAGTCTTCTAGCAGGCTGATGAAAAAGTCGCACGAGAGGATGGACCTTGGGCTGGGGGATGAGTAAAATGGCTCAACCCCAGCCCAAGGAGCTCTCGATGCGCGGTGATCGGCGTCCGGAAGACCAGCTCTTCAGCTATGTGCCTCTGGAGGATCGGGTTCCGCAGAACCACCCGCTGCGGGCGATTCGCGCGTACGTGGATCCTATCCTGAGGGACCTGTCCTCGCGCTTCGACGCGCTCTATTCGAGGAAGGGCCGGCCGTCGATTCCGCCGGAGCAGTTGCTGCGGGCGCTGTTGCTCCAGGTGCTGTACTCGGTGCGAAGCGAGCGCATGCTGTGCGAGCAGTTGGAGTACAACCTGCTCTTCCGGTGGTTCGTGGGCCTGAGCATGGACGATCGGGTGTGGGTGCCGACGGTGTTCACGAAGAACCGGGACCGCCTGCTGCGGGGCGAGATCGCCGAGGCGTTCTTCGAGGCGGTCGTGAGCGAGGCGCGCCGGCGGCGCTGGCTCAGCGATCAGCATTTCACGGTGGACGGGACGCTGCTGGAGGCGTACGCGAGCCAGAAGAGCTTTCGCCCAAAGGACGAGCCGCCGAAGGGCGGAGGGCGGAACCCGGATGTGGATTTTCGGGGGCAGCGGCGCAGCAACGAGACGCACGCTTCGAGAACGGATCCCGATGCGCGCCTGGCCAAGAAGGGACCGGGGCGGGAATCGAAGCTGGCCTACCAAGCGAACGCCCTCATGGACAACCGCCATGGGCTCATCGTGGACACGGAGGTCCTGCACGCGGCGGGCACGGCGGAACGAGACGCTGCGCTGACCATGCTGGACCGGCTGTCTCCGAGCAATCGGCGGAGAACCCTGGGGGCGGACAAGAGCTACGACACGCGTGATTTCGTGGCGGGATTGCGGGATCGAAACGTCACGCCGCACGTGGCTCAGAACACAACCAATCGGCGCAGCGCGATTGATGGTAGAACGACTCGGCATACGGGCTACGCCGAGAGCCAGAAGAAGCGGAAGCTGATCGAGCAGAGCTTCGGCTGGCAGAAGACCGTAGGCCTCATGCGCAAGCTGAGGCACCGCGGCCTCCAGCTCGCCCGTTGGATGTTTGCCTTCAGTGCCGCGGCCTACAACCTGGTGAGAATGCGGAAGCTCTCCCTGGGAGCAGTGTCTGCATGAGGGGCGAAAACGGGGGCACCACGCCTCCTCGGAGCCAAAATCCGGCTCCGGAGAGGGTGGATTTACTCCGGAATCGATAGATGATCGAGAGAGAAGCACTCGTGCACCCCCGAATTTCCGCAGCCTGCTAGG
>DATKBW010000139.1:0-3665 GCA_035513575.1 Longimicrobiales bacterium | reverse complement strand
GCTCAAGGAGGAGCTGACGGAGCACGTGACCGAGAAGATCGGCGCCATCGCCCGGCCGGCCTCCATCATCTTCACGGCCGAGCTGCCCAAGACGCGCTCCGGCAAGATCATGCGGCGGCTGCTCAAGGACATCGCCGAGGGTCGCGCGGTGGGCGACACGACGACGTTGGCCGACCCGGGCGTCGTGCAGAAGCTGAAGGCGCAGTACGGGGAGGCGTGAGGACGGGGAGGGTCACGGCGCGGCGGGTGTGGGCGTTCACTGATTGATGGAGCCGACCAGCCCGATCTACCGACTCGGAGGGTACCGCGAGCAGGCGCTGCCCGCCGAGCTCGCCCGGTACGTCGAGACCGCCTGGGTCTTTTCCCGGACCCTGACCGGACCGCCCATTCCGGGCCCGGGCCATCGCGTCCTGCCCGAGGCCGCCGTCAGCCTCGCGTTCGAATGCGTACGGGACGACGAGGGCGTGGTCCGGGACGGGCGCGTGGTGCTGATCGGGCCGGTCGTCCGGCCGCGCTTCTTCGCGCCCGGCCCGGGGCTGCACCTAGAGGCGGTTCGGATCCGGCCGGAGTGGTGCATCGACCTGCTGGGGACGCATCCTGGTGAGCACGGGAACGCGATCACGGACGTTCGCTCGATCGCAACCCGTGCTGCCGCGGACACGCTGCTGGACCGTCTGGCGCAGACGCGGTCCTCGGCGGCCGCCATCGGGGTTCTGGTCGAATGGATCGGCCGTCGCGCGGCAGGGGCGGGCGCGGGCACCGCGGCTCTGGCCCACGCGGCGCTGGAGCAGGTGAGGGCGGCTCCCGGAACGACGGCGGAGATCGACCGGGTCGCCCGGGGGCTCGGCGTCTCGGCGCGGCACCTGCGGTGGGCGATCCGTGAGCGGACGGGGCTCGGCCCGAAGCGCTACCACCGCCTGGTGCGTCTCGGGCGCGCGATCATGGCGGCCGATCGGCACGGGGCGCGTCCACCCTGGAGCCGGCTGGCGCTGCGCGCGGGGTTCTACGACCAGGCGCACCTCATCCGTGAGTTCCGGGCGCTGACGGGGCTGACCCCCGCCGAAGCGCACCTGGAGCGCGCGGCCCAGCGGACGCACGTCTGAAGGGTCCGCCGCTCCAGGTCCGAATTTTCCAATACGCCCGCGCCTGGCCCATCGTATCATCGGGCCATGAACTACATCAATGCATGGCCGGTATGGCTCGTGATCGCCCTGGCTCTTCCCGCCCAGGTGCGGGCCCAGCTCGCCTGGGACGCGGAGCGATGGACGATCGAAGCACGGGAGTCCGCCATCGAGCGGTACATGGGACGGGAAGGCCTGTCGCTGAACAGCGGCGTCGCCTGGCTGGAGGGGGTCGAGCTCCGCAACGGGATCATCGAGTTCGACCTCGCGGCGAAGGACCAGCTCGGGTTCTACGGAATCGCCTTCCGGGCGGCCGATGCCGACGACTACGAGCATTTCTATCTGCGCCCGTTCCAGAGCGGCCGCCCCGACGCGACCCAGTACACACCAGTGTACAACGGCGTCTCGGGGTGGCAGGTCTACACGGGCCCGCGGCACGGGCTGGCCGTGCCCATTGCCACGGACCGCTGGGTCCACGTGCGCATGGTGGTCCGGGAGACGCGGCTCGAGGTGGAGGTCGACGGCGAGCTGCTGGTGTTCCCCGACCTGCACCGCCCGGTGCGGGCGGGGGGCGTGGGGATCACGTCCGCCGGGGCGCCGGCGCACTTTGCGAACGTGGTGGTCACGCCACTGGAATCACCGCCCGTGACCGGCGCTCCCGGCGCCGACGCCCCCGAGCCGATTCCCGGGTTGCTGACGGAATGGCGCGTCTCCTCGCGCTTCGCCGAGGGCAGGCTGGATCCCGCGGCGGATCTGGAGCCGGGCGAGTGGGATGGGTTGACCTGGACCTCCGCGTCGCCAGCCTTCAACGGGATCGTCGACCTGGCGCGGTACGCCGTCCGGACCCCGGAGGCGAATACGGTCTTCGCGGTCGCGACCGTCGAGGCGCGGCAAGCCGGGCCCGTTCATTTCCGATTCGGCTTCAGCGACCGCGCCGTCGTCTACCTCAACGGCCGCCCGATCTACCGCGGGCGGGCGGAATGGCGCCTCCGGGACCACCGGTTCCTCGGGACCGTGGGGCTCTTCGACGAGCTAATCCTGCGCCTCGAGGCAGGGGAGAACGAGATCCGCGTAGCCGTGAGCGAGGACTTCGGCGGCTGGGGGGTCGTCGCGGCCCTTACCCGCTAACCCGGCGCGGCAGGCCCGGGGCGCGCATGCGCGCCCCGGGCCCGAAGAGCCCGATCAGCGGGAGCCAGCCACGCGCACGGGCTGACTGCTGCCAAGGAAGCTGCCGTCGCCGAGCGTACCGTTTGAGTTCTCCCCCCAGCAGAAGCCGCCCCCGGCGCTGACCGCGCACGCGTGCTCGCCGAACGAGACGCCGGCCGTGGTCTCGGTGAAGACGTGGTTTCCCAGCACCCGCACGGGAGCCGCGTAGACGGTGCCGCTGTCGTCGCCGTTGCCGAGGCGGCCTGAATCACTGCTGCCCCAGCAGTAGGCGGCGCCGTCCACGGTCAGCGCGCAGGTGTGGACGGACCTGCCTCGGGAACGGCGAGACGACGGGGGAGTTCTCGACGCCCCAGGTGGTGAACGGCGGACGGCGTCGCCACGTTCTCCGAAATCGCGATCCTTCGACGTCGGCCCGGCGGCGGGGTCACGCCTGGTCTTCGACGTGCAGCCGTCGAGTGCGGAGGCCGGTGAGGACATCGCGCCGCTCGGGCGCGAGTTCATCCACGGGCGTGGTCGCAGGCGAAGTGGCGAGGTCACTGGTCACGCTCTCCTCGAGCTGGACCGGTGCGTGCTCCGAGAGTTCCGGCGGCAGGGCTGGGTGTAGCTCCCCTCGCAGGGGAGGGTGGAACGCTCCGCCGGCCGCGCTTAGATTCCGCGGCCATGCTGCATCACCGCATCCACTACCGGGGCCGCGAAGCGGACTGGGTCGTGCTCGTGCACGGCGCCGGCGGCAGCTCGTCCATCTGGTTCCGCCAGATCCGGGCATACCGCAAGGAGTTCAACGTGCTTCTGCTGGACCTGCGGGGCCACGGCGGCTCGCCGGGCGGGACCGACCGGGACGGACCGCGCTACACGTTCGAGTTGGTGAGCCGGGACATCCTGGACGTGCTCGACCACCACGAGATCGAGGCGGCTCATTTCGTGGGCATTTCCATGGGCTGCCTCATCATCCGGACATTGGCGGAGATCGCGCCGGAGCGGGTCCGGTCCATGGTCCTGGGCGGCGCGATCGCGCGCCTGGGGTTCCGCTCCCGCGTGCTGGTCCTCGTGGGCAACGCCGTCAAGCGCGTCGTCCCGTTCATGTGGCTGTATCGCCTCTACGCCTGGATCCTGCTCCCGCGGCGCGGCCATCGCGAGAGCCGACTCATATTCATCCGCGAGGCGAAGAAGCTCGCCCGGGTAGAGTTCCTGCGCTGGTTCCGGCTCACGATGGAGCTGCCCCCGGTGCTCCGGCTGTTCGAGGAGCGGGATGTGGGGATCCCGACGCTCTACATCATGGGAGACCAGGACCACATGTTCCTGCCCGCCGCCCGGAACCTCGCCGCCAGGCACCGGCACGCCGCGCTGCGCGTGATCGAGCACTGCGGACACGTCTGC
>DATKBW010000138.1:0-4250 GCA_035513575.1 Longimicrobiales bacterium | reverse complement strand
GCCGCCAGTGAGAGCGTAAGCCGCAGCGGGTCGACTGACCAGCTGAAGCGGGAGAGCTCCCCCCAATGCCTGGCCACGGTGAGGGCGAGGAACAGGAGCGTCGCCGCAAAGATCGTCACCCCGGCGACGGTGTTCCAGCGGACGCGCGGCATGGCTCCGCCTAGGCCGCGGCCGAGAGGCGCCGGTGGCGGAGGAGCACATCCAGGCACCCGGCGGCCAGCAGGATGAACAGCGCCCCAATCCCCAGCCACAGGCCCATGTAGACCTCCGCGGGTCGGAACTCGAAGGTGACCGTGTGCTCGCCCGCGGGAACGCGAACCCCGCGGAACGTGTGGTTCGCCCGGATGACCTCCGCCGGCTCGCCGTCCACCGTCGCCGTCCAGCCCGCATAGTAGTTGTCCGCCAGGACCAGGAGCGCGTCCCTGTCGGCCCGGGTTCGGACGTCCACCCGGTCGGGCTCATACGCCAGCACCGTGGCGGACCCCGAGAACGGCCCGTCCCCGGCCAGCGGGGGGCCGGGATCCTCGTAGAGAACCGCCGTGGTCGCGGGGTCGAAGTCCGGCCGGGCGAGGATGTCCAGCGCGCCGCCGGGCTCCGCGGCCACCACGGTCTCGCCCACCAGATACGCCCGCGGAAGCGCCCCCGGGACCTCGTACACCAGTCCCGTCCGACCGCGGAACGCTTCCGGCAACCCCGGCAGCGGGACCATGCTCAGGATGTAGCGGATGTTCGCCGCGGCGAGGAACGCCGGGGCCGAGGACGCCGTCGTCGGAGCCGACAGGAGAGTCTGCAGATCGCCGACCAGGTTGTGCCAGTCCACGTACGTCCGATCGCCGGCGCCCACGTACTGGTTGTACCGCTGCAGCTGATTGCCGTGCTCGCCCCCCGTCTGATCGACACCGTGCAGCATCAGGTAGTTCTTCAAACCGCCGCCGTACTCCGCGCCACCCTGAAACGCGCCCGGGAGCACCCAGACGCGATTCCGCTCGGGTCGCGTACCCAGGAAGTCGACCACCTCGTCGGCCGCGTACATCAGGTCCGGGCTCTCCACCGTGCTGAAGAAGCGCCGGTCCACGATCCACAGGTCCGCTACGGTCAGCAGTGCCAGCGCGGCGACCACGACGCGTGTTCCCACCGACCGCCGGAGCCACGCCCACAGCAGCCCCCCCGCCAGCCAGGTGAACCCGGCGAATCGGAACGCTCCGGCGGAGAAGGCACGCGCCCGGGGCTCCCCCCCTCCGCCGCCCGCGACGAGCAGGATCAGGAGCGTGATCGCGGCGGCGGCGCCGATCACGATGGTGGCGGGGCGGAGCCGCGGGTCGTCCGCACTCGCGACCTCGGCCCGCAGCCTGGCCAGCCGCTCGAGCGCCAGGCCGGCCATCATTACCAGCGAGATGGACACGACGAAGAACGAGACCGATGGCGCGCGGAACTGTCGCGTCCCCGGAAGCAGGGCATAGTACAGCCGATAAACGGGTGTATGCCCGCCGAAGGAGAACGTCAGCGCCACGACCGCCGCGGCGGCGAAGAACCACCAGTAGCGGTCCCTCCGGTTGTAGTACGCCCCGAGCGCCGCGAGGAGCAGCACTACGGCGCCCACGTACTCGGTGTGCAGCTTGAACGCGTTCCCCCCCTCGTAATGCTCCAGCAGACCCACGTGCTCGGGCACCGCCAGACCGGTGATCTCCGCAGGCGGCATCGCCCACGACGTCGCGTACTCGTAGCCCCGGCCCCCCTCGCCCCGCGGCGACTGGTCCACGTACGCGAGGAACGGCAGGAAATTGACCGCCGCGAGCAGGAAGGCCACCGCCACCGCCCCCAGACCGAGGGCCACCCGGGCGCTGACCGGACGCGCGCCGCGGACCCTGGTTCGGACGAGCGAGAACACGCCCCACGCCGCGCCCAGAAGCAGCAGGTAGTACGAGCTCTGGATCTGGAAGGACAGGAGCGCCGAGCCGATGGCCAGCGCTGCGCCGGCGAACCAGACTGGCCGGCCCGTCCGGACGCCACGGTGCAGCAGGAAGAGCACCATCGGGGTCATGGTCGCCACGATGATCCGGCCCTCGTGGCCACCCAGGACCGCCGACATCGTGATCCCCGTGAACTGGAACGCGAAGCCGACGACCAGCGCCGCCCACGCGCGCACGCCGAGCTCGCGGCTGAGCAGGTACGTTCCGAGACCCGCCAGCCAGAACTGGAGCACGTAAATGGCGGGGAAGATCCGATGGGCGGGGAAGAGCAGGTCCGCCAGGAACCGGAACGGATGGAAAGTGCTGCCCGGATTCGAAAAGAGCGGCAGCCCGCCATAGACGCTCGGGACCCACTTGGGCAGCGCCCCATCCGCGAAGCGCTCCGAGATGAACACGTGGAACGGGTAGCTGCCCGCCAGATAATCGGAGCCGTAGATGTGTCGACCCGGGAGGAACGCGGGGAGGAAGTACACCACGGCCGCACCGAGGTACAGCAGCGCCGCGAGCCCCCACGACGGCCACGGGCCGGGCGCCGCCTCGTTGGCCGCCGCGGTCCGGCTCGCCGCCTTCGCCCCGTCCCGCTTCTTCGCCCGGTTCACGTACCGGCCTCACGGAGGTGGAAGCACGCCGAGTCGCCGTCCCCGCGAACGTTCAGCTCTCGCGCCAGCTCACCGTACGCCCGCATCCGCGCCTTCGGGATCAGCTTCCTCGACGGCCTGTTCCGATACGACGGCTTCGGCGCGTAGGGGACGTCGCGCGCGTACAGCTCGCTGCCCCAGAACTGGAACGCCGTCGAGTCGTAGACCACGTCCGAAACCCGCAGATCTGCCTCTTCGGCCAGCAGATTCATCGCTTTCTCCGATAGAACGTGCAGATGTCGGGGAGCGTCGAGCTGCACCCAGTTCGCCCGGTACGTCCGCCACGCGTGCGATGATGCCACCGGGATCCGGATGATCATCGCCCCACCCGGGGCGAGCAGATCCGCGGCCCGGCCCAGCGCGGCCCCGGGATCCGCAAGGTGCTCCAGCGTGTGATGGAACATGATGCAGTCGAACCCCGACCGCTCCAGCCCGTGGATGTCCGTCCCCAGGACCCGCAGATGCTTCGACCGGTACGCATGGTCCAGGTAAGGATCCACCCCCGTCAGATCCACGAAGCCCGCTCCCTCCATCTCCCGCAGCAGTCGACCATCGCCACATCCCACGTCCAGGATCGCGCTGTCCCGTCTCATCCCGCTGCGGCGCGTCCATTCCGCCAGCGGGTGCGGACCGTAAACATGCCCCAGAAGCCGACCGAGCGCACCTCGACCATCCAGCGAATGCCGGATCCACCGGGCCTTAAGGAACAGCTCGAGACGGCTCCCGCCACGGACCGAGTAGTAGTCCCGCGGATAGTAGCGACCCAGATCGTCCGGGATATCCGCGATCTGCACCGTGCCGCACGATCCGCATTCGAAGTACTCGAACGGGTCGCGCGTACCCAGCATCATCTCCTTCACCGTGTACCGTTCGTTTCCGGTGCCCTTTCCGCAGATCCGGCAGTGGTCCGCGGTCACCGGCTCACCCATCGGCCGACCCTGTTACATTTAAACCATGATGGCCCATTATCTTACTGATCATCATATGACATTTTACATCAGTTCAATTTAAGGGGTCATTTTGCGTCATGGCCGGCAGGGCGGGGGGCCCGCTCGAGTGACGACAACAGGGTCCGGAGGCTGTCCTCGAGGGAGATGCGCGGGGCCCAGCCGGTCGTCTCCATGAGGCGGCGCGGGCTGCCCACGAGGGAGCGGATCTCGGCGGGGCGAAGCCGATCCTGGGCGACACGGATCTCGGGGCTGACGCCGACGATATCCTGGAGGAGGGTGAGGAGACGGCGAAGGGAGCAGGAGCGTCCCGAGCAGAGATTGTAGACATCGGCGGCGCGGTCGGTCTCGAGGAGCGCGGCATATCCGGCGGCGCCGTCCCGGACGTCGAGGAAGTCGCGGGCGATGTCGAGGTTCCCGACGTGGAGGACGGGGTCCTGGACGCCATCCCGGATGTCGAGGAGTTGGCGGGCCCAGTTGACGGTCACGAAGGTCGGACGCTGGCCGGGGCCGATCTGCTGGAAGCTGCGGGTCTGGATGAGCCGGATGTCGGCGTGACGCCCCAGCGCGGAAGCGATCATCTCCTGGGCGGCCTTGCTGGCGCCGTACGGCGTGATCGGCCGGAGCGGCATGTCCTCCCGCAGGGGGTCTTCCTCCGAGCCATCGGCTCCGTAGACCTCACCGGAGCTGACCAG
>DATKBW010000137.1:0-11104 GCA_035513575.1 Longimicrobiales bacterium | reverse complement strand
TCTGATGCAGCTGTGTACGAGATGAGCGCACGCGGAGAGAACTGGACAGTTGTTACTCGGAGTGATCACGGGCATGCCGGACCTGAAGCTGTACGGTGGGCGTGGAACGAGCTTGACGAAGGCATCTGGGTTCCCTGTGATGCCGGCTGCTGCAGAGCGGACGCACTGGAGGAGTAGTTATGCCGTACAGGAAAGGGGCGCTCCGGATGGGGAGCGCCCCTTTTTCTTTTGCCGCTGCCTGAGAATCCGTTCAGTCCCTCGGATCCAGGATCCTGTCGATCCGGACCAGCGCGTCCTCGAGGTGCAGGCGCGTCGCGCGGTCCGCGACCCGGGACAGCGCCCGCCGGATCTCGGCCTGCAGCGTGATGAGCTGGCCCCGGGTGAACGGACGGATGTCGGACATCGAGACGTTCACGTCGTTGATGGACCCGGCGAAGAAGGACGGGAGCTGCGCCGGCTCCTCCGTCATGAGCCAGCTCATCCGCTCCAGGTACGCCCGCTGGAGGTTGCGGCGGAACGGGTCGACGGTGCGCCCGGCGGCCAGCTCGGACCAGACCTCCGCCCGCAGGTCATCGAGCATCTCCCCGAGCGTGTACGCTGCGCTGCCGAGCTTCACTTCCGCCTCCACCAGCCGCTCCAGCCGGCGCGGCTCGAGGATGCGGTTCAGCACGCCGCCCTGGAGGCCGCGGATCCGGTCGATGGAGCCCGCGGGCGAGATCCGGGCGAGGACGTCGTAGTTCAGCATCCAGTGCGGCGTCGTGAACACCTGGTCGCCCACCCAGGCGAGCGCGCGGCGCTGTGTGGCCTCGGGAACCTCCTCGTACACGGGCCCCTGCTGGCCGTAGGCCTTCCGCGTCTGCGTCACGCCACCGATGTTCGTCAGCACGTGACCCGTGTAGCGGTTCCACTGCCCGATGACCTGCCCGTAGAGCTCCTCCAGCTCCTCGTACGGCCGCCCCTCCTGGAAGGTCCAGTCGATCAGGTTGGGCACGATCCGCTTCAGGTTCTCGATCCCGTAGTCGCTGGCCCGCATGGCGTCATCGCCGATGGCCTCCGTGAGCGACTCCGGGTCCAGCTGGCTCGGGTCGCCGAACCGGTACACCGGGTCGTTCTCCCGCTCCCGGATCCACTGGTTCAGGATCGGCACCTGCTCCTCCGGTGTGTCCGCCCCGATGATGGGTCGGTAACCCCACATGACGGAGTACCGGTCGTAGGGGCCGATGTCCGGCATGAACGACACGCCCTGGTCTCCGGGCTGCGCGACGTAGTTGAACCGCGCGTAGTCCATGATGGACGGCGCCGTCCCGAACTCGCGCGTGAACGTCGCGCTGCGCAGCGAGTCCACCGGGTAGCTGGAGCTCGCCTTCATGTTGTGGGGCAACCCGATGGTGTGGCCGACCTCATGGGCCGAGACGAACCGGATCAGCCGGCACATCACCGCGTCATCGAACGCGACGCCCCGGGCGTCCGGGTTCGCCGCGGCGGTCTGCACGAAGTACCAGTTCCGGAGCAGGTTCATCACGTTGTGGTACCAGCCGATGTCCGACTCCAGGATCTCGCCCGTCCGCGGGTCGTGGACGTGGGGGCCGTACGCGTTCTGAACGGGCGATGAGAAGTACCGGATCACCGAATAGCGCGCGTCCTCCGGGCTGAACTCCGGGTCCTCCTCCGGCGACGGCGGGTCCCTGGCGATGATGGCGTTCCGGAACCCGGCGTCGGCGAACGCCCGGTTCCAGTCCTCGACCCCCTCCTTGAGGCAGGACCGCCACTTCATCGGCGTGGCCGGGTCGATGTAGTAGACGATGGGCTTCACCGGCTCCACCAGCTCCCCGCGCTGGAACGCCGCGGTGTCGCTGGGCTCCAGCCGCCAGCGCGTGATGTAGCGCTTGCGCGTCGCCTCCTGCGTGTCCGCGCCGTAATCCGTCTGCTGCACGCTGAAGTAGCCCACGCGCCAGTCGTACGGCCGCGGCGTCATCGGGTCCTCCGGCAGCATCACCATCGACTGGTTCATCTCCAGCGTGATGGTGTTCGTGGCCGGGTTGGATGGCGGGCTCGCCGACTCGTACGTGAGGACATGGCGCACCTCCACGTTGCTCGGGTAGCTCTTCGCCCACGCGATGTAGGACCGGTCCGTGTCCAGCCGCCGCACCTCGTGCCGCTGCCGGGCGCCGGCGGGAATCCCCAGCGCGGGGACGTCGGTCTCGTACAGCGGGGCCACGTCGATGACCACACCCGCGTTCCCGGGCGCCATCGCGGCGATGGGGAAGCTGCGGATGATCGGCTCCAGGTTCGAGTTCCGCACCGCCTCGAAGATCGGCAGGGAGTCCGCCGCGACGTTCTCGTAGCTCACCACCCGCAGCAGCACCTTGTCACCCTGCCGCTCCCACCGCACCACGTGGGTGTTCGCTTCCTCGCCGCCGTAGCCGAGGTTCCCGGCCGTCCGGGCGATCCGCGTCACCAGCAGCAGCTCCCTGCCCAGCATCTCGTTCGGGATCTCGAAGAACAGCTTTTCCTCGACCCGATGGACATCGAACATCCCCTCGTCGGTCTGCGCCGCGGCCGTGATCACCTGGCCGTAGGGCTTGATCGCCTCCTGCCCGCGAGCCGGGCGATCCCCGGTGGGGGCCGGGGTCTGCGGCCGCGCCGAGCCGGCGCACGCGGCGGTGGTCAGCGCCAGCAGCCCGGCTGCCAGCGCGGATACGTGGTGTCCCTTCATGGATCCCTCATGTCTGGATGGAGTTTTGCTGCGCATGAGCGGGCGCAGCCCGGCGAGTCCGGGGCGAGCGCCCGAGGGCACTCGCGAAGAGGACGCGGCGGGACCCGCTTTCGTTGCTCCCGGACTAGACCGGGTGTCCCACGGCCTCAGCCTCGCCGATCGCCGCGTTCTCACCCCTTGGATCCGGGATCGCGACCACGGCGACCGGCGCTTCCCGGACGAGACGCTGGGCGACCCGACCGATCACCACGCGGCCACGGAAGGTGTAGCCGTCGCTCCCCACGGCGAGAAGGTCGGCGTGCGTTTCCGCGCTGACCGCCGCCAGGGCGCCGGCGGGATCGCCTTCCACCGTATGCGTCCGGGTGTCCCCGGCACCGGCCGCGGCCAGGGCGGCCACCAGCCGCTCGAAGCCGTGCGAGACTTCGCACTCGTAGCTCTCGCCCCAGTCCCACACCAGCGCGGCCGGGAAATCGAGCCGCGGGCGGACGTGGACCAGGTGCAGCACCCCGTCGGGGCCGACGAGCCGGAACGCCTCCATGGCGGCGTTGAGCGACCCGGGACGGAAGTCGATCCCGACGACGGCGGTGCGCGGCATGGTGCCCGACCGAGTGGAGAGGACGGGGCGGTCCGCCAGCTGGATGACCTCCAGCGCGGTGCCGCCGCCCTCGGGGTCGGATCGGGCCGCCCCCAGCAGGATCAGCGATGCCGAACGGTGGCGGGCCACCTCGCAGATCGCCGCCGCGGGTCGGCCGACGCGGACATGGAGCGGCCAGTCCAGCGAGCCGACCGCGTCGATGAGCTGGGCCCGCACCCGTTCGGCGACGCCGCGGGCGTGGGCCTGCTCGAGCTCCTCGCGGTGGGGCAGCGCCACCACCATGTCCGCGATGGGCCGCACCACCGAGACCAGCTCGACCGCCACGCCATCGCGCGCCGCGAAGGCGGCGGCGAGCCGCAGCGCGGGCACCGCGGCCCGCGTGCCGTCGGTCGCCACCAGAACGGGGTCCATTACGCTCTCCTCCTGGAACACCGCCGGGGCGAGCGCCTCGACGCCGAACCAGGATAGCGTCCCCCGCGCCCCCCTTCTGTCGGGAGCGGGCGGAAAAGCCGGTGGGGCGAAGGTGGAAAAGGGTGTCGGGATGGCCTCGACACCGCCGGGGCCGCGCCAGGGCCGCGCCGGGTCACGACCCCGTCGTCACGACCCCGGCGTCACGACCCGGTCGTCACGACCGCGTCGTCAGGGTCCGCGGGGCGGCTCCCGCCGTTCCGAGAGCAGGCGCTCGAACTGGTGGTGGAGCCGTCCGACCAGGATTCGCGTCGCCCGCAGGTCGTGGTTGGTCTCGATGAGCATCAGGGCCATGTCCCCGATGCCCCAGAGGAACCCCGCCAGGACCAGGAGCCGGGTGGCCTCGACCAGCAGGTTCGCCACCGCGGCGGTGCCCACCTGCACGAGGCCGAGGATGATCTCGGCCAGCAGCAGGAAGGCGAGCAGCACCGCCAGCACCTTGAACAGGCGCGCGATGTAGCGGAGCGCCGCGAACGGCTCGAGGTCCTCGTCGCGCACCCGGGCGTCCGGCGGGAGCTGCTCCTGCTCCGACTCGTGGCGGCGCTCCTGCTCTTCCCGCTCGCGACGCTGCGGCGCGGTCTGGTGGTCGGTCATGTCGCTCCTTTCCTACCAGCGGGCGCGGTAGCCCCGCGTGTCGAAGTGCACGAACCCGGAATGCGCTCCGGGGTTGGGGCCGTAGATCCCGATCCCGCCGACGTACTGGGGGTACGCCTTCTCCACAGCGGCACCCGCGTCGGCGATCACCTCCCCATCCTGGCGGTCGACGCGCCCATCGCCGTTCAGGTCATCCATCGCGCCATCCCGGTCGTTGTCGATGTAGAAGTCCAGGGCATCGCCGTACATGTGCCGGGACAGCGAGCCCCGCCCCCCCGTGTTGCCGCCGTGGGCGTTGTACTCGGGAGTGCGGAACCCGCTGATGATGCCGACGTTCTCCACCGGGTGGCCACGCCGCTCCAGCTCCTGGAACGTGAGCTCGAGCTTGTCCAGGATCCGCGGCGAGACCACCAGGTACTTAGGCCACACGTCCGTCTGCCCCTTGGTCAGGAAGTCGCCCAGCACCAGGTGATCGGTGAGCGGAAGATCGACGTTCTCCGGCGTCACCCGGATCAGCCCCCGCGGCGGCTCGTAGCCCGAGCGGCCGGACGTTGCCGGCCAGCTGCCGATCACGTACCGGCCGAGCCGGCCGTCGCGGATCAGCTCCGTCGACACGGGGGTGAGGATGGACAGGTCGGCGACGCGGCGGACCTCGTCCCTCGAGCGGACCAGAACGTTCCACGCGCCCGGCCGACGCGCGGATTCCTCCGCCCCGGCGCGGCCCCCCGGCGTGTCCACCTGGACGACCTCCAGCCGCGTGCCCGCCGGGAGGCTGTCCAGCCCGAGCGTATCCGCGAGCGCCAGCGAGTCGCCGGGCTCCGTGATGAGCGCCCGCACCGCGCCGCTCTCCCCCCGCCACTTCGCCCGCTCTCCCACCATCCGGACCACCTGGTCCAGCACGAACGCCGCGGGGGGCGGCGCGTCGGCGGCCAGCGGGTTGACCGTCAGCCGGCGGCTCAACAGAAGGCTCCCGTCGTCGCGCGCGGCGTCCGTGATGACGGCGGCCCACCCGCCGGCGAACAGCGCCAGCACCAGCGCGAGCGCCGCGTTGAGCGCCCGCTCCTGGCGGGTCGTGAGCCCGGGGTTCTCGAGGCGGCCGAGCAGCCATCGCGCCTTGCGGAGTTGCGGTCGAGGCATCGTGGCAGGGCCCGCTTCATCATCCGTGCCGCGGCACGAGTACGGTCCTTGCCACCCGCGCCCGTGCCGAGCACCTTCACAGCCTTTCCGCCCACTCGGAGGAACCCATGCGCGCATTCCCCCTCCCGCTCCTCGCCGTCGTGGCGGCGCTCCTGCTCCTCCCCGCGTGCGAGGCGCCCGCCCCCGGCGACGGCGCCGCGGATGCCGACGCGTCCGCCGACTTCGCGCCGGTGGACCGCTCGGGTGTCACCGGAACGGTCCGGGCCGAGCACGAGGAGGACGAGGCCGCGGTGACGGTCGAGCTGGCGGGGCTGCAGCCCGGAACCGTGTACACGGTCCACATCCACACCGGACGCTGCTCGGCCGGCGGGCTGGTGGCCGCGACGCTCGGGGACGTCACGGCGGGCAGCGACGGGACCGGGCGCCTCTCGGCGACCGTAGCCGGCTCTCCGCTGGGGCCCGACTCCCCCGCCTTCGTCCAGGCACTCGACGCCGCGGGGGACCCCGTCGCCTGCGCGGACCTCCCGGGCCACAGCGAGCAGCCGGGGATCGAGACGGACAGCTTCGCCGACGATTCCATCGCCCCGCCGGAAGGCGCGGGCGGGTGACCGATCGCGACGCCCTCCGGGAGCTGCTGCGCTCGCGCTCGGTGCGGGAAGGGGACTTCGTCCTCTCCAGTGGGGCCCGCTCCGCGTACTACATCGACGCGCGGGTCACGACCATGGCGGGACGGGGCCAGCTCCTGATCGGCCGGGTCGGGCTGGATGCGCTGGACGCGGCCGGCTGGGCACCGGCCGCGGTGGGCGGGCTCACCCTCGGAGCGGATCCGGTCGCCTGCGCGCTCGCCCACGCGGCCGCGGCGGCCGGTCGTTCCCTGGACGCCTTCACGGTGCGGAAGGAAGCGAAGAGCCACGGGACCGGCCGGCGCATCGAGGGCGGCTTTCAGGCGGACACGGAGATCGTCGTGGTGGAGGACGTGGTCACCACGGGAGAGAGCGCGCTCCGCGCCATCCAGGTCGTGGAGGAGAGCGGCGGCCGCGTGCTCGGCGTGCTGTCCGTCGTCGACCGCGAGGAGGCCGGCCGCGACCGGCTGGAGCGCGCCGGCTATCCCCTGGTCTCGCTCTTCACCGCGTCGGGTCTGCTGGACGACTGACGGGCACCAGCGTCCGGAGCACGCCCGAGACCGCCTCCAGCTCGCTCCGCGCGACCGCCACCCCCTGCCGCTCGGATCCCAGCGCCTCCAGCGCCGCCTCCTTTACCGCCCGCGGCCGCATCCCCGTCGCAAAGCCCAGCGCTTCAGCCCACCCCTGGATCCGCAGGGCCCAGCGTCGCTCCACGGCGGCGCGCTGCGCGATGGAAGGCTCGAGCCCCCGGCGGCGCGCCCGGTCCGCCAGCAGCCGCGCACGCGCCGCCGACTCCGCCACCCCCAGGGCGGGCCCGCCGTCGCCCCCCCGCACCTCCGCCCTGGCCTCCGGGCCCAGCGTAGCCACGTACGCGTCCAGGTCGGCCGCCGTGAGCACGCCCGCCCCTTCCCTGGCCGGCCAGCTGACCAGCGTGTCCGCGGCCGAAAGGCCGGGGCCGGCCTGCCACGCCGCCAGCGCCGCCGTATCCACCCGCAGCGCGCCGTACTCGGCTTCCGCCCAGTCCTGGGCCCGGGACAGCGCGGACGGCAGATCCACGAGGCGCTCCAGGACCTCGCCCCGGACCTCCTCGAACGGCACCGCCCGCCGCTCCTCGAGCCGGATCACGTGATAGCCGTACTCCGTCTCGACGACGGGGCTCAGCTCCCCCGGCCGGATAACGCTCGCCGCCTCCCAGAACTCCGCCACCCAGCTCCCCTTCCGGCCCGGCGCGAGCAGTCCGCCCCGCTGTGCCGCGCCAGGCTCGTCCGAGTACTCCGCCACCAGCGACTCGAACGACTCGCCGAACCGCGCGCGTTCCAGCGCCTCCCGCGCACGCCTCCGGGCGGAATCCCGGTGTTCCTCCGGCCGCCAGCGCTCCGACAGCAGGACCAGGTGCCGGACCACGAGCTCGGGCTCCGGCGACCGGGCGTACGCCGCCCGCAGCTCCGGCTCCTCCATCCCTGCATCCTCCGCGGCCACCTCCATCGCCAGACGCTGCAGCATCAGCGAGCGGAGCTCCCGCTCCACGAACGGCGCCGCCACCTCGTCGGTGCGCGCTGCGGCAACGACCACCCCGAGCGCCGTGATGTCGGCCAGCAGCGCCAGCTGGATCTCGCTCAGCAGGCTCACCTCGTCGGCGCTGTAGGCCACGGGCCCGACCTCGAGCGCGGGCGGGCCGGAGCACGCCGCCGCCAGGAACAGCAACGCCCCCCACCGGACCGCGCGGGGAGCGCCTGGGCGGCGGGCGCCGCCGGGATCGGCCGCCGTCGGGCGCCCCACTACTCGAGGAGGCGGAGGGGCATGATGAGGCACAGGTAGGCGCCTTCCGAGTCGTCCGTCGGCTCCACCGTCGCCGCCCGCTCCGGCGCCTTGAACGACAGCTTGACCTCCTCCGACGGCATGTACTTGAGCACCTCGAGCAGGTAGTTGGCATTGAACCCGATGTCCAGGACCTGCCCCTCGTACTGCACCTCGATCTCCTCGTGCGCATCCCCCAGGTCGGGCGTCTCCACCGACAGGCGCAGCGCGTTCCCCGCGAACGCCAGCCGCACGCGGTGCGTCTGCTCGCTCGCCACCACCGCCATGCGCCGCAGCGCCCGCGTCAACGTCTCCCTGTCCGCGATGGCGATCCGGTCGTTGTCCTTCGGAATGACCTGTTCGTAATTGGGGTACGGGCCCTCGATCAGCCGCGTGTAGACCCGCGTCCCGTTCTGCCGGAACCCCAGGTGGTTCTCGCTTCGGGCCACCTCGATCTCCTCGCCGCTCTCGAACAGACGCTGGACCTGCGAGAGCGCCTTGGGCGGCACGATCAGATCCGCGTGCGGCGCGTTCGCCGCTTCGGCCGGGATCGAGAGCTTCGCCAGACGGTGCCCGTTCGTGGCCACCATCCGCATCTCCCGGTCCGCCAGCTGCCACAGCACGCCGTTCAGGATCGGCCGGCTCTCCTCCGTCGACACCGCGAACGACGTGCGCTCGATCATCCGCGTCATCACTTCGCCCGGGATCCGCCAGCTCGCGCCGAAGTCCACCTCCGGGAACGTCGGGAACTCGTCCCGCGGCATCCCGTTCAGCCGGAATGTCGCCTTGCCGCACGTCAGCTCGAAGCGCTCCCCCGTCGTGGCGATGCGCGCCGGGGCCTCCGGCAGCTCCCTGGCCAGCTCCTGGAGCTTCTTCGCCGGCACCGTGATCGCCCCCGGCTCCTCCACCTCCGCCGGGACCCGCAGCGTCACCGCGATGTCGAGGTCCGTGCCGCTCATCTGGACTCCGTCGTCCCCGGCCTCGATCAGGATGTTCGACAGGACCGGCAGCGTGGTGCGCGTCGGGATGCTCGCGCCCACCGCGGCCAGACCCTGCTGCAGGTTCTCCCGCGTGATGGTGAATCTCATTCGCGCCTCACGTTTGGTCCGGTTCCCGGTTCGGAGGATCTCCACAGGCCATCACTGTTGTTCTCCTCTTACATCTCCAAACAGCAGTAATAGTAGGGGCTGTGGAGCCGTGGACAACTTCGTCAGAACACCCCTCAAATGACTTGCTGGCAGCGACCTACGAGTCCCGATCCGCTGTGGAGCCGCCGTGGAAGCAAGGACCCTTCCATCCACGGTTCCCACAGATCGTGGGGCAATGTGGACAACCGCGGCGGTTCCCACAATGCTTCAACGCGACATCCCAGGGGACGCGGGACCGTTCGGGCGAGGGTTCACCACGGAGGCACGGAACACACGGAGATCGGGGAGCCACGCCCGGGCACCCTCATCCGCCCAGCTCCGCCCGGAGGTCGTCGATGCGCTCGCGCATGCGCTCGTCGTCCGCGATCTCCTGCTCGATCTTGTTGATCGAGTGGATCACCGTCGAATGGTCCCGCCCGCCGAAGTGGTCGCCGATCTGCGTCAGCGGCAGGTCCAGGAGCTCGCGCATGAAGTACATGGCGACCTGACGGGGGACAGTGACTTCACGCGTGCGCCTGCGCGAGGTGAGCGCGTCCACGCCCACGCCGTACGCGTCGGCGACGTGCTTGCGGATCGCCTCCGGGGTCCGCGCCGCGTGGGGCCCCAGCACGCCCCCGAGCGCCTCCCTCGCCAGCTCGATGGTGATGTCGCGCTGCGTCAGGGAGGAATACGCCAGCAGCTTGATCACAGCCCCCTCCAGCTCCCGTACGTTCGAGCGGCAGTTGCGCGCGATGAAGTCGAGGACCCCCTCCTCGATGGCGATCTCGCCCTCTTCGGCCTTCTTGCGCAGGATCGCGACGCGGGTTTCCAGGTCCGGGCTGCGGATGTCCGTGACCAGACCCCACTCGAACCGGGAGACGAGCCGCTCCTCCAGCCCCGGGATCTCCTTGGGCGGCCGGTCGCTCGTCAGGACGATCTGTCGCTGCGCCTCGTACAGCGCGTTGAACGTGTGGAAGAATTCCTCCTGCGTCCGCTCCTTCTCCCCCAGGAAATGGACATCGTCGATGAGCAGGAGATCGATCTCGCGGTAGCGCCGGCGGAATTCCGACATCCGGCCGTCCTGGATCGACGCGATCAGGTCGTTCGTGAACCACTCGCTGGACACGTAGGCCACGCGACGGACCGGGTCGCGCTCCAGCAGCGCGTGACCGATGGCGTGCATCAGGTGCGTCTTGCCCAGCCCCACTCCCCCGTAGATGAACAACGGGTTGTACATGCGCGCCGGGGAGTCCCCCACCGCGCGCGCGGCCGCCGTCGCCAGCTGGCTGTTGCTCCCCACCACGAAACGGTCGAACGAGTACCGCTCGTTCAGCGGCGCCCCGACCGTCTGCGCGGCCACGGTCGGAGCCGGCGCCTCCTCGCGCGGCCGCCCGGACGGCTGGCCCGGTCCGGCGAGCGCCCCGGCACCCCCGGCACCACGCCGGATACCCTCCTCGGCGTGGTGCTGGAACGAGATCGTGAGCCGCCGCCCCAGGACCTCCGCCGCCACATCCGCCAGCATCCGACCGTACTTGTCCTCGATCCATTCCGCCGCGAACTCGCTTCCCGCCCCCACCGCCAGAAGGTCCTGGGACAGGGCGAGAGGGGCGGTCCCCGCGAGCCAGATCCGGTACGTGGGCTCGGGTAGCTTGGAGCGGGCCCGTTCCAGGATTCGGGACCATGCCTCGGAGGCGGTGAGCTCCATTCCGTATCGATCCAGCGGAGGCCAGGGGGCAGGATGAGGTGCGACCGCGCAAGCTAACGGACCCCGTCGCGGCCCGTCAACGCATCCCGTTTGCAGAGCGGAAACGCGCAAAACCACGCGCCCGACGGCTGCCCGGGTTGACCCGAAATAGCGCGGTTCGTATACTTCGAATCTTTGCAATTCACGACGACGAACGGGGGGCGCTATGGGCAAGCCCACTTATAATCCGCGCAATCGGAAGCGCAAGAACAAGCACGGCTTCCTGTCGCGGATGAAGACGCGGGGTGGCCGCAAGACGCTCAACCGCCGGCGCAGCAAGGGGCGGAAGAGTCTGACGGTCCG
>DATKBW010000136.1:0-42792 GCA_035513575.1 Longimicrobiales bacterium | reverse complement strand
CGGGTGGGCCGAGGCGGCGGCGTCGAACGGCCTCGTCGGCGTGTACCCGGATCTGCGGCCGGGAGGCGAGAGAGCCCAGCTCGCCGCGCTCCTCGAGCACCTTCGCGAGAACGCGGGCCGGTACGGCATCGACCCGGAGCGCGTGGTGATCTACGCGGCGTCGGCGAACGTGAGCCGGGCGCTGCCGCTGGTCCAGGCGCCCGCGATGACCGATGTGGCGGCGGCCGTCATGTACTACGGGAGCGCCGACTTGCAGGCGTTCCGTCCGGACCTCCCGGTGCTTTTCGTCCGCGCCGGGCTGGACCGGCCGGGGGTGAACGAGAACGTCGACCGGCTGGTGGCCAGGGCGTCGTCGCAGAACGCGCCGGTGTGGCTGCTGAACCACCCCGCCGGGTACCACGGGTTCGAGGTCCGCAACGACGACGCGGCTACCCGAACCGTCATCGACCAGACGCTCGACTTCGCGCGGCGTGTCACCGAGCCGGGCTTCAGGGCAGCGCTGCGGGCGGGGATCATGGAAGCCATGGCGGCGGGTCACATGGCGCGCGGGAGCTACGCCGAGGCGGCACGGCTGTACGGGGAGCTGGTGCGGGCGCGCCCCGGCGAGCCCACCCTCGGGCTCGCCTACGGCGAAGCCCTCCTGGCCGATGGCCGTTTCGCCGACGCCTGCGCCTGGTTCGACCGCCTCCGGGAGGCGCCGCTAGGGTTCCGCGACCGCGGGATGCCCGCCGCCCGCGCCTGCCTGCGGGCGGGGGACGAGGACGCGGCGGTCGCCTGGCTCGCGTCCATCCCCCCGCGCCACCGGCCTTCGAGCCTCGCCACCGACCCCGACTTCGAGGCGCTGCGGGACCGGGCCGATTTCCGGGCCCTCTTCGAGCCCCGGTAGCCCGCCCCCCCACAGCTCCTGTCCATTGCCACGACCGCGCTCCTGCTCGTCTCCGCCATCGGCTGCGGCGACCCGGGCGATCCGCTCCTCTCACCCGACGACGCGCTCCTCGCCACCATCGTCCCCGGCCACGATAACGAGCGCAACGACGCGGACGGCAACGGATTCCCGCCGATCCGGGCGGCGCCGGGCGAGGCGCTGGCCGAGCCTCCCGATCGCTGGCCCGGGACGGTGTTCCTCGGACTTGCGCGCGCGCAAGTCAACCCTTACTTAAACCATGGCGTGTTTCACAATCACGCCGTCCAGTTCCAACATCCAAAGGTGAGGTTCCGGCGCTTCGTAGCGAAGCGCATGCAGTTTTCCCGATCCCCGGAGGAAACCCCCATGAGCTGGAATCCTCGTCAGAGTAGCGCCGTCCTCCTCGGCGCGATGGCTGGCCTGCTCTTCCTCGGTACCGGTCCCGTAAGGGCCCAGGAGACCGGGGGCGTCGCCGGCACGGTCATCTCGGAAACCTCGATGGAGCCCCTCCCCGGGGTCCAGGTCCAGGTACTCGGCTCGTCCCGCGGCGCGCTGACGAATGCGGACGGCCGATACGTGATCCTCGGCATCCCCCCCGGCCAGCGCACGCTGACCACGAACATGCTCGGGTACGGCCGTGCCCAGGCAACGGTCACGGTGGTGGCGGGCCAGACGGCCACGGTCGATTTCACCCTCCAGTTCTCGGCGATCGAGATGGACGAGATGGTCGTCACGGGCACGCCGGGGGCGCAGACGAAGCGTGAGCTCGGCAACACGATCGGCAAGATCAACGTCGACGAGCGGATCGAGATGGCGCCGATCAACCACGCCACCGAGCTGCTGACGGCGCGGACGCCGGGTCTCACCCTGATGGCCAATAGCGGGCAGACCGGGGCCTCGTCCAACATCCGGATCCGCGGCGCCGGCTCCCTGAGCGGCGGGTACCAGCCGGTGTTCTACGTGGATGGGATCCGGATCGAGAGCGGCAACATGGAGGCGAACAGCCTCTATCAGGGCGGCACCGCGCTGGACTTCCTGAACCCCGACGACATCGAGAGCATCGAGGTCATCAAGGGACCCGCGGCCGCCACGCTGTACGGTGCCGACGCGGCCAACGGCGTCATCCAGGTCATCACGAAGAAGGGGCGTCAGGGCGCCGACGCCGCCCAGTGGAGCGCCAGCGTGGGAATCGGCGAGGTCGAGTGGCTCAGGAGCACCTCGGGCGACAATTACACGACCTACAGCCGGTGCACGGTAGCCCGGCAGAACTCGAATACGTTCCCCGGCTGCCAGGTCGTGGCCGGCAACCGTGATCCGGCGGACCTCGAATGGTGGGGGAAGGATTCGGACGGCAACGCCCAGCTTTTCACGGGGATCCCCGAGGCAGACATCATCCGGATCCCCGACTCGGAAGAGTTCATCCTGAGGGATGACCCGCTCTTCCGGCACCCGGCCGCCCTGCGCACCGGTTCCTCGATGGACATCAACACGTCCGTCCGGGGCGGCAGCGAGCGGATGGGCTACTTCCTCTCGTTCAACAAGAACGACGAGGAAGGCGTGTACTTCAACAATTTCGCGAATCGGATCGGCGGGCGTGGCAACTTCGATGTGCAGGCGGCCGAGAACCTGAACATCTCCAGCCAGTTCAGCTACACCCGCACGCACCTCCAGCAGCCGCTCAGCAACAACGCGTCCAACGGCCTCATCCGGAACGCGATGCGCGGGCGGGCGCGGGCCCAGAGCGCGCCGTGGGAGCCCGGCTTCCTCGGCTTCAGCCCGTGGGTGACCAACGAGTTCGACAACCAGAACCGGATCGAGCGGATGACGGTCGGGATCACGGGCAACTGGCAGCCCTTCGACTGGTTCCGGAACAAGCTCACGCTCGGGCTGGACCGGCAGACGTATCTGGAGACCGGTTTCACGCGGCAGGACACCACGGGCCGCGCGCCGTGGGGCCAGATCTCCGCCACCGGCGTGATCGATCACGAGATCGGCGGCGTGCACCGCTGGACGGTCGACTACGCGGGAACGGCTTCCGCGCAGCTGACCGATGAGCTCCACTCGGCGTTCTCGGGCGGCATGCAGCTGAACGCCCGCAAGCGCCGCGACTTCTTCGCCAGCGGCCAGGGGCTCGTGGCCAACAACCTGAACCTGGTGGGCGCGGCGGCTACGCGGAACGCGAGCGAGTCGGTCTCCGAACAGACGTCCCTGGGGTTCTTCTTCGAGGAGCGGCTGGGCTGGCGCGATCGCCTGTACGGGACCGCCGCCATCCGGGTGGACGACAACTCCGCCTTCGGGTCGGACTTCTCGCTGGTGGTCTATCCCAAGGCGTCGCTCGCCTGGATCATCTCCGACGAGGAGTTCTTCGATTTCGGCCTGGCGGACGAGGTGAAGCTGCGACTCGCCTGGGGCAGGGCGGGGAACGCACCCAGCCCGTTCTCCGCGGACCGCACGTTCACGAGCGGCCAGGGCGTCCGTGACGACGCGCTGGTCAACACGCTGACCATCTCCGAGTACGGCAACCCGAACCTGAAGGCCGAGACGGGCCAGGAGCTGGAGGCCGGGTTCGACGCGTCGCTGCTGGAGGGCCGCCTCGGCGTGGAGTTCACGTTCTACAACCAGAAGACGGTCGACGCGCTCATCAGCGTGCCGGACCCGAGGTCGACCGGGTTCACGGGGAGCCACCTGGTGAACATCGGCGAGATCGCGAACCGGGGGATCGAGCTGCTGCTCACGGGCTCGCCCCTCCTGCGCCGCAATTTCAACTGGGACGCGACCCTCGCGTTCTCGACCAACGGCACCGAGCTCGTGTCGTTCAACGGCGCCCGCGAGGAACAGGCGTTCGGGAGCTTCGCCTCCGTGCAGCGCCACCGGGAAGGCTACCCCCTGGGCGGCTTCTGGGCGGTGGACGTCGAGCGCGATGCATCGGGCCAGCCGGTCGTGCGGGACGACGACGGCAACATCATCGCCAATCCGGTGCTCGACGCGTCGGGTCAGAACGTGACGGTGCTGAACAGCTGCCGGTGGGCCCCGAGCGACCCGACGTGGGACCAGGCGGCGGAGTGTGAGGAGATGTTCATGGGCCCCTCGCGGCCGACCAGAGAGGCCGCTTTCACCAACACGTTCACGCTGTTCAGCGATTTCCGGATCTTCACGCACTTCCAGTACGCCGGTGGCCACTACCAGTGGTGCGCCGCCTGCTCGCTGGGGACGCGCATCGACGTCAACACCTGGGACGTGACCACGGGCGGCACCCCGCTCAACCCGGACGTGACGGTGGCCGACGTCCTGGCCCTGCGGTCGCTCCAGACCCGGAGCCATATCTCCAGGGCCGACTACATCAAGTTCCGGGAGCTCTCGCTCACGTACGCGGTCCCGCAGCGCTGGACCTCGTACATCGCGCCGGGCAGCCGATGGGCCGCGACGGTGTCGGGCCGCAACCTGACCATGTGGACGAAATACGAGGGCAAGGGGGATCCGGAGGTGCAGTTCAATCCCAACAGCACCTTCACCATGCTCGATTACGCTTCCACGCCGCAGACACGCCGCCTGTCGGCGTCGCTGCGCGTCACTTTCTGAGGAGGGCTCACCATGATTCGCCTATACAAGAACTGGGCGCCGGTGTGCGCCGTCGGTGCCCTTCTGATCCTCGGGGCGTGCAACGCCGACGACCTGCTGAACGTGAACAACCCGGACGAGATCCAGCTCGATCAGCTCGATGATCCCAAGCTGCTCGACGTGCGGATGAACGGCGTCGTCGACGCGTTCGACGACGCGTACGTCGGCGAGGTCATCCGGTACGCCACGTTCATGACCGACGAGATGGTCACCGGGCTCAACTGGGAGGGCCACGCGCGCGTGAACGAGCGCATCGTGAGCTACCAGGAAGGACCTACCGACGCCATCTTCTCGACCCTGTCCCGGACACTCCGGCTGGCCGATGGCCTGGCCGAGCACATCCGCGGCTGGGCGGATGACAACCCGGCGCGGGACTTCGACCCGGCGCTGGCCAAGGCGCTCGCGTACGCCGGCTACGGCGCCGTCGTGATGGCCGAGAACATGTGTCAGGCGGTCATGTCGCCGGACCCGGACAACCCGAGCAGCACGGTGCTGTCCCAGCTGGAGACGTTCTCCGCCGCGCTGCCGTATCTCGAGGAGGCGCTGACGGTGGCGCAGCGGGCGGGCGACGCGGATCTCGCCAACCTCGCGCGGACGGGTCTCGCGCGGGCGAATCTCGGGCTGGGCAACTGGTCCGTGGCCGCCAACCACGCGAGCCAGGTCACCGCCGGGTTCGAGCGGTGGATCCAATACGCGGACCTTCCGGGCGGTCGCAACCCGCTCCAGGGCACGAGCCACGGGGGCAACTTCACCCATGGCATCCATCCCCGGTTCATGGGGGCGCATCCCAGCTTTGACGGGACGGGCTTCACCTTCAGGGACCAGGGCGTGATCGCGCCGCAGACGGACCCCAGGATCCAGCACCTTCCGAACCGGGCGACGGGCCACAACGGGCTCACGCCGCTCTACAAGTTCGTCCAGGGGCTGCGCTACAGCGATTACACGGGCAACACCATCGCGCCGGCGTCGGCCGCGTGCCCGGATTGCACGGGCACCGACGCGGCGGACATGCCGCTCCTGACGGAGTTCGACACCGATGTCCTGATGGCGGACTACCTGGACGCGCAGCACCATTATCACGAGGCGCTCGCCATGCAGGCCGGCAACGAGGCGGCGGTCAACGCCTTCGTCAACGCGCGGCGGGCGGTGGGCAACCAGGCCCCCGTCGCCCTCACGGGGCAGGCGCTGATCGACGAGCTGCGCCGGCAGCGGGCGCGGGATCTCTTCATGGGCGGGTTCCGCGTGCCGGACCTCCGCCGCTGGACCCGGTTCGACCCGGGCAACGGCCCGTTCGCGGACGGGAGCTACTTCCCGACGGGGCCGCATCCCAATGCGCCCGTCTGGGGGAACTACGATGTGTGGACGTGCTTCCCGATTCCCCGGAGTGAATACGAAGGGAACGAGAATCTCAGCCCGCCGCTCGACCCGAACGTTCCGCCGGGCATCTGAGGGTCGTGTAGGGCGCGGGTCGGGGTAGGGGACGGAAGGGGTGGGCGGCGTTCAGCCGTCCACCCTTTTCCTCTCGTGCAACGTCGCCCATCGGTGCGGGTATCCCCATGTGTATGGTGCCGAACGTCGATCGGACCGGCCGGGCGCCCCGAGGCCGCGGGGCTACCATCCCGGGCATCCTGTTGCTGGCGTGGCTGCTCTCGCTCGGGAGCGCGCAGGCCGCCAGTGCGCAGCACATCCGGGGCCGCCTCCTGGATGTCGAGACCGACGCCCCCATCGCGGGCGGCATCCTCACCCTTCTCTCGGTCGACAGCAGCCGCGTCTCGACGGCGGTGAGCGATCCCGACGGCTACTGGCTGCTCGACGTACCGGGCGCCGGGATCTATCACGTGGCGGCCGAGCGCATCGGCTACCAATCCTGGGTCTCGGAGGGGGTGGAGGTGGGGGCGGACGACGAGCTGAGCTCGGTCTTCCATCTCCAGCCGGCGCCCGTCACGCTGGATCCGATCGACGTCCGGGTGCGCGCGATCCGGCAGTATCTCGACTACGCGGGTTTCTTCGAGCGGCAGCGAGGCAACTTCGGGCACTTCGTGACGCCCGAGGCCATCGAACGGCGGCAGGCCGCGAACATCACCGACCTGCTGGCGGGGATCCCGGGCGTGCAGCGCGTGCCGTTTGGCGGTGGGAGTGCGGGGCCCGCCCAGATCCAGCTCCGCGGCAGCAGCCTCTCGCAGGGCGGCATGTGCCGACCGCGGGTGTTCGTGGATGGCCTCATGTTCAGCCGTGGCGACTCGCGCCCCATAAGCGAACGCGAGGGAGCCGAAACGGACGAACGGGTCGAGGACCCGCTCCGCGAGGATCAGGCCCTGAGCATCGACGACATCGGCCACCCGTCCACGATCGCGGCCATCGAGGTCTACCGGAGCGCCAGCCAGGTGCCGGTGCAGTTCGGCGGTACGAGCGTCGAGACGCTGTGCGGGGTCATCGTGATCTGGACCCTCACCGGGAGGGTGCGCGCCGGCCGCCGCTAGTGGTCCTCTCGGGGCCCCGACACCAGCACCAGGGCCAGCAGGTCCCCGACCCTCTTCTCCAGCCTGCCGTTCGACTGGCAGGACACGGGGTTGCCCGCCGTCGCCCGGGGCTTCGCGGTCGCCTGCATCACCGTCTCCACCCGGGTCCCGGCGTCCGTCGCGGGATCGACGCGCGACACCAGCGTCATCGTGATCGCGTACTCGTCGGCTTTCGGCGTTGCGGTCGTCCCCATGCCACAGTCGATGTACGTCGAGAGCCGCTTCCCTTCGATCCGGCGCGGTCTGAAGTTGCGCGCGCCGAACAGGCTCTGCCCGGGCGCCGCACCCGCGCCGTCGATGCCGAGCATTTCGTACACCCGGGGCAGCGCGTGCCAGACGGAATCCGGCGGCGAAGGCAGGGTGCGGACGGCGGCGGCGGGGTCGTCGTGGAGCTCGGAAACGACGAGGGTGCCGGCTCCGCTCGAGACGTCGACACGGGTGACCGCCTCGTGCCGCGGCGCGTTCGAGGAGGCGCACGCGAGAGCGCCCAGAAGGACGAGAGGTGGCGCGGCACGCATGCGCATGAGGGACTCCTTGCGGGAACGGTTAGCGCCGCCTACAGGGCGCGAAGGAACACCACGATGTGCTCCTGGTCCAGATACGGCAGGCGCGCGAAGGCGTCGCGGGCTGCCCGGCCCTCCCCGCCGTGGGCGAGGATCGCCTCCCGCAGGTCCATCGTGCGTCCGTCGTGCAGGAAGAAGTTGCGGTGCTGGAGGCCCATGAGCGGGGTCGTGCGCAGTTCTTGCGGCGTCGCGTCGCGCGCGCACACATTCACCAGGTCCGGCCCCATGTCGTGCAGGAGGAGGTCGGAGTAGAGCGCGACGGTCCTGTAGCTCAGCGCCGCAACGTCACTGGGCCCGGTGCGCATCGTGGGTGTGTGACAGCGGTCGCAGCCGACCCTGCCGAACAGGCGCTCGCCGGCCGCCAGCGATTCGGCATGCTCCGGGGATCGGGCGGGCGCACGCGCGGGTGGGGCGAGGAACCGCGTGAAGGCTGTCAGCAGCTCGACCGTTTGCGCGTTGATTTCGGGCTCGGGTACCGGATCGGTTCCCGCCGGCGCGGGGGCGCCGTCCACCAGGTCCCGCTCCCCCTCTCGTGTGGTCAGGCCCATCTCCATCAGGAGGGCGCTGCGCGTGAATTCCTCGATCGTCGCCACGTCGGCGTTGGCGCCAAATCGCGTCAGACGCCCGTCCGGCCCGCGCGCGGCCCGGCCGGAGATGCCGTCCCCGTCCGCGTCGTCGGGATCCGCACGGGCGACGATGGCATCCTCGGGAATCGCCTCGACCAGCCCGAGACCGAAGAGAAACGGCGTCACGAACCGGGCGGTCTCGGTGGCGGTCGCGGGAACGGACTCGCGCGCCACACCGTGGGCCTTCAGGAGCGGCGTTGCCTGCTTGCGGACGTTCTCCCCGCCCGCGTGGCTCAGGAGGTCGCAGTCGCCGGGCCCGTTGTAGCGCGTCGCCTTGAGGATCACCTCGGACCCCGCCGAGCCGCCCGCCGCCGGGAGGGTATGGCAGGCGCTGCACTGGTTTTCATTGAACGCGGGACCCAGGCCGTCCTCCGGGGTAAAAATCCTGTTGAACAGCGCCTGCCCCGAGGCGAAGCGGGCCACCTCCGCCTCGCTCAGCCCGGGCACGGGTGTCCCGGGCTCGCCGGCCACGGGCGGGGGCGGGGGAGCTGGCTCACAGGCCACGAGCAGCGCAGCGAAGGGCGCCAGCAGAAGGGAGCGCATGGTACCGACGTTACGGGGTGACACCTGCCGATGGAAGAGTGCTCTGGTCCTGGCTCTGGGCGCCATCCTCGCGGGCACGGGATGCACCGAGGACCTCCATCTCTCCGCGTCCAACCTCGAGATCGGTCCGAACCCGGCGAGACCCGGCGACGCCATGGTCGCGACCCTCCTGGTGAGCCTGATCCCGACCCAGTATCACACCTACGTCCTGTTCATCGACGGCGAGGAACACCTGCGCATGAGCAGCGCCGAGCCACCCGCGATCCCGGTCATCATCGAGCTCGGCGATGCCTCCAACCTGATCAATGCGTATGGTACGGGAGAGCATGCCGCGTACGTCGAAGTGCGTCTCGACGACCGGTCGGTGCGAACCGCGTGGGTCGACTTCGTGCTCCAGGAGGCAGAACCCTAGGAGGAATCATGTCTCTGCGACCCACCGTCGCCGTCGCCCTGGCACTGCTCGGCGCGGCGTGCGCGGGCAATCAGGGCGTCTACGACGCCGCCGGGGAGCCGCTGCCCGACAGCATCTACGTCGACGCCCTCAACGACAACTTCTACGACGCCAGAATCCACGCTGTCTACACCGGCGGCCAGCGCCGCACGCTGGGCACGCTCGCCGGCAATGGCGGACACCTCGAGCAGGCGCTGGGATGGGAGCCGCACGCCCTCGTGTTCGTGATATCGTTCATCATCAGCGGCAGGACCTACGTCTCTCATCCCGTGGATGTCTCGAGAGGAGAGCGCGTGGAGCTGCGGCTGCCGCCGAACATCGATCAATCCGGCTTCTTCCGGCGGGTGTCGCGATAGGCGTCCCGCTGGCCCGGACGCGGGTCTGAGCGGGGGGCCGGCGGTGCGGCGCTGCGTGGCCGTGGTCCTCGCCGCGGGGCGGGGCACCCGGATGCGGGCGGCCGCCGACGTCGCGCTGACCCCCGCCCAGGCCGCGGCCGCCGACGCCGGGCACAAGTTCCTGGTGCCCATCCACGGCCGTCCGTTCCTCGACCACGTCCTCGACGAGTTGGAGGCGGCGGGGTTCGACGAGCTCTGCCTGGTGGTCGCTCCCGATTCGCCGCTGCTCCAGCACGGCGGCCCCCTGGCGACGCGCCGCGTCCGCCTCGCCGTGCAGCCCGAGCCCCGCGGCGGCGCCGACGCCCTCCTCGCCGCCGAGCCGGTGGTGGGCGACGGCGACCTGGTCGTCATCAACGCGGACAACCTTTACCCGGCGAGCGTGCTCCGCGGCATGCGCGAGCTGGACGGGCCCGGGCTGGCGGGGTTCGACCGCGAGGCGCTGGTCCGCGAATCCAACATCCCCCCCGACCGGGTGGCCGCGTTCGCGCTGGTGCGGGAGGAGGGGGGTCTGCTGGCGGAGATCGTGGAGAAGCCGTCGCCGGAGACGCTCGCCGCCATGGCCGGGTCCCGGGTGAGCATGACCTGCTGGCGCTTCGACGCGTCCATCTTCGACGCCTGCCGCGACGTCGCGCCGTCCGGCCGGGGCGAGCTCGAGCTACCCGACGCCGTCGCGCTGGCCATCAACCGCGGTGCCCGCTTCCGGGTGGTCCCGGTGGGCGCCGGCGTCCTCGACCTCTCGCGGCGGGAGGACATCCCGGTGGTCGAGCGGCTCGTGGCGGCCCGGGCCCGCCGTTGACCGTCCGCCACCGCCGTCGGGCGGCGTCCGCCCCCCGCCTCTTCGTCCCCGGCCGGATCGAACTCCTCGGGAAGCACACCGACTACGCCGGCGGCAGCAGCCTGCTCGTGGCCGTGGATCGCGGGTTCAGCTTCGAGGCGGAGCCGCTGGACGGCGACGAGGTCGTGGTCCGGGCGGAGGCGACGGGGGAGGAGGCCCGCTACCGGATCCGCCGCGAACGCGGGGGCGGGGGCACGGGAGGGCCCGCGGGCGGAGCGGGCGTGGTCGTCTCGGCGCTCCCCGCGCACGCCGGCCGGGACGCGCCTGGGTGGGCGCGCTACGCCGATTCCGTGCTCCAGCGCGTGGCCGCCGACTTCGGCGACGCGCTCCGGGGCGCCCGCGTCGCCTTCACGTCCACGCTCCCGGCGGCCGCCGGGCTGAGCAGCTCCAGCGCGCTGGTGACCGGGCTGTTCCTGGGGCTCGAAGCGGCCTGCCGGTTCTCCGAGCTCCCCGCCTTCCGGGCCGGCGTCCCGGATGCGGCGTCGCTGGCGACGTGGCTCGCGGCCGCAGAGATGGGCGGACCGGTGGGCACCCGCGGCGGGAGCGAGGACCACACCGCCATCCTCCTGGCCCGCCCCGGCCGCGTGGTCCGGTACGCGTTCGCGCCGGTCCGGCCCCGCGGCAGCGCGCCGCTGCCGGGCGGGTGGACGTTCGCCGTGTGTGCGAGCGGCGTGGCCGCGGACAAGGGGGGCGCCGCGCAGGCGCGCTACAACCGTCTGAGCGACCTGGCCGCCGACGCCGTCCGGGCGTGGGCGGCGGGGACACGGTCGGCGGGGACGGAGGCGGCCGCGGCCCCGCCGCATGCGCCGCTCCACCTCGACCGCGCCCGCCAGGAGTCCGCCGCCGACGATGCCGTCCTCGACGCCATCCGGGCGGGCGCCCCCGAGCTCGGGCTCGATCCGTCCCCGCTCCTCCGCCGCGCCCGCCACTTCCTCGAGGAGTCGGCGCTGGTGGACGCCGCCTTCGACGCCCTCGCCGCCGGCGACCTGGACGCCTTCGCGGCCGCCGCGAACCGGTCGGCGGAGCGGGGCGCGGCGCTCCTCGACAACCAGGTCCCCGAGACCCTCGCCCTCGCCGCGCTGGCCCGGGAGCTCGGCGCGCCCGCCGCCTCGCCCTTCGGCGGCGGCTTCGGCGGCGCCGTGTGGGCGCTGGTGCGGGAGGCGGACGCGGGCCGGTTCGTCGCCGCCTGGGAGGACCGCTACCGGGCGAGCTTCCCGCAGCGCGGCGGCGCGGAGTTCTTCACGACGCCGGCGGGTCCGCCCGCCGACGGCCTGCCGCGCTTCTGGTGAGGCGCAGCGTGTCCAGGAAGTCCGCGAGGACCTCCAGGTTGGCGCGCAGGACGTCCACGCTGTCGGCGGCCTTGGCGGCGCCGAACGCCCCTTCGATGCAAGCGACGACGAAGCCGGCGATCCGGCGCGTGTCCACGTCCGCCCGCACGAAACCGCCTTCCTGGGACCTTCGGATCGCGTCCGCGAAGCCGCCGGTCCACGTCTCCAGCGTGGCCGCGACGCGGGTCCGGAAGCCTTCGTCCAGCGGCGACATCTCCTGCGTCAGGTTGTTCAGCGGGCAGCCGAGGCCGATGCCCGTCTCGACGAAATCGTCGGGCCGGCGGCGGAGCACGCCCTGGAGCGCGGCGAGGGGGTCCTCGTCCCCGTCGGGGGCGAGGGGGGCCAGGTACGCGTCCAGAATGGGCTCCCGCACCACCTCCTCCAGGACCGCGTACCCCAGCGCGGCCTTGTCCCGGAAATGGTGGTAGAGCGCGCCCTTGGTCACCCCGGCGGCGGTCAGGATGCTGTCGAGGCTGCCGGCCTGGAAGCCGCGCAGGTAGAACTCGTGGAAGGCGGCTTCCAGGATCCGCCGCCGGGTGTCCCCGGGTGCGCGCGCGTCGGGGGCCACCGGCTACTCCTTCCGGATGGCGAGGAGCGGATCGATCCGGGCCGCGCGGAGCGCGGGCAGTCCGGCGGCGACCAGGCCGACCGTCATGATCGTCGCGACCACGAACGCGAGCGTCCGCGGATCCCCCGGCGTGACGCCGAAGAGCATCCCCTCCAGGAGCCGCGCGACCGCGAGGGAGCCGAGGAGCCCGAGCGCCGTCCCCGCCACGAGGAGGATGCCGCCGTCCCACAGCACCATCCCGAGCACCCGCTTCGGATCGGCGCCCAGGCTCATGCGGATCCCGATTTCGGCCGTGCGCTCGCTGATGAAGAACGTGAGCACTCCCGCCAGCCCGACCGCCGCGATCACCAGCGCCAGTGTCCCGAGCACGCCGACGAGGAACGTGTTCAGGCGCTCGGCGGCGATCGTCTCCTCCCGGATCTGCTCGAGCGTGGCGACGCGCAGCACCGGCTGCTCCGGCGCCATCTGGTTGATGATCGCCTGGACCCGCGGCGCCAGCGTCGGCGCCCCGGCGCCACGGATCACGAACGCGCCCGGGAAATAGGCCAGGTCGTTCTGCGTGTGCGGCTGGAACAGCACGGGCGGCGGCGGCATGTTGGGGCCGTCGTCGCGGGTGTTGCTGACGACGCCGACCACCGTCCGCCACTCCCCCGTCATCCCGATCGCCGACAGCACCTCCCCCGTCCAGGCGACGCGGCGGCCGAGCGGGTCCTGGTCGCCGAACAGCCGCTCCGCGAGCGCCCGGTTCAGGATGGCGACGGGGGCGCTCCCCGCCATGTCCGTGTCCGCGAAGGCGCGGCCGGCGACCACCTCCATTCCGGCGGCCGCGAAGAACGCCGGCGCGGCGGTCCGGTACTCCGCGTATGGGACCGGCTGCCCCGGCTCCGGCGCCCGCCCCTCCGCGCGGATCTCGAGCTTGACCATGTTGCTGCGCAGGGGCACGCTGAACCCCACTCCTACCTCGTCCACACCCGGCAGCTCCGCGATCCGCCGCCCCATCTCCTGCTGGAGCGCGGCCACTTCGGCCGGCGTCCCCTCCCCGGGCGTCGCCGGCGCCTCCAGCGTCAGCGTGTTCTCGACATCCACGCCGGGGTCCACCGCGTTGAGCGCGAGGAGCGTCCGCCCCAGCAGCCCGGCGGCGCTGAGCACGACGACGCTGGCCGCCACCTGCGCGACGATCAGGCCCCGCTGGAGATGGCGACGGCCGCCCGTCGTCCGGGAGCCGGACCGGGTCAGCATCGCGCCCGCGAGCTCCTGTGAGCGGAGCCCCGGCGCGAACGCGAACCCCAGCGCCGCCGCTCCGGCCACTGCGGCCGTGAACACCAGCACCCCGGCGTCCATCCGGATCTCGCTGGCCCGGGCGGTGAACCGGGCCGTGAACCCGACCAGCAGCTCCAGGCCGGCGTACGCCAGGACGAGCCCGAGCGCCGCGCCGACCACCGCCAGGATCCCCGTCTCCGCCAGCAGGATGCGACGGAGCCGCGCCCGGTCCGCCCCCATGGCCCACCGGACCGCGAATTCGCGGTCCCGGCGGATGTTGCGCGTCAGGACCAGGTTCGCTGCGTTCGCGCACGTCGTCAGGAGAAGCAGCCCGGCCGCCGCCATCAGCAGGTACAGCGTCAGCCGCGCCTTCGACACCAGCGCGTCCCGCAGCGGCGTCGCCGACACCGCGTAGCCCGCCGCGGCGTCGTAGTTCTGCGGGTACTCCCGGTACATGCGCGCGGCCACCCCGGAGAGCTCCGCCCGCACACCGTCCAGCGTCGCGCCGGGCGCCACCCGCGCGAACACGTCCGTCATCCGGTGGGAGCGGCCGTGCACCATCGTCGCGTCCAGGTGGTGCGGGCTCGTCACGATGTTCACGAACACGTCCGTCTCCCCTGGGAACGGCGGCGCCGGCTCCATCACCCCCACCACCGTCACCGACCGGCCGTTCATCCGGAGCACCCGCCCCAGCACCCCCGGATCGGCACCGAACGCGTTCCGCCAGTACTCGTACGTCAGGATCATCACCGGCTCGGCCGACGCGCCGTCGTCCTGCGGACCCAGCCCCCGGCCGAGCACCGGCCTCAGCCCCAGCACCTCGAAGTAGTTCGCGCTCACGATCCCCGCCTCCACCTGCACCGGCCGCTCCCACCCCAGCAGCGTGAACGGCATCGCCGAGAACTCCGCGAACCCCGTCAGCGACCGCACCGCATCCCGGAAGTCCATGATCTCCGGGACCGAGAACTTCACGTCCGCCAGCCCGGCCTGCCCCGCCGACTGCTGCAGGTAGACGATCCGGTCCCCCTCCTGGTGCGGCAGCGGCCGGAGCAGCACGCCCCGGAACACGCTGAAGATCGCCGTCGTCGCACCGATCCCCAGCGCGAGGGTGAGGATTACCAGGAACGAAAACCCCGGCGCCTTCAGGAGGAACCGAAACGCGTACCGCATGGGAGACCTCGTGGAGAGGGGTGGGTTTACGGGCGCGGCCGTTCGTACAGACCGGTCGGTATGTACACTGCGCGGAGGCGTTCGTCAAGGGGTTTCCTTCGCTCGAATCGCGAGCGAGATGTCGCAATGGACGGTCGGCGCCTCCGCCATTGCGAGGTCTGTCTCGGCACGCAGCCCCGTCGTCGTTAGCTTGGCGTTAGCTTGCCCCGAGGCCGCGATCCACCTCACCGCCAACCACACATGTCAAACGACATCCGACGCCGCGACTTCATCCGGACCGCCGCCGCCACGGGCGCGGCCCTGGCCGTGGGCGGCTGCGGGCTGAACGCGCCCGCGACATCCCCGCCCGGACCCCCGCTCCGGCAGCCGGCCGGCCAGGACCCGCCGCCGGCCGACCAGGACCCGCTGTTCGCCGCGCCGCCCATCGAGACGGTGCGGATGGGGTTCGTGGGCGTGGGCCACCAGGGCTCGGCGCACGTGCGGAACTTCCTCCGGATCCCGGGCGTCGAGATCGTCGCCGTGTGCGACCTCGTGCCGGAGAAGGTGGCGCGGGTGAGCGAGTGGGTGACGGGCGCGGGGAGGCCGGCGCCATTGTCGTATACGCGGGGCCCGGAGGACTACCGCCGGATGGTGGCGGAGGAGGAGCTGGACCTGGTGTTCACGGCCACGCCCTGGGAGCTCCACGCGCCCGTGTGCCTCGCGGCTATGGAGCACGGGAAGCACGCGGCTACCGAAGTGCCCATGGCCGTGACGCTCGAGGAGCTGTGGGCGATGGTGGAGACGGCGGAGCGGACCGGTCGGCACTGCGTGATGATGGAGAACTGCTGCTACGACCGGACCGAGATGATGATCCTGAACATGGTCCGCCAGGGCGTGTTCGGGGAGCTGCTCCACGCGGAGTGTGGCTACCTCCACGACCTGCGCGTGCTCAAGCTCACGGACTTCTACGAGGGCGACTGGCGGGTGAAGCACTCCATCGTCCGCAACGGAGACCTCTACCCCACCCACGGCCTCGGCCCCGTCGCCCAGTGGATGAACATCAACCGCGGCAACCGCTTCGACCACCTGGTGAGCGTGGCGACGAAGAGCCGGGGGCTCAACCTCTGGGCCGCCGAGCACATCGGCCCCGACAGCGACGCGGCCCGCCGGAGCTACGCCCTCGGCGACACCGTCAACACGCTGATCCGGACCGCCGGCGGCGAGACGATCCAGGTGGTCCACGACACCAACGCGCCCCGCCCCTACTCCCGCAAGATCCTGCTCCAGGGCACGCGCGGCGTGGTCCGGAAGTACCCCGAGCAGAAGATCCACATCGAGGGCACGAGCCCGCCCCACCAGTGGGAGGACCTCGCCGCCTGGCGCGATCGCTACGACCATCCGATCTGGCGGGCGCTCGAGGAGGAGTCCCGCGACGGCGGCCACGGCGGCATGGACTACATCGAGGACTACCGCCTCATCCAGTGCCTCCGCGAGGGCGCGCCCATGGACATGGACGTCTACGACGGCGCCGCCTGGTCCGCCGTCTCCGCCCTCTCCGAGCGGTCCATCGCCCGGCGCCAGGTCGTCGACATGCCGGACTTCACGCGGGGCGCCTACGCCCGCCGCCCGCCCCTGGGGGTTGTCCGCATCGGGCAGGCCACGCCGCGGTAAGGCGCCTCCCGGGGGCCCATCGAGGGTTGGGGCCGGCACACCGCGTCCGACCAGGTTCGCCGCGGTCCGCGAAATGCCGGCGGTGGCAGTAGGGGCGGGCGCGCGGCGGTGGATGTAGTCCCGGTAGGGGATCTCCTCGCCGCCCGCGATGAGCCGATTCCAGCGACGTTGTACCGCGGGCACGTTCCACCAACTCGTCGGTGGCGCTTCCGTCCCCGACCACGCCCGCTGCACGCGCTCGCCTCTGCCCCGCCGCAGCTGCGCCCACGGGACGCCCATGCGGACGAGGTCCCGGACCGAGCCCGCGCACCTGCAACAATTCCCGCGAACAGAAGCCGAGCGTGCTCCCGCGGGAGGCTAGCGGGGTCGAAGGGCGGCAAGAATTTCCGGGCGGATCCGGGCGGATCCGGCGGATCCGCCCGGGTCCCACGGTGCCGGCTGCGGCACCGGTGCCGCGCCGCCTGGAGACCCTGTGGAGCGGGGCGGACACGGAGCTCCGGGCGCTGCTGGAGGAAGCGAGGGCGGCTGCGCGGGGGCCGAACGCGACGTAGCCGCGCTTCGACGCCGTGGAGCGATATCACCGGGCCGACTTGCACGCAGGTCCGGGGTGCCATCACGTTCCCTGGTCCCCTGTCCCCCGGAAACCCGGAGCACCGCCATGCGCTCACGCCCCCGCGTCCTCCTGCTGCTGACCCTCGCCGCGGCGCCCCTCACCGCCCAGACCACCACCACGCCGGCCGCGCGCTTCGAGCCCATGGACGTGTTCGGCCTCGAGCTCGGCGCCGACCCGCGGATCTCCCCCGACGGCGAGCGCGTGGTCTTCGTGCGCACGTACTTCGACGTGATGAAGGACGCCACGCGATCGAACCTGTGGATCCTGCCGTACGGCGGCGGTGAGGCGCGGCCGCTGACGACCGGGGGACAGCGGGACGCCTCGCCGCGCTGGTCCCCGGACGGCCGGATGGTGGCGTACGTGTCCAACGAGGAGGACGGGAGCCAGGTCTGGCTGCGGTGGATGGACACGGGGGAGACGGCGAAGCTGACGTCGCTCGTGGAGTCGCCGGGCGGGCTCGCGTGGTCGCCGGACGGGAAGTGGCTGGCGTTCACCATGTTCGTGCCCGAGGAGGACCCGCCGCTCCGAGTGGACATGCCGAAGACGCCGGAGGGTGCGGACTGGGGGCCGTCCTGGACGTACATCGACGAGCTGACGTACCGGTCCGATGGCTCGGGCTACATACGACCCGGGCACCGGCACCTCTTCGTGCTGCCGGCGGAGGGTGGTACGCCGCGGCAGGTGACGAGCGGGCCGTACGACCACGGCGCGCCATCGTGGACGCCGGACGGGCGCGCGCTGGTGTTCTCGGCGAACCGGCACGAGGACCGGGAGCGGGTGCCGCGGAACAGCGAGATCTGGCGCCTGCACGTGGCCACGGGCGCGCTGGCTCAGCTCACCGACCGGTTCGGGCCGGACGGCAGCCCGGCGATGTCGCCGGACGGGCGGCGCATCGCCTTCACGGGATACGACGACGCGTTCCAGGGCTACCAGACGACTCGGCTCTACGTCATGGACGCCGACGGCTCGAACCGCCGGGAGCTGGCGGCGGCCCTCGACCGCAGCATCGGCGGGCCAGTGTGGAGCGCGGACGGGCGCGGGCTCTTCGTCGACTACGACAGCGAGGGCACCGGCCGCCTCGCCTTCGTCGACCTGGACGGGCGCGTGACGGAGCTGGCGGACCGGGTCGGCGGGACGAGCCTCGGTCGGCCGTACAGCGGTGGGTCGTGGAGCGTCGCCCGGAACGGACGCTTCGCGTTCACGCGCTCGGCGCCGGACCGGCCGGCGGAGGTGGCGGTGGGGGAGCGTCGTCGTCCGCATCGGGTCCGGCCGATCACGGACCTGAACGCGGACGTGCTGGCGCACAAGGAGCTGGGCGTGGTCGAGGAGATCTGGTACAGGTCGTCGTATGACGGGCGGCGGATCCACGGCTGGATCATCCGCCCGCCGGGGTTCGACCCAGCGCGGAAGTACCCGCTCATCCTCGAGATCCACGGCGGCCCGTTCGCCGCCTACGGCCCTTCATTCGCGGCGGAGCTCCAGCTCTACGCGGCGGCGGGGTACGTCGTGCTGTACACGAACCCGCGCGGGAGCACGAGCTACGGCCAGGAGTTCGGCAACCTGATCCACCACGCCTACCCGTCCCAGGACTACGACGACCTCATGAGCGGCGTGGACGCGGTGATCGACCGCGGCTACGTGGACCCGGACCGGCTCTTCGTGACGGGCGGGAGCGGGGGCGGCGTGCTGAGCGCGTGGATCGTGGGGAAGACCGACCGGTTCCGCGCGGCCGTCGTCCAGAAGCCGGTGATCAACTGGTACTCCTTCGTCCTCTACGCCGACAACCCGGCCACGTTCTACCGCTACTGGTTCCCCGGCCCGCCGTGGGAGCACCTGGAGCACTACATGGCCCGGTCGCCGCTGTCGCTGGTGGGGAACGTGAGCACGCCGACCATGCTGATCACGGGCGCGGAGGACCACCGCACGCCGATCCCAGAGAGCGAGCAGTACTACGCCGCGCTCCAGATCCGGGGCGTGCCCAGCGCGCTGGTGCGGGTGCCGGACGCGGGGCACGGGATCGCGAACAAGCCGAGCAACCTCATCGAGAAGGTGGCGTACGTGCTGGGGTGGTTCGGGAAGTGGGACGCGGCCGCGTCGGCGTCACCTCCGCGGAGGACGCCCCTCTCCCCTCCGCTGCAGCGCGATGATCTCCGGCGGCACCGATCCCGGGTCGCTCTCGGCGTGGCCCAGCCAGTCGTAATCGAAGTCCCAGGCCTCGCCGCCGAACAGGATGAAGGCGCCGGCGGGGACGTCGCCGAGGCCGGTGCACGGGGCGGCCGGGGCCTGCTGCCCTGGCGGACGGTCGTGGATCCAGACGCGGCACTGCCCTTCGGGCGGGTAGTGGCCGGGCGGCACGAAGAGCATGCGCTGCCCCGCGACCCGGATGGTGTCGGTCACGGTGATGCGCACCGTATCCGTGACCGTGAGGCGCACGGTGTCGGTGACCGTGAGGCGCACGGTGTCGACCCGGACCAGCGTATCGGTGGTGGCGATCCGCAGCGTGTCCACCCGGAGGACGGTGTCCAGCATCGTCCGCGCCCGCACGCGCACCGTGTCCACGCGGACGACGGTATCGGTGACGGTCACGGTGTCCCAGCGGACGAGGGTCCGGGAGCCCTTCTCCCACAGCGTGTCGAGGCGCACCACCGTGTCCACGCGCAGCACCGTGTCGAACCAGAACGTGACGCGGATCTCGTCGCCGTTCAGGCGGCCGTACAGGGTGTCGGTCGGCGCGTAGCCGTCCCGGGGCTGCGGCACGATCACGTAGTGGCGGCTGCACGCGGTGTTGAATACGCCGAGGAGCACGGCGATCGCGCACACGACGACGCCCGGCCTGAGTGACTTCATCGTCCCTCCAGATTTGTGGCCCGAGGAAAGCTGCAGGACGATACACACGGCGCGGGCGGAGGGGCAACGGTGAAGCCTGTGACGCGCCGGACGCAACGGGGTGACCCGGGGCCCCGGGGGTCCTCCGGTGCGCGGGCCCTCTGGCGTTCCGGGCCGGGTTCACCTCCCCCCGCGTTTCCCCTTCCGCTGCCCGGTGATCGCGTCGGCCATCGCCTCCAGGTCCCCGCTCTGACGCCGGAGGCGCCACCACAGGAAGAGCCCGACCACCGCGAGGATCCCGACGACGACGCCGGCGATGGCGGACCAGGCGAAAAGGACGGCCGCGAGGCTGGCCAGCGCGATGGCCCCGGCCAGCAGCCCGATCCTCCAGCGGCGAATGAGCCGCCGGGCCTCTTCGGGGGTGCGTTCGGCGAACACCTCGACCAGGCGCTCCTGTGTCGGGCTGAGATCGCCGAACTGCTGCTTCGCCCGCTGCGTCCGGAGCCGGGGCGGCTCCTTCCCGGGGCGGAACCCCTTGATCGGCTGCTGCGGCCCCGGTCCTCTGCCCTGGCGTGCCATCGGTGCTCCTCCACATGGGATACCAGGTCCCTCCACGCACTGCCGTACTACCGGGGCAGTTCCAGCCACGCGCGGGTCCCCTGGCCCTCCTCGCTCTCCAGCCACAGCCGGCCGCCGTGCGCTTGCGCGATGCCCCGCGCGATCGCCAGGCCGAGGCCCGCGCCCCGGCGGTCCCCCGGGCGCGCCTGCCAGAACCGGTCGAAGACGTGCGCCAGCTGCTCGGCGCTCATGCCTGGGCCCGAGTCCAGCACCCCGATCCGGATCCCGTCCGGCCCGAGGCGCGTCTCGACCCGGACGGTCCCGCCCCGGGGCGTGAACTTCAGCGCGTTGCCGATCAGGTTACCGAGCGCCTGCATCACGCGCCCCTCGTCCAGCTCCAGCGCCGGCGGCGACGGCGGGCGCTCGACCCGCCATTCCACCCCCTGCTTCTGCGCCATCGCCGCGTGCGCCTGCTCGAGGTGCTCCAGCAACGTTGCCAGCTGGACGGGGCCCGGCTCCAGGGAGAGCCGGCCCTCCTCGATCCGGGCCACGTCCAGGAGGTCGGCGATCAATCGCGTCATCTCGTCCGCGGCCCGCAGGATGATGCCCACCGGGCCACGCGCCGAATCCGCCACAGGCTCCGCCTCGAGCAGCAGCTCCGCCGCCATGCGCACCCGGCCCACGGGATTGCGCAGGTCGTGGGAGACGACCGAGAGCACCTCGTCGCGGGCGCGGATGGCCCGCTGGGATTCCCGGTACAGACGCGCGTTCTCGAGGGCGAGGCCCGCGCTGCGGGCCAGCTCGCGGGCGAGGGCCAGGTCGTTGGACCCGTAGAAGCGGTCCGTCCGCGTCGAGCCCAGCGTCAGCGTCCCGAGCGTGGCACCCCGGACGACGAGTGGCACGACGATGAGCGAGCGGGCGGCCAGCCGCCGCAGGCGCTCCAGTCCCTGGAGGTCTTCCGGCAGGTCCCGCGGCCAGTCGGCCTCGATGTCCTCCATCATGAGGGGCTGGCCGGTCTCGAGCACCCGGGCGAGCGGCAGCAGCCCCTCGACCCGGGCGTTGAACGGCTCCACCCGCTCCAGCAGCGGCTCTCGGGTCGCGTCGATGTGGGCGAACCCGACGCGCTCGAGTCGGTCGTCGTCCCGGGCCAGGTCCAGCGCGGCGAAGCAGGCGACGCGCGGGACCGCGAGACGCACGATCCGCTCGAGGGTCTGGTCCGGGTCCAGGGATGCGGACAGCATCCGACCCGCGCGCGTGAGGAAGCGCAGCGCTTCCCGCGAGCTCACGCGGGCGTCTGCGTCCTCGGCCGCGTCCGCACCGGGCAGCGTGCCCCCGGCGCCGGTGGATCGGGGTCGGTCGACCATGCCGTACAATGACGCGCTCGCGGCCGCGCGTCCAATCCCGGGTGCCTCCAGCCCTCGCCCCCGGGTGCCTCCAGCCCTCGCCGCCACGGTCGAGGCGAGCCTTGCAGGGGCTCCGACGGACAGCCGCGCGCCGCGGACTTCCGCATGGCGCGGGCCCGCTGCCCCCTGACACACGGGCACGACTCCCGGGAAGACGCCGAGCCCGACACGCGCCTGCGCCTGTCGGGCTCGGTCCTGTCTTCGATCGGCTCTACGGCGCGGTCGTCCTGCCGCGCCGACCCGTAAACAGGCGGTAGAGGCCGAGGAGGATCAGCGCGCCGACGATGGCGCCTATGATCCCGGCCGGGCCCTCACCCCCGAGACCCAGCGCCCGGAAGAGGAATCCGCCCACGAACGCCCCGGCGACGCCGAGCAGCATCGTGATGATGATGCCGCCCGGATCCTTCCCCGGCATGATGAGCTTGGCGATCGCACCCGCAATCAACCCGATGATCAGCATCCAGATGATGTCCATTCGCCCTCCCGGTCGCGCGGCGGCCCGTGCCGCCGTCCGGCGGCGGTCCGCGCAAGCTTGATGCCGCTTCTGGGCGGGGGCGGTCCGCAGGCGCTCATCCAGGTGCCCGCGACGAGCTGCGGCAGCACCGATCAGGCGGTCCGCGCGGCCGCGATCTCCCGCACCCGCGCGATGGTATCCGCCTCCGCTCCCGTCTTGTCGGTCCGGTACCGCTTGACCCGCGCGAACCTGAGCGCCAGGCCGCCGGCGTAGCGGGGGCTCGCCTGGAGCCCCTCGAACGCGATCTCCGCGACCAGCTCCGGCCGGACGTGGACGACGCGCCCCTCGCGGCCGAGCTCCCGCGCCAGCAGCTCCTTCGTCTGCCAGGCGAGCATGGCGTCCGTCATCCCCTTGAACGTCTTGCCCAGCATCACGAACCCGCCGTTCTCCGGGTCGCGGGCGCCGAGGTGGAGGTTGCTGAGCCAGCCCTGGCGGCGGCCGTGGCCCCACTCGCCGGCGAGGATGACGAGGTCGAGCGTGTCGGTGGGCTTCAGCTTGAGCCAGCCGCCCCCGCGCCGGCCGGCGTCGTAGGTCGCCTCCAGCGACTTGGCCACGAGCCCCTCGTGACCGGCCGCCCGGGCGGCGCGGAGGAAGTCGGCCGCGGCGGCCGCGTCGGCGGTGACGATGCGCGGCACGCGGGCGTCGGGCGGGATGAGGTCGTCGAGGGCGGCGAAGCGTTCCGCGGCGGTCCGGTCGAGGAGCGACGCACCGTCGACGTACAGCACGTCGAAGAAGAACGTCGAGAGGGGCAGCGCGGCCCGGAGCCGCGCCACGTCCAGCCGTCTGCCGAACCGCCGCATGGTCTCCTGGAACGGACGCGGCCGGCCGTCGGGGCCCAGGGCGATCGTCTCGCCGTCCAGCACGAGCGACGTCGCCGGCAGCGCGCGCGCCGCCTCCACCAGCTCCGGCGCCGCCTCGGTCACCTCGTTCAGACGACGGCTGTAGACCCGCACCTCGTCGCCCTGCCGGTGCACCTGGACGCGCGCGCCGTCGAGCTTCCAGTCGAGGGCCGCGGTGCCGAGGCGGCCGAGGGCGTCGTCGGGGTCCTCGGCGCTCCCCGCCAGCATCGGCTGCACCGGCCGGAAGAGCCGCACCCCGAACGACGAGAGCGCCGCCGACCCCCCGCGCCGCGCCGCCGCCGCGACCTCGGCCAGGTCACCGCTGAGCTGGAGCGCCCGACGCACCTCCTTCACCGGCACGGCCGTCGCCTTCGCCACCGCGTCGGCCACGAGCGCCTCGAGGGCGCCCTGCCGCAGCTCGCCGAGGGCGAGTCGCGCGAGGAAGTCCTGCTCGGGGGGCGTCGCGCGCTCGAGGAGGGCGCGGAAGAGACCCACGCGCGCCGCCGTCGAGCCCGGCCCCTCCAGCGCGGCGATGCGCCCGAAGGCCGCGTGCACCTCCAGGACGCCCAGCGCCGGCGACGACGCCGCCCCCGCCGGCCACGCCTCCCGCACCGCCGCCGGCCCCAGCCCGATCCGCCCCTGTGGCAGCGCCCCGCTGAGCCACGAGACGACGAGCGGCGCCTCTTCGGGGGATGCCCGGCGGAGCGCGTCGGCGAGCACGGCGATCTTCTCGCCGCGCGCCGCGGTCCCGGCCGCCCGGGCGGAGCTGGTGACGAGCTCGTCGAGACGCATGGTGAAAATTAAGCGAACCGCCGCCCATGGAGAGGCGTGGCCACTCCGGCAGGCGGCCAACACGGGCCCCGCGGTTCGCGCCACATCCGGTTTCCACATTCCCGGTCAATGGATCGCGCGTGCGATCGGCTTCTGTTCGCGGGAATTGTTGTGGAAAAAAGGGCCCGGACCCCCCCATCCCGACAGGGGAGCGTCCCGAACACCCGCAACAATTCCCGCAAACAGAACGCGAGCGGCGGTTCGGGCGGAACCGTTGCGCGCCTGACCCGGCAAGAAATTCCGGCCGGGTCAGGGGCGTCCCGGCCCCGGCTTCAGGCGACCAGCGCGCCCGTCATCTGGTCGCAGGCATCGGCGCACGCGCGGCAGCTTTCGGCGCAGATGCGGCAATGCTCGTGCATCTCGGCGTGCTCGTCACACTCGTCGGCGCAGGCGCGGCATGCGGCGGCGCAGGCGTCCAGCTGTGCGCGCAGAAGGGCGCGGTCCTGTGCGCCCGGGCGGGCGATGAGCATGGCGGTCACGGCGCAGATCTGGGCGCAATCGAGGTTCAGCCTGATGCACTTGCGGAGGGTGGCGGGGTCGTCCTCCTCGAGGCACGCGTCGGCGCACGTGGTGCAGGTGTAGGTGCATTCCGCCGCGGCCTGGACGAGGGCGAAGGCGTCCTCGCCCGCGTCGCTGGCGGGGGCGGGGTGGGTCTGGAACATCCTGCGTACACGGTCCATGTGGTCTCCGTGATGGAAGTGGCTCGTGGACGGTCACACGGCCTGCAACCTTGGAGCCAGACCGCTTCCACTCCCTCGGAGCCGGGCGGCCGGGTCCCGTGCGCGGCACGCGGGGCAGCGCGGCCGCGCACGAGTGCCGGCGTGGTCAGCTCCAGGCCGGCTCAGACCGGCTGGGCCATGGACAGGACCTGCTCGCGGCTCAGGTCCATCTCGTGGACGTCCTGCGCGTGCTTCTGGACGGCGCGGACGAGCTCCTCGTCGCTCTTCTCGCGGATCGTCTTGCCGCAGTCACAGGTCACCTGTTTCGTCGCCATCGTGTCCTCCCGGTTTCGGGTGCGAATCGTTGTTGCGCCCTCGAGGACATACTATACGTCGAGGGGTTGGCGTGGTTTGGGCGGGAGCTTGGAGAAACCTTGGAGCCCTGATGCTGCGGATCCATCTCTCGGGCCTCATCACGGTGGAAAGCAAGGGCGTGGTGCTGCGGCCCCGGCAGTTCCCCGGCCAGCAGGGCCGTGCCGCGTTCGCGTTTCTGGTCGGGCACCGGGGAAGCCCCGTGGCCCGGTCGGAGCTGGCGGAGGCGCTCTGGCCCCGTGCGCGTCCACCGGCATGGGAGACGGCGGTCAGCGCGCTCGTGAGCAAGCTGCGGTCGCTCCTGGGGCGCGCAGGGCTCGACGGCGCGGAGGCATTCCGCAGCGCGGACGGCTGCTATGAGCTCCACCTTCCGCGGGGCAGCTGGATCGACCACGAGGTCTTGGCGGACAGCATCCACGAGGCCGAGGCCGCGCTGCGCGCCGGCGACCCGGCGCGCGCCTATGGCCCCTCGGCGGTGGCGCACCACATAGCGCGGCGGCCCTTCCTCCCCGGGCAGGACGGCCGCTGGTTCGAGGAGCGGCGGGACCAGCTCGCCGCGATCCTGGTGCGCGCGCTGGAGTGCCGGGCCGAGGTCTACCTCTGGAACCAGGAGCACGCCCTGGCCGCAGAAGCCGCCCGCGAGGTCGTCCGGCTGCGGCCGTTCCGCGAGACGGGCTACAGGCTCCTCATGCGGGCCCATGCCGCCGGTGGCAATGCTGCGGAGGCGCTGCAGGTCTACGAGCGCTGCCGCGCCCTCATTTCCGAGGAGCTGGGGGTTCCCCCGTCGCCGGAGACTCGCACGCTCCACGCCGAGGTCCTGGCTTCGCTGTAGGTGCACCGCACGCGGGGCGCCCGGATGCGAGAACGGCCGCCCCGGTGCGTGCACCGGAGCGGCCGTCCGCCGGCTGGCGGGGGCTACCCGCCAGGTCCGTTACGTGGCCTCAGACCGCGTGGACGTTCTCCGCCGCCGGACCCTTCTGGCCCTGCACGATGTCGAACTCCACCGTCTGCCCCTCGGCGAGGCTCTTGAAGCCCTGGGCCTGGATCGCGCTGTGATGAACGAAGCAGTCCTTGCCCCCGTCCGCCGGCGTGATGAAGCCGAAGCCCTTCTCGTCGTTGAACCACTTCACGGTTCCCGTGGTACGCATGATACCGTACTCCCTTTGTCGTCTGGTGCCCTCGGGGTGCGGTATTTCCGTACCTCTCGAACTCACCTCTGTCTGGCGGCAATAAAAAAACCCGGGCGGTATGGCCCAGGTCCTCTCGTTGCTGGTCTCCGGCCTCGCCGGAGTGTTTCGCCAGCTATCAAGATCGCGGGAGCGCGGCGGGAAGTCAATGCCGGTGGCCTCGCGCCCCGGTGGCCTCGCGCCCCGGTGGCCTCGCGCCCCGGGCCACCGCGAGACGCCACGCCGCGATGTCGGCGCCGCCGCGCTACACCGCGGGGGCGGGCAGCCGGCCGTCCACCAGGAACTCCTCCCGCGCGTACGCGTGCACCGTGCGTCCGAAATACCCGCGGCTGAGCATCTCCACGCGGTCCCGGGACGCCGTGCAGTGCCAGTTCTCGAAGCCCCGCGGCTGCCGACGTCCGAACGCGGCGCGGGCGAGCACGGCCACGTTGACGCCCCCGCGTACGTCGCGCGCGGAGCGATAGCGGAACGCTTCCACCCCCGCGCTCCGCATCGCTGCGCCCAGCGCCTGCGTCTCCCCGTAGGCGGTGGGGGAGGCCAGCACCGCCTCGTGGGTCGAGAACGGCGGCGCCGTCAGGTCGACCCCCCGCGCCGTCCTCACCGCCGCCACGAACGCCGTCAGCTCCGCCTCCAATACCCCCAGGTCCGCGGTCGTCCCCTCGAGGAACACCAGGCGGTAGTACGCCACCTCCGCGAACACGGTGCGCAGCGTTTCCGCGCCGTACCAGATCCCGGGCTCCGTGCGCCGGCCGAAGCGCGACCCGTGCCGGAGCGGCGGGTAACGAAAGGGCGTGAACAGCAGGTAATGAAGCCGTCCGTCCGTCCGCTCCGGCGGCTTCGCCCCCTCGATCATCTCCTCCAGGACCCGCTGCTCCACGTCCGAGTCCACGAGCCGGCGCGTCGAAACCTGGTGCTGTGCCTCCACCGCCCGCCACGGATCGACCCGCACCGGTCGGATCTCAGATTCGCCCGCGCATCGCATCCAGATAATGGACGACATCCACAAGCCCTTCCACGCGACGGATCCGCTCCGCCGGCACCGCGCCCAGGTGCTCGTTCTCCGACTCCAGCCACGCCCGCGCCTTCGCCTCGTCCCCGCCGACCAGCGCGTCGAGACTCCGGAAAAGCCGCAGAAAGAGCAGCGCCAGCTCGCCCTCCTTGCTCCGGGGGTCGATGGTCCGACCCCCGGTCAGGCGCGACACGGTCGCCTCGCTCGTCCCCAGCACTTCGGCCAGGTGCCGGTTGCGCAGCGCGAGCCGAGCGGCCGCCGATCGGACGGCCTTCGTCAGCACCACATCGCGCGCGGGTTCAGGAACGGGGATTCTGGTGTTCATTCAGTTGAAAATATACGCGTCGATTGTTTCTTCTGCAAGTACGGGCGGGGGCGCCGACCGCGGGCGCCGGGGACATCCCGGGGGGGCGGCGCCGTTTGCCGTTGCGGTGTCGGCGCCGCTACCTTGGGCGACCGGAGTCGCGGCGGCGTCGGGATGGAGGAAGCCGGCCGGTCGCGGTCGAAAGGGAGGACGGATGGTCGGGATGCCGGGCTGGTCGGGGCTGCCCCACGATCCGTGGGTGGCGACGCAGGAGACGCTGCACCTGCGGACCCAGGCGCCGGCAGGCGACGGGCGGTGACGGCCGCGGGGCCGACTCGGGTGGCGGTGGTCGGCTACGGCCTGGCGGGCGCCGTCTTCCACGCGCCCCTGATCGACGCGGAGGAAGGCCTCACGGTCGCCGCCATCGTGACCCGGGACCCCGGGCGCTCCGCCGCGGCGCGGGCGCGCTACCCCGGGGCCGCCGTGGTGGCGGACGCGGACGCGGTGTGGCGCATGGCCGACCGGCTGGATGTCGCCGTCATCGCGACGCCGAACCGGACCCACGTGCCCCTCGGACTCGCGGCGCTCGAGGCGGGGCTCGATGTGGTGGTGGACAAGCCGCTGGCCGCCTCCGCGGCCGATGCCCGCCGCCTGATCGAGGCGGCGCGGGGCCGCGAGCGGCTCCTCACCGTCTTTCACAACCGGCGCTGGGACGGGGACTTCCTCACCCTCCGCCGGCTCGTGGCCGAGGGTGAGCTCGGAGATGTTTTCCGCCTGGAGTCCCGCTTCGAGCGCTGGCGCCCCATCCCGAAGCCGGGGTGGCGGCAGGCGCCCGCCCCGGCGGAGGCCGGAGGGCTCCTCTTCGACCTCGGGCCCCACCTCATCGACCAGGCCTTGCAGCTGCTCGGGCCCGTACGCCACGTGCACGCCGAGCTCGACCGTCGCCGCCCCGGCGCCGTCGTCGATGATGATGTCTTCCTTGCCCTCACCCACGAGAGCGGCGCCCGCTCCCACCTCTGGATGAACGGCATCGCCGCCCGGCCGGGGCCCCGCTTCCGCGTCCTCGGCTCCCGCGCCGCCTGGGTGCGGGAGGGCCTCGACGTCCAGGAGAGCCAGCTCAGGGCCGGCACCGATCCACGCTCCCCCGGGTTCGGCGTGGAGCCGCCCGCGCAGTGGGGTCAACTCGAAGACGGCGAGGGGAGCCGCCCCGCCCCCGCGGAGCCCGGCGCCTGGGTCGCGTTCTACGCCGGCCTCCGCCGCGCCGTCCGCGACGGGGCCCCGCCCCCCGTGGATCCGGCGGACGCGGTGGCGGGGCTCGAGATCATCGAGGCGGCTCGTCGTCAGGCTGAGGGGGGTCCAGCCTCCGCTGGACCTCCCTGAGGAGCCGGCTCGGCTCGCATGGCTTCTCGATGAAGCCGTCGGAGCCGACCTCCTCCGCGCGGAGCTTCGCCGCTTCCTGGTCGAACCCGGTCGGTGCGACGATGGGGATGCCGGCGGTGCGATCGTTTTGCTTCAGGAGGGCGATGGCGCTCCACCCGCTGTCGTCCACCAGCAGGACGGTCTTGGTCATTTTCACTCTCCAGGGAGGTCCAGTACGAATTCGCTGCCGTTCCCGGGCGTGCTCCGCACGGTGATCACGCCGCCCAGGAGCTCGGCGAGCTGCCGGGCTACCGTGAGGCCGATCCCGACGCCGCCGCGCGTGCGGCGGACCGTCGCTTCCAGCTGCCAGTACGGCTTGAAGATGTCGTCGAGGTGCTCGGGCCGGATGCCGATGCCGCTGTCGCGCACATGGAAGCGGACCCGCCCGTCCTCGCGCGTCACCGAAACCCGAACGGACCCGGATTCGGTGAACTTCAGGCCGTTGGAGACGAGGGCCCGGAGGGCCTGGCACACATGGGATGGGTCCGTCCACAGATGGATGTCCCGTGGCACGTCGAGGTCGAGACGGATCCCCTGCTCCTCCGCCTGCTCGACCAGCGGCCCGCAGACCTCCTGCACGATGTCGACGGCCGCCACCCACTCCGGGTGGACCTGGCGGCGGCCGCTCTCCAGCCGGGTCCAGGTCAGGAGGTCGTTGACCAGTTGGGACATCCGCACAGCGGCCAGACGGGCGTGGTGGACCTGCTCCCGCGCCGCGCCAGACAGCGGCTCGGGCACGCCGCTCTCCAGCAGCTCCAGGTAGCCCGTGATGATGTTGAGCGGCGTATTGAGCTCGTGGGACATGAGCGACAGGAAATCGAACTGCGACGGGGCAGGGCCCGGCAGCGCTTCGCCCGGCCGGGCCCCGCGCGGGGCGAAGCACCGGCCGGCCCACCATCCCACCACCAGGCCGACGATCAACGTCAGCCGCTTCATCCTGCCCCCTCCGAGCGGGTTCCGAAACGCCCTCACGCGCGCGTGGACAGTGCAGCACGTATCGGACCGCCGGAGGGGGCGAAAACCAAGGCGCCGGACCCCCCAACCGGGCCCGGCGCCACCCGGTCGCGGCCGCTTTCCGCCCGGGCTGGTCGAGGCGCGGCGTGCTCAGCCCGGAGGCGCCGATTCGATGGGGCCGATCAGCTCCGACACTCTCGCGACGATTCGACTGAGGGGAACCGGCTTCACCAGCACGCCGGCGGGGTGGGCCGCACGGGCCGCTTGCAGCTCCGCGGCCATGGCGCGCGAGGTGAGGGCGAGGAAGGGAAGGTCCCGTGTGGCGGAATCTTCCGCCAGCGCCGTGCAGAGGGCCCGCCCGTCGGGGAGGGGAACCGGGTGCTCCCCGATGATCAGCGCGGGCCGGCGGCGTGCGATGGAGGCGAGCGCGGCCTCGGCGGTCGCCGCTCCCTCGGCCGCGTACCCGCGATCCTCCAGCAGAGAAGCCAGGATGCGGCGCTGGTCGACGTTCGGATCGACGATGAGGATCAGGGGTTGCATCGAAGCTGCCCTCCCGCGCAAAGTGGCGACCCGCCTCCGGGTTCGCAGCCCGGAAGGACGCCGGCTGCGGCCGGTGCATCCCAACCTAGCTCCCGGCCGTGCCCCCGGCTGCGGGAGTTTCCCTGATTTCACGGTCGGGAGGAGCCCGGTCGCCGGCGCCCCGGCTGGTCGCGGGGCCGCGAACGAGTTCATTGCGGGCCGCGAAAGCCGGCTTCTATACTCGGGGGGGCCCATCCCCCTCTTTCGCCGGAACGTCCATGTCTCGCCTGCGCGATTTGTCCGCGGAGCTCAAGCGTCGCCGCGTGTACCGGGTCGCGGCCGTATACGCCGGCGCCGCGTTCGTCGTCGTGCAGGTGGCGGAGCTGTTCCTGCCCCGGCTGGGGCTGCCGGACTGGACCGTCACGCTCCTGGTGATGCTCTCGGTGGTGGGGTTCCCCGCGGCGGTGGCGCTGGCCTGGGCGTTCGAGATCACCCCGGCGGGCGTTCGCCGCACGGAGGCGGCGTCCGGGTTGGTGGGTCGGCGCGGGGCGGGTCGGCTGCTGACGGCGGTCGTGGTGGTGATGGTGGTCCTGGCGGGCGGGGGCTGGTGGATCGCGGGGACGCTGCGTCCCGCGCCGCTGCACCGCCTGGCGGTTCTCCCGCTGGTGAACCTGGCGAGCGATCCGGACCAGGACTATTTCGCCGTCGGCATGCACGAGGCGCTCATCTCCGAGCTGGCCCGCTCCGGCGTTCCCGTGGTGGCGGCATCGTCGGTGCGGCGCTTCGCCGGCTCGCCGAAGCCGGCCAGGGAGATCGGGGCGGAGCTGCGGGTCGGCGCCCTCATCGAAGCGTCGGTGCTCCGCGTGGGCGACAGCATCCGGGTGCAGGCCCGGCTGGTGGACGCGGCCACGGAGGAGCACCTCTGGGCCGAGACGTACGATGGCGAGATGCGCGACGTGCTCGGGCTGCACCGCCTCCTCACGCGGGAGATCGCCGGCGCGGTGAACGTGACGCTGACGGGCGGACAGCGGGCCCGGCTGGCGCAAGCCCGGCCCCTGAACCCGGCGGCCTACGACGAGTATCTGCGCGGGATGCACGCCATGTCGAAGGGGACGCCCGCGGACAACGCGGAGGCGATCCGCCGGCTCCGGTCGGCCATCGACCTGGACCCGGCCGACCCGCTCCCGCACGGGGGGCTGGCCGCCGTGTACTCGGCGATCGGCCACAGCGCCATCGGCACTTACGAGGATCTCGTCCGCGCCAAGGCCGCGGCCGACCACGCCCTCCGCCTCGATCCCGAGCTCCCTCTCGCCCACGCCGTCCTCGCGGAGATCCGGTTCTACAAGGACTGGGACGTGCCCGGCGCCGGGGTGTCCTTCCGCCGGGCCCTCGCCCTCGATCCCGGCCTGGCCGGGACCCGGGCCCACTACGCCTGGTGGCTGCAGCTCAACGGCGACCTGGACGCCGCCATCGCCGAGATGGGCCGGGCCGAGGAGATCGACCCCCTCTCGCCGCGCTGGCCCGCCTGGAACGCATGGCTCCAGTGGTGGGGCGGCGTGCCGCCCGAGCGGGCGCTCCCCGCCGCGCGCAGGGCCGTCGCGCTGGGCCCCGACCATCCCATCGCCCTCACGGTCCTCACCATGCTCCTTGCGGAGACGGGAGAGCACGACGCGGCAATCGCCACCGCGGAGCGGGCCTGGCCCCGGTCCGATCTCCGGGGTTGGCCTCTCGGGTACGCCTACGCGAAGGCCGGCCGTCGCGAAGACGCCCACCGGGCGCTCGCCGCCCTCCGCGCGGGGCACGCCGTCCCGCTCAACCTGTGGGGGATCGCCGAGGTCCACGCGGCGCTGGGGGAGAAGGCGGAAGCGATCGAGGCCCTCGAGGCCGCGTACGAGGAGCGCTTCAACTGGATGATCTGGGTCGCCACAGCGCCGCCCTTCGCGACGCTCCGCGGCGAGCCCCGCTTCCAGGACCTGGTCCGGCGCGTCGGGTGGCCCCCGGAGCGGGCGCGGGCCGTGGCCGCGGACTAGCGGAGGACCAGGGCCCGGCTCGGGACACTAGGGGTGGTAGTTCAGCAGCGGCAGGACCGCGAAGCGGTCCTTGTTCCGCGCGATGTTGATCACGCCGATCTGCACGCCGTGGAGCTCCTCCGCGATGTTCAGGAGTCCGATGACGAGACCGTGCTGCGCGCCCCGGACGTCGTTGAACGCGCTCACGGACACGCCCCGCAAACGGCCTCCCTCCTCCAGCCGGAAATAGGCGGGCGCCAGCACCACCCCTTCGACGGCCTCGCCCCCGACGCCCAGCGCCGCCGCGACCCCCGTGATCCGGGGCGCGCCGACGCCGAGCCCCGCCAGGGCCACCCACTTCAGATGGTTCCCCGCGCCGATCCCGAGCCCCGCGACGGTGACGCCCGTGATCCGGCTTCCGGCGCCGACGCCCCCGAGGCTCACGGCCAGCCCGCTCAGGGAGTTTCCCGCTCCGACCCCCACGCCGCCGATGGCGATCCCCGAAATGTCGTTGCCCGCGCCGATCCCCAGGCCCCCGACGCCGATGCCGTGGAAACTGTTGCCCGCCCCCGCGCCGATCCCGCCGACCGCGATCCCCTGCACCTGCCCGCCGACGCCGATCCCGAGGGGGGCAACGCCGATCCCGCGCAGTTCCTCGTGCACGCCCACGCCCGCCCCCAGCGCGATGCCCCTGATGCTCGCTGCACCCGTCACGGGGAGCCCCAGGGCGAGGCCCGTCACGTGGCCCCGGGCATCGTCTTCGGGCATCCAGATCGTGGCGTTGATGCCGCGGACGCGCTCGAAGCGGTCGTCGTCGCGGAAGTTGATCCGCAGCCCGTCGATGCGGGGCACCGGCCCGATCCCGAGTCCCACGTCACCCACCGCGAGCTTGAGCCCCTGCGCTTCGAGCCCGGCCGGGCCGAGGGAGAGCGCGACAGCGATGGCCGCCAGGCACGGCGCGACGAGGGACACGGACCGGATGCGCGGGACACGGCGCGGCTGCATGACACGAGCTCCTGTGGGGTGGGATCGTCGCCAGCCTCCTCTACGCGCCGCGCGCAAGCCCTGTTTCACCGCGGGATCCCAGCGGCGAGGGCCGCACCGCGACGGCGGCCCCGGCTCACTCGGCGCCGCGAAACGCCCCCCGCTGCGATGCCGGGATCGGCTGCCGCCCGCTGAACCCCGCGTCGATCTGGTGCCACCAGGCGATCTCCTCCTCGCCCGCCTTCCAGCACAGGAACACCGCACGCCCGGCATACAGGCTGTACCAGTCCACCAGCCCCTCCTGGAAGCCCTTGAAGTAGCACCCCAGCTCCTGGAGCTCACCCACCAGCTCATCCACCGCCGCCGTGCGGGCATCCAGCCCCGCCTTCATCTCCCCGGCCGACGCCCCGACCCGCAGCGCCGCCGGCAGCGCCTGCCACCTCGCCATCAGCGGCTCCAGCTCCCGCCATTGCTCCCCGATGTCCGCCACGATCCGCCGCACCAGCGGAAGCATCCGGTCGGCCTCCTCCCAGGAGAAGTACCGGACGTCGGAGAGATCGCCGTGTTCCGCGTCTTCGGCCATCCGTGAAGTGTACGACCTGCCCGCCGCGGGGGCACCTCCTCGCACTGGCATTGCCGGCAGGCGTGCGGGGCTCGCCGTACGGGACGAGTAGGCGGGCCTCCCGCGGTAAACGTTTTCCCACGCTGGACCGTCTCACTTGGGGGCCCGGGACCAAACGCGCCCGCGGTTGCGCCACGACGCCGCGGGGTCGACATTCCGGCGCCCCGTGCCCGCGCCGTCCATCGCCCTTTGACCGGTCTCAATGCGCCAGCTCGCGACGACACGACTCCTTCCCCTCCTCCTGCTGCTCGTGGCTGCCGCCCCGGCCGCGGCCCAGCGCATCGACCGGCCGCTCCGGGTCTTCCTGGACTGCAACGGGTTCCGGTGCGACTCGGACTATTTCGTCCAGGAGATCCCGTGGGTGGCGTTCGTGCGGGACCGCCAGGATGCCGATATCCACGTGCTGGGGACCCGGCAGCAGACCGGCGCCGGCGGGTCGGCGTACACGTTCCAGCTGCGGGGCCGGGGGGTCTTCGAGGGCGATCGCATGACGGTGACGACGACCGTGGCCGCGGACGCGACCGTGGCCGATGAACGGACGGCGCTCGTGGACGTGGTGCGCCTGGCGCTGGCCCCCTTTGCGCAGGCGACGCCGGCGCCGCCGATCATCGAGGTGCAGGCGCCCACCGGCGGCGCGGCGGAGGGGACCGTGCAGACCGAGGACCCGTGGAATCGCTGGACCTTCCGGGTGGGAGTGAACGGCTTTCTCGACGGCGAGTCCCAGCAGCGGTCTCTGTCGGGCTTCGGATCGGCCTCCGCGAATCGCGTGACCGAGCGCTGGAAGACGCTCTTCTCCGTGCGGGGCTCCACGAACCGTAGCGAATTCGAGCTGGATGACAGCACGACCTTCACGTCCCGCAGGGAATCCTACGGCGCCAGCGCGCTGATGGCGCGCTCCGTCGGGGCACACTGGGGGGTGGGCGCCCTCGTGGATTGGAGCCGGTCGTCGTTCGCCAACTACGATGCCAGCGTGGTCGTGGGCCCGGCGCTGGAGTACAACGTCTTTCCCTACGAAGAAGCTACCCGGCGGCTCCTCACGGTGCTGTACGCCATCGGCCCGCGCTACAACAATTACGCCGACTCCACGATCTTCGACGCCACGAAAGAGACGATCCTGCAGCAGCTCCTGGTCGTCAGCTACGACGTCACGCAGCCCTGGGGGACGATCGATGTCTCGGCCGAAGCGGACCATTACGTCACCACCTTCGGCAACGGGGAGCCGTGGACCGATCCGCAGTTCAGCGCGCGGGTGGGCGGCGGATTCAACGTGCGGCTCATCCGCGGCCTCTCCGCCCGCCTCCATGGCAGCGTCGGGATGATCCGGAACCAGATCCAGCTGCCCGCGGCGGGGCTCACGGAGGAGGAGATCCTCACACGGCAGCGGGAGCTGGCGACGAACTACCGCTACGTCGCGTCCCTGGGGCTCTCGTACCGCTTCGGCTCCATCTTCAGCGACATCGTGAATCCGCGTTTCGACATGTTCGACTGAGGCGACGAGGTCCGCGGTCGAACAGCGAGGGGAGCGTCCGGCTTGCTCGGCGCGGCGCTCCCTGACAACTTTCAGGAGGCGAGCCCCGTTTCATCGTGGAAGGAGGCGGAGCGATGAGTCGGAGAAGGCAGGGCCGCAAGGGGAAGCGGCCGGTGGCCGACAAGAAGGGCGTTCCCCACGCCCATCGGCCGGCGCCGCAGGCGCCGGGGCACCCCCGCCACGCGTCGCCGGCGCCGATCCGCCGCGGCAGCTAGACGGCCGCGGCCCGACGGCGTAGCGCAGCAGCAGGGAGGAGCACACGTGCGAAAGCGACGGCTCTGGCGCACGCTCCTCGCGGGCGCCGTGATCGGGCTCGTGGAAGGCGCCGGGCTGGACCGCGCTCGGCGGGGGCGCCGTCGTCCGCTCCGGGCCGTGTGGCTCGACGACCGCGAGCCCGCCGACCCCCTCGCCCGGGTCGGCGTGTGGTTCCTGGACCCCCTGTTCGACCCGCGGCCGGCGCCCGGCGACCTGCGGCGCACACCCGGTCCCGCCCTCCGGATCACCGCGTTCGACCTCCGGCGAGTACTCTGCGGCGCGTGGCTGCGGGAGAGCTGACGGCGTCGAACGACCCCCGCTCACCCGAGGAACGAGCCATGTGCCGCAACATCAAGCCGCTGTTCAATTTCGATCCGCCCACCACGGACGACGAGGTCCGCGCCTCGGCGCTCCAGTACGTCCGCAAGGTGAGCGGCTTCACGAAGGCGTCCCGGGCCAACGAAGCGGCGTTCGATGCGGCCGTCGAACGGGTCTCGGCCGTGACCCGCGAGCTGCTGGACGCCCTGGTCACCACTGCCCCCGCGAAGGACCGGGAAACCGAGGCCGCGCGGGCCCGCGAGCGCGCACAGCGCCGGTACGGCGCGGCGTGAGGGGAGCCGGGGGGCGCCCCCGCCGGCCCGGTTCCTGCGCGCCGCTGGCGCGGACCGTCCACGAAGGGAGCGATGTGACCGAAGAGAAGCGCAAGGAGCGCCGGCGTACGCGGCTGATGCAGAGCCAGTCCTCCTGGCTCCAGAAAGCGCTGTTCGCGCTGCGGAAGGTGGAGGACACCCGCGGCCGGATCGCGGACCTGGACGAGCGGGACGGCGGCCCGTTCACGCTCGAGCTGGATGGCGGGGAGGTCCCCCTCGAGCGCGTGGAGGATGCCATCGAGGCCCGCGCCAAGGCGTTGCAGGAGAAGGTCCGCGAGCGGCGGAACCGGATGTGAGGCCGCGTCGCGCCGGCGGGTTGGCTCGTCAGGCGCAGGCCCGCAGGCCCATCCCGGCAAGCCGGCGTCGCGGATGGCGGCGTCGGCCTTGAGCAGCTTCTGGACCCCGCGCGACCGCGCGGATGCCCACGCCCGGTCCGATGCCTGAGTCGGCCCTGGCCGGGTTCCCCATCGTCATCGACGTCCCCGTCGCCTGGGGCGACATGGACGCGTTCGGGCACGTCAACAACACGGTCTTCTTCCGCTGGTTCGAGAGCGCCCGGATCGCCTACCTGCGCGCCATCGACTTCACCGCGGGGGGCGAGGGCGGCGGCGTCGGTCCGATCCTGGCCTCGACCCACTGCCGGTTCCGCCGCCCGCTCGGCTTCCCGGACACCGTCCGCGTCGGTGCGCGGACGACCGACGTGGGCGAGGACCGGTTCACCATGGAGTACCGCGTCGTCAGCGAGGCGCTGGGGGAGGTGGCGGGGGAGGGGGGCGGCGTCGTCGTCTCCTACGACTATGGCGCCGCCCGGAAGGCGTCCATCCCCGGGGCCGTACGAGCGCGGATCCTTGCCCTCGGCGTCGTCGGCCCGAAGGATGCGGGCGAGTGAAGGGAACCCTCTCGAGGAGCGCACCGTGGACCTGAAGGGCCTCCACCACGTGACCGCCATCACCGCCGACGTGCGGGAGAACCACCGCTTCTACACCCGGGTCCTGGGGATGCGGCTCGTGAAGCGGAGCGTGAATCAGGATGACACGTCCGCCTACCACCTCTTCTACGCGGACGGGATCGGCTCGCCCGGCACCGACGTCACGTTCTTCGACTGGCCCATGCCACGGGAGCGGCGGGGCACCCACAGTCTGATCCGCACGCACCTGCGGGTGACCGGCCACGATTCGCTGGAGTGGTGGGCACGGCGGCTGGCGGACGCAGGGGCGGGGAACGGCGGAGGCGAGAACGTCGCCGTCGTGGAGCGGGATGGCCGCGCCACGGTGGACTTCGAGGATCCGGAGGGCCAGCGGCTCGCCCTCGTGGACGATGGCGGGGCGGGCGACGATCCGGTGCCCTGGGAGGACAGCCCCGTTCCGGCCGAGCATCAGATCCGCGGGCTGGGTCCCATCGTCCTGAGCGCGCCGACCCTGCACCCCACCGACCTGATTCTCACGGAGGTGCTCAACATGCGCCTCGTCCGCGAGTTCGCGCACCCCGGGTATGGCCCGGGCGCGGTCCACGTGTTCGAGATGGGCGATGGCGGCCCCGCCGCGGAGCTCCACGTGGCCGTTCAGCCGGATCTACCCCCCGCCGGCCAGGGTGCCGGCGGTGTGCACCACGTGGCGTTCCGCACGCCCACGGAGGCGGAGTACCACGCGTGGACGGAGCGGTTGAACCGGCTGCGCATCCCGAATTCCGGCGAGGTGGACCGCTACTACTTCCGCAGCCTCTACTTCCGGGAGCCGAACGGCGTCCTCTTCGAGATCGCCACGGATGGGCCCGGCTTCGCCGTGGACGAGGATCCGGCCACCCTGGGCGAGGCCGTGGCGCTGCCGCCGTTCCTCGAGCCCCGGCGCGACGCGATCGTGGCGAACCTGAAGCCGATCGAGTAGGTGGCCCGCGCCGACACCGCTCACTACGTTGCCCCGCGACCCCGAAACCGTACCGATGGTGGAGCTCATGACTACCAGCAGCCTCCGCACGGCCGCCGCCGCGCTCGTCCTCGGCACCCTCGGCTGCGCCTCCTCGCCGAACCCCCCTACCCGGGTCGGGGCGCCGGCCGCACTCGACGAGATCCCGCGCATCGACTGGGGCCTCGTCATCCACGGCGGCGCCGGCACCATCACCCGGGAAAGCATGACCCCCGGGATGGAGCGGCAGTACCGCGAGACGATGGAGGCGGCCATGCGGGCGGGCCATGCCGTGCTGCGGGACGGCGGGGGCAGCCTGGACGCCGTCACGGCCACCATCAACGTCATGGAGGACTCCCCGCTCTTCAACGCGGGCAAGGGCGCGGTCTTCACCGCCGAGGGGACCAACTCCCTCGACGCCAGCATCATGTACGGTCCCACCCTGGCGGCCGGGGCGGTGGCGGGAGTGACGCGCGTCAGGAACCCCATCGATCTGGCGCGGATGATCATGGAGCAGTCCCCGCACGTCATGCTGTCGGGCGCGGGGGCCGAGGAGTTCGCCCGGCTCCGTGGCATCGAGCTGGTGGACCCCTCCTATTTCCATACCGAGCACCGCTGGCGCGCTCTCCAGGAGGCCCGCCGCGGTGAGAGCGGCGGCGCGGACGACGCGTTCGGCACGGTGGGCGTCGTGGCGCTGGATCGGAGCGGCGCCCTCGCCGCCGGTACCTCGACGGGGGGGATGACGAACAAGAAGTGGGGGCGGATCGGCGACTCCCCGGTCATCGGCGCGGGCACGTACGCGGGGCCGAACTGCGGCGTCAGCGCCACCGGGTGGGGCGAGTACTTCATCCGCAACGTCGTCGCCTACGACATCTGCGCGCGGATGCGCTATCAGGGGATCTCCCTGGAGGAGTCCGCGCATGCCATGATCATGGAGCAGCTGGAGGCGCAGGAGCCGGAGACCGGCGGGATCGTCGCGCTGGACGGGGAGGGGCACGTGGTCATGACGTTCAATTCCGCCGGCATGTATCGCGGCTACGTCGGCGCGGACGGCCGGGTGCATACGGCGATCTACCGGTAGCGGGGCTGAGGCAGCCGTCCATTGCGCGGTCGCGGTCGGAGGCGCACCCTGTGGCATGCCTCGACCGCCATCCATTCGAGGGGCGCTGACCGGCGCTGTCATCCTGCTCGCGTTCGGGGCCGCCTGGCTCGGCGGCGGCGCCGCGGCGCTGCGGGATGGCCATTACGGCTGGGCGTCCCTCCTCCCCGCGCTCGCCGCCCTCATCCTCGTCTTCGCCACCCGTGAGGTCGTGACCTCGCTGGTGTTCGGCGTCCTCATCGGCGGGGTGGTGATGGGCCGGGCGAACGTCGTCGAGGCGTTCTTCATGCCCGCCCTGGCGACCCGTTCCTTCGCGCTCATCGTCCTGGTCTACTTCTGGGCCCTCGGCGGGCTCATCGGGCTGTGGGCCCGCACCGGCGGGGCGCACCGGTTCGCCGCCTGGGCCGGCGATCGGGTGGTGCGCGGTCCCCGCACCGCGAAGCTGTTCACCTGGGGGCTCGGCCTGGTGATCCACCAGGGGGGCACCATCTCGGCCGTCCTCACCGGCACCACCACCCGGCCGGTGGTGGAGGAGAACCGGGTCTCCCACGAGGAGGCCTCCTTCCTCGTGGACGCCACCGCCTCGCCGGTCGCCTCCATCATCCCCTTCAACGTGTGGCCCCTCTACGTGGCCGGGCTCGTGGCGGGAACGGTTCCCGTCCTGGCGACGGAGGGCGACGCCGTCTCCTTCTTCTTCCGCGCGATCCCCGCCAACTTCTACGCCATCATCGCCGTGCTGACGGCGCTGGCGTTCGCGCTGGAGGTCCTGCCGTGGCAGGGGCGCCGCATGGCCGACGCCCGGCGGCGGGCGCGGGAATCGGGCGCGCTCGACCGCGAGGGGTCGCGTCCGCTCTCGTCCGCGGAGTTGCAGGGGACCCGCGTCCCCGCGGGGTACCGCCCCTCGATGGTGGACTTCCTCGTCCCTCTCGGCCTGCTCATCGGCGTCGCCGCGAGCGGCGTCGTGCCGGCGCTCGCGGCGGGGAACCTCGGCGGGATCCGCGTCCCCGTGGCCGAGGCGTTCGCCCTGGCGGTGGCCGCCGCGTTCCTGCTCGCACTCCTCCGGGGGATGCGCCTCACGGACGCCGTGGACGGCCTGGTGGACGGGATCAAGGGCGTGACCATCGGCGCGCTGGTGCTGGGGCTCGCGGTCACGCTCGGCGAGGTGTCGCGCGCCGTCGGCGCGGCCGCGTACCTCGTGGACGCCACCGCCGGCGGGATCCCCGCGCCGCTCCTGCCCGCCGGGCTCTTTGCCCTCTGCGCCGCCGTCTCCTTCTCCATCGGCAGCTCGTTCAGCACGTTCGCGGTGGTCTTCCCCATCGCGCTGCCGCTGGCCTGGGCGGTCCACCCGGACCCCGCGTACCTCGCCCTGGCGTTCGGGGCCGTGGTGGGCGGGGCCGTGTTCGGGGACCAGTGCTCGCCCATCAGCGACAGCACCATCCTGGCCGCCCTCGCCACCGGCGGCGACCTCATGGACCACACCCTCACCCAGCTGCCCATGGCACTGGCCGGGGCCGCGCTGGCCACCATCCTCTATTTCATCGCCGGGGGAGTACTCGCCTGAGGAGCCTTGGAATGCGACCGACCCTGATCGTCCTCCTGACCGCCAGCCTCGCCGCGGGCGCCTGCTCCGCCGCCACGACGGCCGGCACCGCGCCGACCTACGACGTCGTCATCCGCGGCGGCACCCTCTACGACGGTACCGGCGGCCCCGGTCGCGCGGCCGACATCGCCGTGAGCGGCGACCGGATCGCCGCCGTGGGCGACCTGGCCGGCGTCCGGGCGCGCGTCGAGGTGGAGGCCACCGGTCTGGCCGTCGCCCCGGGCTTCATCAACATGTTGAGCTGGGCCACCGAGTCGCTGATCGAGGACGGCCGGTCCCAGAGCGACATCCGGCAGGGCGTCACGCTGGAGGTGTTCGGCGAGGGGTCGTCCATGGGGCCGCTTTCGGACACCATGAAGGCGCTGCTGCGGTCGCGGCAGGGCGACATCGAGTACGACATCGCGTGGACCACCCTCGGCGAGTACCTGGAGCACCTCGAGCGGAAGGGCATCGCGCCCAACGTCGCGTCGTTCATCGGGGCGACGACCGTCCGCGTCCACGAGGTCGGCTACGACGACCGGCCGCCGACGCCCGGGGAGCTCGGCCGCATGCGCGCCCTCGTGCGCCAGGCCATGGAGGAGGGGGCGCTGGGCGTCGGCTCCTCGCTCATCTACGCCCCCGCCTTCTACGCCGGCACGGACGAGCTCATCGCCCTGGCCCGCGAGGCCGCCCGCTACGGCGGCATGTACATCTCCCACATGCGGAGCGAGGGGAACGCGCTGCTCCCGGCCGTGGACGAGCTCATCACCATCGCGCGCGAGGCGGGGCTCCCGGCGGAGATCTACCACCTCAAGCAGGCCGGCACGGAGAACTGGGGCAAGCTCGACTCCGTGATCGCCCGCGTGGAGGCCGCGCGCCGGGAGGGGCTCCGCATCACCGCCGACATGTACACCTACACCGCCGGCGCCACGGGGCTGGACGCGGCCATGCCGCCGTGGGTGCAGGAGGGCGGGTTCGCCGAGTGGAAGCGGCGCCTCCAGGACCCGGCGATCCGGGCCCGGGTGGTGGAGGAGATGCGCACCCCCACCGACGAATGGGAGAGCCTCTACCTCCTCGCCGGCTCCCCCGAGCGCGTGCTCCTGGTCGGCTTCACCGAGGACTCCCTCCGCTACCTCACCGGGAAATCGCTCGCGGAAGTCGCGCGGATGCGCGGGAAGTCGCCCGAGGAGACCGCCATGGACCTCGTCGTCCAGAACGACGACGACGTGGGCACGGTCTACTTCCTCATGTCAGAGGACAACGTCCGGAGGCAGGTCCGGCTGCCCTGGCTGAGCTTCGGCTCCGACGCCGGCTCCCTCGCTCCCGAGGGCGTGTTCCTCCGGTCGAACCCGCACCCCCGGGCCTACGGCAACTTCGCCCGCCTCCTCGGCCGGTACGTCCGGGAGGAAGGGTTGATCCCGCTCGAGGAGGCGATCCGCCGCCTCACGTCGCTGCCGGCCGGCAACCTCGGGATCCGCGGCCGGGGCGAGCTGCGGCCCGGGTTCTTCGCCGACATCGTCGTGTTCGACCCCGCAACCATCACCGACCACGCCACCTTCGAGGATCCGCACCGGTATTCCACGGGCGTTCGCCACGTGTTCGTCAACGGCGTGCGGGTGCTCCGGGACGGCGAGCACACGGGCGCGCTGCCGGGCCGGGTGGTCCGCGGGCCCGGGTGGGTGGGGTGGCGGGACGCGGCCGGCGGCGCGGCGGCTGGTCCCGCGGCGG
>DATKBW010000135.1:0-7214 GCA_035513575.1 Longimicrobiales bacterium | reverse complement strand
GGTCGGGCTGTTCGCCCGTTAAAGCGGTACGTGAGCTGGGTTCAGAACGTCGTGAGACAGTTCGGTCTGTATCCGTCGTGGGCGCAGGAGTGTTGAGGGGCCCCATCCCTAGTACGAGAGGACCGGGATGGACCGACCTCTAGTGTACCGGTTGTCGCGCCAGCGGCATCGCCGGGTAGCTACGTCGGGACGGGAGAACCGCTGAAAGCATCTAAGCGGGAAGCCTCCCCCAAGACCAGCACTCCCAGGGCGCAAGCCCTCTGAAGGGCCGTTCGAGACGAGGACGTCGATAGGCCGCAGGTGCAAGCATGGCGACATGCTCAGCCGAGCGGTACTAATTGCCCGTGCGGCTTGGTCGTCCCCTGAACTTCGTACGAGCACACCTCACTCCGAAGCACTGAAGCACTTCTCTTCCAGCTCCCACACGCAGGTTGGCCATACAACGGCCGCCGGAGCAAACGCTCCCGGTGGCCACGCACATGGCCGGCGACAATGGCGCGAGGGCCACACCCGTTCCCATCCCGAACACGGTCGTTAAGCCTCGCTGCGCGGATGGTACTGCGCGGGAGACCGCGTGGGAGAGTACGACGTCGCCGGCCTCCACTTCCGGAGCGCCCCGGGGCACCCACCGTGTCCCGGGGCGCTCCTGCACCACCACACCTCGCCCCTGCACCCCCAGTCAAGCTCCCCCCACCTCGCCCCTCGGCCACTCTCTCCCTCACCCTCACGCCGTGAACTCGCCTTCGCCTTCTGCTTCGCTACGTTCGCGCCTCGTCACCCTCCTCCCGCCCGGTCGGTGGGGACCGAGGACGTCGCGGCGCGGGTCGGTTCGTTGTCCGGGGCGGAGGGGGCGTCTATGTTTGCGTATGACGGAGGATGCAGGCGAGGGGAATGGGTCGCCCGTGGACGAGGCCACCCGTGCCGGCTACGTGGCGCTGGTGGGGCGGCCGAACGTCGGGAAATCCACGCTGCTGAACGCGCTGATCGGGGAGAAGCTGAGTATCGTGACGGCGCGGGAGCAGACGACGCGGGAGCAGGTGCTCGGACTGCTCACCGGGGACGGCGTGCAGATGGTGTTCGTGGATACGCCTGGGCTGCTGGAGCCGCGCTACATGCTGCACGCCTCGATGCTGGAGTCGGCGCTGGCGGCCGTGGGGGACGCGGACGTCGTCCTCCTGCTCCTGGATCCGACGCGGGACGATCCCCCGGTCTTCAGCGAAGGGGTGCTGGCGCGGCTGCGGTCGCGGGGGCCCGCGCTCCAGGTGGCGGTGAACAAGGTGGACGCGGCGGATCCGGCCGCGGTGGAACGGGCCGCCGGGTGGAGCCGCGCGTCGCTGGGGCGGGATCCGCTGCGGATCTCCGCGGCCACGGGGGAAGGGCTCGAGGCCCTGCGGGCGGCGCTCATCGCGGGGCTCCCGCCGTCGCCGTTCCTGTATCCGGAAGAGGACCTGGCGGTGCAGCCGGTGCGCTTCTTCGTGGCGGAGCTGATCCGCGAGACGATCTTCGAGGAATACGAGCAGGAAGTGCCGTACTCGAGCGTTGTACGGGTGGAAGAGTTCCGGGAGGCGGAGGACCCGATCTTCATCCGGGCGGAGATCTTCGTCGAGCGGGCGAGTCAGAAGGGGATCCTGATCGGAAAGGGGGGCGCGGCGATCAAGCAGCTGGGCAGCCGCGCGCGTGAGAAGATCGAAGCGTTCGTGGGACGCCGGGTGTATCTGGACCTGTGGGTGAAGCCGCTGGCCGGGTGGCGGAAGAACGCCGCGGCGCTGAAGCGGCTGGGCTACCGGGTCCCGGAGGACCAATAGAGGAGGCACGATGCTGGATGAGCGGCTGCTGGAGATCCTGGTGTGCCCCCGGTGCAAGGGGGAGCTCGAGCACCGGACCGATGCGCAGGAGGAGCTGGTGTGCCATGCCTGCCGCCTGCGCTACGAGGTGCGCGACGACATCCCCATCATGCTGATCGATGAAGCGAAGCCGCTGGACGCGTCGGCCTGACCTCACCCGGGTGGCCCGGGCGCTCGGCGTGGCCGCGCTGGCCCTCCTCGTCCCCGCCGGCGCCGACGGCCAGGGCGAGCCGGAGCCGGACCGCTCCCAGGAGTGCTGTCTGCTCCTCCTGGTCCCCGTGGGGGCCCGGGCGAGCGCGGTCGGGGGGACGCTGACCGCGCGGGCGGGCCCCGACGCGGTGTTCCTCAATCCGGCCGGGCTGGCGGGGCTCCGCACGAACACATTCGTGGTGCACCATTCGGACATGAGCCTCGCGGCGCAGATCGACGCCTTTTCGCTGTTGATCACGCCGTTCTCGAGCACGCTCGGGATCTCCTATCAGCTGTTCGACAAGGGCGAGATCACCACGACGGATGTCACGGGGCAGCCCATCGGCGAGCTGTCGCTGCGGGACCACCTCCTGGTCGCGTCGTTCGCCACGACGCTGGTCGGGGGGCTGTCGGGCGGCGTCAGCTACAAGCTCTTCCAGCAGCGCATCGACTGCACCGGCGATTGCGGGGGCGAGGAGTCGCGGGGGACCACGCACGCGGTGGACTTCGGCCTGCGGTTCACCCCCTCCTGGCACCCCGCCCTGGAGCTGGGTGTCGCCCTGGTGAACCTGGGGTTCCCGCTCCAGATGGTGAACGCGGCCCAGGCGGACGCGTTCCCCGCCCGCCTGCACCTCGGTGTCGGCTATGATGTCCTGGCGCTGCTCAGGGCGGACAGCCCCCTTGCCGCGCGGGTCCTCGTGGATGTCCGCGACAGCCCCCGCGAGCCGGGCGACTTCGCGCCTTCGTTCGGGCTCGAGCTGGACATGCAGCGGATCATCTTCGTGCGGGCGGGCTACGCCGCGGGCGAGGGGCTGGGCACCGGAGCGGCGGTCGGGGTGGAGCTCCGCTACGACCGGTTCGACGTGGCCGTGGCCCGATCGTTCGTGAACTCGAGCCTGGAGGCCGACACGGAGCCGTTCCAGGTCTCTTTCGGACTCAACTTCTGACCGTGCACCGCGCCTTCATGGCCGCGGCCCTCCTGGCCGCCGCCGCGCCCGCGGGTGGTCAGGACGCGCCTCCCACGGCCTCCCTCCTCTCCGTTCCCGCGGTCGAATCCCCTGGGGCCGGGACACCGGGGGTCGTCGAGGCGCTGCGCACGCCGGCGGGCGCCTTCACGGCCTCGCTCGTGCTGCCCGGAGCGGGGCAGGCCGCGCTGGGGCTCCGCCGGTGGCCGCTGTACCTGGCCGTCGAGGCGGGGCTCTGGTGGCTCTGGGCGGACGCCGCCCACGCGTTCGGACGATACCGGGACGGCTACCGCGACCTCGCGTGGGACGCGGCGCGGATCCAGGAAGGTCCGCGGCAGGATGGTGGCTGGTCCTACTACGAGGTGATGAGCCACTACCACGCCAGCGGCGCCTTCGACGCCGATCCCGCGGCGGGGGTGCAGCCCGAGCCGGACCCATCCACCTACAACGGCTCGGTGTGGGAGATCGCCCGGGGAATCTACCTGCCCGGCGGCGCGATCGACCCGGACGGCCCCGAATACGCGGACGCGCTGGCCTGGTACGAGGCGCGCGCGGCCGGTCCGGGATTTCTCTGGACGTGGGTCGGTCGCGAGAGCGACCTGGACCGGTTTCGCCGCCTGATCGGCGCCGCCGACGACTCCCGCCGCACGCAGACGACCGCGGTTGGCGTGATTCTCGCCAACCACCTCGTCTCCGCCGTCGACGGGCTCATCGCGGCCCGGCTGCGCGCCGGGAGCCGCCCCGCCCTGGATGCGGCCCTCGCGCCCGGCCCCGGCGGCCTCGAATGGCGCCTGCGCGTCCGCGTTCCCCTTGCGAGCGACCATGGACAAGACCGCTGAAGCCATAATCCGCCACCTCCAGACCGAGGCGCAGCATCCCCTGAAGTCGAAGGAGCTGGCGCGCGCGGTCGGCGTCGAGGAGGCCGACTACCCCGAGTTCAAGGAGGCGCTCGGCCGGCTGGTGGACGAGGGGCTCCTCTACCGCGTGAAGGGGCAGCGGTACGCCGTCCCGAAGAAGATCAACCTCGTGGTGGGTCAGCTCCAGACCATCCGGAGCGGGGCGGGGTTCGTGAACCCGGAGGAGGGGACGGACGTGTTCATCCCCCCGAACGGGCTCGGCTCAGCGCTGGACGGGGATCGCGTCGTCGCCCGGGTCGAGCGCCGCCGGCGCGGTGATCGTCCCGAGGGACGCATCATCAAGGTCCTGGAACGGGCGCGGGAGACCGTGGTGGGCGTGTACCACCCGTCGCGGAGCTTCGGGTTCGTGGTGGCGGAAGACCAGAAGATCACGCGGGACGTATTCGTGCCCCCCGGCCAGGAGGGGGGCGCGAAGGACGGCGACGTCGTGGTGGTCCGGGTGACCAGCTGGGGTGACACCCAGCGGGGACCGGCCGGAGAGGTGGAGCGGGTCCTCGGTCGATTCGGGGATCCCGGCGTGGATGTGCTCGCCGTGGCGTACGGCCACGAGCTGCCCCTCGATTTCCCCGCCGACGTGGACCGGGAGGCCGACCGGCTGGCGCGGAGGGGGATCCGCCCCGAGGACCTCGAAGGGCGGCGCGACCTGCGCGGGCAGCTCGTCTTCACCATCGACCCGGCGGAGGCCAAGGACCACGATGACGCGCTGTCCATCCGGCCCGACGAGGACGGGCTGTGGGAGGTCGGCGTCCACATCGCCGATGTGTCCCACTACGTCGAGGAGGGCGGCGTCATCGACCAGGAGGCGTTCCTGCGCGGCACCAGCGTCTACATGGTGGACCGGGTCGTCCCCATGCTCCCCGAGGCCCTCTCGGCCGACCTGTGCTCGCTGCGGCCCCACGAGGACCGCCTCGCGGTCAGCCTCCTCCTCCGGATGAACGACGACGCCGAGGTCCGCGGCCAGGAGCTGGTCCGGAGCGTCATACGGAGCGCGCACAAGCTCTCCTACGATGACGCCCAGGCCGTGCTCGATGGCGGCCGGAGCGCGTCGGAGGAGGTGCGGGATTCGCTCGCCGCGCTCCTCGGGCTCAGCCGCAAGCTGCGGGCGAAGCGGGCGGAGCGGGGGAGCATCGACTTCGACCTCCCGGAAGCACGCGTGGTGCTGAACACGGCGGGGGAGCCCACGGACATCCAGCGCGTGCTCCGGCTCGAGACGCACAAGCTGATCGAGGATTTCATGATCCTGGCGAACGAGGTGGTGGACCGGGAGGCGGGCAGGCGGCGGCTGCCCTTCCTGCACCGGGTGCACGAGCCGCCGGACCCCGACCGGATCGAGACGCTGCGGACGTTCCTGGGCAGCCTGGGTGTGCGGGTCCCGGAAAAGCCGGCGCCCCGGGACCTGCAGAAGGCGCTGGCGAAGTTCGACGACCGGCCCGAGGAGAGCCTGGTCTCGACGGTCGTGCTCCGGTCGATGAAGCGGGCGCGATACAGCGAGAAGCCGCTGGGCCACTACGGCCTCGCGACGGATCATTACACCCACTTCACCTCGCCCATCCGGCGGTACTCGGACCTGGTGGTGCACCGGATCCTCACGCGGGCGTTCGTCGCGGGGGAGCGCATCCCGGAGGAGCTCCGGACGGAGCTGCTTCCGGGCGTGGCGCGCAGGACGAGCGAACGGGAGCGGGTGGCGGTGGACGCGGAGCGGGACAGCGTCGACCTGAAGAAGGTGGAGTTCATGCAACAGCACGTCGGGGACGCGTTCGAGGGCACCATCAGCGGCGTCACCTCCTTCGGGCTGTTCATCCTCCTGGACCGCTTTTTCGTCGAGGGACTGGTGCACGTGAGCTCCCTGGAGGACGACTACTACGTCTTCCTGGAGGAGCAGTTCGCCCTCGTGGGGGAGAACCGCAAACGGCGCTTCCGGCTGGGCGACCGGCTCCGGGTGCGGGTCGCGGGGGTGGATCTCGAGAACCGCAAGATCGATTTCGCGCTCCTCGACGACGCCCCCTCGACGACGCCCCCTGAACGCACTCAAGCGCTTTGACAGGGCGCGGTTCCGGGGGTATGTTGAGGACGCTTTCCCCCCAACCAGTTTCCGGTGTTCTGACGGCGATGCACTTCAAGCCGGTGGTGGCCTTCCGCGCGCCGGGTGACCAGCCGCCTCCCGACCTGGTCCTCGAGTTCGCCAAACGAAACGGCATGAGCGTCGTGCGGGCGTCCAGCTGCGCCAGCATCATCGAGCTCGTGAACCGGTCGTTCCCCGCGTGCGTCATCTTCGGCAGCCCTCTCGATGCCGACGCCATCGGGACCTGTCGGACGCTCAAGGGAGAGCCCTTCAGCGCCGTCATTCCGGTGATCCTCTTCGCGGATGGCGACGAGCGCCGTGCCCTGGAGGCCATGGAGGTGGGGGCGGACGAGCTGCTCACCGCGGGGATGAGCCTGGAGGAGAAGAGCATCCGCCTCCAGGTGACGCTCAACCGTGCCGACCGCGACGTGAGCGTCCACCCGTCCACCCGGCTCCCCGGTACGGCCCAGATCGAGCGCGACATCACGGAGCGGATCCGCAGCGGCCAGCGCTTCGCCGTGTGCTACGCGGACCTCGACCACTTCAAGGAGTTCAACGACCGCTACGGCTACAACCGCGGCGATGGCGTCATCAGCCTGCTCGCGAAGATCCTCCGCGACGTGGTCAAGGCGTACGCGCCCACCGGCTTCATCGGTCACATCGGCGGCGACGATTTCATCTTCAACGTCCCGCTGGAGCTCATGGAGCCGTGCTGCGAGGAGATCCTCGAGATCTTCGACGAGCTGATCCCCTGGCAGTACACCGCCGACGACCGTCGGGCCGGGAGCTTCCTGGCGAAGGACCGCCGGGGGAACGTGCACCAGATCCCCCTGATGTCCCTGTCCATCGGCGTCGTGACGAACCGCAACCGCGTCTTCTCGCACCCCGCCCGCGTGAGCGAGCTGGCCACCGAGATGAAGTCGTACGCCAAGACGCTCCCGGGTTCCGTCTACGCGGTCGACCGCCGCAGCGACGATCCCGTGGACCCGGCGGAGATCGACCGCGGCGCAACCGAGAACTCAACGGCAGCGAACCAGCCATGAACATCGCGTGTCCGGAGTGCAGCACGGTCTACCGGATCGACCCGACCCGGGTGCCGCACGGCGGTATCGCCACGAAGTGCCGGGAGTGCGGCGCCGCCTTCCGGGTCGAGACGGGGGACGATGCGCCGGCCGCGGTGCGCACGGCCGCGCCGGCTCCGGCGAAGACCGCCCCGCCCGCGCCCCCCGCCCCGCCA